>CALXLM010000040.1 GCA_944389195.1 uncultured Opitutales bacterium
ATGGAATTTTGCAAGAGTGCGCAGGAAGAAGTAAAGTGGGATAGAAAGATTACTTATCCATTGCGGAAAAGGAAAGACAGGTTAAAGCTGCAAGATAAAGAGCGACTTAAAAGTTTTTTTAGAGAAAATCCAGCAATCGAGCTTGCGTACGAATTTAAGGAACGATTATGCGGGTTGCTAAACAAGAAGAGCCAGACGGCAAGGCAATGCAGGGATAACATAAAGAAGTTAAAGGAAATGATGAAGACAATGAGATACGAGGCGCCGACAGAGTTTGGGAAATTGGCGGAGACGATAAGCGAATGGTTTGCGCCAATAATCAGGATGTGGAGGTTTACAAAAAATAACGGAATAACCGAGGGTTTCCACCGCAAGATGAAGCTAATCCAACGCCTGGCTTACGGCTATAAAAACTTTGAAAATTATAGATTGAGGGTCATTGTCCAATGCGGCGTCTTCCATTAACTCCCACTGACTTCGGTGTTGACCAGACTATCATACAAACAAGCCCCAGAAACTTGAAGAATCAGGGGCCCTGAAATGGTGCCAGAGAGTGGATTTGAACCACCGACCAAAGGCTTATGAGTCCTCTGCTCTACCGCTGAGCTACTCTGGCGATTTTGAAGTTTTGCAATGTACGCTTTCGATGAAGCAAGTCAAGTTCTATTTAACATTTTTTCTCTCAGAATCTCCCATACACATGCAAATCGCACGAAATAAAACCATTTTTTGTCTTAGTACAAAATTCTAAAAACGATATATCCATAAGCAAAAGGTTCTATGCGAAAAACCGCTTTGCCTCAACAAACATATGCCCCCAAGCGGCCATCAAAAGCCAATATGCATAAGCCTTTCAAACGCGCCAAGACGCGCTTTATTCCATATAGCACATTTTCCATCGCAAAAAAAACCCTCCGAATCCGGAGGGTTATAAAATATCAAACAAAGCTGGCTATTCGGCGGCCTCAACCGAAACCTTGCGGTGCGCGCCGTCCCATTTCACAACGCCGTCTTTAAGCGCAAAAAGCGTGTAGTCTTTGCCCAAGCCCACGTTTTCGCCGGGACGAACTTTTGTGCCGCACTGCCGCATTATGATGTTTCCGGCCAACACGCGTTCGTCGCCGTACTTCTTAACTCCGAGGCGCTGCGCATGAGAGTCTCTTCCGTTCTTTGCGCTGCCCTGACCTTTTTTATGTGCCATTGTAGATTTCCTTTCTTATGCTTTTACGGCCTCAACCTTGATCACGGAAAGCTCCTGACGGTGGCCCTGCTTGCGCTGGTAGCCTTTCCTGCGCTTTTTCTTTATAATCACAACTTTTTTACCGCGTTTGTTTTCGAGGATTTTCACGGAAACGCTCGCCCCGTCGACATAAGGCGCGCCGAACTTCGCGTCGGCGCCATCGCCGACCATGAGAACTTCCTTGATTTCCACCGTGTCGCCCGCCTTTGAACCGGCGAAACGGTTGACGGAAAGAACGTCCCCTTCGCTGACGGTAACCTGTTTTCCTTGGATTTTGATTGTCGCTTTCATTGTTATAAAATTATCAAAAAAGGGAAAGTAAATAGTCCTTCCCCATTCTGCGCAAGACTTTTTTCACTTTTATTCTCCAAATTACGAAAAGACGCTAAAAACGCGGAGTTTTACATGCGCCGATCGGCTTTAACGGCATAAAATCCGTTTAATTTTCGTCTCCGTAGGCGGTAATTCCCACGGGCGCGTTCGATTTTATCCGTATAACGCTGAACACCGTGCCGTTTTCGGTCACCACGCGTTCGTCTATGACGGTTTGAGA
Source organism: uncultured Opitutales bacterium (assembly GCA_944389195.1). Taxonomy (GTDB): domain Bacteria; phylum Verrucomicrobiota; class Verrucomicrobiia; order Opitutales; family Intestinicryptomonadaceae; genus Merdousia. Next base: position 1,794 of record CALXLM010000040.1, read on the forward strand.
AGCGTTAATCCAACGGGGAAGCTGCGAAGCCGCCCGCTCCGGAACGGATTCGTGCCGCGGCATCGTTTGAACTGCCAGCCAAACGAAGCTCGCGCACAGCGCCATCAGCGCCGCAACCGCCGCCCATTCGATAGCCGCCCTCACCCTTGAAGTTTTCTTCGCCTCAAAGAAGGGCGACCGCACCCCATCGAGATCTCCGAAAACCGCCTTTTTGCCGTACATGGCGCATGTAGCCGCATGTATTCTGCACGCCCGGTAAAAGAGTTCTGCCATTCTGCGGTCCCCGCGGACGCATTTTGATAGAAGTTCCAGCTCTTCCCGCGACGCCTCTCCGTCAAGATACGCCGAAACAATCTCGTCAAACCTCTCGCGGGAAATTTTCATTACCGCATTTTTTCCAGCTCTTCCCTCAGATATTCGCGCGCCCTCGACAAACGGCTCTTTACCGTACCCACGCTGATATTCATACGCACGGCTATTTCCTCGTAGCTTAAATCCTCCTCGTTGCGCAGTTTCAAAACTTCGCCGTATTTCGCGGGCAACGAGTCGATAGCCTTCGGGAGGAGCTCGGCAAATTCGGAATAGGCCGCGCTTTCGGCCGGATTCTGACCGCCGCTTTCTATGAGGTCGCAAACAGTCATATCGCCCTCTTCGCCGATGGGCGTGTCGAGGGAAATAGATTCTCCGCGCTTGCGCCTCCACCAATACCAATGTTTGTTGTGTGCCAGATTTGTGGCTATATGGTACAGCCATGTGGACAAAGAGCATTCGCCCCTAAAATTGCCAATACTCTTGCGCGCCCTTATAAACGTGTCCTGGGCGACCTCTTCGGCGTCCTGCCTGTTGTCGAGCAGGCTGTTGGCGCGATTGTATATTTTGTCCCAATGGGTGTTCACCAACTCTCCGAATGCGACATCGTCGCCGCCTTTAAGGCGTTCGAGGAGGGTGTCGGGACAAGTTGATTCCATTGATTTTGCCATAAATTCTTTCCTTTAATGTTAATTAGACGGCGAACGCGCCAAAACGTTTCAAAAAAAATCTTCACCGCTGGCGTTCCGCCCTACCGGGCACTTTTTTGGAGGGACTCCGCAAAAACCAAGGCCCCCCGCTCCGCGGTGTCCCCCGACGCTACAGGGCGGAGTTAATCCACCCATGAAACGCGCGTTTACGAATACAAAACAGCGCGTTTCTGCGTTAAGGGACAAGCGTCCGCCGTTTGTTTATTTTTATCGTATTTTTTCCGCTTTGCTTAAGCGATTTTTCATCGGCGTCGCCTATTCAATAAATTGCGCCCGAAACCGGCTAAAATAAAAAAAGAATTGCCAAAGCGGATCGTCGCGCTAAAAATTTCCTAAAAGGATTTATGTTTGGATTTGGAAAAAATAAAAAAGGCGCACGGAAAGTCGCCTTAGTGGATTGCGGCGACGCCTCCATCCAGGAAACATCAAAATACCCGGCAAAGATAGGAGGCGGCGACTCCGAGTTAAAAACCGATTCCCCTTTCCCGTTTTTGGAAATATCCGAATCGAAAAACGGGAATTTGACGCTCGCGCCGCTCGACCCCAACGCAAGCGTAAAGATAAACGGAACAAAAATTCTGGCCCCCGTGGAGATGTCCGACGTGGCCACGCTGCAGGTGGGGGAAAAGCTCTATTACATCATAGCTGACGCGCAAATGCTCGAAAAGGCGCGGGTCATGGACACCTCGAAGTGGCTCGTTTTTTATTCCGAAACTGGGCGCATAGAAGACGAAGTCCCTTTCGCCAGGCTAAAGAGTTCCGTACTCAGCCGCGGTTTGAACGGCGCGGGAATCGCCATATGCCCGCGCGGATTTGAAATTGGATTCATGTTTTCGTCGGTTTTCGGCGACGACAAGCCGTCGGACATATCATCCGCCGTCCCCATACTGTCTGAAAGCTCCGAAGCGGTGACGTGCCCGCTTTGCTGGCTCAAATTCGACGTCGGCGACGCGATGAGTATAGCGGTTCACGAAAGCCTGCGCGGAGATCCCGTACTGGGGCCAGACGAAATGTTGCGTTTTCTGCCGACATCGTTCAACGAGGACGGCGTGGCTTTGGATCCGGCGGGAATGCCTGCTCCGGACGTGGCCTGCCCGCACTGCCGCAAGAAACTTCCTCCCAACTATCTCGAACTTGAAAGGCGCATTTTCTCTATAGTCGGGGCGCCGAGTTCGGGGAAATCATACTATCTGAGCGCACTCATACGCCAGCTGCAAAGTTCGCTGTACAAAAATTTCAACATTGTCTTAAAGGACCTCGACCCATCGGGAAACATGCTTCTTACGCAAATGAAGAACAGCCTGTTTTCCGCGAAAAATCCGGAGGACGCCATACTCGCGAAGACGGCCCTCGAGGGCCTGATGTACGAACGCTATCCGCGTTTCGGAAAGATGGTAGCACTTCCGAAACCCATGACATACTCCCTTTCAAAGGACGGCGCGGCGGGCACGTCGATAATTTTCTACGACAATGCCGGGGAGCATTTTGAGCCGGGACTCGACATCGAGGAGTCTCCCGGCGCGATGCACGTTGCCAGCTCCTCCGGAATATTCTTTCTTTTCGACCCCGCCGCCAACCGCAATTTTAAGGCGGCGATAGGCGACTATCCCGACCCGCAGCTTACAATCGACGGAAGGCTGGACCAGCAGGACACCATACTGTCCGAAATGGAAGTCCGCATAAAGCGCATTCTCGCAATCGAGCCGTCGAAAAAAATAGACACACCCCTTGCGGTGCTGATAGGCAAGTGCGACATATGGCGCCACCTTCTGAAGGAGCCCCTCGGCAATCCGGTAGCCGGCGGCAAGCTTGACCTTTCGATTGTCGAGGCAAACAGCAAAGTTCTGAGGGATTTTCTGATAGCAACCGACCCCTCCATAGCCGCGAGCGCGGAGTCCATATCGAAAAACATAAAGTATTTTGCCGTAAGCGCCCTCGGACACTCGCCGCAAATGCTTACCGAGGGGCCGTGCGCGGGAAAGATAGCTCCAATACCGTCAAAAATAAACCCGATAGACGTCGAAATACCGGCTATATGGGCGTTGTCCCAGTCCACGGATCTCATTCCCACAACGGGGGCGTAAAGGATATGGCATACCAACTCATATTCACAAGCTGGCCGACGTCGCTTACGATGGGCAGGACGGGATTTTCTACGGTTGCTCGCACAAAATCCATGCCCGAAAAGCTTGCGGCGGCGGTGGAGCGCTGCGGAGTTTACGACATTCTGCACGGCGAAATATTTTCCCACAGAACCTTGTCCTACTGCGGAGAAACGTGGCATATACTGACGAGAATGGGAGATTCCGGGACAGACTACACAAACCGGAACAACTACATAGCCCACCATATAGCCATTCCGCAAAGCGAAATACCAGGGCTCGCAAACCCGGCGGAAATACTCGCCCAATGGGACGGGTGGGCAAAGCGGTGGTCGGGCGAGCCCCGCTTTATAGGCGAACCCGACGGCATCGACAAAATACGCGCAAAAAATTCTCTTCCTGCCAAAAACTGGGAAAGAATATTCGGCAGCTCCGCCAAGGCCGCCCTGCTCGGAAATTTTCCCGCACAGATAACGGCGTCCGCCGGCGACTGCCGGACTCTGCTCGACTTGTTTTCAGAAAGCCTGCTGTTGAACGTCAATCCGCTCAACGCATGGGAAGTCACTTTCACGACGTACTCGTCCGGCAGCGAAAACGCGGGAGTTTTTCTATGGAAGGCCGCAGAATCGTCAGATGGCGACCCGATGCAAATAAATCTCACTTTGAAAAGCGCCCCTCCCGCGCCCAATACGCGCGCGGCTGAATACGCCTCTACCGGAATTTTGACAAACCGCGAACGCTTAAACTTAAAAGTTTCAAAGCCCAAAGCGCCAACGCGCTACAAGGTGGTGTACGTAAAAAAACGGGGTGTCCCGAAAATATTTCTGCTTTACGCCGCATCGGCTGCGATAACCGCCGGAACGATTGCCGCAGCCGCTTTCCTATACATGGAGCCGGCGGATTCATTCAAAGAAAACGCGGTCCAGGCATCTCCCGAGCCGCTTCCCGTTTTAGAGGCGCTCTCGGAATCGAATCCGGAAAAGCGCGCCGCAGAAGGGCAGTCCGAATCCTCCGCCCGTGCAAAAACCCTTTCGGAAACCATATCCGAAGCGAGGGAGAAAGTGGGAAAAGACGATTTCGAGGGCGCGGTACGCCTATGGGACGAATCGCCCTACGCTGCCTCCAACCCGTCGGTCAAGCGCGACATTCTCGAAGACATCGGGGCGCGCGCCGATTCGCTTATGAGATATGCCGAAAACGCGTTTGCATTGGGCGGGCGCGACGAAAAAGCCGAGGGAAAAGCTATAGTCAATATGGCAAAAGCCCGCCGCGCGCTCGACATTCCCGGAATCTCCCGCAAAGAGGCGCGCGAAAAAAAATGGAAAACTTTGAACGGTAAAATCGGAAAATAATGACTCCACAATTTTTAACAGTAAAAATTCAGGCGCTTCTCGGCGGACGCGCGACGGCCTCCGAAATGCAAAAAAGATCGGTCGCCATGGAATACTACAAGTTGTGCGCGCGCGCCGAAGCGCAGCTCGAGCACTGCGTGGCACTCATAAAAGCCGGCCGCGACTATCCGGCATTGCAAGTGGCGGAATCCTCCGGGTTGCTCGACCTTCTAAATTCGCTGATGTTCCCCGAACTTGAGCGGTGGCGCTCGTACTGCGCGGCGGAAGACCTGCCCGTGCCGCCGCCGTTCGACGATTCGCAAATAGAGCTTGTAAATTCCCTTTACGCAAGGGGCGTGTCACAAAACCACCCCCTTTACCGCGACTACCGGCGCGCCATGCGCATGAGAAAGTACGAAGACGCGCTGGCCGTAATAAAAACCATTTCGAAAATCAACTCCTACGACGCCGAAGCTCGGCGCGAATGCGACAAGCTCCGGAGGAAGGTGTCCGCCGCAAAATTGAAAAAGCTTGAAGGCGCGCTCGCAAAAAACGATTTCGAGGCGGTATTAAAGCTGTACGACGAGCTCCAACCCGAATCCGAACTGATATCCGACAGCAGAGTGTGGAGGGAGGCGTCGGAATTTAAGCGCGCCAAGGAAAGCGAATACGAACGCTCCCGCTGCATGTCGATAATCAGAGAGCTTGAATCAATCGACATTGAAAACGATTTCGCCCGGGCCTCGGATCTGGTGACGGAGTTCAATCTTATCCGCAGCGACACCGATTTCGTCGGCCCCGACCTCGAATTCATAGAAAAAATATCGAAGGAGACGGCGGTGAAGCAAAACGAGATAATCGCCGCCGAAAAGGCCGCACGCGCGCGAAACCTGATAGGTATAGAGCTTGAAAGCCCTGACAAGAGTGAAAGAAGGCGGGTAAAACTGGCGCGTCTGCTGTCGCTTTCGGCGGACGCGGGGAAAACCCTCGACCCAGAATCCGCAAGGAGGCTGGCGGCGCGCATATCCGCACTGAGGCTCAGCCTGCGCATGTCGGCGGCGGCCAAAGCGGCATGCTGGGCGGCGGCGGCGGCAGGAATCGCCGCGGCGGCGGCGTTTATATGGAACTTTGCTGAATCGCAAAAAATCGGCAGCGAGGCGGAAAACGAAATAGCCCAGATAGAGGCCTCACAGGAACCCTCGGATCTTCCTAAAAAAATAGAATCGTTCAGGAAAAAATACCCGGAACTTTCGGAATCGAAATACGCCGAAAGACTTTCGAGTTTGGAAGGCGTTGCGGCGCTGTCCATAAAGCGCCGCGACCGCGTAAAAAGCGCGTTGGAACAAATGGAGGCCATAGACTTTAAGACGGCGCCCTCAAAAGAGTTTGCGGAGGCGAAATCGAACTCCGAAAAGCTTTTTCTTGAGCTTTCGTCGCTGTCACCGATGGAGCAGATTGACTTCCGCGACAGAATCGAAAGCCTTTCGAAAAAAATTTCCGCCGCAATAGACGAAAGGAAGGCGAAAAACTCGGCCGCAATAAGGCTCAATCTGTCAAAATACGAATCCATAGCCGAAGAATATGAAAACTTTTCGCGCGCGAAGGACGACATAGACAGGGACGCCGAGAAGGTCCTGAAAGTTCTCCGCCCGCTCATGGAGGACGTCAGCATCCTTTTTAAGCCGCACCAACTCGACATAGAAAAGTTCAACGAAATATCGGTGCGAGCCACCGACGCAAAAAACAAGTACGCAAAGTTCGACAAGCTAAAAGAGGCCCTTGAAACGTCGAGAACCGCGGCGGAATATTCGGCCGCCGTCGACATTCTCGCGGAGTCCGGAATAACGCCCGCGGAATTCGCGCGCAAATTGTCGAAAATCGCCGAATTAAAGGACTCTATAATGCTCGGGCAGCTCGTCGATTTCGGGACTCCCGAGGGCGTTGCGCAAATTAATTCTGCGGGCATCGCGGTGCGCGCCGCACTGCCCGAAAACAAAATGCTCACCGACCTCTATAAATATTCTCGCGACGGAAAATACGAAGTTTACACCATAGGGAAAATCACCGAGCAGACCCAAAAATGGCGCGGAGGCTCCGAAATAGTGCAGCAGGTAAACGAAGTCTCCGCCGGCGGCAGAATCTCTACAAAGCCATACAGAAAACACTTTATCGACGGGCGCGCCCCCCGCGGGGAAATACTTTTGGGCGGCGACGAAGCCGCGGAATCGAAACTCGGCAAAATGGCATATAAAGAAGCCGCCCAAGAATCGCTGCTATCGGCGCTAACGCTCATAGGAAACGCAAAGGCAAACCCCATTTACAAAGTATTTTTCGAAGGGTTGATTTTTGCCAAGCTTTCTGAAAATCCCGCAGCTACAATGCTTGAATACTCCCCTTTGGCGAAGGCGAGAAAAACGGCGGTCGAACGCTACTCCAAAGCGTTTTTCGACTATTCGTGGATATTCGAATCCGATTCAAAGGCCAAACTGATAGATGCCGAACTTTACTCACAAAAGGCCCCCGACTACTTCAAAGACGCCCAAACGCGGCTGAACGCGATAAAAATAGCGCTCGAAAACCCGATTATGCTAATTGGCGTGTGCGACGAAACCGGCAAGGCGTCTTTGTTCAAAGATCCCAAGGGCGCAATATGGTCGGTGGGCCTTGGCACCGGAAAATTTGAAAGGGTAGGCGAAAATATGGCCGCGTGCTCGGGCAAACTCGCGCCGCTGGCTCCAATTTTCAGCGAAGTTAAGCCCTCCGCCGAAATTTTAAAAGAAGCCGCCCGCAAATAGCATGAACGGGGAAAAAATCTTTTTTTTGAGTTGGAAAGGCCGCGAAAGCGGCCCGTTTTCCGCAAAGGAAATCAAGGATATGCTCGGGTGCGGCAAAATCGGAATGCTGCACCTCGTAAGGACGAAATCGACGACTTGGAAACCCCTCAAAAACGTCGATTTGTCGAAAATGACGGACGAAAGCGCTCCTGCCGCGCCGCGAAGTTGCGAAAAAATCGACGCCTTGGCCCTGACGGTTTACGCAGTGGCGGGCTTGACTTTTCTTTCACCGTGGCTGTTGTCGGCGTCGTTTGCGCTGTCGGCATACCAATGGATAGCGGGTTTTAAAAGAAACGCCGTGCTTTCGTTCATCGTGGCGCTTGCAATCGCGGCGGGCGGAATGGTTTTCTTCGGGCTGGTTTATCCCACAATACTTGAGTGAATTTTTCTCTTAAAAAGATTGATAAACTCTAAGCCTTGTGGTTCTTTGACACAGTGGACGACAATAAAAAAATTCTTTTTGTTGTAAACAAGACAAAACCCGCGGCGGAACTTATTGCCGAAAAACTTTCGCGCCAAGCCGAAGGAAGAGGTATGGCATGCGAAATACGCTCTGATTTCCCGGTTCCTGAAAGCGCTTTTGCGGGAAAGGACATTTGCTGCGTAATAGGCGGCGACGGCACCATATTGTCGTGCGTGCCCCATCTTGCGAAATTCGACCTGCCCGTATTCGGAATAAACCTCGGCAAGCTCGGCTTCCTGGCCACCTATACCGACAAAATATCGGAAGCGGAGTTTTTATCGCTTGTCGGCGGAGAGCGCCGCGTGCTTGAGCGGGCGCTTCTTGAGGCGTCGTGCCAGGGCGGGCGATACCTCGCGCTAAACGACCTCGTATTTAAAGACCTGCGACTCGACGGCATCTCCAAATTTTCGATTTTTGCCGACAAGGAGTTTATAGCAACCTATGCCGGAGACGGCCTTATATTTTCGACGCCCACCGGTTCCACAGCCTACAACCTTTCGGCGGGCGGCCCGATAATCCACCCGAAGGGGCGTGTGTTTGCCATGACTCCAATATGCCCGCACACGCTCTCGAACAGAAGCCTTATCTACGACTACGGCGCCCAAATTAAAATAGAGTGCGTAAGCGGGGAAAGCGCTCTTATTGCCGACGGGCAAAAGGTGGCGACTCTAACGCGCGGTTCGGAAGTCGAAATAAGCATGCCGTCAAGAACGCTGAAGTTCGTACGGCTGCGCGGGCACTCGCATTTTGCGATTCTGCGGAACAAGCTCGGCTGGGCCGAAGACCCGAGAAAATACGAAAAATGAACCGGCAAAAACATTCATTCCGGGGAACTGGGGGAAATAGCAACGCCGCCGAACGCGGCACGGTAGCGTTAAAACGCCCGCAGGCGCAAAAGACGGTTGCCAACGGGGAGGGAAAAGCGCGGCGCAGGGCCGAAAGCGCCCTTTTTGGGCTGCTTTTGGCATGCGAGGCTGCGTGTTTTCTTTTTGAATCATTTTGTTTCAGCGCCGAAGTAATGGAAAACGCGCTCAAAATTTCGGCAGGCATAGACATCATTTTGGCGCTTGCATTTGTTGCGAATTTCAAGCCGCTGCCGTTCCTCAGGCTCAAGGCGTTCGCATTCTCCGGATTTCTGATATACGCCGGCTATTCGCTCGGGGTACCGGTGTCCGCGCCGGCGTGGCTTTCGATTCTGGTGGCTCTCGCCACGTTTAGGCCTCCAAAAATCGTTCGCGCACTGGTTGTGGCGGCGGCGTTCGCGCTTGCGGCGACTTTGCTTGCATTTAATCTCGCTTAAAAAAAATGGAAGACATTTCAAAAAAAACCGGACTGTTCGCCAGGGCGAAGCGCTTTGCGACAAAAACGATATGGGAAAAAGACGCGTCGGGAATGCGCGGCGGAGCGAAGGCGGCGGCGGCGCTGCTGAGGATTGCCGTATCGACGGTGGACGGCATAATCAACAAGCGGATACTCGTGCAGGCCGCCTCGCTTTCGTATGCCACTTTGTTGGCAATAGGCCCGCTGCTGGCGATAGTGGTCATGTTCGCCGGAATGTTTTTTAGCGGAAACACAAAAATAATCTATTCCAAAATAATGGACGCCGCCACATTCGTCATGCCGGCGTTCAACGAAATACAGCAGCAGTCGGCCGAAAGCCAAAGTGCCGAAATAAACCCCGAAATAGTGGGGTTTATAGACAACATAACGCGCGCGGGCGCAAAAGGCGGGACGATAGGCCTTTTGGCCATGCTTGCCACATGCCTGCTTCTATGCGTCAATATGGAAAGTGCGTTTAATTTTATATGGGGAATAAAGGCCGGAAGAAAGTGGGTTGACCGCATAGTTTTCTATTTTTCCATGATTTTCTTCGGTTCGGTGGGAATGATATTCGGAATGACGTTTTTTACGACGTCGCAAATACCAAAGTTTCTGGGCGATATTCCGTTCGTAGCCGACTATCTGACGGGATTCGTATCGTGGCTTACGTACGCTATCGGGTTGTCCATAATAACCTGCCTTCTCGCAGCGTTCTACAAATTTATCCCCCCGACGCGCGTAAAATGGAAGCCCGCGTTTGTCGGAGCGGCTGTGACCATGTGCATGCTCGTGTTAAACAACCAGGGTTCGTTTATATATATAAGCTATATCGCAAAACAGCAAAGCCTGTACGGATATTTAGCGATAGTCGCCGTCGCGATGTTCAGCCTGTATATTTTCTGGGCGATGATTCTCACCGGCTGCCAGATAACGTACGCGGTGCAATATGTCGATTTTCTGTCGGACGACGACGCGTGGGGCAAAATGGGAGACCGCGCGAAAAAGCTCTGCGCTTTCGCCGCATTCTTAGAGATAGAGAAGTCGTTCTACGAATCGAATCCGCGGGCTCCAACGATAGAAAATCTGCTCGGGACGCTGAAGATGCCGAAATCGGCGGTCATAGCGAGCGTCAAATGGCTTGAGGAAAAGAATTTTGTATGCTCCGCCGAGTCGAGTGGAAACGGAGACGACGTGTTCTTTAAGCCCGCGGTGGACCCCGAAAAAATCACGGTCGGAAAATTTTTTGAAAGGCTGAGCCGCAACGACGGCGACGGCGACATAATAAGCCACATACAAATGAGGGAAAACCTCGTGGAGTCCGCGCTCAAAGCGTACGAATCTTTTGCGCACTCCGAAAACGGCTCCAAAAATCTAAAGCAAATACTATCCTAATGGACATTTTCCAATTCAGAAACGAATATCTGTTGGGGGGACTCGAACGCAAAGATCTCGACGACAACCCGTTTAAACAGTTCGAACTTTGGTTTAAGCATGCGTGTGACTGCAAAGTAAAGGAGCCAAACGCAATGGCCGTATCGACAGTTTCGGCGGAAGGCGCTCCGACTTCGCGCGTGGTGCTTTTAAAGTCGTGGGACGAAAGGGGATTCGTCTTTTACACGAACTACCACAGCCAAAAGGCGCGCGATCTCGAAGCAAATCCGAAAATCAGCGCCCTGTTTGTCTGGCTTGACCTTGAGCGCCAACTCAGGATTAACGGAAGGGCCGAAAAAGTTTCGACGGCTGAATCTCTGCGCTATTTCATTTCCCGCCCGTTCGGCAGCAGGCTTGGCGCTTGGGTTTCGCATCAAAGCAGCATAATAACGTCGCGCGCGCTGCTTGAAATGCAATTCGAAAAAATGAAGCGCAAATTCGCCGACGGGAAAATACCGCTTCCCGATTTCTGGGGAGGGTTCAGAATAGTTCCGGAATACTTCGAATTCTGGCAGGGACGGGAGAACCGCCTGCACGACAGGTTCGCATACAAAAAGAACGGGGGAGCATGGGAAATATCGAGGCTGTCCCCTTAGCCGCGCGCAAAAATCCCGCCGGACACAGAAATATTTCCAAACGCCTCCGATATTGCTTGCAGAAAAAAAAATAAATCGTAAATTCCGGCGGTTATTACTTATTGGTGTAAACATATAATTTTGGACACATATGAAACGTTTTGAAAACAAGGTAGTGCTTGTGACCGGGGCAAGCAGAAATACAGGAGTCGGAATAGCCGCGCTGTTTATACGCGAAGGCGCGAAAGTGTGCATATGCGGCTCCACAGAAAAAAGCACCGCGCAGGGTGGGCGTTTCCTCAGGGAAATGGGGCTCGACGGCTTTGTGGAAATACCGTGCGACATTTCGAACACTGAACAGGTCAAGGCGATGTTCGGCGTCATAAAAGAAAAATTCGGGCGCATTGACATTCTCGTAAACAACGCCTGCAACCAGGGGATAGGCCCGGCGTTTGAAGACATGGATCCGGAATATTTCCTTGCCGTCTTAAAAACAAACATGCTCGGGACCTTCCAGGTTTCCCAGCAGGCCGTAAAAATGATGCTCGCGCAGGAAAGCAAAGGCGTAATAGTAAACCTCGGATCCAACGTGTCCATGCGGGCAATCCGCAACCGCACGGCCTATGTTGCAAGCAAGGGCGGAATCGACGCGCTTACCCGCTCCATGGCGGTTGATTTGGCTCCGAAAGGAATCCGGGTGAACGAAGTCGCCCCCGGCTACATTTTTACCGACCGATGGGAAAAGCTTGACGAATCTACGGCCAAACGCCGGAGATTAAACACGCCGATAGGCTTTGAAGCCACCGCAGACGACATAGCGCAGGCAGTCGCCTTCATGGCTTCCGACGCCTCGAGAAACATAGTGGGCGAACGCCTTGTCGTCGACGCCGGTTGCAGCGCGCAGCACATGCCCATAGACGTGGATTGTTAAGGCGTTCCACACAACTTTCTCAAAACGCGCGAACACACATCGCGCGTTTGTTTTTTTCACCGCAAAAAAGAAAAGGCCAAATGAAATCCAAAGTCTATTTTACCGACATGCACACGTCGTTTAACGACGGCCTTCAGAAAAAGCTCGAGCGGCTTATGAAAAGGGCCGGCTTTGAAAAAATCGACTTTACTGGGAAATATGTAGCCGTAAAGCTGCATTTCGGAGAACCCGGAAATCTTGCGTTTCTTCGTCCGAACTATGCGCGCACTGTTTGCGACTACATAAAAAGGCTCGGTGGAAAGCCCTTTGTGACCGACTGCAACACGCTGTATGTCGGAGGCAGAAAAAACGCCCTGGATCATCTCGACAGCGCCTATGAAAACGGATACAATCCGTTCTCCACGGGTGTGCATACGATAATAGCCGACGGCATAAAGGGAACAGATGAACGCTCCGTTAAGGTCGAAGGCGGCATGTATGTAAAAGAGGCCAAAATAGGGGCAGCCATAATGGACGCCGACATAGTAATATCCCTAAACCATTTCAAGGGGCACGAACTTACTGGATTCGGCGGGGCTTTAAAAAACATAGGAATGGGAAGCGGATCGCGCGCAGGCAAAATGGAAATGCACAGCGCAGGCAAACCGCGGGTGGACGCGTCTAAATGCATCGCATGCGGAAGGTGCATAAGGATATGCGCCCACGGCGCGCCATCAATAAGAAACGGTAAGGCAAAAATCGACCATGCCAAATGCGTGGGCTGCGGAAGGTGCATAGGCGTATGCCCCAAGGACGCGGTCCAAGCGGCCTTTGACGAAGCCAACGACGTTTTAAACTGCAAGATAGCCGAATACGTAAAAGCCGTGCTGCACGGCAGGCCGCATTTCCACATAAATCTGGCCGTCGACATATCGCCCTATTGCGATTGCCACGCCGAAAACGACATACCGATAGTTCCGGACGTCGGAATGTTCGCCTCTTTCGATCCGGTAGCAATAGACAGGGCGTGCGCCGATGCGGTAAACATGCAGCCCGCGGTAAAGGGCAGCATATTGGAAAAGAACGGACACTTGCATTGCGACCACTTCGCCGACGTCTCCCCTGAAACAAACTGGATATCCGCGCTTGAACACGCCGAAAAACTCGGCATCGGCACGATGGACTACGAGATTGTCGCCGTAAAATAAAAATTCGGCGGACTAAAAAAATTACTCGCCTTTTAAGATAAAATTTTAAGACTTTTCATCTCAAAAACAAAAAGCTCGGGTGGCGAAATAGGTAGACGCATCGGCTTTAGGCGCCGGTGTCCGAAAGGACGTAGGAGTTCAAGTCTCCTCCCGAGCATAAAATCCGATATTCTCCTCCCTCCATTTGCGCCTTGCCTCTCCGAATCTGTTTATGGCAATATATTGTGTTTGAAGAAGGCAAAACGCGAAATTTCACCGAAACGCGTTTTTTAATGCGCAATTAATAACAGTCAGCAAAGTTCAGCATCATGCGGAAGAAATAACACGCTACGTTTTTCCCGGATTTCCACGCACTCCCAGCAAATTTTGTTTTAGTATTAACGTGTTATAATTCTGGAGCGATACCAAAGGTTGGGTAAAGATACTTTAGGGGATAGTTTTTTCACAGTTTCATACCCGATAAAACAAACGTTCCCATACAGTAAGTTTTTTTTTAGTTTCCATTTCGTATGCGCGCGCTCGATTAGCTTTATCCTTCTACATTAACCTTCAGCTGTTTTTCTTAAACCCAATGATGCCGATACAAGGCACTCGTTTATTGTCCACTAACTTTATTGATATTATGCGGTTTTTTCCGTCAGCATCTCAACCCCCCACCAATTTTACTTCAGTGAGCAAAAACCCAACCAAATTCAATTCGCAAACTTTTTCATGTTTTGTATTACTCAAATCGCTCACTATGGATTATATCTTCTTTGACATCTGTTTTATTCATTTAATAACCTATTTTTGTTAAAAATCGCGCAAAAGTATTACGCATAACATTTAACTTTTTTACACCCCGCTTTTCGCGTTTTCCCATATTTTGCAGGTCTTACTATAAACCGTAAAAAACGCGCGTTGATTTCCCCGAGGGAAAGTTCCATTTATCTGCGCAAAGCAAACGCACTGCCTTCCATGCCCCCAAACTTACATGTCCTTTGAAAGCTTTAAGAGCAAAATACGGGAAAATTTAAGAACCAAAAATTTCGACGCTACCTTTAAAAGGAATCGACAGTTTCGACAAAAAAATATTACACCTTTCCGAAAGAAAAAACGCAAAAGGCAGTTCGAAAAACATTACGCAAAACTTATGCTAACGGCGTTTTTTACTTATAGATACATGTGTGCTGTCGTGCCGCAATATCAATTTTCCTTAGGAAGCATTGCAAAAAAACCTAAAAGGCGTTTTTTTTTAAACACCTCCCCTTCTCCCAAAATGGTGTTTTTTAAAGGCATGTTTCTCGTTTTCCTCCGTTTTTTTAGAATGTATCATATCTCTTTGGAACCTGCGTTCGGCAAGCCCCTTATTGACGGTTATGGGAGATCCGTCCGGGGCGGTTTCGGAAAAATACATTGCGCTTCCCATAGTCATCGGAAGGGGGATAAAATCCTGAACCTGCTGGGGGCTCCAATTTGACTTTGCCAAATATGCGCGCACTTTCTCCATTTCTGCGTCGGTGCATCCGGGAAAATTCGAAATAAAATACGGCACTATATATTGTTTCTTTCCGGTTTTTCCGTTTACACTGTCAAATATTTTGCGGAATTCGTCAAACTCGCCAGCTTTGCCTTTGCGCATCAAACGCAAGACCCTGGCGTCGAGATGCTCGGGAGCAACGCTTATCTGCCCGGATACGTGGTCTCTTATTATTTTCTCGGTAAGTTTGGGTTGAAGCAGCGCGAGGTCGAGCCTGACGCCGGAATTTATAAACACATGTTTTACGCCGGAAAGCGACTTTAGCTTATCCAACAAAGAAATCAGGGGCTTTTCGTCGATATTATAGTTTTCGCACACATTTGGAAATACGCAAGAATACCTCTTGCATTTCTTACATGCGTCCAAATTCTTCGGGGCATGTCCGTATATATTGCCAGCCGCCCCGCCGACATCGCTAACGGTTCCGCGAAATGACGGAGATTTTGAAAGAGCCATTACGCTCCTTATTACGCTGCCTTCGCTCCTTGATACGGCATGGCGGCCCTGGTGCACGGCTATGCCGCAAAATGCGCAGCCTCCGGGACACCCCCTTACTACGGTCACAGAATCCTTCACAGTTTCCCACGCCGGAATTTTTTCGCCATAGCTCCAGTGGGGGCGGTTTGCAAAAGGCAGTTCGCTGAACTTGTCGAACAGCCATGTTGGCATCGGCTCGCGCGGGGGTTCGACCAAAAGTATTCTGCCGCGCGTTTTCTGAAACAGGCGCCGCCCCGACCAAGGATTCATCTCAGACTCGACAATCTTCATTTCGCGCATTATGGCGCATTTATTCGAGCAAACTTCCTCGTAAGACGGAAGTTCCGCACAGTCGTTTCCGGCCGAAAAAGCATCCGACTCTTTTCCCCCCAGATATCTGCAAGTGCCGCGTATTCCCTCCAAAGTCTCTCCGCGCGCAATGCGCGAAAAAATTTCAAGCATTGTCATTTCTCCCATGCCGTAGCACAAAAGATCCGCCTTGGAGTCCGCAAGAATCGAAGGCCTTATTTTATCCTGCCAATAGTCGTAATGCGCTATGCGCCGCATGCTCGCTTCAACGCCGCCCACGACAACCGGAAGGCCAGGGAAGGCTCGCTTTGCAAGCTGGCTGTAAACCACCGATGCGTGCGGAGGGCACAAGCCGGTGCGTCCTCCGGGAGAATACATATCCTCCCTCCGAAGTCGCCTGCCCGCCGTGTATATCTTAAGCATTGAATCTATGTTTCCAGCCGACACCCCGCACCCGATTAGCGGGCGCCCGAATTCCGCCAGGCTTGAAGGATCCCTCCAATCCGGCTGCGCCGCAATGCCCACGCGATACCCGGCGTCCAAAAGCACGCGCGCTATAAGAAAAGCTCCGAAACTCGGGTGGTCCACATACGCGTCGCCGGAAACAATCAAAATATCGATTGCATCCCAACCGCGCGCCTCCATTTCAATCCGGCGCATCGGCACAAACCTGACGAGCTCTGCCTTGTCCATAGACCCCACAATATTTGCAGCCGCGCGCAAAAAATCAAGGCCTAATCCGTTTTTACATTGCCGCCGTACAAAGACAACCTGCCCATTCAGAAGCAAAACCGCCTTTTGCATTTGGCAAACCGCCCGCGTTTCCGGGCGTGTTCCAGTGCATATTTGCGCGAACGCGCGGCGCAAGCGCCTTAAAAAGGCGGAATTCTGCCCTTCCCGCGCAGCCAGGCGGCTTGCTTAGGCGCGGTTTGGAGGGCTTTGCGGCCGTTCAGCGCGCAAAATAACATTTGTGCATCTGCCACCCAGCCCTGTATTTTCCACCCTTTGATTTTACAAACTCGCAGATTCCCTCCAGCAAATCGGGATCTGATATTCCGCTCCAAACCGGATGGATCCATACGCTTTTGGCATTTAACGCCGCCGGGTAAAAATTCTCGTATTCACCCAATTCTCGCAAATCGGAAACTATGAATTTAAGTTCGTCGGCCCTGGCAAGCGAAGATTCCAAAGGAGGCGCAAAAAGCTTCGGGCTTACGGCCACCCAGTCGAAGCGCGAATCGCCGCTCTCATCAATCCGGAGCGTTCCCGAAGTTTCGAGGTGCGCAGCCACATTCACAGAAGAAAGGGCGGAAAGCAACGGGCGCATATCATGCATGCAAGGCTCCCCTCCCGTAATTACCGCAAACTCCGCAAGCGACGCGGCCGCCTCGGCGGCAATTTCGGATTCGCTCATTCTCCTGTCCGGAAGCCCTTCCCACGCCGTCCGGGAATCGCACCACCGGCATTTCACATTGCAGCCGAAAAGGCGCGCAAAATATGCGCGCCTGCCGGCGTGGCAACCTTCGCCCTGTATGGAAAAAAAGGTTTCAGCTATCGGATAGAGCGCCATCAGTCGGCTTCCGGCGACACAAAACGCGCCGTATTTTTCTTGTCCTCGCTTACGGAAACAGACACAACCCTCACGCGCGACGACGTTTCCCGCAAAACCAAATCGTTGAAAACCCCGAACAGGTGCCTTGCGATGCCCTCGCACGAACATTGATCTACCACAAATATCTTCCAAGCCTCCGGCGCGGCGTCCCGCAAAACGCGCATGAGCGGATCGCTTTTCGAAAAGACGCACGAATGGTCGAGGTTTTCGTCTATCCAATTTTTTAGAAACTTCAGCTTGCCGAAATCTACGACAAATCCGTTCTCGTCCGTCCTATCGCATGCAAACGTGACAGATATGTCCCAATTATGGCCGTGCACGAACGCGCAGCGGCCGTCGTGCAAATATTGACGGTGCGCGAACGGAATGTCGAAATATGTTTTCGTGCAGGTAAGCATTCTATTTCTTTGTCTTCGGTGCGGCTTTATGCTCGAGAACCTGGCCGTCGGAGAGCAAAACAGAGGCGAGTTTCGACCTGTCGATGTCCTGAACGGCGCACCCTTCGTCGATTGCCATCGACGCGGCCGCCGCCGCAGAATGCCCGAGTATCATGAATACGGGCTCCATTCTAATCGACCCGTAGGCTATGTGCGTGGAAGAGCACGCCACCGGGACAAGAAGGTTTTGGCACTCCGATTTTTGGGGTATTATGGCCCCGTAAGCGATTTTATAGGGCTTTTTCAGCCAGACCTCCACATCGCCCTCGTTTTGAATGAATCCGTTTTCGTCGATAAACCTCGACGTGTTGTGCGAATCCAGCCCGTACGAACCCATTCCGACGGGATCGGGAGTGCTGCGCGCATTTTGGCAGTCGTGCTGCGTCATGACATACTCGCCCTTCATGCGGCGCGCCTCCCTGACATAGAGATAAAACGGCATGTGGCCCGTATCGACAAACTCGTCCTTTGAATATCCGAATTTTTTGAACCTATCCTGAATGTTTTTGGGGACGCGCGGATCGTTTTGCAGAAAATATACAAGCCCCGTCTGGTAGTCGAGATGCGCCTTGACAATTTTTTCGCGCTCAGCATAGGAAGCCTCGGGATAGTTGTAATTTCCGCCGATAAAGTCGAGGCTCACCGCGCCGCGGTTGTTGCAGTCGCTTTTAAAGTTGGGCATCGGAGAGACTATCATCGGGAAAAATTTCGGCTCGGAGCATACGGCCCTCAAAAGCATTTCGTAATCTTCCGGATTGTAATTGGCGGGTTTTTCTATTTTTTTCCAATTCGGGGAATCGGGATTGAGCGTCAGGCACATTCTAAAGCAATACGCCTGTATTTTCTTGTCTGCGGTTCCCGTTTCGAGGCGCGGCTGGATATTCGCAAACTTCAACAGGCCGCTCGACGGATTTCCGGGCTCCCTATACGGCGAAACTTTACCCTTAAAGAAATGGTAGTTATGTTTCATGGTCTTGCGGTAGCCGTTGAAAGTTTCCCCGTACTCCTTGTTTGATTCGCGTCCGGTCATGTACGAGCACCCAGCAGCCGCCATTAAGTCGCCCTCAAAGGTGGCGTCTATAAACATCTTTGCCCTGACGACAATCCCGGATTCAGTCCTTATAGACGCTATTCTGCCGCCTATCTTTTCAACGCCGGTGCCGTCGCGCAAAAGCCTTTCGCCTTTGACGACCTTCACGTTGGGAAATTCCTTAAGCCAGTTTTCGAAAACCCGTTCGGCCACCTTCGGCTCGAAAATCCACATCACTTTGTTTTCGTCGTCGATGGCCTTTGTACCCTGCCCCTGAGACTTAAAACTTTCGCGCGTCTGCAAGTTCCAAGAATCCGGCTTTTGATATTCCCTCCAAATTCTGTGGTAAAATTCGCGGGACAGCCCGCCGATTGACTCGGTTTTTCCCGAATCGGTAAAAGTAAGGCCCGCACTCGACATCGCGCCCAAATGTTTTTCGGGGGCTATAAGAATCACCTTCTTGCCGCTCTTTGCGGCTCTTACTGCCGAAACAACCCCGCCTGAAGTTCCTCCGTACACAACTATGTCGGCATTCTCTGCGGATTTGCCCCTGCTGACTGCGCTTTCCGACGCGCATCCCGAAAAAAGGAGCGCGGCAAAAGACAGCATTGCAACATATAACATCGATTTTAATCTATTCATAAATCCCACCCCGTTTGTAATCTATTCATAAAATTTCCCGTTTGTAATTCTTTCGAAAAACATTTCATAATAACGCACTGCCTTGTCAATAGTAGAAAGCGGAAAACCCTCGTTCGGAGCGTGCAGGTTGTCTGCGGCGGTAAACAATCCGAACATGAGCGAATCCAATCCAGTTTTTCCCTTGATGAGGGAAATCAGCGGTATGCTGGCGCCTTCGCGCAGATATAGGGGCTTGTTTCCAAAAGCCGCCCGCGAGCATTCGTCAACCGCCTTCAACGCCATTTCAAGAATGCGCCCCCGCCTTCCTCCGCCGCAATCTTTGGGATTTAAAAAATAAGCATCTCCAAAGGCGTCGCCGTCGGAAAATGAAACCTCCACACCTTTGGGCGTGCGCTCCTCCATCGTTTTCTGCACAAGCCTGACGACGTCGGCCGTCCTTTGCGGAACGACCGTCCTGCACGATATCTTGCAAAAGCATTCCGACGCTATGACCGATTTCGAGCCCTCGCCCTGGTAGCCGCCTCCCACTCCGGTAAATTCGACCGTGGGCAAGACGCGCAATGCCTCTGACGGCAAATAGCCTTTCTGTTCGTAAAGCTTTTCCACTCCGAGAAGCTTTTTCACCTTGTCCTCCCCGAAAGGGTTGGCCGCTATTTCGGCCTTCTCCCAATCTTCGAGTTTCGCCAATCCGTCGTAAAATCCCGGTATGTTTACAAGCCCGTCGGGCCCGTGCAGCGAGGCGCAAACTTCGAACATCGCCTGCACCGGATTGTAAACCATGCCGCCGAACATTCCCGAATGGACATCCGTGTTCGGCCCCTTAAAAACCGCATCAAACGACCCCGTCCCCCGCAAACCAATTGTAAGAATAGGCGTGTCTGAAGAAGCCGCCGAAGTGTCGCTAAGCAGGAGGACATCGTAGCCGCCTATCAGTCCGGCATTTTCCGAAATAAAATTCTCCATGCTGGGGCTGCCGATTTCCTCTTCGCCTTCGAGCATTATGCCGAAATCCGCAGAAACATCTGGGTTCGTATCGAGAAACCCCAAAAGCCCGCCAAGCATGCAGGAAAACGGCCCCTTATTGTCGGCGCTCCCCCTGCCCCAAATTTTTCCGTCCCTGACGACCGGCTCAAACGGAGGCGTATTCCATTTACCGACGGGATCGACGGGCTGGACGTCGTAGTGCCCGTAGCAAAGAACCCTTACGCGTGGCTTTTCGGACGAGCGGCGCTCCGCAAAAATTATGGGGTGCAACGCGGTTTCCATCAGGCGCACGTCAAAGCCGAAGCCCTTGAGAGCGTCGGCCAAAAACTCCGCGCAAGCCCGAACCTGGCCGCTCCGAGAGGAATCGGCCGACACGCTTTCAAAACGCACGAGGCGCGATATAAAATCTTTAACGTCCAATTTCATACTCCTACAATCCACCTAAGCAATCCGAAAAGCAGAGCCTGCGACGCCGCAAAGCCCAACCACAGCGCAAGCGACGCCTTAAAACCGCTGCGCGATAAAAATGCTAGCACAGGCCAAGCCGCCCATAAAAGCCCGAAAACCACCCACTCCTCCGCGTCCCCGGGCACAAACCCTAAAAACGGCGCGACCCAAACAGCGGCGGCCGCAAATAGGGAAAAGCTAAAGCACCTGTCAAACAGAAACTTCGCCCCGGAGACCGAAGAAGCCAGATAAATCCCGAATCCCCCGAAAAAAGTCGCAACAAACGCATACCCGCAATGTCCCGCGAGCTTTATCTCCTCGTAATATGGCAAAAAGCCTCCCATCGACCGAAAAGTCAAAAAAAGCGCCTTGCAATGGAATTCCAAGGCGCGAAAACGAGAAACTACATGCTGAAAGCTACATGCGCTCAAAGGCGCGCATGTTTTTTGCTATCGCATTGAAAATCTGCTGGCTTTTCATCAGATTTCCGTCGCCGTACTCTATCTTCACGCTGACTTCGTCGTTGGGAAGCTGCTTAAGATATACCACGATTTGAATGTCGAGCTCGGCGCGCGCGTAAACATACCACTCGTTGTCCTTCGGAATCTGCCCCACGCGAAACAGCTTCATATCGCGCTCAAGCGCTATGTTCGTAGCCTTGAATGCCGTGTTGATATTACCCGAAAGTTTTCCGCTGAACGTTCCCGTAAGGCCGTCGTAAGACCCCATCGGATGTGCCGCAGAATCGACAACCACGTTGGTCGTGCAAGCGCACATTAAAAACGCCGCAACAACAAAGGCAAATGACAATATATGTTTCATGCCGCTGGATATTGTCCGCACCACGTAAATTTGCAACAAAAATTTAGCGCAAAACGTACTACGCTATCACTTTATTCAACGGATATTCCACTATGCCTTCCGCGCCGCTGGCCTTGAGCGTGGGAACGATTTCCCTCACCGTTTTCTCCTCGACAATAGTCTCAACCGCCACCCATGCGGGATCCGAAAGCTGCGAAACCGTCGGCTTCCTCAATGCCGGAAGGGACGATATGATTTTGCTTAAGTTTGCCTTCGGAAGGTTCATCTTAAGCCCCACTTTTGTGGAGGCGGCAAGAGCCGCCTGAAGCAAAAGCGCTATCGACTCTATCTTAGCCCTCTTTTGCGGGTTCGCCCACGAGGCTTTGTTTGCTATAAATTTTGTATTCGTATAAAGCATCGTATCGACAATGCGCAGATTGTTCGCCCGCAGCGACGAACCGGTTTCCGTTATATCGGCAATGGCGTCCACAAGATCAGGAACCTTCACTTCTGTTGCGCCCCACGAAAACTCTACATCCGCGGTCACGCCGTTGTCGGCAAGATACTTTTTTGTGACGTTCAAAAGCTCCGTAGCCACGCGCTTGCCCTGCAAATCCTTGACGGTTTTTACCGGAGAATCTTCCTTAACGCACAGGACCCAGCGCGATTTCAGCGCCGTAGCCTTGCTGTAAACCAGGTCGCAAACCTCCTCGACGTCGCTTCCGTTCTCCAATATCCAGTCGTACCCAGTCAAACCGCAATCAAAGAAGCCCTGCTCGACGTACCTGCTTATTTCCTGGGCCCTCACGAAACGCCCGTCAAGCTCCGAATCGTCTATCGACGGCTTGTACGAGCGCGAGCTTTTTGTTATTTTCCATCCGGCCTTTCCGAAAAGCGCGATTGTTGATTCTTCAAGGCTGCCCTTTGGCAGACCCAGCATTAAAAGAGGAGTACTCACGATATTTGCCTGATTTGGATGAACAAAAAATGGTGCGGGCAGACAGAATCGAACTGACATCACCAGTTTGGAAGACTGGGGTTTTACCACTAAACTATGCCCGCGTAAAATTAAAGTCGGCCATATTTGTCTTTTTTTCACGCGCGTCAAGAATTTTATTAAAATTTTAGGCAGAATCATGAAATACCCGCCAGCCTTATGCCCGTAACGCCCGAAAAAAATCCGCCAAATTCGCGGGCCCTAAAAAACGGCCCGGCGACACGACCGCATAAGAAAATTCTTTCTTTCGAATTTCCCGAGAGCCATTCCAAACGCCATTTCCGCCGGTTTATATTTTTACAAATTGCGCCTCTCGATTTCCCCCGTCCGCCCCGGCGCAAAAAGCAATTTTTACGCGGGCAAATGGGCATTCTCTAAAGATTAGCCCCCCGGACGCGCGATAAAGCCGCGCCGAATCCGCACGCGCCCGGCCCTGCGCGCAAAACCGTGGGCGAAGACGTTAAAAGCTTAAAGCGCCGGGCAGTGGAAACAAGCCACATTTTCCCCGCGCCTGCGGGCGTTCCGCAAAAAACGCGCATGGCGCTACAACTCAACGGGCACGGAGGGTTCGGGTATGATTACGGACGTCTTCGGAGAGCGGTCGATAATCTCGTCCATAAACCATTCGCGCGCGGCCATGCTTCCGTGCGTCAGAACCACGCACCTTGGATCCTTTCTCATTATGAACTCGAGTATCTCCTCCCTGTCGGCGTGCGAAGTCAGGTCAAATTTGTCCACGCGGCAGTTGACGTTTCCGACAAAAAACAAATCTTTAAAGGAAAATTGCCCGCCGTAAGGCGTGCGCTGGAGGCGCGCAGCCGGCGTGTCGCGGTCGGCGTATCCGACGAAGAAAATTGCGTTGGCGCGGTTGTCCATCATCGCCGCCGCGGCCAGATAGCTCGGCGTATGCTCAACCATCATTCCGCTGCCCAAAACGTATATGCCCCGCGTTTCGAAATCCTTTCCCGGCACTATCTCCCCGCGGAGCGGCTTTACGCCCTCCATGTGCTGTTTGCCGAAAAAAAACGTCGAGGACCGCTTTGCTCCCTTAATAAAATGTTCGGCTATGTCGAGGCCGAGTCCGCCGGCAAAGACCGGGACATCGGGAATAGCCTTCTGCTGTTTAGCCCTCTGTAATATAAACAGAATCTCCTGCATTCTTCCAAGCGCAAATGCGGGAATCAAAACGCTTCCCCCCCCCCTTAAAACGAGCGAAATCGACGTCACCAAGCGCGCGACTTCCGAATCGTAGGAAACGCCTTCCGGGCGCGAATATGAACCGCGCGTCGTCTCAACCACAAGGGTGTCAACCCTTCCTTCCGGAGGCGTAGCCCCCCTTAAAATGCCGGTGGAATGGAACGAAATATCGCCTGAAAATAAAATTTTCCGCCTTTTGTACTCGAACATCACCGAAGAAGCGCCTGGAATGTGTCCCGCCGGAGTGAAAGTGACCCCTATGCGTTCGCCGTTTATCTCGAACTGCTTTTCATGGTGGAACGGCATCGGCGTCGTCCTCGACTTAAGGGCGTCGATAGACTGCGAATCGAACAACGGATACTCTTTCACGTCGAATTCCTCGCGCTGTTTGACCATAACAGAGCGCGAGTTGCGAAGCATGCGCGCAAGCAAATCGGAATTTTCCTCTGCCGCAAGTATATGCGCGTGGTTTTGGTTGCGCGCAACCACCGGCAGGGCCCCGCAATGGTCGAGATGCGCGTGCGTGACGGCTATGAAGTCGAGCGTTTCCGGCGTTATTTTGGAAATGTCGGGCAAGGCGTCCAAACCCATGCGCTTGGGATGAAGCCCGCAATCGACAAGCGCCTTGAACGGCCCCATTTCAATAAGATGGCCGCTTGCCCCGACGTCGACGTCCGTGTTAAGATCGGTATAAACCATCGCCCTATCCGCCCGCCACGATTTGCATAATTTCAAGCACGTCGCCGTCCTTCAGCGGGACGTCCTTAAAAGACTCGAAACGCATCGCCCGCCCGTTAAGCTCCACTACGCAGCGCGACGCGTCCAAGCCTAAGGATTCGATAAATTTCGAAACCGTAGGCGCGCCATCTTCGATGTCATAGTCCCTCGCGTTTGCGGTAATCTTCATACTACCGCATGAAAGGCGTTTTTTTTGTTTTTTCAAGTTTAAACGCGGCGGCGCGCAAAACGCAAAAAATGCGCGCTTAAAAAAACGATTTCTACCTCGCCGAATCGGCGCGGTAAGAGCTTCGCACGAGGGGCCCCGACATCACAAAAGAAAAACCCTCCTTTTTTGCGAATTTCCCCCATTCGTCAAACTCCGACGGCTCAACCCAGCGCGCCACGGGCATGCAAGCCGGCGACGGGCGGGCGTACTGTCCGATGGCAATGGACTCCGCCCCCGTTTTCCTTATGTCTATAATAGTCTCTGCAATCTCGCCGCGCGCCTCTCCAAGCCCGAGCATTATGGAGCTTTTTACGCGCAGCCCGAAATCTCGCGCGGCGCGCAACACCCCGAGAGAAGTCTCGTAATCGGCTTTTTTTCTGACGGATTTTTGAAGCCTGCTAACTGTTTCCAAATTGTGCGAAAACACGTCGGGACGGGATTCAAATACAGAAAGCAGGGAATTTTTATCGCCGCAAAAATCCGGAACGAGTATCTCGATTTTTGCAGACGGGCAAAGCGAGCGTATCTCGGCGACAGTCGCGGCCCAATGCGCTGCCCCGCCGTCGGGAAGGTCGTCGCGCGTGGCAGACGTTATGACGGCGTATTTAAGCCCCAATTTCGCGACGGCTTTGGCGACCGACCGTGGCTCATCTGCGTCCGGCTTCAGCGGCCTCCCTTTTTCCACGGCGCAAAAGGCGCAGTTGCGGGTGCATATTCCCCCGAGAATCATAAATGTAGCCGTGCCCCGCGACCAACATTCCCCTCGGTTCGGACATTTCGCATTTTCGCAAACAGTCCCTACACCGCACGACTTTACGGCTTTACGCGTTTCGGAAAAACGCCCTCCCCCCGGAAGGCGCACCCTCATCCACGAAGGTATGCGTTCGGCGTCAGATTTCATAATAATGCAAGAATGTCATCATGTGCTTTTGCAATTTTGCGCGCCGTATCGGCACAACGGGCAATGCGGAATTTGTCGCCCGATGTCTATCTCACAATTTATGAAAGGGTCAAGTGTAATTAACAAAAGCAAAAGGCAAAACCTCAGAAAAATTCGCGGCGCCCCAAAAGCTGTGCATGTTTTGGACGCTGCCTGCGCGGGCGGCATGCAAAACGGAGGCAATAATATTCCGCCGCCATTTCGCACATTCCGCCAATAACGCTAAAATACGCAGAACATAAAGTTCCCAAATCTATTTTTTTTACCGCATTAGATACACGCTAAAATTCCGTTTCACCCACTCCACGTCGCATATTGGATAAACCGCAAACTACGAAGCAAGCCCACGCGTCAAAGTCGCCGAATTGCCGTGGAAAGCATTATCCAATACCGCTTATGCAGCAGACGCATGCAATAACCGCGCCTTCCGACTCCCGGTTTTACCCGTCCCCCCGCGGGAACACGGGCGAAAAGGCATGTTTTGCACCCAATTCAGCAACACCCGCAATATTCCGCACGCGCCCAAACGCAAGATTCTCCCGTGCAAACCGCGCGCCGACCGCATTCACTCCGCTGCGCCGCCCCCCGCGGAAGCGCCGCGCCCATTGAAGTGTTTTTACGCCCAAAGAACGGCGTCCCGCCAACCGACCTGCTTTAAAGTGCCGCAAAAAAAGGAAAAGCTACCCGCTCAATCCGCCCAGCGCAAGCGCGGAAATATAGGCGGCAGTATATCGACAAAACAGCGCGAATTTGCCAGGCACCTGTTCCGCATCTGCGGCGCGCATCGCTTAGCGTATGTTTGCGGAAAAATATTTCATGGAGGAATGGTCGAACATATAAAACATGCCCGTATCAAAGGCGCCGCAAGCGGCGAAACGTATGGCCGCCGCCGCGGCCCACACGCCGCTTAGATGCGCGGCTGGTCCGAATACCGCCGCAGGACGCGCAGCGCTCGGCGGGAAGGAAGAAACGTCGTCGAAATAGAATCCTTCGCCGAAAAGAAAATTCTGCGACACAAAGCCCTCAGCAGAGGCCGCAATCTCCCGCAAACCCGCTCCTCTGCATATGCGCGCCACTTCAATTCTCGATTTAAAAGTATCCGTAGCGTCGATGCACAAAGCCGCGCCGCGCATGGCGGCTGCCGCCGTTTCGCCTTCAAATGCGCCGCAGAAAAAACTCACGTCGATATCCGGATTCAAGGCCTTTGCATAATCGGCCGCCAAGCGCGCCTTAGAAAGTCCCACGCTGTCGGCGCGGTATATCGTTTGCCTAAACAGGTTGCCCTCCGAAACGGTGTCGAAATCGACAATTGAAATTCCGCCGAATCCCGCCCCCGCAAGCAGCGGAAGGGCCGCGCAACCGACCCCGCCTACCCCGGCCAAAACCACCTTGGATTCCGAAATGGATTTTTGGGCGGCCACCCCAAAGCCTTCAAGCGCGGTTTGGCGGGCGTATTTTTTTAAGATGTCCATTGCAAAAAATAGTTATATTATTTCGGCGGCAGTCAAAGTTTTTTTCAATCCGCAAAATTATAAAATTGACCCGGACAAGGAAAATTAATTACAATTTTTGAACATGAGTTTTACATATAAGTTTTTGGGGGTATTTGCGTCGGCAATTCTTATCGCGGGTGCTGCGCATGCGAAAGAATTGGAACTGTCTAAAAACGGCTCGCCTTGCATGCCTATAGTCATACCGGACGCGCCGACGAAAGTGGAAGAATATTCCGCACGGGAACTGAAAGAGCATTTGGACAAAATCAGCGGCGGAGACTTTAAAATTTTAAAAGCCTCCGAAGCTTCGGACTTTCCCGGTGCCATATATGTCGGAGATTCGCCCAAAGCACGGCAAATCATCGGCGGGGAAGATCCCTCAAAATTCAAATTCGACCAAATCAGGATAAAGACGGCGGACGGCTGTTTGGCGCTGATAGGCCACCCAAAACGCGGAACGCTGTTTGCGGTAGAGTCGTTTCTTGAAGACGTGCTCGGCGTCAGGTGGTGGACCGCCGACGAAAGTTTCATACCCGACAATCCGACAATATCGATTAAAGAGCAGGACATAAGCTATGCGCCAGTGCTTATGCACCGAAGGCTCGACTACATTCCCGGCTGGACCCAGGCGCGCTTCACCGCCCGCCTTCGCGCCGGAGACTTGGTGTTCGACGACAAAACCCTCCAGCGCCAGACAAACAACGGTTTCGCCATTGGATACCACTCGTTCTACCCCATTCTTCCGCCGGAAAAATATTTCAAGGACCACCCCGAATGGTATTCCCTCGACAAAAAAGGCAAAAGGTTGAGCGAAAATGGCCAACTATGCCTTACCAACGAGGAAATGACAAAGGAATTCACGAAGAACGTGCTTGAAAAGATCCGCGCGCGTCCCGATTCGGTCTTTGCGCACATATCGCAAAACGATTGGTACGGATACTGCGAATGCAAAAAATGTTCCGATTTTGTGGCCGCCCACGGCGGCGAACAGTCGGCGGCGATACTCCATTTTATAAATAAGATAGCCGAAGAGGTCGAAAAGGAGTTCCCCGACATAAAAATAGTGACGTTCGCCTATCAATACGGGCGCCATGCCCCAAAGGGCATAAAGCCGCGCAGCAACGTATGGATAGAGCTTTGCTCCATAGAGTGCGACTTCGCGCACCCGCTTGAAACCGACAAAGACTACGGCTTCACAAAAGACATCATCGACTGGAGCAAACTCACCAATAACCTCACAATCTGGAATTACGTCACAAACTACAGCAATCTGCTGTATCCGTTCCCGAACCTCAACTGCATAGCGCCCGACATAAGGTTTTTCATAAAGCACGGCGCCGTCGGGCTTTTCGAGCAGTCGGACGCATACTGCAACGTGGGAGATTTCGTTAGAATGCGCCACTGGATAATGGCGCATCTCATGTGGAACCCGAGCCTGGACGAAAAAAAATTAAGGCGCGAATTTCTGCACAACTACTACACCCCCGAAATCGGCCCGATGATAGAGGAATACCTAAGGCTTCTCAACGACCGCGCATTCAGCGTCAAATACTCGCAGGCCTGCTGGTACGGAGACGTGCTGACATGGCTCGACATAGACACGTTTATAAAGGCCTCAAAGCTAATGGAGGGCGCGCTCGACAAGGCGGTCGAAATGGAGGCAAAAAACCCCGAAAAATACCGCGGCCTTGCCGCAAAAATCCGTCGCGACAGAACATCGTTCGACTGGTATGTGCTCATGAACTACGCGAACATCATGATGCTTGCCGAAAGGGACGGCAAAAAGATAACCCATTTGCGCGATCCAGAATATACTGCCGAAAAAATATTAAAGGTCTTCCGCGACCACAACACCATACACATGATCCCGCGGTCGGGCCAAAAAGATTTCAAGGCCTCCTGGTTCAGGATACCGAAAGTTGCAAAGAACCAGAAGGAGTACCTGAAAAACGCCAAGAGGGACTTTGAATCGAAAGATTTGCTAAACGACTATCCCAAAGGCTCGTTCTTCGATTTTCAGGACGACCATTTTCTCCACTCTAATTCAAAGGATAGGCGCATAAGAATACCCTGCGAATACGTGGCAGACAAAAACGCCACAAACGGATACGCCGCAAAACTTTTCGACGGCGACTTATTTCAAATTCCGCTCCGCGACTACATGCTCAACCTGAAGTCGGCTTCCGGCAAAAAGGAGAAAAACCGCGTTTACAGATTCTACGGTTATATAAGCACAAAGGGGGCGAAGAACTCGTTCAAGACTTCCACAAACCCCAATTGGAGGGAAATTTCCACCGACGACAAATATAAAATCGTGGATCTTGGAACTTTCACATACACTCCCGAAAGCATGGGGCGCAAATATGTGCGCTGCCATACCTTCACTCTTACCCCCAAAGACACTAAAAACTTTTTTCTCGACCGCATTGTGGTTGTGGAGGAATAGAAAAAACATTCTATAAATGCCTATAAAATGAAATATGTAAGCGTTTTTACATCAGTCTGCGCAATTTTTGCGGCTCCGGTTTTCGGCGGCGGCGGGCAGGTAAAGATATCCGACGGCGGGAAGGCCTCCGTCCCGATTGTAGTATCCGACTCCGCGTCCGCATCGGAGCTCTACGCAGCAGAAGATCTGAAAGCGCATCTCGACATGATAAGCGGGGGTAGCTTCAAAATATTGAAGAGTTCGGAAGCCGCCGGAGAATCCTCCGCAATCTACGTCGGAGACACGCCGAAATCGAGGGAGCTCGCCCCGGAATTCGATCCTAAGAAAGTCCCTATCGACACGACATTCATAAAAACAGCGGGCAGCAACCTGCTAATAAACGGGCATTACAAACGCGGCGCGCTCTACGCTGTATATTCGTTCCTTGAAGACGAGCTCGGCGTAAAATGGTGGACTCCGACGCAATCCTTCATACCGAAAATCCCGTCGATTAGCGTCGGGGAAATAGACAAGCTTTATTCCCCGCCGCTAATCTTTAGACAGACAAACTATATTCCCGGAAGCTTCAACTGGAAGTTCGCCGCAAGGTTAAAGAACGGGCAGTTGAACCCTCCGGACGAAGAATTGCAGCGGCAGATTGGGCAGCATTTCGCTATAGCGTACCATTCGTTTTACAAGGTGCTGCCCCCTGAAAAATACTTCAAGGAGCACCCTGAATGGTATTCGGAAATAAAGGGGAAGCGCACTGCCGAACACGCCCAGCTGTGCCTTTCAAACGAAGAAATGACCGCCGAATTTATAAAAAAGGTAAAGGAGGCGCTTGCGAGGAAGCCGTTTGCGCGTTTCGTACACGTTTCCCAAAACGACTGGTACGGATACTGCGAATGCAAAAAATGCTCCGACTTTGTGGCCGCCCACGGCGGGGAGCAGTCGGCGGCGATAGTGAACTTTGCAAACAAGGTTGCCGAAGCCATAGAAAAGAACTATCCGGACGCCCGCATTGTGACGTTTGCCTACCAATACAGCCGCCGCGCGCCCAAAGGCATAAAGCCCCGCGGGAACGTATGGATAGAGCTATGCTCCATAGAATGCGATTTTGCCCACCCGCTCGAAACCGACAAAGACTACGGCTTCACAAAAGACATCATCGACTGGAGCAAGCTCACCAGCAACCTCACCATATGGAATTATACGACCTGCTTTAGCAACTATATAATACCCTATCCCAATATGTATTTGATAGGCGGTGACATCAGGTTTTTCGTCAAGAACGGCGCCATCGGGCTTTTCGAACAGGGAAATTCCTACAGCAACGCGGGGGACTTCAACAACATGCGCCTCTGGGTAATGTCAAAGCTGATGTGGAACCCGAACCTGGACGACAAAAAGCTCATCGGCGAATTTCTAAAAGGATATTACGGGGAAGACATCGCAAAAATATACCGCAAGTATCTCGACGCGATAGAAAACCGCGCAAGAAGCGTCAAATATGCGCAGGGCTGCGACTATGTCGATACCCTCACTTGGATGGATATAAAAACCTACAATAAGGCGGCTTCGCTGATGAAAAAAGCCCTTGAAACGGCGAGGGAACTCGAGAAATCTGGGCGCGCCCGAAAGGGGCTGTTGAGGGACGTATGGCTCGACAAGCTCCCGATAGACTATGTGGGAGTAATGTATAACGTTCAACTGCACAGGCTCGCCGAAGCGAACGGGGAAAAAATAACCTATCCCAAAGACGTAGCCGCGTCGGCTGAAGACATCATAAACCGCTTTAAAAATTTCAAAACCGAACGGATAGTCCCGTACATGAAGCTTGAAAAATTCAAGCAGACTTGGAGCAACTTTATGAACTATGCGCGAGGGCAAAAGGAATATCTGAAAGCGCGCCCGAACGCCTTTGACTCGAGCGACCTTCTCGAATATTTCAAGCCGGGCACCTTCGCCGATTTCCAAGAGGACCGCATAGAACAGGGCGGAAACGGCTGGTCGGAAGGCTGGTCGCAAATGCCGTCCGAGTATGTCAGGGACGATTCCGCGTCAAACGGCTACGCGGCGAAATGCTCCGACGGCAAACGCTTTGAAATACAGCTGCGCGACACACTCCACAAATTGAAGTCTGAAAGCGGGAACGAAGATTCGAACAGGTTCAAGGTCTACGCCTTCCTCAAAAATCCCGGCGCCGACATTCCGAAAGGCGGTTGCACGTGGCTTAACTACTGCGGGGTCGGGCGCAAGAGGATACAGCGCGTTCCCATGGAAAAAATACCGCACGGCGACAAATTCTCCATGGTTGAGCTCGGAACATTTGAACACTCGGACATCAAAGCCGAACGTAAGGACGCCGTATGCAAAAAATTCCTCCTGTATTGCGGAAAAAACTCGAACCTGCTTGTCGACCGTATAGTGTTCGTGCGCCAATAACAACATAACCGCTTGATGCCAAATATGACAAAAAAGGTACTTCTGATTTTCTGCGCGGCCGCGGCAGGACTGTCTCTAATATCATGCAAAATCCAAAAGGCTGTGCCGCTTTCGCGGGACTCCTTAGCATTGGCTGAAATAGTAACGCCCGACACCCCAACTCAATGCGAAAAATATTCCGCAAAAGAACTGAAAAAATATCTGGATAAGATAACCGGGGGCGATTTTAAAATCGTTAAGGAATCGGAAGCCGGCGGCGATACGCCCGCAATATATGTAGGCAACACAAAAAAGTCCGCCGAAATATCGCCCGATTTCAACCCTGAAAAAGTTCCGGACGATACGGTGCATATAAAAACCGCGGGAGACTGCGTAGTCATAAACGGCCACGAAAGGCGCGGAACGCTCTATGCGACATCGGTGTTTCTTGAAGACTGCATCGGAGTGAAATGCTGGGCCGACGACGATGTTTTTATCCCCAAAAACCCAACACTGAGCGTTCCCCAAACAAACATCACATACTCCCCTCCCCTTGTTTACCGGCGTATCGACTATAAAGTGGGGGAAAACGCCCAAAACGCCGTAATGTGGCGTTCGGGCATACTAATCATGCAGAACGACTCTCTATGGCGAGAAGTTGACGACTCTTTCGCAATCTGGTGCCATTCGTTTTACAAGGTGCTGCCCCCTAAAAAATACTTCAAGGAGCACCCTGAATGGTATTCGGAAATAAAGGGGAAGCGCACTGCAGAACACGCCCAGCTGTGCCTTTCAAACGAAGAAATGGCTGCCGAATTTATAAAAAAGGTAAAGGAGGCGCTCGCCAAGAAACCGTTTGCGCGTTTTGTACATGTTTCCCAAAACGACTGGTACGGATACTGCGAATGCAAAAAATGCTCCGATTTTGCGGCCGCCCACGGCGGGGAGCAGTCGGCAGCGATAGTGAACTTTGCAAACAAGGTTGCCGAAGCCATAGAAAAGGACTATCCGGACGCCCGCGTTGTGACGTTTGCCTACCAATACAGCCGCCGCGCGCCCAAAGGCATAAAGCCCCGCGGGAACGTATGGATAGAGCTCTGCTCTATAGAGTGCGATTTTGCCCACCCGCTTGAGACCGACAAAGACTACGGTTTCACAAAGGACATCATCGACTGGAGCAAACTTACCAGAAACCTCACAATCTGGGATTATGTCACCTGCTTTAAAAACTATCAAATACCCTATCCCAACCTTGGAGTTCTCGCAGACAATATCAGGTTTTTCGTCAAAAATGGCGCCATCGGGCTTTTCGAGCAAAGCGACCAAACATGTGTCACCGGAGACTTTGTCCGGCTTAGGAATTGGTATCTTTACAAGCTAATGTGGAACCCTAATCTCGACGGCAAAAAGCTCGTTGACGAATTTCTGAAAGGGTATTACGCCCCGGAGGTGGCGGATTATTTGAAGGAGTATCTTGACGAGATGTCCGACGCTGCCGCGCGTACTAAATATTCGCAAAGCTGCTACTACACCGACACTCTCACTTGGATGGACGTTAATACGTTCAACAAGATGTACTCCCTAATGGCTAAGGCGCTTGCAAAAGCCGTAGAACTCGAAAAATCCGACCCGCAAAAATACAAAAACCTTTCAAAGAAGCTGCGCCGAGAAAAGCTGCCTATCGACTATGTAGCCGTAATGAATTACGCCCAACTTAGCGCGATGGCAAAAAGGCAAAATACAAAATTGGAAATCGGCGAAGATATAGTGTCGCTCGCAGTAAGCATTGCGGAACGTTGGAAAGAATTTGGCGTTAACAGAATAAACCAGCACGAAACCAGGGAAAATTTTCTTAAATTCGCCGAAACGCTTCCACAAATTGCCAAGAGGCAAAAAGAATACATAGAGGCGTCTCCGAAGCTGTCGGTTTCCGAAGACATTGGGGAATTCGGCGATCCGGAAACATGCATGGAAATTCAGGAGGACAGAATAGACCAGTGCAATTTTGCGCGAAACATAATGACGCAGCCACCCATATATGTACCCGATAAGAACGCCTCCAACGGCTGGGCCGCAAAACTCGATACCGGAAGCGAACGCCTCCGCAGGTTTGAAGTTCAGTTTAGGGGCGATTTGGAAAAATTAAAATCCCCAAGCGGCGCAAAGGGAAAGCGCAAATACCGCGTCTATGCGTTTGTTAGGGGCGCGGAAAAACAAGGTCCCAACGCCACTTTCATATCTTATACGTTCAGGAAGGGCAGCTGGGACGTCCACATGCAAAAAAACCAAAAATACGACGTTTACGGTGAAAAATACAAGCGGCTTGACTGCGGCACAATTGAATTGGACCATTCGCGCAAGGAAGCGTCGAGTTTCCAGTTTTGGATGAGAATAGAAAGCGTAAAAAAGTATGACGACATTCTTTTGGACCGCATTGTAATAGCGGCCGAATAGTTGAAAAAAGACATTTGGAACATCTTAAAAAGTCCGATTTTTATAGATGACAAAGTTTTCGACACACCCCAAAAGTGTGCCGGAGATTTTATTCGCCCGCCTTACCTGCCCGCAACGCGGCGTGAAGCGCAAAAACTGCGGCGCAAACGCAAACTGAAGCGAATTACCGCGCAGTTAAAGCGAACAAAACACACGCCCTAAAAGCGCTGACGAAATTGGCGCATATTGCGCGGCAGGCCGAAGATTACGGGTTCAAAAACAGAGAGCAAGGGTCTAAGATTTCACTTGAAGTGGAATTAGAACATATTAAATTGTAATTTAAGTTTTTTATGGATTACAAAGCCACACTCGGAATCAATCCCGACTCGGGAGAAAACGAAGTCGGGGGAAAAGCACTTTTTGAATATGTAAACATGAGGTTGTCGGCGGCCGGAGAACCGGTGTTCGGTGACGAGTCCTGCTATCCGGTGCTCGAACTTGCAAAGCCTCTTCTTGAAAATTACAGGGAATTCGCAAAGCTCTCTTCAAAAATATACTGCCCTTCTGATTTGCGGATTATGGGATTTATAACGTCCTATCTCGAGGACGTAGTCGGGGAGCGCGAGCCTATACCCGGACTTCCGCACAAGACATTTGTGCTCGACCATTACGGAACGGCACGCACGCTTTCTATGCCACCCGACTCCGACGAATATAAAAACCCGGTTGTCGAATCGTACAGGGTAAGGCAGGGAATTCTGAACAACCCGCAAAACGACAGGCGTACCACGGCCGGCGTTTTCCATGTCGCCGAAGGCGGGCTGCCCGTGCCGGACGACAAAAAGTCTGTGCCGAAAGCGGTCTTTAAAAACATGTGGAAAAAGGCGTTTGAAGCCTCCGACGACATGCTCGAACTGCCGTTTACCTCAACCCAAAAGGACAAGGCAAAAACATGGGTATCGCTTCTGCTGCGCCCGATAGTGTGCCCCGAAATACCGAACGTTTCTGAGGCAAAAACTATGGAGATACGTTTTTTCGCGCCTGGCGGACTCGTTTCGAATCTCGATTTCGTCGAAAGCATATTCGGAAACGGCGGGAATCCGTACCTTGAAAAAAACGACTCGTACCGCCACTATGAGACATGGACAGGCAACACCGGATGCATAGTCCTCGCGCCGTACTTAACCAAGCTTACGAAAAAGGAACTCGGCCTGCCGAACGTCGAAGACGCCACTGAAAGGCAAAAGCGCGACGGCATGTGCTGGAGTGACGAAAACGAGCTATACAACGACGGCAAGCCATTTAAGCTTACTGCGCGGGATTCGAGCGGGGTCATAGTGACGCTGCTTGCCGACAATTATTTCGGATACTCGAAAAAAGAGGTAAAGACCCAAATAAGTTTTGCTGCGAACATGTACGGGCAGTGCGAGGAGGAGCATAGCGGTGGCGCGACAGCATTCTCAAGCCGCGATCTCGGAGAGGATTTCTGGACGAGCTCGTACGCGCCGAACACGCGGCGCACCTTCTCGGAGCTTGTCGAGCTCCTCGGAGGGGAGATAACCGTTTCTGAGGACGGATGGGCGCGAGATAAAAAATATCCCGACATAATATACGTCGATGAAAATTCGTATTTTTCTTTAAAGACCCAAACGGTAAGCTGGGAAAAAGACGGCGTCGAAAAAAGCGTAAAGCTAATGCCTCACACGACGTATATAACGCCCGCCGGGTACAAAGTCGAGATGGCGCGCCCGCACGAAAGCCGTCGCTGGAGGCTTGTGGGAACCGTCGAGGAGGGGGTGTATTGCCATAAGCCCGCAACCGTTTCGGGAGGCGGCAAAAGCGAAATATCTAAAGACATATCCGACGCAATAATCCACGGGCCGTCAATTGTGGCCGACTTTAAAAAGGATATAAAACTCGTCGAGGAGATCATCGACAAAAACTACGGAAACCGCAACAAAGACCCTTCCCAAAACAAGGGCGAAAACAGCCGAAAAATTCTCGACCCGCGGCGTACAATGGGATCGGTCGTCAAGCTCCTGACGCCCTCAGACGACTTCACCGACGAATACAACAAATGGGTTGAATCCATCCCCTTCTATATCAGGGAATTTGTGCTAACTGTAAAGCGCCACTACCGCCCCGATTGGAACGGAAAATGGCAGGATAAATTCAGCGTAGATACGATAAACGGAGCGGGCGGCAACACGCTGAAATACAAAAACGCAAACGTTCTGACCTCCTACCTGAGAATAGGCTTTACCGAGGACGGCTCTTGGCGAACGTTCAGCCTGAGGAAGGATTTCGCCCCCTCGGTCAAGCTGCAGATGGAGGACGACATCACAAGCTCCGTAGTCGTTCCGCGCAGCAGCGTCGAATATCTGCCCGCTGACATGGCCGACAACCCGAGAGCGTCGGTAAAATTCACCGAAAACTGCGAATACAGGCTGTTTCAACGCCCCGACGAAGCCGTAGTGCGCGGCTACGACAAGCGCGCAGAGGCCGACATGTCGAAAAGCGGCGTGTTTTTCTCCAACTACGAGCCGCTCGACAGAAAGCAGGTAAGGGAAATGGCGGAAGACGTTTTGCGCTTCGACAAATTTACCGCGCCGATGCGCGAAAACCTCGAGAAATTTCTCGGAGAATCCGAGCCTAAATATGTTGTTTGCTCCGCAAACCCGCGCATTGTGGACGGAAAGCCCGGCAAAAACGTCCGCTACCTTCAAAACCGCGACGATATCGTAAATAGAAGGAAATATTATGTCGCCGACATCGGAGTGCGCCTTGCCCGCAAAATTCCGCTTGGCAAAACGGTGCCGTATCCGGTGTGCGCGGTAATCGCGGGGCGCAGGAACAATCCGGCCGGCGACGGCATACGCTCGCTGGCAGTCCACGGGCCGCTGCACTATTTGGAGCTTCCGGAACTGTTTATGGAATTTATTGCGTCCATGACGGGCAAGTCGCCCTCGACTGTCGGGGCGGGGCTTGAGGGAGCGATGACAAAAGCGCCGTTTAACGCGCTATGCCCGATTACCGACCTAAACAACGCGCTGGTGTCGTTTGCCTTGACGAATTACGACGGTTGGCTTAGCAGCGCAGGCTATCTCGGGCCGAAATACAGAATCGACCACGACATAAGCCTGCTAGTCCCCGAATTGTGGGCGCGCATGAAGCCCGACGAACTCGACCCAAAAAATCTGATGCGCGACGGCATGATAGAGCGCTGCAAAGACTTTGAATACCGCGGTAAGAAAATACTCGCCTCCCGACTCGGTTGGAGAATCACAGACGAATTTGTAAAAAGATATTTCGGCAGAATATTCTCCACGCCAGCCTCGATATTTACCCCCGACATGCTTCGTCCCGAACTGCAGGATATGGACACCTTCGCAGACGGCATGGACAACATGGTCGGCGCCCACAGGCGCGCCGCGGAAATGTATTTTAACGACGGCTCGATCGAAGGCGCGTGCCCGCCCTTGAAAGCCCTGCTGCACATAATGCGCGACGGCCACTACGAGGGGAAAACCCTCGAAGACCAGTCCATAAGGGAAATGTTCCTGTTCGACAACGTGATAAGATCGGAATGGTACGCCGAAAGGCTCATATCAAGGCAGCAATTGGAGGTCAACAAGTTGCAAACGGTTTTGTCGAATCTTACGTCGCTACCGCCAGAAGAAAAGAACCAACAAATTCTATCGGAGATAGACTCCGCCCGCGCGCGCATCAAGCTTGTAAAAAGCATCGGCTATCTTAAATCGCTTGTCGGGACTCTGGGAGTGGATCCGTTTGTATTGTGAGATTGTTTATGAATAAAACTATATTGATATTGATGGCAGCCAGCTGCGCATGCGCAGTGTTCGGGAGGGACGTGTATGTGTCGTCGTCTTTCGGCAGCGACTCCAACGAAGGGACGGCCTCGGCTCCGTTGAAAACCATAGCTGCCGCCCCCAAAGACGGGGTAAACCTGTTCCTAAGGCGCGGAGACGTGTTCTTTGAAACGCTCGAAGGCTTTAAAAATTCGACGATAGACGCATACGGCGAAGGGGCAAAGCCTCTAATATGCGGATTGAAAATATTAAAAAACAACGGTGCATGGATGAAACTTCCGAACGGTGTATGGCGCCTCGACCTGTCCAAGCAGGAAGATTTCGAAGGCTACAAGGCGGAAGAAAAGACAAACAACATAGGCGCCATCTACTATATAAACGAGGATAAAATTTACGGCCATCTGGTCAGGCGTGGAAATGCGCTTGCAAACGAAGGCGATTTCTGGGTCGCCGACCACCTCAACGTGACAGACGTTCAGAATAAAAACGAAAAATTTAGACACTTGTATTTT
This sequence comes from uncultured Opitutales bacterium, assembly GCA_944389195.1. GTDB lineage: Bacteria > Verrucomicrobiota > Verrucomicrobiia > Opitutales > Intestinicryptomonadaceae > Merdousia. The sequence goes on from CALXLM010000040.1 coordinate 40,442, forward strand.
AAATCCGAACGCCACCCGTCTGAGATCGGGGAAAAAGTGGGCTTTGTCACCTGCTCTTTCGGCGTAAGAAATATACGGAACTGCACCGTAAAAAACATTGACGTAAAGGGTTTCGGCGTCCACGGAATATCCAAGGCATGGAACAGCCAATTTAAAAACATAGGCATCGACCTTATAGGCGGAAGCGTGCAGCTCTCATACAAGACATGGGTGAGGCTCGGGAACGGCGTGGAATTTTGGATTTCCGACAATGACCCGTGCAACGGAAATATTGTGGAGGACTGCAAGATAACGCGAACCTACGACTGCGGCGCGACAATACAAGGCATCGCCGACGGAGAAATGAAGGCGGAAAACATAAAGTTTACAAAAAATTATTTCTTTAGATGCCGCCAGGCTTTCGAACATTTCATGCGCTCAAATAAAGCCACCGCAAAATACGTCAACTGCGAATTCTCTGACAACCGCTGTTTCGACATGGGGCAAAACGAGTTTTCAACGCCAGAAATGCGCGACGCCAACTTGCTGTCCTACGAAAAAAAACCCATAAGCGGACTCGCTATAAAGAACAACATATTCTGGGGAGCCCCGATATACAGCGCCCAAACCCACATGGCAAAATTGGAGGGCAACACATTCTACGTTTACAAAGGCCAATACCTGTATTTTAACAGGGCGTTTCCGCAAAATGTTATCTGGGCCGACAGCGAAGCCGACATAGAAAAATTCAAGGAGTTTGCGGGAGACCCCACGGACAAAATAGTAATCGTTTCAAAAGACGACGAATCATTGAAGCGCGAAGTTCTCGACTCCGCCTTTAGCGGGGAAAAAAGCGCCATAAAGAAAAAAACACGCCAGAAATACCGCCGCGACTTCTTTTACAGAAAATAGGCTTTCCGTTTGAAGCGTTTCCCCTTCGCCGCTTTTCAAAGCCGCCTCATAAATGCGCTAAACGGGACGAAATCGGCGGATTAGGCGCCGCCTCAAGGAGCCGCCTCAAGGAGCCGCCTCCCTTAGCGTGGTATAAAACCGCGCCTTGCGTTATGCAAACCGCGACAACGCCAAATCAATAAAACCTTGACGCAAAAAAGACGCATTCTACTCTTTAGCCATATACCATAAAACAACTCGCCGCATGCTTCCAACAAAAGATTTTGAAAAGATTGTCGGCCGCGGGAATGTGCTCGCGTCCGTAGCAGACAGACAAACCTACGCATACGATTCCGCTGTGCTCGACCCCGTCACTCCCGCGCTCGTCGTATGTCCCGAAACATCCGGACAGCTCGGGGGCGTAATCGCCCTATGCTACAAGCACGGCCTTCCCATGACCGTAAGGGGCTCAGGGACAAACCTCTCGGGGGGAACCGTGCCGGACTCGACGGATTCGGTTGTCATAAGCACGCAGAAGCTTAACAGAATTTTGGAGATTAACGAAGCTGATTTGTACGCCGTCGTCGAACCGGGGGTAGTGACGGCTAAATTTGCCGGAGCGGTTTCCCAAAAGAATCTCTTTTATCCGCCCGATCCCGGCTCGCAGGCGGTTTCCACAATCGGCGGAAACATCGCCGAAAACGCTGGCGGGCTGCGCGGCCTTAAATACGGCGTCACCAAGGACTATGTTATGGGGCTGGAGTTCTTTGACAGCAAAGGCGATATTGTAAAAAGCGGGTCGCGCACCGTAAAATGCGTGACCGGATACAACCTATCGGGGTTAATGGTGGCTTCCGAAGGAACGCTCGGCGTCATTTCCAAGGCGATACTCAAGCTTATCCCACCGCCGAAAGCGTCAAAAGCAATGACCGCCGTCTTTGACGACGTTCAAAAGGCGGCGGACGCCGTTGCGGGCATAATAGCCGCGCATATACTGCCGTGCACTTTGGAATTTATGGACAACGTCACAATCAACATGGTCGAAGACGACGTAAAAATCGGGCTTCCGCGCGACGCACAGGCCATGCTGCTCATTGAAGTTGACGGCCATCCGGCTCAGGTTGAGGACGACGCGGCGACAGTCGAAGCGCAGCTGAAGAAAAACGGCGCATCCGGCATATTCGTGGCACGCGACGCCGAAGAAAAGAACAAAATATGGGAAGCCCGTAGAAAGGCGCTTCCCGCGTTGGCCCGCAGGCGGCCGACAATCGTGCTCGAAGACGCAACCGTTCCGCGCTCGAAAATTCCGGCAATGATAGGGGCCATCAATGAAATAGCCGCCAAATACGAGCTTCTTGTCGGCACTTTCGGCCATGCCGGAGACGGCAATCTCCACCCCTCAATCCTATGCGACAGGCGCGATAAGGAGGAGTTCTCACGCGTGGAAAACGCCATAGACGAACTCTTTAGAAGAACGATAGAAATGGGCGGAACGCTTTCCGGCGAACACGGCATCGGGACGGCGAAGGCAAAATGGCTCGAATTGGAAACGTCGAAAGCCACAACAGAATATTCGCGCCTCGTGCGCCGCGCCGTCGATCCTAAAGGTCTTTTTAACCCGTCAAAAATGGCGGCCATTTGAGTTATGGACAATTTAAGACAACTGGCGGCGGAACTGTCAAAACTCGACGACAAGCTCGTCAAATGCATGCGCTGCGGGACATGCCAATCGGTTTGCCCGATATTTGCCGAAACCGTAAAGGAGTCGGACGTCGCGAGGGGAAAACTTGCGCTGCTGTCAAATCTTGCATCGGAAATCATCGACGATCCCCAAGCCGTCCGGGAAAGGCTTGACCGCTGCCTTCTATGCGGTTCGTGCCAAGACGCGTGCCCTTCGGGGGTCAAGACTCTCGACATTTTCATGAAGGCGCGCGAAATATCCGCCCGATATTTGGGGCTCAACCCCGTAAAAAAGCTCATATTCCGCGCCATGCTTTGCAATCCGCGCGCCTTTAATTTTGCGCTGCGCGCCGCAAGGCCGTTTCAAAAGCTGTTTATGCGCGCCCAACAAAACGCGCCCCGCACCGCAAAAGTGCCTCTTGCAAAGTTTGCCATAGGCGATAGGCGGCTGCCAGTCATGCCCGAAGCCTCAATACACGAAAAATACGGAGACTTGGACGTGCCTGCAAAACCGGGAAAACCCAAGGTTTTATTTTTCCCGGGCTGCATGGGCGACAAGGTTTACACAAACGTCACGGAAGCGTGCATTAAAATTTTTAAGCATTTCGGAGTGGGAGTGCGCATTCCGGGGAACCTCGCATGCTGCGGCATACCCGCCCTCGCCTCCGGCGACGCCGAAGGTTTTAAAACAATGCTCGCCCACGACGTCGACATAATAAAAAAAATCGACTTCGACTACATAGTGACGGCGTGTTCGTCGTGCACAGAAACAATCGGCGAACTCTGGCCCAAATACGCCTCAGAGATGCCGGAATACTCGGCAGCCGCAAAAGACATCGGAAAAAAGGCAATAGACATAAACGCATTTATTGTTGACGTTTTGAAAGTTGATACGTTGCCTAAAGAAAAGCTGCAAAAAACCTCCAAAATCACATACCACGACTCATGCCACTTGCTAAAGTCGCTCGGAATATCCTCGCAGCCGCGCAAACTCGTAAAGGCCAATTCCGATTACGAATTCGTCGAAATGGACGAAGCTGACAAATGCTGCGGTTGCGGCGGAAGTTTTACCCTTACACATTATGACATTTCCCGCAAAATAGGCCAGCGAAAGCGCGACAACATCGTAAAAAGCGGCGCAAAAACCGTCGCATGCGGCTGCCCGGCGTGCATGATGCAAATATCGAATCTACTGGCTCTCAACGGAGACGACGTAAAAGTCAGGCATGTAGCCGAAATATTTGCCGAAACATTGGAATGACAAAATTCCCCGCTGGAACATGCGCCAAACGGCGTTTAGCTCGCAAGGCATACGCCCATGCCTCCCCGCAGCAACGGTCAGGCGCCGACAGCTTCTGCCTGTATTTAAGGCAGCGCGAAAGAGCCGCAAGAGCCGGCCTATTCGTCTCTTCGCCCCTTCTTGCCTGGCGGAGTTTTATGAACCAGTCTCGCCGCAAACAGGCACAATGCGCAAGCCATAGCGCCAATCAGAGAGCCAAAACTGCAAAATATACAACCAAACATAGCCTTATTTATAACAAACCTGTCAATACCTGCATATCGTAAATTTTCAAAATTCAGTTATGAAAAAAATATTGCTGTATATTTCCCTGGCCGCGCTCCCCTATCCCGCAGCCGCGCTCGACGGCGCGGCTGCCGGGTACGACTTCTCCGCGCTTTTAAACCCAAAGAATTTCGAAAACGTCGATACATCATGCTTTAACGAATACGGCAAGCAGGTGTTCGATATTTCATTTGAGAAAATTTCCGTCAAAAGCGGAATGGGCGCATTCAATATTTCATTGCCGCAGAAAATAACCGTAAAGAATCTGAACCTTGCCGTTTATGCTGCAAACCTCACCTCGAAAGAGCTGGAAAAAACTAACATTCCGCGCCCTCTCGATTTCGAAATCGAAGGATTAAACCTTACCGTGTACGGAAAAAAGAACATAATGAAAATTACCGCCGAACGCGCCATTATATACAAGGAAAACATCGCATACCTGTCGCCCGACGCGACTATCTCGGTTGGTGGAAAATCGCTGAAACTCGGGCGCGGCGCAAGCGTGGAATTAAGGGGAAGAATGCTGGTTGTAAAAAGTTCGGAAGCGGGAAAAATCGGGATTAAAATCTAACTGAAAGATTGACAGCCGCCGATGAAAACGACGCCGACCATCTTCGTATTAAAAATAAGCTTCATTCCGGTTTTTCTCCTCCTCGAAATTCTATTCGCAAAACTCGTCGCGAAATCCGGAGCGGCGGAATTTCTACTTGGCATAGGCGCAAGCAAAGAGTTCACAATTAAAGCGTTGTTTACGGCAGCATGCGTTTTGGCAGTACTATCGACAGCCTTGTACGTAAAAACAATTCTGTTAATCGTAACCCGCATTAAGCGCACAAAAAACGGCCCTCACAAAAACGCATAAATGGCCGGGCTTCTTCACAACACGGCCTGCGAACTTTTCCATGGAATTATTGCAAACGGCAAAAAAAAGCCCGGAAACAAAAACAACGCTTCCGGGCTTCCGCGGTAAAAATCAGGCCGAGCCTATCAGGAGAACAGGCCGCCGAAAGATTTAGACTCCCAACCCTTGCGTTCGGGTTCCCTGATGTAAACGTCGAGCTCCGGGCGATTCGTAGAACGCATATTCGCAGCGTCCCATTCAATTTTTCCGCCGACACGCTGGGCAAGGGCGCCCAAAAGCGCGACTTCCGTAAGCTGCGATGCGTATTTGAAATTAGACCCGCACTCCTTTATATCGCCGCGTATAGCGTCGCACCATTCGAGATAGAGATCGCCCTTGCGTACGCGGGGTATCGTCTTCGGCGGGCGGTTCCTTCTAAATTCGGCAAAGAACGCGTCGTTTGAAACACGGGGGTCGAAATTGGGGCGCGACCCGGTGTGGATTGTGCGTTTGTCGCCTATCATGTACATGCCAGAAGATGACAGTGCGCGGTCTTTCTCGAAATCGTGCGGCCTGGTAATCGGAGTTTTCGCGCCGTCGTACCAGTACATCACAAGTTCCGGATGCTTGTCGGTCTTTGCAAAGGTCCATTTCACAGTGGACGAATCCGGAATGAAAACCTTTTGGTCAAACGGGCACTTTGCCTCCACGAGCTCAACAGACACCGGATCCTTCAAATCGAGAATCCACACGGGGGCGTCGGCCGTATGGCAGAACCAGTCGCCAAGCATTCCAGTTCCGTAATCCCAAAAACCGCGCCAGCTAAGCGGAGCGTAGATGCCGTTGTAGTCGGTATATTTTCCCTGGTTTATCCAGAGATCCCAGTTGAGCTGGGTAGGTATCTTTTCCTTAGCGAGAGGAAGCCCGTTATTAGGCTTTACAAAATACGGAGTTTTCTTGGGATTGCCGTCCCACCATTTCGGGCCGCTGCACATTACGTGTACTTCCCTTACGTCGCCAGTGACGCCGCTGTCGTACCATTCCTTGAGCATCCTTATCTGCTCGGTGGCGTGCCCCTGGTTCATCATCTGGGTCTGAACGCCGTAATATTGGCGGGCGCGCTCGAGTTCGCGGCACTGCCATATGTTGTGCGTCAGCGGCTTCTGAACGCACACATGCTTTCCGCACTGCATGGCGTCCAGCGTAATTTTGAAGTGGGAATGGTCGGGGGTGGACACGCAAACGGCGTCGATTTCTCCGCCCATTTTGTCTAACATTTCGCGGTAATCCTGAAAAACTTTAGCCTTCGGGAACATCTTGACGCCCCTGCCGACCATTCTCGTATCGACGTCGCAAAGCGCCACCCCGTTTTCTTCTCGCATGCCGTTGAGAGCCATTCCCCCAATATTGCCGACTCCGACAAAGGCGACGTTTATCTTGTCGTTGGCGCTTATTTTCCTCGGCTTCGGAGTCGACGAACACCCCGGGAAAAACATGGCGGCTGTGGCGGCGGTTGCCGCAGATTTAATGAATTTTCTTCTGTTTAGCATAATTTGTTCCTTGTTAGTTGTGCAATTAAAACTTTGGCATAGATCCGCGCCGTCAAACAAACACGAATCTACATATACAGACCACCGTTTACGGCTATGGTTTGCCCGGTGATGTAGCCCGCCTCGTCCGAAGCCAAAAAGGCGCACACCTTTGCGATATCGTCGGGCTTCCCCGTGCGCTTAAGAGGTATGTTGGCCTTTGCCGCCTCTATTATGGACGCCGGAAGCACGGCGGTCATGTCCGTGTCTATAAACCCGGGAGCCACTACGTTTGCGGTGATATTCCGCGCGGCAAATTCGCGCGCAAGGGTCTTTGTAAACCCGATTATTCCCGCCTTTGCGGCTGAATAGTTTGCCTGACCGGTGTTTCCCGCCTGCCCGGAAACGGAGGCTATATTTATGATTCTCCCGTGCCTGTTGCCGACCATTGCGCGTATGAGATTGCGCACTACATAAAAACACGACGAAAGATTTGTGGATATTACATCGTCCCACTCCTCGTCGGACATTCTCATTAAAAGGTTGTCGCGCGTTATTCCGGCGTTGTTTACTATGATGTCAACCGCGCTGTATTTTTCAAGAATGTGCGAGCATGCGTCCTTTACCTCGGCCGGTTTGGAAACGTCGAAAGCCCACGCCTCTGCCCTGCCGCCGGAAGCGTTGATTTCGTCGGCAACCTTCCCGCATGACGATATGTTTTTGCTTATGCACAAAACCGTGCAACCGGCTTTTGCCAGCTCCAAAGCCACGGCTTTGCCTATTCCCCTGCCCGCCCCGCTTACAAAGGCGGTTTTCCCTTTATAATTAAGTTCCATAACTGAAATTAATATGGCGGAATTTTTGCAAATTAAAAGCATTTTTCGGCTTAAAAACCGATTTTTGCAATGCGCCTAAAGCCCGTAAGCATATATCTCGGCGCGCATGCGGAGGACAAAAGGCCCTTATTTGCTGCCTTTTAGCACGGCAAATCCTTTCGGCTCCATCTCAAAAACCGACTTGCCCCCAACGGCATGGAATTTTGTCCCGAAACTGAGAATCTCGTTGAAGTCTCCGGCATCGAAAGCGACTTCCGTTTTCTCGGCGGAATCGCCGGCGTTAATCACTATGAGAGCGCTTTCGCCCCCCATGGCGCGGGAATATGAAAGAACGGTATCAGGCTTGTCGTTGTCTATCCATTTAGTCTCGCCGCTGTTGAAGACGGGATCCTGGCGGAGTTTTATAAGTTCTTTGACCAAATCCATTCTGCGTTTTCCCTGTTCGGTAAGCATGTTGGCCCATTCTACGAAATATCTGCCGTGGCGCCTGTTTGAAAAAATCGTCATGGGGGCATCGTCGGCGAATTCGTTTCCGCTGTATATAAACGGTATGCCGTCGAGAGTAAAATTCATGACCATTACTGCGTCCATTCCGCGATATCCGAAGCGGAGCTCACAACGCTTTCTGAACGGGCCGTTTGCAAAATCGTGGTTTTCCATGGCACGAAGGACTTTCCCGCCATTTGGAAGCCCACGGCTGAAATTTTCCCAGCGCTCCCTAAGAATGGAAGCCGGCTTTTTCCCGTGAAAAACTTCTATAGTTCTGCGCTGCCACATAACTTCGTATATGGCGTCGTAAACCTTCTCGAGAGCCGACGGCCTCTCGCTCTCCTCTATCATAATCAGCTTTGGGTTCAATTTTATCAGGCTCCCATATGCCTCCTCCCAGAAATCCGGCGGAACCATAGCTCCCACATCGGTGCGAAATCCGTCCGCGCCGTACTCCTTTACATAATGCTCCATATTGGAGATTAAATATTGGCGCAATTTTTCATTCTTAAAATTCAAACGCGGGAAACACCACTCTCCCGTATAAAAAGAACCGTCGGGATTGCGCATTACAAAATCCGGATTGTCTTTCAAAAAAACCGCCCCCGGGCCGCAGTGGTAGTATACGAGGTCGAATATTACCTTTAATCCGAGGCCGTGGGCCTTTTCCACAAAATTCTTCACATCGGAAGGAGTGCCGTAATCGGCCTCCACCTTGAAATAATCCTTAATTCTATACGGGTTTTTCGGATTGTTGGTCCTTGAAGCCTTTTGCCTTTGGCTCCAAAACTTCAAATCCGCATGGTCGTCGTGTTCCGCAATCGGGCACAAATACACGATGTTTACCCCGAGAGACTTTATGTAAGGCAACATTTCCGCCGCTTTATTCAGCGTGCCCTCCTGGGTAAACGACGGCAATAATATCTGGTATATTACCGACTTTTCAAAGCCTTCGGGCGGTTTTTTTACAGCCGCCTCTCCCTTAATTGCACACAAAAAAACGGAAAATATCCCAAGAAAATATACAAATTTTCTCATATGCAAAACATTCCTTGTTTTAAGTTCAATAGAAAATATAAATACCAACGTTCAAATTTCATTTTTGTGAAAACAAATTGCCATTTTCAAGAAAAAAACCCTAAAGGCCCCCAAGCAATACGATTATCCATCAATATAATTATAAGCATCATGCAAAAAAAATTCTATTGCCGGCCGCAACGCGGATAGCAAAGGCGAAAAAATTTTAAAATAATGTTGAAAGAAAAGGCCAATTTTGCCTTATTCAAGACTTCCATTTTTAATTAATTGTAACCTGTAAAACAAAATCATGGGAAACTTGAAAAAATCACTGATGTCATCGCTAATGAAAAAATTTGTGATGGCTGTCACGGGCTTCGTACTGGCTTCATTCCTGCTGGTTCACATGCTCGGCAACTTACAGACGTTGGAAGGCGGCCCACACGCCATCAACGCGTACGCAAACTTTCTCCAGACTCTTCCGTGGGAGATACTCTGGGGCTTCAGACTTTCTCTTGGGGCATGTCTTGTGCTGCACCTGCTGACGGCATACATGCTCGTTATAGAAAACAACAAGTCTCGCCCCCAGCGCTATTCCGTAAAGAAAAGCCAGGCGTCCACATTCGCGGCAAGAACCATGATTTTCTCCGGGACAATAATAGCAATATTTGCGGTCATACACATTCTGCACTACACCGTCCTAAATTTGGATCCGTCGTTCAAGCTTCTCGAATGGAAAGCCACATCCGGAATGTATGAGGGCAAAACCATTCACGACGTTTACGCCATGCTCGTTCTCGGATTTTCAAATCCGTGGGTTTCGATAGCCTATATTTTCTCCATGGTTGTAATAGGCTTCCACCTGTCCCACGGGGTCAGCAGCATGTTCCAGAGCGTCGGATTCCGCAACGAGACATGGCGCTATCGCCTTAACGCTGTGGCTCTCGCGTACTGTGCGGTCATAGCGCTCGGCTTTTCGATAAACCCGATAGCGGTTTTGGTATCAAAATACACCGATTGCCAGATTCTTCCGGTGGCGCAGATCAACAAGCAATTCGACGCTTTAAAGAGCGGCAAGGGAGAAATCTTTATAAATTACGACTTTCTTAAGGAAGGCTGCAAATCAGCCGTCAAAAAATAAAATTGAAGGGAAACGTTATGAATTTGGATTCAAAAATTCCTGAGGGCCCCATATCGGAAAAATGGTCTAACTTTAAATTCCACGCAAAACTTGTAAACCCGTCGAACCGCAGAAAATACCACGTAATAGTTGTGGGAAGCGGCCTCGCGGGAGCGAGCGCCGCGGCGAGCCTGGCGGAACAAGGCTACAACATATCCTGTTTCTGCTATCAGGACAGCCCGAGGAGGGCCCACTCCATAGCCGCCCAGGGCGGCATCAACGCCGCCAAGAACTACCAGAACGACGGAGACAGCATATACCGCCTGTTCTACGACACGGTAAAAGGCGGAGACTTCCGCTCGCGCGAAGCCAATGTTTACCGGCTCGCCGAAGTCAGCGTGCACATCATAGACCAGTGCGTGGCGCAGGGCGTCCCGTTCGCGCGCGAATACGGCGGCCTTCTTGCCAACCGCTCGTTCGGGGGCGCTCAGGTAAGCCGCACGTTCTACGCGCGCGGGCAAACCGGGCAGCAGCTGCTTCTCGGCGCGTATTCTGCTCTCGAAAGGCAAATCGAGCTTGGCAAAGTCAAAATGTACACGCGCCGCGAAATGCTCGACCTTGTAAAGATAGACGGGTCCGCAAAGGGGATCATAGTCCGCAACCTTTTGACCGGAGAAATCGAAAGATACGCCGCCGACGCCGTTCTGCTTTGCACGGGCGGATATGGAAACGTATTTTACCTTTCAACAAACGCGCAGGGCTGCAGCGTGACAGCGGCATACCGCTGCTACAAGCGCGGGGCCGGTTTTGCAAATCCGTGCTTTACGCAAATCCACCCGACCTGCATTCCGCAGCACGGCGACCAGCAGAGCAAGCTGACCCTCATGAGCGAATCCCTGCGCAACGACGGCCGGGTGTGGGTTCCCAAAAAAGCCTCTGACTGCGCGAAAAAACCGTCGGAAATAGCTGAGGAAGACAGGGACTACTATCTTGAAAGAAAATATCCGTCATTCGGCAATCTCGCCCCGCGCGACATCTCGTCCCGCGCGGCGAAAGAGGCGTGCGACGACGGCCGCGGCGTCGGTCCGGCAGTAAACGGCGAAAGGCGCGGGGTCTATCTCGATTTCGCCGACGCCATACAGCGCGACGGCTTGAAGACCGTAAAGGAAAAATACGGCAATCTGTTCGACATGTACGAGCGCATAACAGGGGAAAACGCCTACGAAACTCCGATGCGCATATATCCGGCATCGCACTACACGATGGGCGGCCTATGGGTCGATTACACCCTCGAAAGTACGATACCCGGCCTGTTTGTCCTCGGCGAGGCGAACTTCTCCGACCACGGCGCGAACCGCTTGGGCGCTTCGGCTCTCATGCAGGGTTTGGCGGACGGATATTATGTAATACCGTACACCCTTCCAAACTATCTGGCAAGGGTCGGCGCGCAAAAGATTTCGACCGACCGTCCGGAATTTGCGGATGCTGAAAAGAATGTCCGCGACCAAATTAAAAAGCTCATGAGCGTAAAAGGCACGCAAAGTCCGCGCCATTTCCACATGAAGCTTGGAAAAATCATGTGGGAATACTGCGGAATGGCGAGATCCGAAGAAAGCCTGAAAAAGGCCTTGGAACTCATACCGCAGCTTCGCGCGGAGTTCTGGAAAGACGTCAAGGTAGTCGGCGAGGAAAACACCCTCAACACCGAGCTTGAACGCGCAGGACGCGTGGCGGACTTCCTCGAATTTGCCGAGGTCATGGTGCGCGACGCCCTTGAAAGGCGCGAAAGCTGCGGCGCGCATTTCCGCATTGAGCACCAGACGGAGGACGGCGAAGCCAAGCGCAACGACGCCGAATATTCTTACGCAGCCGTATGGCTCTACGACGGTGAAGGCAACCCGCCCAAACTATTAAAGGAACCCATCACGCACGACGAAGTAAAGCCCGTCGTCCGCTCGTACAAATAATCTAAAATTTCGGAATACAAATGAAAGTACATCTTAAAATTTGGAGGCAAAAAAACGAGAAGGCAAAGGGTCGTTTTGAGACCTACACTGTCGATAATGTAAGCGAAGACAGCTCCTTCCTCGAAATGTTCGACATACTCAACGAACAGCTTGTAGCGCAGGACAAAGAACCCATAGTTTTCGACCACGACTGCCGCGAAGGAATTTGCGGCATGTGCTCAATGGTCATAAACGGTGTTCCGCACGGTCCGGAACGGGAAACAACCGTATGCCAACTGCATATGCGCAAGTTCAAGGACGGCGACACAATTATCGTCGAGCCGTGGCGCGCTGGGCCGTTCCCCGTAAAGAAAGACCTCGTCGTATCGCGCGAAGCTCTCGACCAAATACAACAAGCAGGCGGATACATATCGGTGCGCACTGGCGCTCCGCAGGACGCGAACGCCGTGCTTATACCCAAAGACACCGTAGAGAAGGCTATGGATGCAGCGGCTTGCATAGGTTGCGGAGCCTGCGTTGCGGCCTGCCCGAACGCGTCAGCTATGCTGTTTACGGCGGCGAAAGTTTCCCACCTGAACTATCTGCCGCAGGGCGCCCCGGAAAAAGACAGGCGCACGATTGCCATGGTCGAAAAAATGGACGAGCTTGGATTCGGCAACTGCTCGAATTACGGCGAATGCCAGGCGGTATGTCCCAAAGGCATAACGCTTGATTTCATCGCAAAAATGAACCGCGACTATGCCGTAGCGAAAGCAAAACAGCTTGCCGCGCAAGGTCAATAAGCTTTAGGTTTACCAACCGCAAAAAGCCGCCGTTTAAACGGCGGCTTTTTTATTGAAATCGCCTGGCTATGCGAAGGGCAAGACGCACGGAATTTTAAATGCGCAAAAATCCCACAAACCCGCGCAATAAGCGTACGCAACATCTACACCACTATTTATGCCAAGCTTAGCCACATTAAAATGTGAAACCCGTGCAATAAGCGCAATACCGTCCGTTTGCGACCCGCCATCTGCATGCGCGACCGCCGGTTCCACATGGACGCATATGTCTGCGCAATGTGAAAGGGCGCCCTCTTTCATCTCCGCTTAAAATATTAGAAATCTTTTTTATAAAATCCGCGCTTTATCCGATACGCAACACTGAACACATGCGATACCGGATAAATTCGCACATGTTTTTTTAAGCGGCCTATTTTATACGCCACGGCGGGCGCATTCCAGCGTCGGCGTTCCCTGAAAATTATCTTTTTTTATTCGCAAGTTTATTGAGTATGCGGGAATAGACCTTTCTTGCGACCTCCCTCCTTGTGGCGGCATTCTCAAAATCGCAGGAATCTATAAATGCGCCGTTGAATTCCGATTCATGCCCGATAAATTCGGCCAATTTTGCGGCGTATATTTTTGCCGTATCCCTTCCGCAATTAAAATCCACCGCCCAGGAAAGCAGATGCGCAAAATCAGGGTGCTTTCTAAAGTCCACGTCTTTTATCCGGCGCGAAATCTCCACAATGCGTTCCCTTCCAGTCTCGTCGGCGTTCGCGCGCATAAACGACAACACCTGCAAGGCATTAAGCGCCTCCGTATCCGTCATATCTTCGGCAATTTTTTTTAAATCCTGCAATGGAGATGTAATGAATTTAAGGACTTTGTTCTTTTCGTTTTCAAAACGCCACAACTCAATGCCCCCAAGCGACACTATCTTCGGCATTTTCCAATTTTCAAGCGAATCGAAATCTGGGGTGGGCGTATTGTGAAAATTAAACGATATGCGCAGTTCAAAAGAGGCGCATTTAAGAGTCGTATCGGGATAAAACATCTCGATATCGAAACAATTTTGCCGTATGCCGTTTAAAAACAAATATTCACTGTATAAAGGAGTTCCGATTTCCGGATACTTTACAATCAATGATATATTGCCCATGTTAACGGAAAATTTGACTGAAAGCTTCGACTCGTCTATCGATCCCTTTTGTATTTTTGCGTACAATTTTTTTAAATTATCCGTAAATTCGCCCCGCGCTTTATAATCGTCCGGCGCGATTCTCTTACCGCCGGCATTGTGGATGCTTTCGCTCTTTTTCAATTCGCGCAAGGACGCTATGGCTGCCGATACCCTTAGCGGATTTTCTATTTCAGCCTCAACGGCCCTTTTTAAAAACTTGGAGCAGTCAAACGGGCATCCAATCACCAAATAAGCCTTAGGAGACGTGCGCGTTGCCGGCAGATAAAGAACCGCCGACCATGTGCCGTCTTTTAGTTTTTTGCAATATTGCAAAATGCCGCGAGTTTTAACTTTCCGGCTTTGCAGTATGCTTTTGCAAATATCGATATCCGACCAACCGTCGTATTCGAAATTCTTAGGACGGAACATGAGATATCCGAGTTCGAACCAACTTTGCAAATTGTCCGACTTAGGATCGTACGGAGTTTTCCCCCTGCGCACCTTGTCTTCATGCGACATTCTTATTTCGGGCATTTCCCTCGCCAAAACGACTTCTGCCATACCGTTTTTGACGTTTAAGACATAACTTTTTTCTTCCAGAAAAAATGCGCTATAAGAAGGGCGCATCTCGATTAATTTAATGTTTTTTCCCGAAAACCAATCGCAAAATATGCCGTCCCCGATAATGTCCCCGCAAAAATCCCCTCCGCCGTCCGGCTGCTTTCCGTCAAAAAGCCTTTTGCAAACAAGCTTGCCGTTTACAATTTCAAATTCAGCCACATAACGCCGCCAGAGCGCCGTTGAAACACGGGGATTCCTTTCCTTTACCTTTTTTATTTGCCCGAATTTTTCGAACGGATACTGGTACGAACCGATTAGATATGTTTTTCCGTTCCATAAGAGCCTGTCGGGTATTTGTTCGGTCGCATAAATTTGAAAAGAAAGAATAAGCGACACAAAAAACACAGTGATATGCCTCATAAAACCGATTTATAAAAAATAATAATATTTTTCAAATATTTAATCGACCATAAATAAAAAAGCGGGAAACCTTTGAGGTTTCCCGCCTTTACCTACTCGGGCGCATATGCGCGCTTTCGGAAATATCAGGGAATGATTACATCATGCCGCCCATACCGCCCATCGAGGGATCTCCCGCGGGGGCCGGTTTTTCTTCGGGCTTGTCCGTAATCATGCACTCTGTCGTCAACAGCAGGCCTGCGACGCTTGCCGCGTTCTGAAGGGCCGAACGCGTGACCTTGGTCGGATCGACAACGCCCGCCTTGATAAGGTCCTCGAATTTGCCCGTTGCGACATTGTATCCCCAGCCGCCCTTGGCGTTGAGAACTTCTTTAACGACAAGCGCGCCCTCTTCGCCCGCATTTTCACAAAGCTGACGCAATGGCGCCTCGATTGCGCGGCGCACAATTTGAGCTCCGACAGCCTCGTCGCCTTCAAGATGGAGCGCGTCTATAGCCTTGGCCGTACGCAGGAGAGCCACCGAACCGCCGGCGCTGATGCCCTCTTCGACTGCCGCACGGGTTGCGTGCAGGGCGTCGTCAACGCGCGCCTTCTTTTCCTTCATTTCGGGTTCCGTAGCGGCGCCGATGTTGATGACGGCGACTCCGCCGGCGAGCTTTGCCAAACGCTCCTGAAGTTTTTCGCGGTCGTAGTCGGAAGTGGTTTCCTCTATGGCCTTGCGGAGCTGCTTTACGCGGCCCTGAATATCCGCGGATTTCCCCGCTCCTTCAACGATAGTCGTATTTTCCTTTGAAACCGTGATGCGCTTCGCCTTGCCGAGGTCGGCCAGCTGGAGGTTTTCGAGTTTCAAGCCCAAATCTTCCGTGATGCAGCGCGCATTCGTAAGAATTGCTATATCCTCGAGCATTGCCTTGCGGCGGTCGCCGAATCCGGGAGCCTTTACCGCGCAGACGTTTAACATGCCGCGCAACTTGTTAACCACAAGTGCCGCGAGCGCTTCGCCTTCTACGTCTTCGGCTATAATCATCAACGGCTTGCCCGTTTTAGCGACTGCCTGCAGTATCGGCAACAGTTCGGTAAGGTTGGATATTTTCTTTTCGTGAACGAGTATGTACGCGTTTTCAAGAACGCACTCCATCGTGTCGGTATTGGTGACAAAATAAGGCGACAAATAGCCCTTGTCGAACTGCATGCCTTCTACGACTTCGAGAGTCGTGTCGATCGACTTTGCCTCCTCGACAGTGATTGTGCCGTCTTTGCCGACCTTGTCCATGGCCTCGGCTATGATGTTGCCAATTTCGCTGTCCCAATTGGCGGAAACCGTCGCGACCTGCCGAATTTCACCGCTGTCTTTGACGGGTTTTGAATTCTTGGCAAGCTCCTTAACCGCTACTTCCACGGCCTTGTCTATGCCTCGCTTGAGGAAAATCGGGTTGGAGCCGGCCGCCACATTGCGCAGGCCTTCGCGGTAAATCGCCTCTCCAAGAACCGTTGCCGTCGTCGTGCCGTCACCGGCGTTGTCCGAGGTTTTGTTGGCGACCTCTTTCACCATTTGGGCGCCCATGTTTTCAAAGGGATCCTCAAGGTCGATTTCCTTGGCGACTGTCACGCCGTCCTTTGTTATTACGGGAGCGCCGTATTTCTTGTCGATAACGACATTCCTTCCCTTCGGGCCAAGCGTGGATTTTACCGCTTTTGAAAGTATTGTGACGCCGTTCAGAATTTTCTTACGGGCCGCTTCGTCGAATATGATTTGTTTAGCCATAAACTATATAATTATGATGTTTGTTGTTATTTAAGTATCGCAACGATGTCGTCCTCGCGCAAAAGCACGAATTTCTCGTCGCCTATTGAAACTTCGGTTCCGCCGTACTTCGATATGAGAACGTTGTCGCCGACTTTTACTTCAAATGGAAGGCGTTTGCCGTCGGAGTCCAATTTTCCGCTGCCTATCGCCACAACCGTAGCTTCTTGCGATTTTTCTTTGGCGGCGTCAGGAATAATGATTCCGCCCTTGATTTGTTCTTTTTCCTCGTTTTGCTTTACAAGCACTCTGTCACCGAGGGGTTGGATTTTTACTTTTGCCATATATTGTTCTTTTGTTAGTTATGATAGTAAAAAGTTTTTCCATTATGCCAATCATTGGCCTTTTGAAAAGCCAAAAGCGCCTCTGCGATTGTAAAAACCGCAGAGAGTGCGCCAAATTGATTTTACGAATTGTGCGGCTTGTCGTCGTCGACAACCTCGAAATCCGCGTCAACCGGGCCGTTGTGCTGCTGCTGGGCCGCGCCGCCGGACGCCTGTTGAGAGTCGGACTGCTGTCCCTGTTGGGCCGCCTGCTGCATGTGCTGCGCATTCGCCTGCAACAAGGCCATCAGCTTTTCAACCGCCCCCTTAAGCTCGTCTTTCGTGGCGTCGGACTTGTCGAGAACCTGCTTTGCGGCGGTAATCTCGTTTTCAAGAGCCTGCTTCGCGTCAACCGGAATGTTTGCCCCGTTTTCGCCAATCTGCTTTTGGGTTTGATATATTACGTTGTCGAGCTCGTTTCTGGCCTCGGCCGTCTCCTTGCGCATGGCGTCCTCGGCTGCGTGCAGTTCGGCCTCCTTGCGGAGTTTTTCGACTTCGTCCTTACTTAAGCCGCTACTGTTTGTAATGGTGATTTTCTGCTCCTTGCCGGTGCTTTTATCCTTTGCCGACACATTGAGTATGCCGTTGGCGTCTATATCGAACGTCACCTCAATCTGTGGCAATCCGCGCGGGGCCGGAGCGATGCCGTCAAGCCTGAAGTTTCCGATGAGCTTGTTGTCGCGCGCCATCGGACGCTCTCCCTGCAGAACCCTTATGTCGACGGCCGTCTGGTTGTCGGAATAAGTGGAGAAAATCTGGGAAGCCTTTTTGGGTATGGTCGTATTGCGTTCTATCATGGGAGTCGATACGCCGCCGGCGGTCTCTATCGAAAGGGTCAGCGGAGTGACGTCCAAAAGCAAAACGTCGCGAACATCGCCCTGCAAGACACCGCCCTGAATAGCCGCGCCGCGCGCGACAACCTCGTCCGGATTGACTCCCTTATGCGCCTCTTTGCCCGCCAAATGGTCGGCTATCTCAACAACTTTCGGCATGCGGGTCATTCCCCCGACAAGAACGAGTTCGTCAATGTCGGATTTTGAAAGCCCGGCGTCGCGCAGGCAATCGTCGAACGGCTTTACCGTCCTATTGACAAGCCCGTCCGTAAGCTGCTCGAGCTTAGCCCTCGTAAGCTTCACGTTCAAGTGTTTTGGCCCGGAGGCGTCCGCCGTGATAAACGGCAGATTGATGTCGGTTTCCTGCGCCGAAGAAAGCGCTATTTTCGCCTTTTCCGACTCCTCTTTCAATCTTTGGAGAGCCATCGGGTCGTTGCGCAAATCTATCCCCGTATCCTTCTTAAAGGAATCTATCAGCCAATCCATTATGGCAGCGTCCCAGTTGTCGCCGCCCAACTGCGTGTCGCCGTTGGTGGCTTTCACTTCAAACACGCCGTCGCCTATCTCGAGAATGGAGATATCGTATGTGCCTCCGCCCAAGTCGTAAACGGCAATCGTCTCGTCGTTCTTCTTGTCGAGCCCGTAGGCGAGAGAAGCCGCGGTGGGTTCGTTTATAATTCTTTTTACGTCGAGGCCGGCAATGGTTCCGGCATCTTTCGTGGCCTGTCTTTGGGCGTCGTTAAAGTACGCCGGCACAGTTATTACCGCCTCCGTTATTTTTTCGCCGAGATACGATTCCGCGTCGGCCTTCAGCTGTTGAAGAACCATAGCAGAAATTTGTTCCGGAGAAAACCTTTCGGTCTTCCCGCCTACCTGGCACTCTATCATGGCCGCGCCGTTCGGGCCCTCCACAACCTTGTACGGAAGCTCGCTTGCAAGCTTCTGCACTTCCGAAAATTTCCGCCCTATGAGGCGCTTTGCCGAAAAAATCGTGTTTGTAGGATTGGTAATAGCCTGACGCTTCGCAGCCTGACCGACCAGTCTTTCACCCGATTTTGTAAATGCAACAACGGAAGGCGTGGTTCTTCCACCTTCACGATTGGGGATAACGGTGCTTTCTCCGCCTTCCATTACCGCCATGCAGGAATTTGTAGTTCCTAAGTCAATGCCTAATATTTTACTCATATGCCATTTTCTAAAGCATGCTTTATGCCAGTTTGAAAAGGCAATCGGACATGATTAATTATTAAACACTTGTAAATATATTTTAATTGACCCGAAAGCGTTTTGAAAAATCTATGCGACATTATGTCACACTTTTTGGCAAAACATGTCCCACACCGGCAGATTATCCCGCTTGATATTCCCCCTCCCCAAACTATAAAAGCGCAATAAAAGCCGTTCCAAAAAACAAATGTTGCCCCGCCCGGCAAATTTCCCTGCCCGCCCCGGTGCGATTTATATCCGGCGCGATACCACAACACGACACCGCAAATCAGCAAAAAACTGTTTGCCATACCTCCCGCCCAAGGCCCCCGCACGTAGTGACATATTTAATTATAGTGCGGTGCCGCTTACAACAGGGCAAAAACCGCATTTTAAGGCGCCTTGAAACGCCCGCAGATAAGCCAAAGGCGCGCGGCAACATTTTTGCCTACACCCCGCCCGCGCCGCAGGCAGCCCACAGGCCGGCAATATGCTAATACATCAGCCTGCGCACAAGCATGAACGCCTCGGCCGCCCTCATGCCCGAAATTGCGCCGCGCACTATCGCCAGCGACTTTAAAGCCTCTATGCTGCGGACGTCCGGAAAATATTTCAGCTGGCTCTTGTACGCCTGCACTGCTTTAAGCTTTAAATCTAAAAAGTCGTAAATTTCGTTAAAAACATTCGGGAGAAATCCGCCCTCAACGCATTCGATATTCCAATGTGTTTCGGAGAGAGTCTCGTACATTAAAACCTCCTTGATTTTTCTGCCGAATTCGGTGCATGTGCGCGCGGCCACCTGCGCGGCGTAAACTATTTCGCGGTGGTCCTTATGGAGATCGTTTATAAACGGAATGTAGAGAATGTCGGGTTCGACCTCCTTGATTACATCGACCACCACCCTGTTGACCTTATACATCGGTTCGTCGTTCAGCAGAACGTTCGGAAGATCCCTGTATATCACGTTTTTGTAGTCCACGCCGAGAATCTCCATGGCCTCTTTCGTTTCCGCTCGTATCTCGGGCTTGTTGGGCTTCATCACGGGATTGTCGTCGCCGATGGAAGTCAAAACCGACACGAAAACGTCGTCGCCTCTCGATACATGCTTCGCCATTGTGGCTCCGGCGCCGAGTGTTTCGTCGTCGTTGTGCGGGGCAAGCACCAATATTCTCTTTTTCATATTGTTTATCTCCAGTGTTCCCCGAGCCATTTAGGCGTCCGAACGTACCTGACAAATTTTTTAATTCCCCTGGTTTTTCCCGCCATAGCCTGGTCGGGCGTCGGATTTCCGTGAAAAACCACCATTTTTGCGCCTTCGGGCAAAATCGGATCCGAAAAGAAGCAAAGCGGAAACGGGCGCATGCAGTTGTACTTAAAGCTCGGCATCCATTTTTTAGGCCAAAATTTGAGCCTCCCCGCCTTTGAAATGACGTCTGTCACGTATGCTTGTTCGTGGCGGTAGTTTTTCTTAACTTCGTCCATGTGCGACATAAAGTAGTCGTACAAAAAGCGCTCTTTGCCTGCTTCAAAACGGTACACGCCCGTCTCGCCAATCCCGTGTTTTTTCGACGGGCGCCAATGCTCGATGACAAAAAAGTCACCCTCTATCTTGAAATAGTCGTCTATGTTTCCGACAATGACCGTATCGAGGTCCAGGAATAACACGCGGCCGTCGAGGCCGATGTCGTCTCTGAATGTGGACAGTTTGCGCCAACCGCGCTCCTTATCCGGCGGCAAATCCATTTCCGGAAGAGGTCTGGCGTCTATGCGGCTGTCGAGCCCCCCTGTGTCGTCGGTAAAACAGACGAACTTAAACGGCAGGGTCATATTGCGCGAAACCATATTGTATAGGCGGTTGACATACTCCGCCCCGTACTTGGTTCCCCACTTCATGGATAATACGGTAAAATCAGCCATTTCCACTCCGGTAGATTTAATTTGTAAAATATTCTATGTATCTTAAAGCGCGGTTTTTTGTCAAGACTCTACTTTAAAAGAGACCTTATTGTGCGCAAAAACGAATCGTCCTGAAAGCTGCTTTTTGTAAGGTAGGCGTTGGCCCCCGCGGCCTTCCCGAGCGCTCGGTCTTCCGACCTGTCCTTATATGAAACTATCACCACGGGGACGGACGAATTCGCCTTCCTTATCCTTTCAACGAGCTCAAAACCCGTCATTCGCGGCATGTCGACGTCGCTGACCACTATGTCGTAGTCGGAAAGCCGGAACGAATTCCAGCCGTCCATGCCGTCAACGGCGGTATCGACCGCGTACCCCGCCCCGGCTAAAATCTTGCGCTGCGTCTCGCGCACGGTGGCCGAATCGTCCACCACCAAAATCTTCTTTATTTTTACGGCGTCGGAGCTTTTTTCATATTCCGCCTCCGAAACGCCGCGCGCCGACAATTTCTCGGCGTTGGCCATGAGGTCTTCGACATCGATTATTAGAACCGGAAGGCCGTCGTCCCCGAGCGAGGCCGCCGATATGCACGGAATTTTCCCGAGATTTGCGTGAAGCGGCCTCACCACAAGCTCGACCTCGTTTGGAAGGCCGTCGACTTCAAACGCAAAAACGTCCCCCTTGTTTGCCGCAACCACCGCGTAAATATCGTCTGAACGGCGCGGAGGCATGCGTCCGAACCCCAACACTTCGTATGCGGAAAGCAGCTTGACTTTTCTGCCCTCATATTCGAAGAAACTTGCCCCGTTTTCCGGCGATACGTCCGAATGGGAAAGCTTAACGGTTCTATAAATCCGCCCGAGGGGAAATGCGTACGGCTCGCCCCCTATGTTTACCGTGAGCGCCTTTATGACCGAGCGCGTAATCGGAAGCCTCATTGTAAAAGTCGCGCCGCCGCCCGGCGTCGTGGAAACAGAAATCCTTCCGCCGACCTCCCTCATCATCGACTGCACGACGTCGAGCCCCACACCCCTCCCGCTAAGTTGCGTGACTCCGTCTTTTGTTGTGAAATTCGGCAGAAAAAGAAATTCGAAAAGCTCGTCGGCCGGCATTTTCTCGAGTATTTCCGGAGACACGAGATTTTTCTCCAATATCCTCGACCTGATTTTAACCTCGTCGAGCCCCGCGCCGTCGTCGCTTAGCTGGAGCATCAGAAACCCGGCCGAATGCCATGCGCTCAGAGCTATTTTCCCCGCAGGCGGCTTGCCTCGCGCCGCCCTCACCTCGGGAAGCTCTATGCCGTGGTCGCACGCGTTTCGTATGAGCTGTGTAATCGGAGCCTCGAGTTTTTCCAGGACGTCCCGGTCCACCGGAACGTCCTTACCGCGTATTTCAAAAGAAATTTTCTTTCCCGATTCCTTTGCGAGATCGCGAACCATTCTCGGAAACGCCGTAATGCCGTCGGAGAACGGACGCATTCTGCTTGCAAGAACCTCCGTGTATAGCCTGTCTGAAAGCATAACGTTGCGGCGCGAATATTCTCCGAGCGCGTCCATCTGCGCGCGCGAGTCGTCCACAAGGGAGCGCATCGATTTTCTTAGCTGCTCCAACCTCGCCATAGCCGCGTCAGAGCCGCGCGTTCCCTCGAGCGAATTCATCGCGCTTTCGAGCTGCCGCACAGCCTGTTCCTGCAAATCCTTCATGGACGCGGCAGACTCCCTGTACAATTCGACGCGCCTGTTTTCTATAAGAATCTCGGCTGCAAGCTCCATAAGCGAACTTAAGCTTTTCGCCGAAACCCTTATGAACGAGTCGTTTCTTCCTGCCTTTTTTTGTGCGGGCTGCCTTGCCGGAGGCCTGTTCGGCCACCGCTTCGGAGTGCGCCCGGCCTCTATTTCGCGCAGCTGCCCCATTAACTCCCCAAAACGCGAGCGGTTCATCGTCTCGAATCCGCAGTCGCGCAAATCGCCGATAAAATCCGCGCAATCGAGCAGAGAGTCGAGGGAATCCGAACTTATGGCTATTTTTGCGTTTTGAGCCGCAGAAAAGCAGTTTTCCATCTGGTGCATGAACGAGACTATGTCGCCGAGCCCCACTACGCGCGCGGCCCCTTTTAGGCTGTGGCTTGCGCGCATAAGTTTTTCGAGCTTTTGAGGGTTTGAAAAATCGTCCTCAAGCTCCACGAGCGTGTCGGAAAGCGATGCGAGCTGGTTGCCCACCTCCTCCATAAAAATCGCCTTCATGGACGCGTCTATCGCCGGAAGCCTGTCCGCCGGAGCGCCTGGCGCGGCCGGCGACTGGCTTTGGGCAGGCTGATCTTCGGCGCGAAAGTCGGATTTCAGAATCTCGTCGAATTTAGGGTCTGCCTCAGATATCCGCGACTCCGCATCGTCTATTCCCGCGTGCGCTATCTCCGCCAAAACGCCGACTGCAAAAGAAAACGATGAGTTAAATTTGCCTGCCCCCTCAGCCCTGTGCAAGAAATCCTCGATTTTTTCGCATACAGAGGCGTATTTTAAAAATCCTAGCATGCGCGCCGCGCCCCTAAGCGCACTTGCCGCCCGCGCTCCCTCCTGAGTCCCGACGCGCCCCGACAAAAGTTCCTCCAAAGTCCGACATTGCGCGCGCGACTCCCTCACGAAAAGGTCGAGCATGAATTGGTCTTTTTTCATAATTTCCTTTTTGTGATTGCGCCCAAAAGAATTTCAAAATCTATAAGAACGGCATCTTCGCCGCCGCACTTGAATTTTTTGCCCACATACCACGGATCGGAAGGGTCGGCATCGGAAAGCGAAGCTGCGTCCGGAGATGCTGCGCCCTTTGCGAAGTCGGCAGTAAACGCAAAACGATCGCTTGAGGAAGCGCAGACTACAATGCACTTCCTCTTTTCCCCGCACTCCGGCAAGGAAAACAGATTAGCCAAATCGACCGTCAAGACAAGCTCTCCGTTTATGTTGGCTATCCCCGCCACAGACGCGTCGCGCCTAAACGGTATTCCGTGAACCATTCGCATCGTCGCGACCTCCGATACGGATCTTGCCGGCAGCGCGAAAAGGCGGCCGCACAAACCGAACACGAACAGGCGTCCCCCTGTGGAGGCTGATATCCCGTGCGCATGTTCAACCCCCTCCGCCCATTCGTCGAAATACTCGGCGGGAATTTTTCTTTCGAACAGCTCTTTTGAGGCGTCCGAATACACGGGGCAATTCGCGCAATGTATGGCCTCCAAAAGTTTTTCGCAGGTGGAGTCTCCCCATATCCCCTCCGAATTCCAGCATCTTACGCGCGCGTTTTCAGGCTTCATATTCGAATAGACTCCCGTCTAAAATTTTTTCAAGATTTACAATCTCCACAGATTCATTTCCAGAACGGGCGGTTATAAAAACCCGCGTGTCTTCGCCGGAAATTTCCGGGTCGGGAAACTCCAAAACCTGGGAAACGCGTTCGGCTATCAACGCGATTTTCAGGCGCGCTCCGCCGAAATCCACGCTCGCCAATATGTGCCTCGTTCCGAAAAGCCGCATGGCAGGCTTTGAAGTAATAGCAAAATTCAAATCGAACGCCGGCACCCTGTTCTTCCCGTCGCCATGCCAGCCCACGAAGGGAAGCGGGTGTGAATTGTCCGGATTCAAATCGAATGCTGGCAAAACCGTTAGGACGTTTTTCAAGTCCAAGCCGTAGGCCTTTCCGCCCGCCATGAAAGTCAGGGCAAACATATCACGAATTCCCCTTTGAATCGATGTCGAACATCGAAATTTCGCCGGCAAGCTTGCCTACAGACTCTCGCAGTTGCGCCCTGCTTGAGGACACGTCGCGCAATAAGGATGATGCCTTTTTCAGGATGTCCCCGAGGCCTGACATCGAGTCGCCTACCTTTGCCAAATCCATGCGTTGCGACTGCACGCCAGCCGACAGCCTTTCGATTTGGGGGGCTATCGACTGCATTTTCGCCGCAACTTCGTCCATGTAGGATATTATATGTCCGATGTCGGCGCCTCCGATGCGTATTTCCTCGGCAAATTTTTCCATCTCGGAAACGCCCGACGCAACAGCACTTTGCATGTCTTTTACTATGCTTTCAATATCCTCCGCCGCGGTGGCTGTCTGTTCTGCAAGCCTTCCTATTTCGCGCGCCACCACTGCAAAGCCTACCCCGTACGAACCTGCCTTTTCCGCCTCAATGGAGGCGTTGAGAGAAAGCAGATTCGTCTCTTCGGCGACTTTTGATATAGCCGTCACAACCGTATTGATGTTCGCGGCGCGCTCGCTTATGATTGCGAGCCTGCGCGACACCGCCGAGGTGCTGCGCGAAAACGCGCCCATAGTCGATTCCATTTCCGATATCTGGCGCCTGCCCTCGCCCGCCATGAGGGCGCCAGCCGACGCGCTTTCGGAAAGTTCGTCGGCAGTATCGCACAGGTTCCGGGACGTTTCGTTCATCTGCTTTATCGACACAAAAATCGACGAAGCTCCGCCGTGAAAATCCCTCAGGCTTTCCTCGTAGTTTTCCGACGCCTTTTCTATGTCAGCAGTGGAGTCGGCTATGTTCAAACTCGCAAATTTCATCTGCAAGACAAGCGCGCGCAACTTTGAAGCCATTCTGTTCATCGCGCGCAAAAGCCTTCCTGTTTCGTCGGCGGACGTCTCGGAATTTTGTATATCCATGCGGAAATTGCCGCGCGCTATCTCCTCCGCAATTCTCGTCGAGCTGGCTATGCGCGAAAGCATTCCCTTGGAAAAGTAAAGCGCCAAAAACATTACCGCCAGAAAAACCGCCGTTCCGCAAAGTTCCCTGAACACGGAAGCGTATATTGGCGCAAAAAGTTCTTCCTCCGGCACGACGTGCACCACGACCCAATTCCCCGGCCTTATGAGGCTCTGTGATACGCAATAAGTTTTTAAGGTCTGTGGGTCGCGGTAGCGGGAAACGCTTTTTTCTATGCTTTCTATTATTATGGAATTTTTAGACGCCTCGAACGCCGCCTTCAGCATATCGCGGTATGTCGTTTTATATTTCGACAGGTCGCCCTTCACAGAATTCATATCGTCGCGCACCAGCTGGCCGTTTTCGTCGCGAAGCAAAGCCATTGTGAAGTTTCCTGATTCGTCGGTCAGCAGATCGTCGATTGAAAGCGTGCGCAAATTTTCGTTTTTTGTGGCAGATATTATCCTCCCCTGAGAACTGATTAAAAATATGTCCTCACCCTTGAGGGTTTTCATAGAACCCAACATCGACGATATGGACGCCAAATCACGGTCGAAAGCAACCTGTCCGGAAAACTTCCCGTCATGGAATATCGGGGCAGAGTACTCTACCATCATGACGTTGTTCGAGTACAGGTAAGGCTCGGTGACGATAAACGCCTCCTTGTCGCCTGCCTCCATTTTTTTTCTAAGGCCCGCGGAGTACATCGCCGTATCTATATTCATCAAAGGCTCGATACTAAGTTCGCCTTTTGCGCGCGACCAATATGCGATGAATCTGCCCCCCTCCGACTTGGCAATCCATTCGTCCATGGACACCGAGGTTTTATTGCGCGAAAAATCGTAGGCATCTATGCCTCCGTCGGCGGAAACTGGTTTGCCGTCGCGCAAGTTTTTCAAGCCCTGTTCGGTGTTAAAATCGGCAAGGTCTGCGTTGACTTCATAACCGACGCTCGCGCCTATATACATGGGAAACTCCAAAAGAACGTCCCTTATCAACCCGACGCTTTCGGGCCTTTTGCCGAAAAGCACGGACGCCCCCTCGGCCGCCGTTTTCGACACCGCGACTCCGCGGGTGTTTTCGGCAGAAACTCGGGATGCTATCAATTCCGTATCCGATATGAATTTGGATTCGGATATAGCCTTGAGTGTCTCGTAATTAGAAAGCGAATTGAAAGCCGTTATCGCCAAATCGGCAAAAAAAATCGGCAGTATTATGTACAGTAAAATCTTTGTCCGTATTTTCATAATTGAATTTTGCGGCGCCGCTTTCCCGCGCCTATGTTCACAATGCTACCAAAGCCCGCTGCCCTTGCAAGATTTTTCACCCCGCTAATTTGGGGCCGCCGGGACACCCATGTTTATTAGACTTGATTTTTGTTCCGGCGCGATATGATGTATCTTCCATGAAATTCAATCTCCCAAAAGAACCCCTGATGAGCGTAGACAACCTGCCTTTTAAAAAAATAGCGACAGGCAAAGTAAGGGAAAATTTCGACCTCGACGACGAACTTTTAATTGTCGCCACCGACCGCATTTCGGCTTTCGACGTGATAATGCCGAACGGCATTCCCGGCAAGGGGGTTTTGCTCACGCAAATAAGCCTCTGGTGGTTTGAACAGGCGGCAAAATTCATGCCGACGCACGTCGTTCCCGGCCACTCCGAACGCATACGCGGACTTCTAAAGGATTTTCCCCATCTTATCGACCGCTCGATGGTCGTTAAAAAGCTAAAGCCGATGCCCATAGAGGCAATTGTGCGCGGATACCTCGCGGGAAGCGGCTGGAAGGAATATAAGAACACCGGAAAACTCTTTGAATTTCAACTTCCCGAAGGGCTGCTCGAAAGCCAAAAGCTGCCGGAACCGCTCTTTACTCCTACTACAAAAGCCGCAGAGGGTCACGATATGCCCATAACCAACGCAGAATGCGAAAAAATCCTCGGCTCAGAAATATTCGGAAAGATAAAAGAGGCAAGCATTGAGCTCTACAAGATGGGGGCAAAAAAAGCCGCGGAATGCGGAATAATCCTTGCCGATACGAAATTCGAATTCGGCACAGACGAAAGCGGAAAGCTCTACCTCATAGACGAAGTTTTAACACCCGACTCTTCCAGATATTGGCCCGCGGACAAATATGAAGTCGGGCGTCCGCAGGCTTCGTACGACAAGCAATACGTGCGCGACTGGCTCGAGAATTTGGGCTGGGACAAAAAGGCTCCCGGCCCGGTGCTCCCGCCGGAAGTCGTAGAAAACACGCTCGCATGCTACTCGGCCGCTCTCTCGAAACTGATGGATAAATAGCCTATTGCGCATGCGCGCATCCACTTTTTTAGCGCCTTGCCTCCGTTTTGGCAGGCTTGGCGTTTTTTTTGCGCGAATAAACGGCTGCCCGCCGCCAAACTCAAACGGGCGATGTAAAAATTCCCGTAAAAAAATAATGGCAGCAAATGGCGCTAAAAAAAAACGCAAAGCGCCGGCTCCCACAAAATGCCTGCGCGCCTTCCGAATCTTTATTTGCGCGCAAGAGCAACTATGCGCGCGAAGCCCTAACGCGCGCGACGGCAAGGCGGGCCTTACTATGCGGGATCGGCGTAATTTTTATTGCGGGAAGTCGGGCCTCCGGCGCGCAGCCACGCGGTTATAAACATGTCGATGTCCCCGTCCATAACGGCCTGCAAATTTCCGGTTTCGGCGCCAGTGCGCAAATCCTTCACCATTTGATAGGGCTGGAAAACGTAGCTGCGTATCTGGTTTCCCCAGGATATTTCGCCTTTCTCGCCGTAAAATCTGTCCATTTCCGCCCGCTTCTGGTCGAGCAGTTTTTCGTAAAGCCTGCTCTTGAGAATTTTCATTGCGCTTGCCTTATTCTTAAACTGAGAACGCTCGTTTTGGCATGAAACAACTATTCCCGAAGGTATGTGCGTAATGCGAACCGCGCTTTCCGTCTTATTTACATGCTGCCCGCCCTTGCCGCTGGAACGATAGGTGTCTATTTTCAAATCCTCCTCGTTTATGTCCATATCGATATCGTCCTCTATCTCCGCAATTACGTCAACCGACGCAAAAGATGTGTGGCGGCGCTTGTTTGAGTCGAAAGGGCTTATTCTCACAAGCCTGTGCACGCCGCGCTCGGCCTTCGAATATCCGTAGGCATTGGGTCCGGCAATCCTAAATGTTATCCTCGACACCCCGGCCTCCTCGCCGTCCTGAACGTCTTCTATCTCCACCTTAAATCCGCGCCGTTCGGCCCAGCGCATATACATTCTAAAAAGCATTTCCGCCCAATCGCAGCTTTCAGTGCCGCCGGCTCCGGCATGTATGGTGACTATCGCATTGGACGCGTCAAGGGGACCGCTTAAAAACGATTCTATCTCTATTTTATCCAGATCGCCGCGCAATTTTAGCGTTTCACTTGCAAGTTCCGCCGCAAGCGAATCGTCGCTGTCCGACTCTTCGGCGAGTTCGAAAAGCGCTTTTAAATCGTCGATTCTCCGCTTTAAAAGCATCTGCGGCTCCACAAGAGACTTCAGCCTGGCCAATTCGGACACCACCTTTTGCGCCTCTGCCTGATTGTCCCAAAAATCATGGCGCGCCATCTTTTCTTCAAGCTCGCCTATTTGGCCGCACTTCGACGGGACGTCAAAGAAACCTCCATAAATATCCAGCGCGCCGGGAAATATCCTCCGCGGCAGCCTTGATTTCCGTGTCAATTATCATAAATTCGACATTTTTCAAAAGCCGCGCACATTATCAATATAAAAAAGCTTGAAAACAAAAATTCATCGGAGATACTAATTGACAGACGCGCCGGTTATGCGGCGGCGTAATTTTGCCAATTTAGAAATTGTATAAAAATATGCCAGACGAAATATCCAACCAGGAAAACCCCCAATCCCCGTCGATGAAACTTCCCGAGGCTCCAAAATTAGCGGAGCCGCAAACGGCAGCGGCCGCGCAGCAATCTGCAGCTCCGACGCCTCCTCCGCAGCCGCAAGCTTCCGAGGCTAAACCAAAACCGGCGCCGTCGTTCGAACTCCCGAAAGCAAAATTCGGCATCGCTAACAAAGCCGCTGCGGCCGTTCCCGTGCAAAAAGTTGTAAAGGATAAGGAAAATCCGTCGATATTATCAGTGGCTATAGATGCGCTTGCCGCCGCAGTCGCAATCGCGTTTGCAGTAATGATAGTATTAGATATATAACAATCGTAGGAAACACAAACCATGTCAGGAAAAGTCCTTCACCTAAATTCTTCCAATTTCGACGCTACAATAGCTTCCGATAAACCTGTTTTGGTGGATTTTTGGGCGCCTTGGTGCGGCCCGTGCAGAATGCTCGGCCCAACAATTGACGCTCTCGCAAACGAAGTCGGAGACAGCGCCGTCATATGCAAGCTCGATGTTGACCAGTCTCCGGATATCGCCCAAAAATATTCGGTTAACACCGTTCCCACCATTATTTTCTTTAGAAAAGGCCAGTTGCTCGGAATTTGCGGAATGACATCTAAAGACGATTTGATGGCAAAAATTAAACAAATTTCATAACGCTTTTTTAAATATTAAAAAAACGGATTCACCTTTCGGGAATCCGTTTTTTATTGTAAAAATTGAAAAACTCTTACGGCAACCGCGCTTTCTCCTGCTTAAAAATCCGCTTATTATAAAACAAAAAAAACGCGCCGTTTTAGCAGCGCGCACAAAATAGCCTCAATTTTTAATTTAATAGCGGGTGGGAGTTCCTATGCCGCCCATTCCCGGAAGGCCGCCCTCCCAAGACGCCGGCTTGTTCCAAGGCAAATCCCCGCCGTCAGTCGCTCTGGAAGGCAACTGCGACGGTTTCCTAGTTGAAGTGGACTCGCATCCGCAAACGAACAACGAACACACCGCAATAAAAACAAGAAACAGCGCTTTTTTCATAAAAATAAAATCTTAAGCCTGTCCAGCCGGAGCCGCAGCCTCTGCGGCCGGAGCGGCCGGAGCGGCCGGCGCAGCCTGTTCTGCCGGAGCGGCGGAATCTGCCGGAGCGGCAGGAGCAGCTGCGGGAGCCGTAGAGGGAGCTTTGGGAGCTTCAACAGCCGCCGCCAATTCAAGAAGGTCGCCCTCCTCTATTGTCTCGGGAATTCCGACTTTCTGGTTTATATAACCTAACGCCAAATCCTCCCTAACTTCCGCAACCACTATTTCTGAAACCAAAACGCCTTCGCGCTTCAATTGTATCTTTTGATAGGGCTTTACGCCGGCAGCTTCACCCTTGTTGATGACCACAATCGAATCTTTCGGCTTCGCCACAAGAACCGTGGCAATATCGCCCTTGGGAACATACGGAACCTTCACGACCTTCTTGACAACCTTGTTGCCCTTTGCGTCCATTTCAACAACCTCGACAACTTCCGAAGATTCGAGCGTCTTGATTTTTTTCTCGGCGTCTTCAAGCGCCTTTGACTTCGCGGTCAGCTGCGATTCAAGCGACGAAACCTTTTCCTTCAAAGCGTCCGACTCGTCGTTCTTTGCCAGCAAGGCTTTTGTCGAAACGATTTCGCGTTCGAGATTTTTTATGAGAGTCTCTTTTTCGGCGAGCTGTTTTTTCGAGGCTGCAACGCTCGAATTGAGCGTGCGAATCTCCGCATTCTTCTTGACTATTTCGGCATTGGCCTGGACGCTTTTTGCGCGCTCCGATTCGAGTTCCGAATTTACGGCCTGGTTGCGCTGTTCAACAGTCCGGAGCCTTCCTTTAAGGGCTTCAATAGAATTCTTGTTGTCGGCAATCGTCTTCAAAAGGCCGGGAACTTTGGGCGCCTTCTCCATAAGAGTCGCCCCCGGAACCCCCTGCATATGTTTTTCGGCGGAACTGATTTTTCCGCGAACGTCAAACCATGCGTAAACGCAGAACGCCGCCGCAAGTATTGCTATGATTTTGAGAGATAGGGATGCTGCTTTCATTTGTTATTTTGATTTTATAAAGTTCCTGTCAAAACCCGCCCCCGATGAGACTTTCACACCGCTCGACGGATTGGATATCAGATGAATAAGTACCTTAAATACTAATTCCGTCTCGTTTTCAAGATTTATTTCACGCGCAATTTCATCAACCGTCTTGCCTTCGGATTCAGACAAAACCGATAAAATTTTGCCTTTTATCTCCAAAATATGGCCCGCAGCCTTTTTGCCGGCCTCCACACCGGGCTGATGGTATGCGTTTATGTTCACCAACGACGCGTAAAAGCCGACCGCCCTGTCGTAAAGAGCTATCAGCATTCCCACCGACTGCGGCGAACAATCTTCGACCGTTATTGTTATGCTTTCCCTGCCCTTTGCGGACAGCGCTTCGCGCGTTCCGAGAAGAAAGGCCTGCAGATAGTCGCCGCTCGTCTCTCCGGCCGCCACGTCCGGACTTGCGCCTTTTCTGTCAGAAAGCACTTCTATGAACGTAACGAAAAAATTGTCAACGCCGTCGCGCAGTTGCTGCACATACGCGTGCTGGTCCGTCGAACCCTTGTTGCCGTAAACGGAAATGCCCTGTTCGACGCGGTTCCCGTCAAGATCGAACTCCTTTCCGAGAGACTCCATTATCAACTGCTGAAGATATCTTGAAAGCAAAAGAAGGCGGTCTTTGTACGGAAGTATGACCATGTCCTTAAGCCCCTTCCCACCCGTACATTTATACCACATCAGAGCAAGAAGTGCAGCCGGATTTTTAAGCACCTTCGGCGAGCGCGTGGCCTTGTCCATAGCGGCCGCGCCCGCAAGCATCTTGTCTATCTTTATCCCCTGCAAAGCGGCGGGAAGAAGCCCGACGGCCGCAAATTCGCTCGTCCTGCCCCCGACCCAATCCCACATCGGGAAAAATTCAAGATACCCACGCTCCTTAGCAAAATTGTAAAGCTTGCTGCCGACCCCCGTGGTGACGACCGCATGCTTTGCAAAATCCAAGCCTTCCGCCTCCCAGCGGGCGATTGCCTCCATCATGGCGTTTCTCGGCTCGGGGGTGCCGCCGGATTTCGACGCTATCACCGCAAGCGTTTTCCCAAGCTTGCCGCGGAGCTTGTCGAAGACCAAATCATATCCGTCAGGATCCGTATTGTCGAGAAAGAACACTTTCATTTTATCGGAGCGCGGCGAACATAAAGCCTCGCTGACAAACTGCGGGCCGAGCGCTGAACCTCCTATACCTATGCACAATACGTATTTGAACTTTCCGTCTGCCCCAGAGATTTCACCGCTGTGAACCTTGCGGGCGAATTCTTTTATCTTTCTGACATTTTCCTCTATTTGATTCTTTATCTCCTCCGTCGGAGCCAAAGAAGGCGTGCGAAGCCAATAATGCCCCACCATTCTGTTTTCGTCCGGATTTGCTATCGCTCCCGCTTCAAGCGCCCGCATTGAAGCGAAGGCCTCATTCATGCGCTCCTCCATTGACGAAATATAGGCGTCGTCAAAATTGACTCTGCTGATGTCGATTCCGAAACCGAGGTTTTTCAACCCGAGATAATACTTCTTATAGCGTTCCCAAGACATGTTTGTAAAAAATAAAACTGTCCAAGAAGTTAATGCGCTCGGCGCAATTGGCAAATAAATTCTGTTTTACCGCAGAATTATTTTGCAAACGCCCTTGCCGCGTATGTGTGCGGGCTTTAAATCCTGCGCCTGAATGCAGCGGCAAAAAGCGACAATGCTCCGAACATCAACGCCACCTCGGCGGGTTCCGGAACTACCAGCGTCAATGCGCCTGTATCGGACACTCCAGCCATGCCCAAAAATAGGCCGTTTTCGTCGTACAGAGAGACCTTCCCGTCTATGTCGATTTTTGCCGAGTCGATATTATTCGTTATAAATATGGAATCTTCGCGGAAATTGTAAATGCTCAGGCTTCCGTTTTCATTAAACTCTATCGGATGAGTGTGGCTTTCGCTCGTCAGCGTCAGCGTGGACTCGTCATCCATATACAAGTTTAAAAGCGACGCTATGTAGAATCTGTCGATTACAGTAGAGGAATTCAGATAAACAGCGTCAACGTTTGATGTGCTGTTAACCGTCACTATGCAGATATGGTCGCCTATGCCGTTGGTGGACTTGAAAACTGAACCGTCGTTTATATAAAGAGAGCCGTTTTGCAATATTACCCTGTTGCCCCCCGAAGAGGTTTTTATGGTTATATTACCCCCGTTAACGTACAGTTTGGCGCGCAAATCGGAATTCAGATCCGAAGTAGTGCCACTCACATAGATTTTACCGTCTATGCTCCAATCGGAACCTTCGTTAACATACGACGGCCCAACGATATTAAGCCCCACGTCAGAAGTTGTAGTCTGCACCAATTTGCCCGAAGAATTAACCCCGGAAAACCTGGATATTTCTCCGCCGGATAACGTCAACGTGCCCCCCGATTTCAAATCCAGAGCCGCCCCCGCAATGAACACCATTGAGCCGCTAGACGCGAGGGATCCAGACACTGAAACCTTGGAGCCGGATTCAAAAGTCTGCTTGCCGGTGGAAAGTAGCGTTCCCTGCACATCAAGGGTTCCGGACGCCCCGTAAGTCTGGCTGCCAGCTATTTCCACATTCGCCGAAGATTTTACGACCAAAGACGACGTGGCTATGTCGGTACCGCCAACGAAGAGGCCGTTTCCCGTCGAAAAATTAGCCGTTATGGAGTCGAAAACAAGGCTTTGAGTCTGTTCGGCGGGGCTGTCTACCGTAAACGTTCCGTCCGTCGAGAAACTCGCCAGCGCCGACGAAGACGCCGTATTTTTAAAAGTAAGCGTGCCGTAATTGTAGGCGAACGAACCTGCAAGCGACCATACAGAAACAGCATCCGCCGAATTGGCGTCAACCGTAAAATCAAAGGCCACGCTGTATGTTCCGGTATCGTTTCCGGTTATGCTTTTAAGAGTCGCAAAATTGCCGTTAAAATAATATGTGCCGCTATCGTTTCCAACAAGCAAAACATCGGTATTGTTGGTGGTCCCGGATATATACTGGCGGGTTTCTTTCGTGGATCCACCTGTAAATGATGCCGTATCGGCAAAAGAGGCACATAAAAAAGCATACAAAATACAAGACGCACACAATAATTTCTTCATGCGTTTGTCTTTAATTAGTTTTTTTTTCAAGTCAATAATATATTGATATATATTGATATATAAAACGCGATCTTGCCTAAAAATCAACATAAGTGTTTGTTATATATGTGATAAGCATATGAAAATTCGGCCTGCACAACATGCCGCAAAGCCTTAAAAAGGCTTTTTAAAAGGAGGCAGGCTTTCCCGAACGCGCAAGCTGCAAAGATTTCGCAACGCGTCCGCCTTCCGCAAGAGCCTCCCACGCTTTTTTAAATAAATCGCGCCTCTTCTAAACCTGAGCATGCGGCGCGCTTTTCTTCCGGGGGCGACCCCGGATTAAAGTTTTGCGCGTTTTTTACAGCAGCGCTTCAAAATGGCATACATTTAAAATACCGCATATCCTGCCGCAAACATAACGGAAAAAACGGGCTACCCCCCAAAAAAAACGCCCGCTTTGCCGTCAATATTTGCCAGGCAACAAATCTGCGCCGCCGTAAAAAAACGCCGTAAAATTTCCCCAAAGAGCTATTTTCGTTTTTTAAACACCGCAACCACAAGCGCGTCGCGCTTTAATTCAACGGCAACCGATTTTCCGCCATCGCGCGGCTCCGCCTTCCAGCCGCCTATGCCGTCCGCCTCTACATATTCGTATCCTTCTGCCGAAAACACCATTTTAGAATCGGGCAGATGCCATTGTGTGGCCACAACCGCCATTTTATCGCCGTCGGTATAGGTGGTGTATTCTATTTGCGGATTGGTGCATTTTGCCATATCCTTGTCCCTAAAAACTCCGTTCAGAACGAGGGGTCGGAACTTGTCTCGCAAGGCGTTTATTTTCTTGAGATAATCTTTATATTTCAAAGCCGCATCTATCGTGTCCCGGCAACGATATATCGCCACATCGCTCCTCCACGAGCGCATAAACGTAAGATTGTTGCGCCTCACTATGTCCCGGTTGTCGAGAACGTCCGAATTGCAAGTTTTGTATTCGGGGAAGACGTATTGGTACATGGGCGCGTGCGACGTAAGCGGCTTGCCGAATTTGTCCTTGCCTACAATATTCATTCCCGGATGGCAATTGTGGACCCAATCGACATACTGCGCCACCGGGTCGCAAACCCACTCCACACCTATCGTCATGCCAGGCTTTTTGCTTTTTATATATTCGCAAACCTTTTTGAACATTTCCCCCTTGCAGTGCATTATTTCCATAAAAGGCACCGGGTGCCCGTGGGACTTGTCGCAACACGGCTGGCTTTCGTGCCCAATTTGATCGTAATAGATACCGTCGGCGCCGAGGGCTATTGCCCTGTCGGCAAACGATATCAGTTTTTCATACCATTCCTTCGTGTACGGGCACCCCGTCACAAACATCTTGTTTCCGAATACGCGGCACGTCGTGCCGTCGCCGCCGAACGGATACCGCTGGAAATGTTCGAGGCCGTCGCTGCGCTTAATCGAAATGCGTTTACCTACCGTTCTGTAATATTCGGTATCTGTATCGATAAGCTGGCCGTTAAAATAAAGATGCACCTTGCCGCCCATTTTCTGGACGGCCGCTATCTGTTTCTTTAGCTCCGCGTCTCCGCCCTGAGTATCGTCCTCGCTGTAATGCGGATTGCCGGCGTCCATGCCCTCCTTCCACCAACCGTAAAGGCGTATGGTGTTCAACCCGGCCTCCCGCGCCGACCTGTATATGTCGGGTATTTTGGAATAGGGGAAAAGAACCTTTCCGTACTGGTGGCGCATTATAACGCGCTGCCAGCCGTTCGACTGCTTGAATTCCTCCGATATCGGGGGGTGTTTGTACCAAGTATCGGCCCATTTTCGGTATTTTTTCGCCGAAACATGCCAGTCGCCGCTGTGGGGCGAAACGACGTACTCCGGAAGAGATTTCGACTCGCCCGGATTTAAGAACGGATACTTAACCATGCCCAAATCTACGCCGTCGTATTCGAAATCGGCATCGTCCCCGACCTTATTGAGGCTACCGAAATGCAAAGTTTTGCCAAAGTTGGGGTCCAAATTCGCCACATACAGGGCATTTTTCGGCTCGTTCAAGACAAAAAAGTTCATCGACATCGAACCCGGATAAAGCCCGTAGCGCACAATCGCCTTGTTGTCCTGCCACATGTAAGAACTGTATCCGGAGCGAACCCACCTCTTGACATCGTGAAAATATTCCCCTCCCGAATAAGTCCAATAGTACGAGCTGTCGGCGGCAAGGCGCACGGAGCGTATCATCGGAAACTGAAATTCCCGCAATACTTTGTCTTTTGAGGCGTTCTTCAACTCCGGGAAGAAACGGATTTCGTCGCCCTCCAATCGGCAGGAGATTTTTACCGGGAACTCTCCGCCCCACGACATCACAAGCCCATTGTCCTTTTTTTCGACGGTCGCCGGAACGTCCGCGCTTTCCAAAGGCTCTTCAAGCGAGAGGCCGTCCTGATAGATGATGCGCCACAATCCGCCTCCTCCTGCATATTCCCTGCCGTTTACGAGATTTTTCAGCGAAACCAATGAACCTTTGGAATCGACCTCAAAACGAACCTTGTCGTTTTCCAAAACAAACGTTTCCGCCCATGCCGCCGATGCGAAAAGCCCGATCAATAACCCCGCAGTGCAATACTTTGACATTTTCATAACCATACTTAGCAACTTCCTCCCCATAAAATTTCTTTTAGTAAAACAATAGTGCATTGGTTAAAGTTATATTCGGCTTGATGCATACATGTCAAACAGCAACGTGCGCTTTATTGTAAATATCGCGTTTATTGTATGAACATTTTGACTTTTTTAATTATTAACTTGGCGCGGCTTTCTCCGCTAACCGTCGGTATCCTACATAATTATTCTTGAAAAACCCCCCAGAAGAGATTCAATGGAATCCATGAAAAGCACCCAAATGTTATCGGCCGCAGCCGCGTTTTTAGCTGTTTTGTTTTTTAACTGCACCCTAAACGCCCGCATAGGCGAAACGCGCCAAGACTTGCAGAACCGCATGCTTACAAAAATCGGCGGGGCCTACATATACCCGTCGAAAGAGGAACGGCTGCGCGAAGCACTGGAACTTCCGTACAAATACGCGTTTCTCCTTATGCCTAAAGACGCGCAAAATTTCTTTTTCTTTAAGCGCGCCGACTCCTCCACATCCACAAACAGCGACGTAGTTCAGCAATACGAACTTTACGGCTGGGAGCTCCATATATGTTTCAACGGTTCAAATTCCGCAATGGAGTTCTACCGCCGCCACGGAGAACCAATAACCGTCGAGGAATTGTCGGAAATATTCAAGGCGCAAATAGCGTCCATCGAGGGGGCGTCGTGGAAGAAGTCGGATTTTATAAACGTCGTAAAAAACTGGAACATGAACGTCAAAAAGAACGGCATTCCGTCCGAAAAGGCCGAATCCTCAAAGGATATTGCCGACATTCTCCCGAAGAGCGCGACCAGATTTATATACGTGGAGATACCCGAGGAAGTATTGGAATCGACCGATTACCCGCAATCGCTGCAGTCGCAAATAATGGAGTACGAGCAGCGCAACGCCTACGACGCCTACCGCAAATATCTCAGCAAGCAATCGTCCATAAACGCCGCAAAAACTGCGCCGTCGTCGTCGAGAAAAAAGAACAACGCCCCCGTCGCCAACGCTGGAGCCCGCAAAATATACGCTTTCGACGCCTACACCCACAAATACGTCGAAAGCGATTTCGACTCCGCAAGCGAAGGGAAGACGGGCAGCGACTTGAACCGTTCCGCCTACTTTCTGCGTGATATTTACTACGGCGGAACGCCCGTTTCCACCCCCACGAAAGACGTCCGCCTGACAATGACCATACCCAACCAGCCTAATACGGCCTTCGGGTATGACTACGAAACTTCCGACGGCTCCATACGCGCGAAAATATATAAAAGCGGAGTGCTTTTCATCGACTCAAAATTCGACGCCCGAATCCGCGAATACATGGAAAAGCTCTACTCGCAGCAATCCGAAAAGCGGGCCGAAGCCGCTAAAGCCGGAACCTCGAAATTCTGAGCCTTAAAACGCCGCCCGCAAGCCTGCCTGAACGGATTATATCCGCCATATTACGCTGATTGCGGAGGTATTGCACACGACGCGAAGCGCACGCCTAGTTTTAGTCATAAAATTGCGCCTTGTATTCGGGGACGTTTTCAAAAATAAAGCGCTTTAGGTCGTTGATGCAAAGGTTGTCGGCGTTAAGCTTTATCTGTTCTACAACCCTCTTCATTTCGGAATAAGACGGAGGCTTTGAAATAAATCCGAATATGCGCGGGTGGCTCGTCTTTACAAGCTCCTCGTTTTTATGCTGCAGCTCCTCGTATAGTTTTTCCCCCGGACGCAACCCTATTATTTTTATTTTAATGTCGGTATCCGGTTCGAATCCGCTCAGGCGAATCATATGCCGCGCCAAATCTATAACCTTTACCGGATCCCCCATATCAAGGACGAAAATTTCGCCTCCCACGGCCTGTGCTCCGCACTGGAGTACGAGCCCCACAGCCTCGGGTATGGTCATAAAGTAGCGCGTGACCTCCGGGTGTGTGACCGTCACCGGGCCTCCCTCCTCTATTTGGCGTTTAAAAGTGGGAATAACGCTGCCAGACGAACCGAGAACATTGCCGAAACGGACCGCCACAAACTGCGTGGAGTTTCCCTTTCTGTTTTGCATGGCCTGTATAGCCTTTTCCGCCAAACGTTTTGTCGCGCCCATGACGTTTGTAGGATTTATGGCCTTGTCGGTCGAAATGAGTAAAAATTTTTCGACGCCGTGCGTGCTTGCTATTTCCGCTATGTTCCAAGTCCCGTATGTGTTGTTTTTTAACGCCTCGCCGGGTTGTGACTCCATCATGGGGACGTGTTTGTGGGCGGCGGCATGGAAAATAATTTGCGGTTTGTATGTGGAAATGATGCGATCCATGCGGCGTTCGTCCGATACGCTTCCGACAAGCGGCTTGATGTTTATCCCATATTCACCGCGTATGATTTTTTGTTCTATTTGAAAAAGCTGCACCTCGCAATGGTCAACCATAATAAGCAGCGACGGCGACTTTATCGCTATTTGCCTGCAAAGCTCACTTCCTATGCTGCCGCCGGCGCCCGTGACCATCACGACTTTGTTTTTCACCATTTCGTCTATAGCGTGCGAATCGAGCGGCACCTGTTCCCGGCCCAAAATATCCTCGATAGCCACCTCGCGGAAGTTTGATACCTTGGCAAAACCCGACGCCAAATCGTAATACGACGGGACTATGCCGGTTTCTACGCCTATTTTGGAAAAGCTCGAAGTTATTTCGGCGATTCTCACCTTGGAAAAATTGGAAATGGCGATAATTGCCCTGTCTATCTTGTAGCTGTTTACCAGCGTTGCGAAATTGCGGTTCAAATCGACTACTTCAATCCCGAGAATCTGCTTTCCTATTTTAGACTTGTCCTCGTCGAGGAACACCACCGGAAGCAGCCCCATATTTCTGCGCGACAGCAGGTCGGAGGCCAGCGACGTTCCGACGTCCCCAGCGCCGATAATTGCCACGCGTTTTTTTCTAACAACATGCAGGGTGTCGCGCATAAAGCGTTCCCTATACATGCGCATGGACAATCTAAAGAAAGAATAAAATATCGTCGATAATACGAAGTCTGTGAGAATCACGCCGCGCGGAACAAGCAGCCCGTCAAACACTGCGGTATTGACAGCATAAAGCGCCAGCGACGAACAAATCATCGCCCAAAAAATCCGCAGCAAATCCGGTATGTGGAAAAATGTTAACAGCCCCTTAAATTGCCCGAAAACCGCAAGAAGAAATATTTTTATTGGCAGAAACACCCAAAAGACGTCCATGACGTCGAACTTGTCGATGCTCGAAAAATTGAAATCGAAACGCAGCATGAACGACATTATCAGCGAAAAGAACGCCAACACCACATAGATGCAAAAAACTGCAAGCGTGCGAAACGACACAAAGGAAGGTACCATTCCCACAAGAAATATGTGTTTTAAAGTCGAGTAAAAACTATTTTTCATGATGCCTGTAAATCATTGCGGCAATATCCGCAAACGCCGCATGCCTCCGAAGCCACGCAGCGGCGCAAAAATTCCGCCTCCCATCAATCGCCGGATAAAACGCCGCTTCGCCTTCTCCATTATGCAAGCGCAGCGCCCTATATAATATCAATCTGCAGTTGTTGGCAAGTATAAAAACTACGCCCCCCCGCAATCAGAAAGCTCAGAAGCCGCCTTTTCCCATTCCCTGTACAGGGAATCTATTTTTG
Source organism: uncultured Opitutales bacterium (assembly GCA_944389195.1). Taxonomy (GTDB): domain Bacteria; phylum Verrucomicrobiota; class Verrucomicrobiia; order Opitutales; family Intestinicryptomonadaceae; genus Merdousia. Next base: position 81,397 of record CALXLM010000040.1, read on the forward strand.
ACTTGAGGGCGTTGTAGTTTTCGGCGGCCGAAGCGCACTGGGAGCCGCGCTTAAAAAAATCCGGCGACGACAAATCGAGTTCCAAGCGCGACAAGTCGTCTTCGGCAATTCCTATTTCGGCCTCCAATTTCGCTACCCTCGCCCTCATGCGCGACAGCGCCTCCCGCTTTTTAGCCGCCGCAATTCTACGTTCCCTGGCTTCGGAATTTCCGCCTCCCGAAACCGTTTGCCTCGCCGAACGCAAAACAAGTTTCCCCTCGCTTTTTATGCGCTCCACGTAGTCACTCAAATTTCCCGGAAACGAGCGCAGCCCCGACGGCGAAAGTTCGAGCACGCGACCGACTATCGGATCGAGAAAAGCCCTGTCGTGGCTGACTATCAGATACGTTCCGCGGTATGCGGAAAGAGCCTTCTGCAAAACCCCCTTCGACTCCATGTCGAGATGGTTTGTAGGCTCGTCGAGAACGAGAAAATTAAAGTCCCGCAAAAGCATTTTCGCCAAAGCCAAACGGTTTTTTTCGCCTCCCGAAAGGACGCCTACGCCCTTAAAGACGTCGTCGCCCGAAAATAGGAACGCCCCCAGCAAACCCCTTACTTCTTTTTTCCTTTCCATCGGCGCCGACGCCGACGCTTCGGTAATCACGTCGTTGCATGGGTTCAACTGCGCCGACTGGTGCTGGGCGAAATACGACATGCACACATTCAAGCCTAACCTCGCTTCTCCCGCATCGGCTTCGAGTTCGCCGGCTATGATTTTTGCAAGAGTGCTCTTTCCGGCCCCGTTGACACCGACAAGCGCCACGCGTTCGCCGCGCTCAATTTTAAACGACACGCCATCTAAAACCTTTAGGTTTCCGAAGGACTTGCACACGTTAGATACCTCAAGCACGACCTGCCCGCAGCGCGCCGGTTCCGGGAAGCGGAACGCTATTTCCCTCGGAGAATCGCGAACGACCTCGATGCGTTCAACCTTTTCGAGAGCCTTTATGCGGCTTTGAACCTGCGCTGCCTTTGAACTTTTGTACCTAAAGCGCTCGATAAACCTTTCGTTTTTTTCCAAAGCCCTCCTCTGGTTTTCAGCAGCCTGTGCCATTTGGCGCTCTCTCGCCTCAGATTCCCTCAAAAAGAAGCCGTAGTTTCCGGCATATACTTCGAGCCTTCCTCCTCCTACGTGAAAAGTTCTGTTTGTAAGCGAATCCAAAAAGGCGCGGTCGTGGCTTACGACCATTATAGCCCCGGAATATGATTTAAGATAATCCTCGAGCCATGCGACGGACTCTATGTCGAGATGGTTCGTGGGCTCGTCGAGCATGAGCAGCGTAGGCTCCGTAAGCAAAAGTTTTGCGAGCGCTATGCGCATTTGCCAGCCGCCGGAAAACTCTCGGCATTTGCGCCCCATGTCCTGCATGGAAAAGCCGAGCCCCATCAACACCGTTTCGACGCGCGACCTCACTTTCGACTCTTCGGCAAATTCGAGCCTGCGGGAAATTTCCCCCATCTCTGCGACGGCATCGGCGTACTCCTGCGAATTTACGTCCCCGGAGGCTATGGCATCGTCCGCCGCAGCCATTTTAGCACGGAGAGACGCCACATCGGAGAACGCAGACTCGGCCTCTTCAAAAAGCTTCCTCGTTCCAGCCACGATCGACTCTTGCGGAAGATAACCCACAGTCGCGTATTTCGGCTTTAATATTTTTCCACTGTCAGCGCTCTCCAAACCGCACAGCAATTTCAAAAGGGTGCTTTTCCCGGCGCCGTTCCTTCCCACAAGCCCGATGCGGTCGCCCTTGTTCACCACGGCGTTGACGCCGCTGAAAATCGCGCGGGGGCCAAACGAAAGCGATATGTTTTTTATCTCAATCATCACAGGGCAGCGGTGCGCATGGGCGCCGCAAGGCAGCGCCGCGCGCCGCACTCCGCACTCGACGCCTAAAGCGACTCCGTCGTGAGGAAACGCCTGTCGACCGCCTGCGCCCCGACAATAACGCTTGTTCCGAAAATCTCGTTGACGCTCGAGCCGCGCGAAATTTCGGCGACGGGCTTTACAAGGCCGGTTAAAATCTGCCCATAGCAGTTTACCGTCGAAATAACCTGAAGCATTTTCGAGGCTATGTTTCCGGAATCCAAATCCGGGAAAATAAGCACGTTTGCCCGCCCCGCCACGGAACTTGTTATACCTTTCATTTTCGCCACCTCGCGCCTTAGCGCGGCGTCAACCTGCAGCTCGCCGTCGATATCGATCTCGATATCGCAAGACTTCGCTTTTTCGTGCGCGAGCGAAGTCGCCGACTTTATCCTTAGGACGCTGTGAAGCGTGGATGACGGAGATTTCGACGAATGGGAAAGCATCGCAACGCGCGGAGTTTCGAGCGTAAGGTGGTTGACGAGCACTGCGGTGGTCACCGCTATGTCGCAAAGCTGCTGTTCCGTGGGCTCCGGAATCACCCCGCAGTCCGCCAAAAAAAGATCTCCGTTTATGCCAATTTCCGGGTTGTCGGTCGAAACTATCATCAGAGAACTCGCCGTGCCAAAGCCCTTTTGGAGAGGGATTATCTGAAGCACCGGGCGCAATACGCTCGACGTGGCGACGGTTGCGCCGGCAACCATTGCGTCTGCCCTTCCGGTCGCCAGCATAAGCGTAGCAAAATATATGGGCTGCATGGCGATGGCATTTATTTCCTGGAGGTCGAAACCTTTAAATTTAGGGAGTCCGTGAAGAAGGCGCATCAGCGGAACCGAATCATCGGCTGTCACGGGATCTATGATTTTTATGCCGTCGAGCCTGACGTCCAAGTCTTTAGCCTTTTTCTCTATTTCAGATTTTTCTCCTATCAAAATGGGAACTCCGAGCTTGCGCGTCGCGAACTGGCGCGCCGCCTGTATTACGCGAGGATCCAAGCCGTCCGGATAAACCACCCTTTTCGGATGGTTTTGGAGTCTTGCAGAAAGTTTTTTAACGAGTGCCATAGATTTCCAGTGTTAAATGTTGATGCGTTTTTTCACCGTATTTCAACGATTATAAAATTTTAGTCAATACAAACATCAGTACACGGCGTCGTAGCAGGAGGGATCTATATCCCCGAGAAACCTGCTTGCGCTTCTCGTTTCGAAATTTCCGCCCGACGCGCTGACGCGCGGATAGGAAACTACAAGCAAATCCATAGCGCGCGTTGACGCCACGTAAAAAAGCCTTCTTTCCTCATCGACGTCGCCTGAGTCTATGCTGCGCTGGGTGGGGAACAACCCGTCGGCCGCCCCTATAACAAAGACCACGGGAAACTCCAACCCTTTCGCCTGGTGTACGGTCATGAGGCGAACCCTGTCTCCTGAACTGGAGTCTTCCCTGCCCTCCGCCTCGTTTATTTCGAGCGTCACGCTGGCGAGAAAGTCGTCGAGCGTTTTGAACTTGGAGGCGTATTCAAAAAGCGAATCGAAATCCTCGGCCCTTTCGGCCCAATCTTCGTACTGAGTCTTCATGGCTTCGGCATACCAGCCTGTGCAGGCTATTCTCACCGCGTCCTTCGGGGAAAGCGCGCCGTCTTCCGAGAGCGGCTCCGGAGTCGTATCACCAAGCGGCGCGTCGAGCCGAAGAAACGCCTGCACGCCGCCGTCCCCAGCGCATGCCGGCTTTGAAAGGCGGACGATTTCGCCAAGCTTTTCAATGTCGGAAGCAGCCGCAGCAAATATCTCCCTTGCCGCGGAAGGGACTTTCGCAAGAACTCTTTTGTCGCCGACGACCTTCCACCCGGGAAGCCCTTTTTCTGCGGCGGTTTCGCAAAGCTTGTCGAATATTTTAAAGGCAGTTTTGTCGCCTATCTTCGGCATAAATCTGCAAAAGCGCAAAAACGCCACTTTATCCTTCGGGTTTGCCGCAAATTTTATCTGCGACACCACGTCCTTTACATGCGCCTGCTCGAAAAATTTTACGCCGCTTGTCATAACGAACGGAATTTTCGCATACTGAAGCTGAAGCTGCAAATCCATCGCCTGAAAATGCGAGCGGTACAAAACAGCTATGTCGCCGTATCCGTACCGCCCCCCCATGGCTATTTCCGAGATTATCTCCGCCACTCTTCTGCCCTGCGAAGCGCCATCCATGCAGCGTATTACGCGCGGCTTGTAGAGACCCTCGCGTGCGGGCACGAGAACCTTCTTATACACCTCGTCCTCGAAGGGCATTCTGTCGAGAATTTGGTTGGCGAAATTGAGGATTTGCGGAGAGCTTCTGTAATTGCGCTCTATCTTGTAAACGTACGCGGCAGGATAGCGCTCGCGAAACTTCAAAATATTGTCTATTTCCGCTCCGCGCCACGAATATATGCACTGCGCGTCGTCGCCGACGGCGCTTATGTTTCCGCGCGAAGCGAGCAAATCGAGTATTTCCGACTGCAACTTGTTCGTGTCCTGGTATTCGTCCACAAGAATGTTCGCGAACCTGTCGGAATATCTTTTTAAAACGTCGGGGTTTTCAGCAAGGAGCCTAAGCCACAGCTCGAGCAGGTCGTCGAAATCGCAGTTGTTCGACGATCTCTTTTCAGATTCGTACGCGCGCGCTATGCCGCATATCTGCTCCGCAGGGGTTTCAATCCAATCGAATCGCCGCGCCATAGCTTCTGGAATGGAAAGGCGCGTGTTGCGCGCATAGCTTATCATTTCACGCAGAAGTTTCGGACGCGGGTTGTCTTTTGACGAAAAAAAACGCGGATACGCATCTTCGACCGCCTTTTTTATAAGCTTGTCGCAATCCTCGGAATCAATTATCCCGAAATTCGGCGCAAGCCCCAAAGCGGCGCACTCCATTCTGAGGAAGCGATTGCCGATAGAGTGGAATGTCCCGCCCCAGAACGCGCGGGAATCGCACCCGACAAGCGAATCTATGCGGCCGAGCATCTGCCCCGCTGCCTTGTTTGTAAACGTAAGCAGCATTATCTCTCCGGGCCTGACCCCGCACTCCGACACGAGCCACGCAACGCGGTACGTAAGAGTGCGCGTTTTTCCCGAACCTGCCCCCGCAAGCACCAAAAGCGGCCTGTCGCACGGAGATGTCACAGCGGCATGCTGGTCGGGATTCAACCCCTGTTGGAAATCGATTTTTTCCACTGCGCAAAGCCTTAAAACGTAAAAACGCCCCGCACGCGAGATTCAGTCAGCGCGTCACAGCGCCGCCAGATAGCGCAGCGCCGCAAAATATCCCTCGCGTCCCATGCCGCAAATTTGCGCGGCGCAAACCGGCGCCGTGAGCGACGTATGCCTAAACTCCTCGCGCCTGTGTATGTTTGAAATGTGCACCTCCACAAATTTCATTCCGGAGCCTGCGATGCTGTCGCGCAATGCGACGCTCGTATGCGTAAACGCTCCGGGATTGATTATCGCAAGGCGAACGCCAGCGTCGGCAAGCTCGGCTATTTTGTCTATTATCGCGCCCTCGTGGTTGGATTGAAAGTGGACAATTTCCGCCCCGAGCTTTTCCGCCTCGGAGGAAAGCGACAAAACAAGCTCCTCCAACGTTTCCTCGCCGTATATTTCAGGCTCGCGCACTCCGAGCCTGTCGAGATTGGCTCCGTTTATTACCGCTATTTTTTTCATGACCGCATTTTGACATTTACGCCGCCGATAACAAGCAGCAAATGATAAAACTACAAAGGATTTTGCATTTCGATAAAGTCGAACTTCAACCCGAACCTGTCGGCCGCAAGCTCTCCGAGGGCGGCGACGCCGAAACGCTCCGTCGCGTAATGCCCGCACGGATAAAGATTAAGCTTCATGTCCTGGGCCATAGTGAAGTGTCTTTGGCGGAGTTCGCCGCACACGAGCGTATCGACGCCCTCTGACTGCAATTCGGCCACTGCGCCGCCGCAGCTGCCGGAACATATCGCAATGCGCTTGGGATTCGAAGACCCGAACCTTATCTCCTTGTAGGTTTGAGGGAAAAGCGCCCTAAGACGGCCCTCCAGCTCGCTCCGTCCGCCTTTCGGCGCGTCGGCGATAACGCCGACTTTCACGCCGTTAAAATCGAAACACCTTCCCGATATTTCCAGCCCGAGCGCGCGGGCTATCAGCACGTTGTTCCCTATTTCGTCGTGCGCGTCGAGCGGAAGGTGCATCGAATAAACCGCCATATCAGAGTCTATCAGGGCTTTTGTTTTTTCGTAATTAAATCCGACCACAGGTATGGAAGGCTCCCAATAGAGCCCGTGGTGCACAATGAGCATGTCCGCGCCCAGATGCGCCGCAACGCTTATTTCGGCGCTTCCGGCATCGACGGCGGAGGCTATGCGCGTGACGCGCCCGCTGTTTTCGAACTGCAATCCGTTGTGTGCCGGCGGGAAATCCTCTATTTTCGAAACGCCGCAAAAGTCGTCGAGAAACTTGACCAAATCAGAAAGTTTTGCGTTTTTTTTCATTGCCGTTATCCCCGAATGCCACCGCGGCAGAACACCGCGAGCCAAAATTTAATAGCCGAACCTTTTGCATATTTCCCCGTAGCTGTCTATGCGCCTGTCGCGGAAAAACGGCCATGTTCTCCTGAATTTTTCCGCCTCGGAAAAATCTATGTCGGCGATCAGTATTTCGTCCGACTCGCCCGACGCCTCGGCGACGACCCTTCCATACGGGTTGGCAAAAAAACTGCCTCCCCAGAATTTTATGGAATCGCCGCTCCCGCTTTCAGTGCCGACCCGGTTTGCCGCAGCCACAAACAACCCGTTTGCCACGGCGTGACCGCACTGAACCGTGCGCCATGCGGAGCGGAAATCTGCGACCTCGCTCTCCGACTCTCCTGAAAGCCCTCCTATCGCCGTCGGATAGAAAATAATTTCCGCACCCGCAAGGGCCGTCAGGCGGGCCGCTTCGGGATACCATTGGTCCCAGCACACGAGCACGCCTATTTTCCCGTATTTCGTATTCCACGCCCGATAACCGGTGTCGCCCGGCGTGAAATAGTATTTTTCCTCGAAATGCGGATCGTGCGGAATGTGCATTTTTCTGTACACCCCCGCGACCGACCCGCCGGCGTCTATTATAACGGCGGTGTTATGGTAGACACCCGCGCATCTTTTCTCAAAAATCGAGGCTACAACAGCGACATCGAAATCAGCCGCTATTTTAGAAAGCGCCTTAACCGAATCACCCGAAACGCCTTCGGCCAAATTGAAGTTTTCAGGATCCAACCCTATGCAAAAATACTTGCTTTTAAAAAGCTCCTGCGTGCATACGATTTTCGCGCCGCTTTTTGCCGCCTCCTCGACCATCGACGCCTGTTTTTCGAGATTTTCAGACGGATTATCCGACGCCGCGAATTGTGTAAGCGCTATTTTCACAGGTTTTTTGCCCTTTCTATTTCGTCCAAAGCCGACTCCCGCTCCAAAAGGGTCGGGTGCGAGTAGTAAAACGCGCTGTACACCGGGTGGGGAGTCAGGTTTCCGAGATTTTTCTTATGAAGCTTGCGAAGCGCCGACTTTAAACTTTCCGCCCCGCAAATTCCAGCCGCAAACGCGTCGGCTTCGTACTCGTTAGAGCGCGAAAACGCGTTTAACGCGGGCGTAAGCCAGAACGTAAAGAAACCGGCAAACATCGAAAACATTAACAATACCGGGCCGAAACCGGAAGCCTCGCAAAATCCGAAATCCACATAAAACCATTCGCTACCGGCCACCAAGCCCATAGCGGCGAACGCCAAAAACATCGCCGCAAAGTTCAACGCCATCATCTTGATTATATGTCCGCGCCTGTAATGCCCTATTTCGTGCGCAAGCACGGCCTCTATCTCCGCGCGCTCAAGCTGTTCTAAGAGCGTGTCAAAAAGCACTATTCTGCGAAAACGCCCGAACCCCGTAAAAAACGCGTTTGAATGCGAGCTTCTCTTGCTACCGTCTATTACGCTGATTGTGCTTGCGCGAAAACCCGCCCTGTCGGCGAGCGCCAAAAGCCCCGCCTTCATATCGCCTTCGGGCAAATCCTCCACCTTATTAAAAAGCGGCATTATAATTCTCGGATACGCGATTATCATCACAGCCTGAAACACCGCCACTGCGAAAAATCCCCAAAGCCACCATGTCGCTCTGAACGTCTCCGAAAAAAGAAGTATCAGGGCAATAATGGGCGTCCCCAAAACAAGCCCGACAGCAAAACTCTTTATCTTGTCGGCCACCCAAAGCCCGAAAGTGCTCTTGTTGAATCCGTACTCCTGCTCTATCACAAACTGCGAATACAGTTCGAACGGAAGTTCTGGAAGCGACAGCACCACCGCCGCCAGCACAAGCGTTATTGCCTGCCCGAGCACACCCGTCCCGAACATGTCCATTCCCAAATCGAACAACATCGGGATAATCCAGAGCAAGAGCAGCAGCGCCAGAAAAACAGTGTTGCAAGTGTTTTCGAATATTCCGAAACGCGTTTTGTCTATCGTATATGCGGCAGCCTTCTCGTAAGTGCGGGCGTCCATAAACGACGAAAACGCCTGCGGAACACTGCCCGAATGGGCCTTCACATTGCGGATATTAAGAATATCGAGCCACGTGACAGCCGCATACTTGGCGGCCATAAGCGCAAGCAAAACTGCAACCGAAAGACTCATTGGAGCCCGCCTATAATTTTTTTAAGTATTTCCAACACAAGCCCCGGGTTCGCCTTTCCTTTTGAAGCCTTCATAACCGGCCCGATAAGCGCGTTTATCGCCTTTTCGTTTCCGCCCTTAAACTGCTCGACCGCCTTTCCGTTGCCCTTGATTGCCTCGATGCAGAATTTCTCGAGCTCGTCGGAATTGCTGTTCTGTTTGAGCCCGCGCTTTTCAACTATCGACTCCGCCGACTCACCCGACGCAAACATCTCCACAAACACCTCTTTTGCCATTTGCTTCGATATCGTCCCCGCATCGACGACCTTAACAAGAGACGCCAGATTTTCCGGTGTGAGCCTGCAGCCCGCAAGCTTTTCCGAAGTTGGCACATGACCTTCGCGTTCGAATGAATCCGCGCAGCTCTTTTCGGACACCTCCGACGCTGAAAGCTCGCGGAGCAAATCGTTAACGACCATGTTCGCTATGGCCTTCGGGTTTTTCGGATACGCCGCCGCCGCCGCTTCGAAATATCCGCACAGCGCCGAATCGGCGCACAAGACGGAAGCCGCGGAATACGGAAGGCCGAGGTCGTTCATGTACCTGCGCTGCCTGTCGAACGGAAGCTCGGGCAGCTTGGCGCGTATTGAAGATAAAAGCTCCCCGGATATTTTGCACGGCATCAAATCGGGGTCCGGGAAATAGCGGTAGTCGTGAGCGTCCTCCTTTGTGCGCATAGGCTGCGTCGTGCCCGACTGCGCGTCGTACCTGCGCGTCTGCTGGACGAGCGCAATGCCCTTTTTTAGGCAGTCTATCTGGCGGCGTATTTCGTAGTCTATGCAATTTCGGACGTTTGAAATGGAATTGAGGTTTTTCATTTCCACCTTTACGCCGAGCTTTTCGGAGCCAAACTCGCGCACCGATACGTTTACGTCGCAGCGCATTTGCCCCTTTTCCATATCGCAATCCGAAATACCCGCCGCCGATATCGTGTTTTTAAGCGATGTAAGATACGCAAACACTTCCGCCGACGAATGCATGTCTGGTTCCGAAACTATCTCCATCAGCGGAGTCCCGGCGCGGTTGTAATCCACAAGAGAATCGTGTGCAAAGTGCGTGAGTTTTCCGACGTCCTCCTCAAGGTGTATTCTCGTAAGCTTTACGTTCCGGTGCTCGCCCATTTCGGAACGGTTTGCCGCCGGAAGCTCTATCTCCACTGAACCGCCCAGACACAGGGGCATATCGTACTGGGAAAGCTGGTAGTTTTTCGGGCTGTCTGGATAGAAGTAGTTTTTTCTGTCCCATTTCGTCACTTCCGGAATTTTGCATCCGAGCATGAGCCCGAGCTCTATCGTTTTGCGTATGGCCTCAAAATTAAGCACGGGAAGAACTCCCGGAAGAGCCCAAACAACCGCGTCCGTAAGCGTATTCGGAGGCTCGGCAAACCTGTGGGCCACCGATGTAAACATCTTGCTGCGCGTCTTAATCTGAACGTGGGTTTCAAGACCTATTACGGCTTCGTATTTTGTTTCTGACATGGCGTTAAAGTTTCGGGTTGCACCTGTTCCAGCCGCAGGCCTGTTCGTACGCGTAGGCATACGATAGCAGGTTCGACTCGTCGAAGGTTTTTCCTATCATTTGAAGTCCGACCGGCATTCCGTCGGATGCGAACCCGCACGGAAGCGAAAGGCCTGGAAGGCCCGCCAAATTCACGTTGATGGTGAAGATGTCGCTCAAATACATCGAAAGCGGATCGGAGGATTTTTCGCCCGCCTTGAACGCCGTCGTAGGCGAAGTGGGCGCGAGTATTACGTCGACGCTTTCAAAAGCGTTTTCAAAATCACGCCTTATGAGGGTGCGCACTTTTTGGGCGCGCAAATAGTATGCGTCGTAATATCCCGAACTCAAAACATAGCTTCCTAAAATTATGCGCCTTTTTACCTCCTCGCCGAAGCCCTCCGCGCGACTCTTAAAATAGACATCTACGACGTCGCCCGCCTTAGAGCTTCTGTGCGTGTAGCGTATGCCGTCATAGCGGGCGAGGTTGGAAGACGCCTCGGCCGTGGCTATGATGTAGTACACGGGTATTGCAAGATCTGTATGGGGAAGCGAAACCTCAACTATTTCCGCCCCGAGCTCCCCGCATTTTTCAACCGCCTTCTCCACTATGACGCGAACCTCCGGATCCATTCCCGACGAAAAATACTCTTTCGGAACCCCAGCTTTTTTGCCCGCAAAAGCATCGGGAGAAAGCCTCGCAGGATAATCGTCCACCGGCACGTTTGCGCTCGTCGAATCGAGCCTGTCGTATCCTGCTATGTGCTTTAGAACCACCGCGGCGTCCCTTACGGAGCGCGCGAAGGGCCCTATTTGGTCGAGCGAAGACGCAAAAGCCGCCAACCCGAAACGGCTCACCAGGCCGTATGTAGGCTTAACCCCGACGACCCCGCAAAGCGACGCCGGCTGCCTTATCGAGCCGCCCGTGTCCGAACCCAACGATGCCGCGCATTCCCCCGCAGAAACCGCCGCCGCGGAGCCTCCGCTGCTTCCGCCGGGTATCCTCGACAGATCCCACGGATTGCGCGTGGTTTGAAGCGCGCTGTTTTCGCAGGACGAACCCATGGCAAACTCGTCCATATTCAAGCGCCCCCAAAACAGCGCGCCCGCATTTTCGAGTTTTTTCATCGCCGTGCCCGTGTATGGGCTAACATAGTTTTCAAGCATTCTGCTCGCGCACGTCAATTTTTGCCCGCGGACCGCAAGGAGGTCCTTAAGGCCCACCGGTATGCCGTCAAGCTCCGACAGCTTACCACCCGCGGCCCTGCGCTCGTCAGACTTCCTTGCGCTTTCCAGAAGCTCGCCCTCGTTTGACGATATGAACGCACCGACTTTCGAATCGACCGCATTTTTTCTGTCTATAAACGCCTTCGCAAGCTCGACCGCCGAAATTTGGCGGCTGTCGAGCATTTTCTCGAGTTCGCTTATGCTTTTATAAAAAACTTCCTCGCTCATTTCGAAAGCTTTCCATTCTATGCGTCGTCGACGACTTTGGGAACTACAATCTGATTGTCGCGTTTGGCGGGCGCGTTCATAAGCGCGTCCTCCACGCTCATTGGCTCGCCTTCGACGTCGTCGCGCCACACGTTGTAAACCGCATGGGCATGCGCGCTGGGTTCCACTCCGGAAACGTCGATTTCCGACAATTTTCGAAAATATCCGAGTATCTGCCCGAGCTGTCTGGAAAATTTTTCCTTTTCATCGGGTGTCAGCTCTATGCGCGCCAATTTCGCCACATAGTCAATATCAATTTCTGCCGAATCAGCCATATCGAGCAAAAATCGCAAAACGCGCGGAGTCTTTCAAGAAAAAACGCGAATGCGCGCCGTAAAATATCGCCGCCGCGGCTGGGACAAAACAGCGCATGGCACGCAGCTTTCAAGCGCGACTCGTGAACGCTCCCGACGCACAGGCACACCCTGTAAAAGCGTCAGCCGCAGGATTTCCCTTCCGCCGGGATTTTAAAATCCGGATTGTATATCGAATAAAACACGCTCGGCTCCCCGGGCGAATAATAATCGGGTATTTCGCATTCGCGCGAAAAACCCATGGCTTCGTAAAATCTGCGCGTGGGAAGATACTGCGGCCTTCCGGAGGTCTGAAGCAGAACTTTTTGCGCCCCGTTCGCCCATGCGTCGGAAAGCATCTCCCCGACGAGAACCTTTCCTATCCCCATTCCGCGCACGGAATTGTCAACCGCAATCCAATCGAGATAGTACAGCGCCTCGCAGCACGCCTGGCGCTCGTACGACACAAAACCTACTGTTTTCCCGCCAACCTCGGCAAACAGGAACGTCTCGGCGCCCTTTTCCCCGCAGACAGCAGCGCGCAGCTCGCTTTCGGCGCAATCAAACTCGTCGAACACCTTTTCGAAAAACCCGCTCGAGGCCATTATTTCGCGCACGCGCGGAATGTCGCTTTCGAGCGCGGTGCGGCGGATTGAAATATCCACCGCGTTCACGCCTTAACCTCCGTTTTTTTAGAAAGCGGCGCAAGGTTTCTCATCTTGTTGACCCTGTCCATAAAACCCTTCATAATTGTCTCGTAAAGCTCCGCCCCGGCAATCTTGTCCTCGATGCCGGCATCTATGTTCGGGTTGTCGTTTATCTCTATAAAAAGCGCATCGCCCCCGCCCGTCTCCTTGACGTCCACACCGTACAGCCCGTTCCCAACGAGGTTTGCCATGCGCAACGCCACATCTACGACCTTTTTGGGAACGTCCGAAACCCTCAAAGTTTCAAAGCCGCCCTCATCGTTGTTTTTGGACTTGTTTACTATTTGCCAATGCTTTTTTGCCATGTAATACTTGCATGCAAATATAGGCTTGCGGTCGAATATTCCTATTCTCCAGTCGAATTTTGTGGGCACGAACTCCTGCGCTATCAGAAGATCCGACTTCTTCATCAATTTATCAAGAAGCCTCTTTAGCGCGCGGTTGTCGTCAACCTTATAAACGCCCTGGGAGAACTGGCTGTCGGGCTGCTTTATGACTATCGGAAATCCGAGCTCATCGCCGAGAGTGTTGCAATTGCCCTTGTGGATTATGACGGTTTTAGGTGTGGGAATTTTTCTTATTGCGGCCTGTTCCGCCTGAAAAACCTTGTTGGCGCACCTTATTATCGAGCTGCAATCGTCCACCACCGCTATGCCCCCGGCCTCGGCGGCCCGCGCAAAGGCATAGGTATAGTTGTTAACGTTTGTGGTGGCGCGTATAAAAATTGCATCGAACTCGTTGATCCTGTCGAAATCGTCCCTCGATATAAACTCGCACGAAAATCCTACTTTAGACGCCGCATGCGAAAACTTTGCCAGGGCCTTCTGGTTTGACGAGCTTAGCACTTCGTCTGAATCCACCAATATGCCCATTGAATACCTGCTTCCCCTCAGCGCCGGATTATACGACCTGTGCCTGCGCGCGACATACTCGCTGGCAACCTCCGAAACGAAATCGCGCTCGCTTTCCCCTACGCAATGCGACGAAAGCGGCTCCAACTTGGCAAGTTTCCACTTTTTTTTGCCCCTGACAAAAACGGCCCTAAACATGGGGGCCCTAAATAAGCTGAACAGCCTGCGCGCCAAACGCGAATACCCGAGGTTCGGAGTGCGTCCGAAATAAACGTCCAACTTGAATTTATCCGCGCCAAATCCCGACAGCAGCCTCCCAGCCATGTCCGACACCTCCCCCGACAGGCGCTTCAGCGTGTTTTGCGAGCGGAAGTCCATAATCGTTCGCACCGCCGGCTCGGGGTTGTGCATGCGCGCGCGCGCCAACAGCGACACGTAATACCCCATATTCTGATATTTAAACGCATTGCACAGGTTGAAAACCTTAAACTCGCCAAGCTTTGCGAATTCGGAGTCGGTAATGTAGCTTCTCGGAGAAACTACTCGCGCGCCCGGTATTTTCAACGGCCACTTTTCGGGGCTACCAACCACTATTATGATTTCCATCGATTCAAAACAGTTTTGACGGCATTTTGCATCGCAGAAAAAATAGTCAAACATTTAACGGCGCATACCGCGGCAGAATCGCGGCGCGCCGCTAAAAAACGCCTTATTTTATGCGGCCGAGAAAGTCGTCGAGCAATACCTTGTTTTCCGCCTTTATATATACGGGCACGGGAGAAACGGGTATTGTGACCTTGCCGTCAGCGCCCGGCTTTACATCGTTGCCGAATATGTCGACAATTTCGATTCCCGACGGAATTTCCCCAAGATTCAACGGCTTGCGGTTCATGGAATCTACGATTTTCGTGTCAAGTATTCCGTATTTGTTTGTGCCGACGTTTTCCATGTAGCACCCGAGCGCGAACAGGGCGGCGACCGCCTTTTCCGACTTTCTCCCGACGAACTCGTACGCCAGCAGCCCGTCACCCAAACTGCGTTCGTTTGAAAACTTCATGCCGTACAAAATCTCTGCAAAAACGGCCGAAACTATAAACCTCTCGTTCGGCAAAAACTTGTATTGCTCTATCGACGGATACGGCATGTATCTTCCCTTTAGGAAATTTGACACTTTGCAGTTCGTGCCCAACTTGGTCGCAACGGTAGGCGCCGGCAAAAGTATGGAAGCCTCTACGCCGCTTGCAGCATCGAGCATATACCTTCTAATCAAATACCCGGGGTGGAATCTGGGGCCGTTCTTGTGGTCGCCGCCCCCCTTGCACAGGGGATTCAGATAGTACAGCTCCGTATGCCACAACGGAACCTCCACGTTGTATTCAGCCAGATTGTCCTTGAATTTTTTTACAATGTTCTTGCCGTTGCTGGCAGAGTCTTCGTACAGGTGGTTGTACGAGTGGAACGAGGCGATGTCGGCGTATTTCCCGAATCCCAATTTGAGCATCGTGTCTATAAATCCGTTGAGATTTCCGCCGTAGTCGCCGGTTGTCGAGTACGCCACAATTTTGTTGCGCTTGTCCACCTTTTTCAAAATGCGGTACGCAGACTCCAAATACTGGCAGTATGTTGAATAGTCGCGCCATATTATGTTTGGTTCGTTCATTATCTCGTAATGGCGGATTTTGCCCTTGTATCTTTTTGCCACGGCTTCAACCATGCGCTCCCAGTCCGCCAAAGGCGGCTTTATGGCCATTCTCCCCTGCCTTTCGAAACCTGCCATAGTCCTTGCGACTTCGGATTTTGCATAAAGCCAGTCGGCCTGCCTGTGGCCCCGCAATCCCATTTCGGGCGGATATATGAAAAACATTCCGCCTAAAACAGGCAAAACTTTCAGCCCGTTCTTTCGCGCAAGCCTCACGGTCTCGTCGGTAATTTCCCAATAATATTTGCCCTCCTCCGGCTCAAGCACGCGCCAGTTAAACGGATTGCCGCTGTCCCACGTCCTGATGTACGATATGCCGCTGTCGGCCAAATAGGCCATTTCCTCTGGAGAAGGCTTGCCCAGTTCCCCGTTTGTCAACACGCCGCAATAGCCTATATCAACGGGAAGCACTCCCACGCCGGTTCTTACCCTCGGAGACACCGCAAATGTATTCGACAGAACGTCTCCGCCGTCCAGACGCGACTCCAAAACGTAAATGCCGTTTTCCGACGGCGCCTTTATCGACACGTTCTTTTTGAATTTTCCTTCTTCCGAATCTATATCCTCCGCGCCTTCCGCCACGTATTTATCAGACTTGGCGTTTTTTATTTTCCACTCATAGCGCAGCTTCTTTTCTCCGGAAGCCGCCTTATAGCCCTCTACAACCACATCCATATTCGAACCTTTGCCGAATATGAGCGAGCCGGACGAGCACCTTCCCGTAAATTTGTTCTTTATTTTTTCCAATACGCCTTCGGGGGCGCATATCGCAATTTTAGCGTTCGCAAGCGGCGGCTGCGACTTCCCGTCGCAAGGCTCAAACCTAATGTCGGCAAACGACAAATCGGCCTTTACCTTCGACACCTTCTCAAAGCGGAAAGGAATCCATGTATCGACACCCCGTTTTGAAAGCGATTTTATGTCGAGCCTGTACGAATACGTTTTCCATTCAGTCCCGATGTCGAAAGTCTTAAGTTCGCACCTGTACACCGTATGCCCGTTCGACATTGCAATCAGCCTTATCTTCAGCGGTACGGACGCCTTCGCCTTGAACGAAAAATTGTAAACGCCGTTCGGCAAGACCTTAACCTCCGACATGTTCAGCCCTCCGAGACCGTTTTCTTCGGCGGAATACGTAAGAGAATTGAGCGTGTCGGAAAGTTTTTCAATTCTTACATTAAGCTTGTCGGGCGCGTCGTCGCTAAACCCAAAATCCTTAATGCCGTCTTTGAAATCCCCGTTGTATATAAGGTTGGACGCCGCATACGCCAGGGTGCTGGTTAACGACAAAAAAAACAATAACAGCGCTATTCTCATAAAAATCTTCTTTCCTTTATATCATACAAGTGATAACGTTTACATATAGTGTCTCTAACGCCAAAAATGACTATTGCAAGATTTATTAAAAGCACAAAAAACAAATTTCGCCACATGAAAACCATTTGCGCGCCGCTGTTTCTGTTCGCCGCGTTTCTCGCGGGCGGGTGCGGCGACAAAAGCGCGCCGTACACGCTCGAACTCGACGGAAAATCAACGGAAGGCGTCGTCGCCCTCGGGGGGAAAGTCGCTATAGCGATGAAAAGCAACCCTTCCACGGGCTACCTTTGGAGAATATCAGAAAACGGAGCTCCCTGCCTAAAATTTCTAAAAGAGGAATACGACGGCACAAACCCCGAACTTTTGGGGTCGGGCGGCATAACAAAGTTCACGTTCGAGGCCTGCAGGTCGGGAAGCTCAAAAGTCGAACTCGAATACGGCAGGTCGTGGGAAATAGGCGGCGCCGTAAAAAAGGCCGCGTTCAAAATAAAGGTACGATAAAGAGCCCCGCCCAGGCAGCCATGCCCGCCCGTGCGCGCAAAACGCCCAGCTATTCGGCATAAACGTTGAGCATCGCGTTGAGCGAATTCAAATCGTCCGTTTTTATATAAACCGGAATGGGCGACGCCTCGAGCTTAAGCGCGCCGTCAGAAGCCTCTATCTCGTTCCCGAACACGTCAATAAACTTTGCGTCTGCGGCGAACCGTGAAAAATCGAGCGGCGGGCGCCCCATTGGATCAGCCCTTCTGGTTCTCGGATTGGCCCTCAAGTCGAGATTTTCCATTTTCGCCCCCAATGCAAAAATCGCTCCCACGGCCTTTTTCGTCTTCTTGTTTTCAAATCTGTAGCAAATCCACCCGTCGCGCAGCATGACCCTTCCGGCATACCTCGCATTGGAAAGCTGGCGCGCAAACACCGCCGATGCGATATACTTTTCCGACGGCACAAAAGCCGTGTCTTGAACCGAAGCGTGGGGCATTTTTCTTCCGTCTGCAAAACGAGTGTAGTCCTGCCCTCCGACGGGATACAAAAAGGCCGCCGCCGTCGCGGGAACGGGCGTGGATACGCTCACCCCGCATTCAATGTCCACAAGATACCTTCTTACAAGATACCCCGCGTGGTATATCGGGCCGGCTTTCCCGTTGGCGGCGTCCCCGCTCGTCGACTCCGGATTAAGGTAGTAGAGTTCGCTGTTCCACAACGGAACCTTTACGCCGAACTTCTCCATGTCCCTCTTAAACTCCATAATAACGTCGTCGCCGCGCCTTTTGGAGTCTTCGTATATCGAGCCGTATGAGTGGAACGAAACCGCGTCGATATATTTTCCGGCGCCCATCTTCAGCATGGTATCTACAAACCCGTTGATATTCCCCCCGAAATCGCCCGTCGTGGAAAGCCCGACAACTGTTATCTGGGGATCCACCGACTTCAATATTTTGTACGCCGACACAAGGTACGGAAAATACACCGATTTGTCGTCCCATATTATGTTGGGCTCGTTCATTATTTCGTATTGGCGGATTTTCCCCTTATAGCGCTCGGCGACCGTGCGGACCATTCTTTCCCAATCCTCAATCGGCGGCTTTACGGCATAGCGCCCCTGCGCGGCAAGGTTTGGTATCGTGGCGACCCTTTCCGATTTCGCGTAGAGCCAGTCGGCCTGCCTGTGCTCCCTCCAATAGACCCTGTCCGGATAGATAAAAAACATTCCGCCGAGCACGGGCAATATTTCCAAGCCGCTTTTCTTTGCAAGTTCGAGGGTGGCGTCGCCTACGGAAAAGTCGTAGCGCCCCTCCTCGGGCTCTATTACGCGCCAGTTGTACGGATTGCCGTTGTCCCAAGTCCTGATGTACGATATGCCGCTGCCGGCAAGAAACTCCATCTCCGACGGCGCGGGCTTTGCAAATTCGCCGTTTGTAATTACTCCGCAATACCCGATGTCAATCGGAAGTGTTCCCTTGGGGGCGCGCACTACGGGAGTGACGGCAAACGCCGAAGCCCCCGCATCATTTCCGTCTATCTCAAAGCGCACGCTGTAAAGGCCGTTTTTAGGCGGCGCCTTTATCCCTATTTCAAATTCCGACCTCCCGGGCGGAACGTCCAATCTTTTTTCTCCTGAGTATGTTTTGTCCCCGGAAACGGCGGATATTTTCCAAGACAGCATCACCTTTTTTTTCTTTCCCTGCCCGTTGAAGAAAGCCGCCAGCGCCCCTATTTGCGAATTTTTCCGGAATATCATGGAATTGGCCGCCGGCGCGCGCGATTTTTTCCCGGAACTTTTGCCGTCGTTGGGCTTGACAACCACCTTCGAAACAAAAAGCGGGTCCTCTACCGTTTCGCCGGCTTCGGCCAACTTGAAAGCCGCCAGCGTCAACACGGCGTCCTCCGTCGGTTCGCACTCTATTCTAAACGGAACCCATTCGGCAAAATTGCCGTTTTTAGTGTTTATTCTTTGGGAAACAGTCGTCCAGCGCGGCCCCAAATCGAAAGTTCCGAGAACGTGCCGGTATATCGAGTCTCCGTTTGCAAACGCCATAAGCCTTATCTTTGCGGGTTTGTCGCTTTTGGCCGAAAACGAAAGCATATACGTTTTTTCCGGGTCGAGCCTCACCTCCGAAAGATTAAATCCGCCCCATGCGCCCTTTTTCACGGAATATGAGAGCGTATGCGTCCCGTCTCCGTTCGGCTCCAATTTCGCCCCAACCTCTTCCGGCGAGCCGTCGCTGAACCCGAAACCGTCCCAACCGTTTCTAAAATCGCCGTTTACAATCATATTCGGCGCGCCGAAAAGGCACGAAAGCGCAAGCGCCGAAAACAAAGCTGCAAAAAACTTAACTCCCATGCGGAATCACGTTAAGCAGCCGCCGTGAATTTTCAAGAATTATGGCAGCAAAAAGCGCAAAACGGTTTACTTCCCAAATGCCGCCACGGGGCGGCAAACGGCCAAAAAAGCGCCGTCATTCCCCGCGCCAAATGCGCAAAACGAAAGGCTCACCGAAAATATACTTGGCCCCGCGCAGCCTTTCGCATGCGCGCTTTACGGCGGCCTCGGTAGTGGCGTGGGTCGTAAGCAAAAGCCAAGCCCTGCCGGGAGTATCGTGTTTGCGCTGCTGCAAAAGCTCGATGGAAATTTCCTCAGCGGCGAGGTCGGAGGCTATCGACGCCAGAACGCCCGACTGGTCGGGAACCTCCATTCTCAAATAAAACTCCCCCGACACGTCCTCCAGCGCGGCGAATTTAGCATTTTCCCCCGCATTTGCAAGGGGCATCACAGGCGCGCCCATAAGATATCTCACAGCATCGGCTATATCGGCTATAACTGCGCTTGCGGTTGCGTCCTGCCCCGCGCCGCGCCCTATATGCACCGTTCGGCCCACGACGTCCCCCGAAAGCGACACCGCGTTGTAAACGCCGTTCACATTGGCCACCACGTCCGAAAGGGGAAGCAATGCGGGATATACCGAAGCAAAAAGAGCGCCGTCGCCGTTTTTTCTGACGGAGGCTACAAGCTTTATTCTGGAGTCGAAATCCCGCGCCCACATCATGTCCTCAAGGCGTATTCCCCTAATGCCCGAAACCAGCATTTTTTCCGGATCTATCCACACCCCGTGGGCCAGATAGGCCAAAATGCAAATTTTGTGGGCGGCGTCCCAGCCGTCGATGTCGAGAGACTCGTCGGCCTCGACGTATCCGAGCCGTCGGGCGTCTTCTATAATGGTTTCGTACGCGGCGTTTTCGCGCTCCATGCGTGTGAGTATGTAGTTGCACGTGCCGTTGAGAATGCCGTAAATCAGCGAAAAACTGTTTGCCACAAGCCCCTCGCGCAAAACCTTTATAATCGGTATGCCTCCTGCGACACTCGCCTCAAAAAAGTACGCCCCGCCAAATTTTCGGGCGGTTTCGAAAATTTCGGCACCCTTTTTGCAAATCACAGCCTTATTTGCGCTGACCACAACCTTACCCGCCTTTAACGCCCCAATGGTGACGTCGAAAGCTTTGTCCGTACCTCCCATGAGTTCGCATACGATGTCTATCGAGGGATCGTTTATTATGTCGAAAGGATTTTCAGTAAGCTTTTCCGAAGGAATGGAAACGCCGCGCTTTTTTGAGGCGTCGCGCACGCACGCACCCGCGAGCTCGTAATCGGCCCCAAGGCTCGCCGATATGCGCCCGCAGTTTCCCTCAAGGTGCTTCCACACGCCTTGCGCAACGGTGCCCATTCCTATAAAGCCTATTCTAAAAGTCTTCCTTTCCATAATCGTCAAAACCTGTTTTCCGTTCCCTTAATAAGGCGCGCGATGTTCCCCCTGTGCCTGATTATGATTACAACCGATATAGCCAGCGCAATGTACGCGTGCGCCCCCGGAAACGGATATATTAGCGCCGCGGCCACAGGCAGGACAAGCGCCATTGCAATGGACGCGAGCGAAACATATCTTGTCGAATAAAAAACCACAAGCCACAAAACCAGGGATATTGCGATTGCCAGGCACATTATCGCGAGCAGCCCGCCGATTGCCACCGACACGCCCTTGCCACCGCGGAATCCCACAAAGACGGAGAACGAATGGCCCACAACCGCCGCAATTAACCCGACATACGCCAGCGTATGCGGATCCGAAAAGTCCACACCCAGCAGGCCGGCGTACAGCGGGAATGCCGTCGCGACAAATCCCTTGAGAGCGTCGAGTATAAAGCAAGCGTTGCCTGCGGTTTTGCCGCAGGTGCGCTTTACGTTTGTAGCTCCGGGATTGCCGCTGCCGACTTTAAATATGTCAACCCCGCAAAGCCTGCCTATAATAACCGCGAAAGGAATCGCACCCAAAAGGTAGCCCGCCAGAGCGACTATTATGAAATCGACCCAAACCATAAATTATGAGAAATCCACAACCTTGACCGCCTCAACCTGGGCCAAAGCTTTGAGTTCCTCGAGAGCCTTTGCGTTCGGCACGCCGTCGAGTTCGAACGCGCTGAGGGCCTTTCCCGTGCCCTCCTCGCGCGAAAGCGACATGTTTGCTATGTTGCAGCCGTACTTTCCGAGAATAGTGCCGATTACGCCTACCATTCCGGGAGTGTCCTGGTTTTTCAGAACCATGATACAGAACCCGCACGGATTGATTTCCATCTGGTGGTTGCCTATCTGCACTATGCGCGGTTTTGCGCTTTTTCCCGTCACGGTTCCGGCCGCGCTGTGCACCGCCCCTTTCTCGCAAGTCGCCGTGACCTCAACAAGCTCGGAATAGTCAACTTCGGCGTTGCTGTTGATGCTCTCGACCTCTATGCCCAAGTGTTTTATTTTCGCCGGCGCGTTGACGTCGTTTGCGTTTTCCGTTATCTTCGAAAGGTATCCCTTTTGAACGGCCAAAGTAAGCAGTTTGTTGTCGATATCGCCGAGCTTCCCGAAATATTTTATCGTCAGTTTTTCGACGCGCTCCGAAGATATCTGCTGCACGAAAAGCCCCAATTTTTCGCACAATACTATGTACGGAGAAATCTGCTTCATGGACTCGGCGTCTATTGACGGCTTGTTTATGGCGTTGCGGATGGCGCCGCTCATAAGCGCGTCGGCTATAACCTCCGCCACCTCTATTCCGCAGCTTTCCTGAGCCTCTTTGGTCGATGCCCCCAAGTGCGGCGTGAGAACGAGATTTGGGAAATCCCTAAGCGGGCTGTCTTTCGCCAGCGGCTCCGATTCGTAAACGTCGAGCCCCGCCGCCGCAACCTTGCCGCTTTTTAAAGCATCGACAAGCGCCGACTCCTTTATTATTCCGCCGCGCGCGCAGTTGAACACCCGCACGCCTTTTTTCATCATTTCAAAGGCCTTTTCGTCTATCATGTACTTTGTGGCCTCCGTCAAGGGCATATGCACCGTTATGTAGTCGGCGCGCCTGAATGCGTCTTCAAGCTGTACCATATCCACGCCGAGCGTCTTTGCGCGGGCTTCCGTCAGGAACGGGTCGTAGGCTATCACCTTCATTCCGAAAGCCATCGCCCTCTTGGCTACCTCCGCGCCGATGCGGCCCATTCCGAGAACCGCCAATACTTTATTCTTAAGCTCGGAACCCTTAAAAGACTTTCTGTCCCACACGCCGCTGTGTATCGAGGCGTTAGCCTGAGCTATCGGGCGCGTACCGCACAGCATGTGCGTAAACGTAAGCTCCGCCGTAGCGATAGTGTTTCCGGTCGGGGTATTCATAACCACCACGCCGTTTTCCGAAGCCGCGGGAATGTCTATATTATCGACTCCGACGCCCGCCCTGCCTACGGCCTTTAACTTTTTCGCGCACGCGAGCACGTCGGCTGTAATCTTTGTCTCTGAACGGACGATTACCGCGTCGGCGTCTTTTATAAGCTCCTTGACCTGTTCGGGTGTGGAACCGTAGGCCTCGACTGTGTCGAAACCTCTTTGTTTAAGAAGTTCGACCCCTTTCGGCGAAATGGGGTCTGCTACAAGTACTTTTAATGTTTTATTCATAAGAACAACGGCAATCGCGGGACTGTTTTCCAACTCGATTGTCGGCATGCAAAATGCCACAGGCGGCGTACAAGTCAAGATAAAACGGGACACCGCCCGGCGCTTCGCCCACAAACCGCAATATTCCGCTGCGCAAACCGAAGCTCCGAAAACCCCCAAGATTTTGCAATATTTGCGCATTGCGCACCGCGAAAAGCCTCCGCCGGCAACTCTGTGCACTCCTATCCAGACAAAGCGCACACCAAAGGCAACTGATTTTTACCGTCAGGCAAGAAAGTTGCCGTGCAATCCCATTACAAAGCGAAAACAAAGCCCCAATTTGCGAAATCCCCCCAAAAAAGCCGCTTCCACTCTTTTTCAGGCTTTTTATGCGCCATACAACCGAATCTAAAACGCGCCCAGCGTAAAATTTCCATATAACAATTAAACTACTTAATCCGCATAACTTCGACTCGCATTTTCAATGCGCCACCGGAGTCTTGAAATCCGCTTCTCTAATTGGCCCTTATTCTTATAGAAGAAAAACGACGATTTGCCCAAACGGCGCATGCGGGCGGGCGCTGCACGCCGATTTTAGTGCTTCCCTCAAACGCGCGCCCGAAAAAACGAAACTTTTTGATATACTGCAGACTAAAAAACATAGGCGTATAACCTGCGGCGTCTTTCCCTTTAATGCAAATAAGCCTGCTTACCACTTATAAAAAATTCCCCATCACACCGAATAAAAAACTCCGCCGCTATTGCCGGTTTATATGCCGCTGCCGCGCGCCGCCGCTCAACATTGCTCTTCTTTGCCGGTTCTCCTTGCGGACGCCCTCCGCTTCCACTCCTTTATTTCCGCAAGCCTCTCCTTGTACCTGCGCTCGACGCCCTCTTCGGTCGGAACGTAATATTCGCGTCCGGCAAGCGAATCCGGAAGGCAGCACATATCGGTGAGCTTTTCTTTCGCGTTGTGCGCATACTGGTATCCCTTGCCGTAATCCAAATCCTTCATAAGCTTTGTCGGCGCGTTTCTGATTACGAGGGGAACCGGTTCGGCAAGGCGCTCCAAGGCGTCCCCTTTGGCCTTTTCGTAAGCCATATACAAAGCGTTCGACTTCGGTGAGACCGACATGTAAACCACAGCCTCCGTAAGATGGACGGAACATTCCGGCATTCCTATGAAATGGCATGCCTGGTACGCGGCGACCGCAACGCCGAGCGCCTTTGGGTCGGCCAAACCGACATCCTCGCTTGCGAATCTGACAACCCTGCGGGCTATGTAAAGCGGATCCTCGCCCGCCTCCAGCATGCGCGCGAGCCAATACACGGCGGCGTCGGGATCCGAATTGCGCATGGATTTGTGAAGGGCCGATATGAGATTGTAATGCTCCTCGCCTGTCTTGTCGTACAGCAGCGATTTCTTCGACGTGCACTGCTCGATCACTTCGCGGCAAACGCGCACGTTTCCGTCGGCGTCCGACGGCGAATTCAATACGACCATCTCCAAAGTGGAAAGCGCGCTGCGGGCGTCGCCGTTGGCGAAAAGCGCAATCGCCTCGAGGTCTTCGGGCGATGCGGAAACGGGCGTCCTGCCGAAGCCCCTCGGGTCTTTGAGAGCCCTCGAAAGCAGCTCCACAAGCTCCCCCGTTTTAAGCGCGTGCAAAACGAACACCTTGCACCTCGATAAAAGCGCCCCATTTATCTCAAAAGACGGATTTTCCGTCGTCGCCCCTATAAGGATTATGCTGCCCTTCTCGACAAACGGCAGAAATGCGTCCTGCTGCGCCTTGTTAAAACGGTGGATTTCATCGACAAACAGTATCGTTTTTTCCCCGAAACGCCTGTTTTCGTCGGCCTGCTGCATCACCTCGCGTATTTCCCTTACTCCGCTTGTGACAGCCGAAAAATCTATAAACGCCGACTTCGTCTTATTCGCGATAATCCGCGCCAGTGTCGTCTTGCCAACTCCAGGCGGCCCCCAAAATACCATCGACGATATTTTGTCGCCTTCAATCAAAACGCGGAGTATCTTGCCTTCGCCCAACAAGTGCGACTGCCCTACGAACTCGTCCAAAGTCCTCGGCCGGAGGCGCGCCGCAAGCGGCTGCGAATCCGCGCTGTCTGAAAACGACATCTGTCTCATACTTTAACGGACTCTATAGACACGCGCCGCAAATGTTCAAGGCATTAGTTCGCTTTTTGCCGGAACTCTCCCGCGCAAAACGCTCTGGCGAAGGTGCTAAAACGCCTGCCCATACGGGCACGCGCACGGCTAAGAATCCTTGTCCGCGCTTCCTCCTATGAGATAGGTTATTGTCGCAAGGGCGTCCTGGTGGTCGTATTTTGCCGTGACGACGTCGGCCTGCGCAGATGTGTACGAAACCTGGGCGTCAGTGCGCTCCAGCGACGACGCCTTCCCCACGTTGAACCGCTCCGTCACAAGGTCGAGGTTCTCCTTGGCCACCTTTTCGGCTGTCAGGGCCACCTCGTATTGTTTCTTCGACCTCTCGAGGTTGAGACGCGCCGTTGTAAGTCTTGCGTATATGTCCTGTTCGTACTCCGAGATTTTACCGCGCGAATTTCTCAAGAGCGCCACCGCCTGCTCGATGGCGTTAATGTTGCGGTTCCCGTTAAAGACGTTCTGCACAGCCTGCGCGCCACCCGCGACATTCCATATGGCCGGCCACCCCGACGACAGACCCGAGGCGAGGGCCTCGGCGTTCAGGCTTATCGTCGGATAGAGATTGGCGATCTGCTCGTCGATATAGCTGCTTGCCGCCTTCGCGTTGGCGTACAAAACGCCGAGGGACGGATCATGGCGCTTTGCGATTTTCATAAGCTCGTCCACGTTCAGCTCTATGTCGATCATCTTGCCCTCCCCCGCCTCAAAGTCAAATGCGCAGTCGAAACCCATCGCCTTGACAAGATTTGCGCGGGCTATGTCCACATTGTTGGACGTGTCTATTTGGTAGAGCACGGAGGAATCGTAGTCGACACGCGCCTTCGAACAGTCGTACTTTGTCGCCTTGCCGTATTCGAATTTGGCGAGCATGTGGTCCAAATGCTCCTTATATTGCTTTACAGCCTGCTCGGCCACGATGTTCAATTCTATGCGGCGCTTCAGCTCGAAAAACGCGAGCCTTAAATTGTAAACCGCCTCTATTTCGGCCAGAATCAGCTCCTTTTCGGCGGCAATCACGTTTTGAATCTGCTGCGCCACTTTCGCGTCTGTCTTTCCGAAGTCGTATATGAGAAGCTCGAAATCGATACCCCCGTAGCCGTTCCCCTTCATCCTCGCCGACTGCGGACGCTTTTCGGTGTTGAATGTGGCCTCCTCAAAACCGACGTCCATATCGACTGTCGGAAGATAGTCGGCCTTTACTATTTTCAGCTCAAGCTGCGCCGAAATCAAATTTTGGCGCGCCTGAAAAACCTTCGGATTCGACTTGAGAAGGAGAGCCTCAAGCTCCGACAGGTCGTACGAAGCGCCCTTGCTCAACCCCAGCTCGGCTGGGGCCACCGTGCGTTCGCCCGGCATGAGGGCGTCGCCTTTTTGGGCCTCGCGGGCGTTTTCAACCGTCGAACACGACGCGAGGAATGCGAGCGCCGGCACCGTAAACAAATATGGCAGAATTTTTTTCATCGCGTACCTATCCCGATTTTCCTGTTTGTAAATTCGCGGATTGTCTGAACGAGAACGTAGAGGCACGGCGTCATTATTATACCGAAGAATGTGGCCACAAGCATTCCCGAAAACGTCGTTATGCCTATCGCCCGCCTGCTAGCAGCCCCGGCGCCCGTTGCGATAACAAGGGGAAGCACGCCGAACAAAAACGAAAGCGCCGTCATCATAACCGCCCTGAAACGCTGGGAAGCCCCGTTGAGCGCGGCCTCGTATATCGGAACGCCACGTTCGCGCTCCTGCTTTGAAAATTCTACCATCAGAATCGCGTTCTTGGCGGTAAGCCCGACGAGCATGACCATTCCCAGCTGGGCGTATATGCTAAAGCTTTCCCCGACAATAAGCATGCCGGCTATGGCGCCCAATATGGGAGTGGCTACCGTCATCATTACGGGAATCGGTATCGTCCAGCTCTCGTACTGCGCCACAAGGAAAAGATACGCAAACAGAATCGCAAGCGCCATCAGCTGCACTATCTTGTTTTCGTTCTGCTTCTCCTGGTAGCTCATGCCGGTCCAAGCTATGTCGTAACCGAACGGCAGCTTAATATTCTCTATTTTGCGCATAATTTCGCCGCTGGAAGCGGAGGAATCTACCATCACATTTATTTCGGTCGAAAGCAGCTTGTTGAACATGCTTATCTGCTTCGGGACCGAAGTAAACCTCGCGCTGGCCAGCGTGCTTAAAGACGTCATCTCGCCGTCGGAAGTCTGCACTTGAAGCTCCATTATGTCCCTCAATCCGGAGCGCATGCCCTTTTCGGCCTGCATGTTCACCTGGTAAACGTCCCCCAAAATGTTGAAGTCGTTTATGTAGTACGAGGCTATGTTGTTTTGCAGGGTGGAAAATATGGTGCTTATAGGAATCCTCAGCGCCTCAGACTTCTCGCGGTCTATCTCGACTATGAGCTGGGGTATTTCGCTCGAATTGGTCGTCATTGAACTCAGGACGCCCGGAAACTTCGCTATCTCGGCGGCGAGTTTTTCGGCGTTGTCCATAAGCTCGCCTATGGCGACCTCTCCCGACGCCGTAAGAGAAAACGTTATGCCGCCCGTCCTTCCCAAACCCATGATGGCCGGAGGCGTGAAGCATATGACTTTAGCCTCGGGTATCTGCGCAGTCGCCGACTGTATCTTCGCCAGAATGGCGTCGAGCTGCAGCTCTGGCGTTTTTCTTTCGTCCCAATCGTCAAGGTTGATGATCACCATCGCGGTATTTTCGCCGTCGCCGCTAATCATTCCCCTACCGTTGACTATCATATAGTTCTTAACCCCAGGAATCTTGCTTATTATTTTTGCAAACTTTTCGGTTGTGCGCGTGGTTCTCGCCAGCGTTGCTCCCGGAGAAAGCTCGATGTCGCACCTTATCGTACCCTTGTCCTCCTTCGGTATAAACGAGGAATTCAAGTGTCCGAACAGTATGTACGAAAGCGCCACAACGCCGCAGAATATGGCAAGCGTCAGAAGTATTCTGCGGGCGAGCATGCCGACAACCGCAACGTATGCGTGCTTTGAGGTGTTTATTACAAAATTGACGGGCTTGAAATATTTGCTTTCCTGTCCGCTGTTGTTTTTAAGCATTATGGCGCACAGCGCCGGGCTGAGAGTCAGGGCTATCAGCGTGGAAATGGAAAGCGATATGCACATGGTCACGGCGAACTGCGTATATATTTGCCCGACCATTCCCCCGTAAAACGCCAGCGGCACATAGCAGGCTATCGTTACGAGCGTAGTGGCTATGACCGCCCCGCTTATCTGCTTCATTGACTTTATAGCCGCGCTTTTTGCGTCCAAACCCTCCCTCATCATGACCGACTGGCAGTTTTCCACCACGACTATCGCGTCGTCAACGAGCGAACCTATCACAAGTATGAGCCCGAACATGGTCAGCAGGTTTATGCTGTAGTCGAGCGCGTACATGGCTGTAAAGGTGCCGACAAGGGAAATGGGAATGGCTATCGAAGGGATTATGGTGGCGCGCCAGTCCTGAAGGAATGCGTAGGTTATCAGTATAACCAGGACGAGCGCCGAGATGAGTGTCACGAAAATCTCCTCCATGGATATGATGATATACTTTGTGGGGTCGTACGCCAAGCTCCACACGACGCCTTCGGGAAAAGACTTAGAGAGCCTTTCAAGCTCCTTTTTGACGCCTTCGATGGTGTTTATGGCGTTCGCCTCGGTGCTTCTGTACACGCCCAACCCCACCGAGCTCTTCCCATTGAAAAAGCAGCTCGAGCTGTAGGATTTTGCGCCGAGCTCTATGCGGGCAATATCTTTGAGGCGGAGAATATTGCCGTCAGAATCGCTCCTGACGATGATGTTTTCAAACTCCTCGACGGTTTTCAACCTGCCCTTGACGTCCACCTTAAACTGCACGTAATCGTTTCCGCCCTCGGACCCCACGATGCCTGCGGCTGCCTGAAGATTTTGGCTTTCCACCGCCTTCTTGATGTCGTCGGAGGATATTCCCAAGCCGCCCATGCGTATCGGGTCTATCCATATTCTCATCGCGTACGTCAATCCGCCGAACACGTCCGCCGAAGACACGCCGTCGACGCGGCTCAAAGCGTCGCAAATGACCGTCGAGCCATAGTTGTTGAGGTCCATTTCGGACATGTGCGACCCGTCCGTCTGGAGGCGGAACATCGCCAAAAGGTCGCTCGACCGCTTCCTGACGGTTATGCCGGTGCGGGTGACGTCGCTAGGCAGCTTCGATTCGGACCTCTTTATGGCGTTTTGAACCTCGACCATCGCGATGTCCTGGTTGGTCCCGGTCTTAAACGTAAGCGCGCAGCTGTACGACCCGGTATTGGAACACTCCGAGTCGAAATAAATCAAATTCTCCAGTCCGTTCAGCTCGGACTCGAGAACCAGGGCGACGGTGTCGCGCAAAACTTCGGCGCTCGCCCCGCTGTAAGTCGCCGACACCCTTATCTGCGGCGGCGCTATTTCGGGATATTCCGCTATCGGAAGCTTAAAAATCGTCAAAGCCCCCGTGATTACAAGCACGAGGCTTATAACCGCGGCAAAGCGGGGGTGTTCTATAAAAAACTTTGAAAACATACCAATCCCCCTATTTGGCTATGTTCACCTTCATGTTTTCTATGATCTTATGCGCGCCGTCGCTGACCACGCGGTCTCCGGCCTCCAAACCCGAATCGATGAACTGCACGCCGCCAACCGTGCGCCCCAGCACCACGTTCTTGCGGTGCGGAACGTCCTGGTCGTCCAAAACGTAAACATACGACGACTCGCTGTCGTGCAAAAGCGCCGTCACAGGTATTGACACCTTCCGCTTCCCGAGCTTGTTCTCGAGGTACACCGCAACCGTGTTGTTCGGCAGCAGGCGCGAATCCGGATTTTTGAATTTGGCGAAAACGAGAATCGTGTCCGTGGATTTTACCGCCTCATTGTTGACGAACTCTATTTCGCCCTCGCTCTCGTAAAACGTGCCGTCGGCGAGCTTTATTTTTACGCTGCAGTTGTTTTTAAGTCCTCCTATGGTGGC
Source organism: uncultured Opitutales bacterium (assembly GCA_944389195.1). Lineage (GTDB taxonomy): Bacteria > Verrucomicrobiota > Verrucomicrobiia > Opitutales > Intestinicryptomonadaceae > Merdousia. The sequence continues at coordinate 111,518 of CALXLM010000040.1, forward strand.
GAAGTCCTTGATAAAGTCGCGGCTGCTCATGGAAAACTTCAGGCGTATGGGATCGAGCTGCACGATGGTCGCCAAAACGCCCGAAGACGGGGTTATATAGTTTCCCTCCGTATAATTAGTAAGGCCTATCACGCCGGCTATCGGAGAGTGTATCCTGCAATGCTTATAGTCGTCCTCGGCGAGTATGACGTCGGCCTGCGCCCCGAGAAGGGAAGCCTGGTACGACTTGTAGCTGCTCAGGGCGCTTTCCATTTCGTCCTTTGTGGAAACGCCCTTTTTAAAAAGCTCGTTCGTGCGCTCGTAGTCGTTTTTCGCGTATATGAGCTTCGCCTCGTATTCGGCTATCTTTGAGCGCGCGCTCTTCAGGGCCGCGTCGTATCTGGTATCGTCAAATGCGTACAGAAGCTGCCCCTTTTTTACATAATCGCCCTCGTTAAAGCCTATTTCGGTCAAATCCGCGGATATTCTGGAGGTTATGTTTACAGTCGAAATCGGTATAATCTGCCCCGTGTACCTGTAAACCTCTATCTCGTTGGCCATCTCCGCCGTCGCCACGGGAACGTACACGTTTGATTCCGCTCCTTTGGAGGCGTCGGAATTTTGCGCGGCTGCAAAAAACGGGACGGCCAATATTGCAAGACATATTTCAAGTTTATTCATTCGCATAAGAGACTGCTCCATGCAGGTGATAGTTTAGTGGTATGTTCTCCGGCGCGGCTTGCGCGCGCGCCGGACCATGTAAAAATGCGCGCCGCAAACGTATTGAATGCGGCGCCGTCAAAATTGAAAAAATCGTCAGATATGAAAAACGCAATACGGCAAAACGGGATTGTCGGACGCGCCCTGCACCGAAAACTTCGCCGCAAAACGTCATATGAAACGTTTTCGACACAAGCGCTCTCGTCTCTTCTAAATTGTGGCAAAGCATATATTATCCGTCCCCGTTCAACGCGCGCTCAATTCGGGAAAATTGCCCGTGCGCGCACATAATCCCCTGTGAAATGAAAAGCCTGCCGCGCACATAACGTCCCGCACACGGCAAAACATTCACATAACAGGGCGTTAATTTGAATTAACACCAAAAGCGCGGAATTGTTTCAAACGAGTCAAATTTTTTGTAAAAAAATGTCAAGCCAAACCTACAAACTTAAAAAATCGAAACGGATTTTCCCTTCCCGAAAATCGCGGCCCTCCGAAAAAACTTGCTCTTGCCACACCTTGTGTAAAATACGGCAAAACGCATTCGAGCGCGCCGAATGGGCGCTGAAAAAAAAACGACTAAAAATTTCCATGCCAGAAAAAGACCTTATCATAACCGCAATCCTTCTTCTCATATGTGTAGCCTTGTTTATAAGCGGAAAAATAAGGCCGGATTTCGTGGCGGTGATGGCGATTGCGGGAATATCGCTTTCCGGGGTTCTCACGTTCAGGGAGGCCCTTTCGGGATTCGCCGAACCCACCATTTTGATGATTGCGCTCATGTTCGTCATAAGCGAGGCGTTTTCGCGTACGGGCATATCGTACCGCACGGGGGAGTGGATTTACAGAAAATCGGGCAAAAACGTGCCATGGGCCATGGTGCTTCTTATGATGTCGGTTGCGGTTTTGGGAAGCGTGATGAGCACAACCGCAATAATCGCCATATTTCTTCCCATAACGCTCAGCCTATGCAGGCGCCTGAAAATATCCCCGTCAAAACTTCTTATGCCGCTGGCGTTTGCCGGAATAATAAGCGGAATGATGACCCTTGTAGCGACAAGCCCGAACATGATAATAAACGCCGTTCTCGAAAACTCCGGAAACGAGCCTTTCGGGTTTTTCTCTATAACCCCGCTCGGCCTTATAGTGCTCGCCATGGGCGTATTGTACATGCTGTACGTGCACCGGTTTCTCGGGAACTCCAAAGAGCCGAAAGCCGCGGTAAAGGCCCGTAAAAATCTCGAAGACTACATACGCGACTACCGGCTTGGGGGGCGCGGATGCGTATTCCGCGTAAAAAGCGGGTCCCCCGTCGCCGGAAAAACCATGCGCGACGCCGGCATACGCTCGAAATATTCGGCAAACATAGTGTGCATAGAGCGCGCCGAGGGAAAGAAATCCTCGCTTATAAACCCCCTGCCCGAAACGGAAATACGCGAAGGCGACGCCATGTACGCCGACATGGCGCAAAAACCGCCCATGCGCCTCCTGATGGAGACGGAACTCGGATTGGAAATGGAGGCGCTCCAGAACAAAAGATTTTTGGACAAATCCATGCAAATGGGCATGGCAGAAATCTCCGTAATTCCGGAGTCGGAATACATAGGCAGAACGCTGGCCGGCGTAAACTTCAGGAAAGTTTTCGGTTTGCACGCCGTTGGCCTCCGCAGAAACGGCAGGCCCGTCGGCGGGGATATTGCCCACCTTAAGCTCAAAGTCGGCGATCTATTGCTTGTAGTCGGCCCCCGAAAGACCATTCGAAGGCTCTTTTCAAACGAAATAGGATTTGCCGTAATCAGCATGCCCGCCGAGCTTTCCGACACCGCCAGCGCTCCGGACAAGGCTCCATACGCCATTTTGAGCATGGCGTTCATGATAGTTTTAACGGCCTTCAATATCGTTCCGGGCGCGCTGGCGGCACTTTTGGCGTGCATAGCCATGGTTCTGGCAGGCTGCATCAGCGTCGAAGCGGCATACAAGTCGATAAAACTCCCGACGGTCACGCTAATAGCGTGCATGATGCCTTTTGCGGCCGCCCTTGAAAAAACGGGCGCGGTAAAGATGGCCGCCGAATGGCTTTTCGCATTGTGCGGGGGCGGAGGGCCGCATGCGGTGCTTGCCGGAGTTTTCGCACTGACAATTTTCATAAGCATATTCATGTCCAACATAGTCACTACTATTCTGATAGCCCCCGTTGCCGTCAGCGCGGCAGACATGCTCGGAGTATCGCCCCTCCCTTTCGCCATGGGCGTTGCCATTGCCGCCTCTACCGCATTTGCCTCGCCGCTGTCCACGGCCGTAAACCTTATGGTTTGGGAGCCCGGCAGATACACTTTCGGAGACTTTGTGCGCATAGGGCTCCCTTTCTCATTATTGGTTATGGCCGTTTGCGTAGCCATTATTCCGATTTTTTTCCCTTTTTACCCTGTTGTTTGACAGCAAAAAAACACCGCTTGCGCGGAAAATGCGCGGATTGGGATTTAGAAAACTGTTTACCAATTTACTTAAAAAAAACCTTGAAAGCGCATAAAATAAAACTATTTAATCTTTCACAAATAAATGAAATAGAGAAATGGGAAACATTATGAACAATAAAAAATTATTTCCATTATTTTCGTCATTTTGTCTGGTATTGGCTTCCAACGCATCGGCTGAAGACTATGTAGACTTTACCGCGTCCACAAATCCCGACTCCCCCACTCCTATTTCCTCTTGGACGGGAACTTCCGCAGAGTCAATTTTGTGGAAAGGCAAAGGCAGCAATTCAACCGACTCTCAAAATTGCTACGTGCTTGTGGATACGGACATCACCGCAGTTAGGTTTTTCCCCAGCGGCGGAGGCGGAGTGCACAACAATGTCTGCATGACTTTTGAAAACGGAACGACATTTACCCTCACAGGCAAAAACGGATTTGAATTTAACGACTACTCTCAGTCCGGGATAAGTGCCAGTTATGCGATGAATTACATATTCTCAGTGGAAGAGGGCGGCACGGCGAACATAGATATTACAGCAACTCAAACGTACAATTTGAACTTGTTCTGCCTCGACAACAACTATACCGGAGGTTCGAATTATACCACATTTGGCAAATACGGGCGCATATTTTCAATAGGCGACGGCATTACGTTCTCAACAGCTGCCGATATGAACGTAAGCGGCCACAATCCGGAGCTGACCGAATACGATTCAAATTTCATACTCGACGGCAAGCTCGACGTAGCCACAACGCTCACATTTAACGATACCATTCTCACCCAAGGTGCCACCGGAGAAATGACCGCAAATTACATTCAGATTCTAAATACGACGGCGACCCTTTCAGGCTCGGTGATATCGGAAACGTCGCTGTCTTTGGGAGGCGAAGTAACGCAGACTTCAACAGGCGTTTTGAAAGGTGAATCCATCGGCCTCAACGGCGGAAACATATCTCTTGGCGGAACAGTCTCAAAAGTTAACGGATCGGCAACAACCCTGGCAACAGTTGGCGGCACCACTTATCTTTCCACAAGCGGAAGCGGATTAAACGTAGATTCATTCCTTTTCGGCGGGGGCAGCCTCGTGTTGCAAAACGACATGTCGGTGGACAACATTAACGCCGTCTCGGGAACCTCATCTTCCATATCGACGGCAGAAGGCGTCACTCTAACAGTGACGGGGAACTCGGAAATAAACGACAGTAGCTATAGTTCGGATTTGACTTTGGGCGGAAAAATTGTCTTTGATGGAACTTTGCTATCCTACGGGACTTCGATAACAATCGACAGCGGCGCTACGGTCGAAGTCATGATTCCCGAATTGACGTCAAATGTTTTTGAAATGACAAGGTCTACTTTAACCGTAAAGGGCACTCTTCTTACGCAGTCCGGAGCTTCCAGCTACCATAAATATTCCACATCTTTCCTAAACTTGACAATCGACGGCGGTTATTTCTACGATTCTACGACTGCATTAAACACTTCATCAATAAGAATATGGGGCGGCAACACTTCCGGCCAGGGAATTTTGTCGATACAAAACGGCGGAAAAATTAAAACAAACGAGGGTACATTCCTGCAGATCAACTCAGGAGAAATCATAACCGACGGCACGGCTTCAATCGACGTTGGCGGATTAATGTTTGCAAACGGCACCACAACCAATTCTGTGTCGGTAATGAAATCCTCCGAATTTGTCTCAAAACCCAATATCTTTATATCGGGAGGAACGGATATGTCACCCACAAAAGTGACGTTTAATCTCTTTGAAGGCAACTATCAATTCGGTTCCGTAATAATACTTAGAAACGGCGAACTAACATTAAAGTTGAACGGTGCGACGGTCTCGTTTGACGAGTTTATCCCGCTAGGCGGCAGCACGGGCAATATGACGTTTGTAATATATGATTTTGTCGAAAACGCGGTGGATATGGGCAATATCACAAACGACATGATAAGTGGTGACGTTATAAATATCGGCACGGACTCTTCCGTAACACTTATTGGATACGACAAAAACAGCAACCCGATCAGCGGCGAATGGATGATAAAAGACGGTTATCTCTACAATACCGGGCTCGTTCCGGAACCTGCCGAATGGGCGGCAATGATCTCGGCGCTGGCTCTGCTTGCGGTCTACGTAAGGCGTAGAAGAAATTAATCTTTAATCAGAGTTTTAACTTGAGACGGCGCTTGTAAAAAGGCGTCGTTTTTTTTGGCGCATACCAAAGCAACACGATCGCCGATTTAAGTCGGATTTTTCGCTGAACTGTGCGTATTTTTCAGCTAACGCGCGCAAATGTGCTCTCCCTATATAGCATACGGAATCACAACGCAGATTGTGTATCTGAGTTTGACATAAAAAATTTTTAAATACATGTGTTTTTCCGCCAATACATATATAAAAACAAACCGAATGACCGTTAAATCGGCGATTAACGGCGACGGCAAGCAAAAATCATCGTACTTTGTAAAAGATTGTGGAATGGGAAAAAGAGAGGGCAAAAAAGTAAAAACCCTTACAATGTCCAATGCGTTATGCAGTTTGTATAAAATTGGAGACAAAGGATAACCCAAAGTTTTTTATCTGTAATTGTGGAGCGTTCACAAATAGTTACCCCCTTCTACGCGCGTTGACCTCAAAGTCTCTCTTTCTCTATAATTCCCATTAGCGCAAGATAAAGCACATTGTAAATAATGGGGCTTTTATCTTTTAATGGTTAAATGCATGCGCTATAACATAAGTGTTTAAAGCATTTCAAGAGCTTTCAGGCGTTAGGCTCTACAAGCGCATAGCGGAAATCTTATCAAAACGCCCTCGCCTATTATTATTAATTGTAAACAACAAGACATAGCCAATAAATGCGGGTATTGCAAAGCGCGGCGGAACGGGCAACACACAAGCGATACGCGAATAAGCTTAAAGAAGCTTTGCCGTACGAATATCTCCAATATAATAGAAATTGACGAGCACACGATACACAAGGGTTGCAATTTTGCGACTACAATAGCGAATTTAACGCATCACAGAATATGAGATGCAATTAATGGGAAGAATCATAGCGATATGAAAGCGCGCTGTTGCCTTACAATGGAAGAAAAAATTTGAAGATAGTGTGCATGGATTCAGGCAGCGGATACAAAAGCGTACTGAAGCGCTGCGTTCGGGAGCCAAGATGTGCGGCGGCAGGTTCTATGCAATAAGACTTGCATAGTACCGCTTTATGGAATTTAGCAATGGATTGCAGAAACAGGTTAAGCGAAATAGAAAGCTGACGAATTTCCTGCGAAAGCGCAAAGACAGGCTGAAAGCCGATGAGCGGAAGCGATTGTAGATGTTATAAAAAAATCCCGCAATAAATTTATTGCGTACAAATTTAAGGAGCGATTATGCAAGTTATTAAAGAAAAAGAACCGGGCCGTGAAGCAATGCAAAGAGAAATAAGACGGCTGAAAGCCACGATGAAAACAATGATACACCGGTTATAGAATTTAAGAAGTTTGCGGAGGCGGTAATCCAATAGCTTGCGCCGATAATAAAGTCGCGGAAGTTTACAAAGATTAATCGGAATAACGGAGGAAATCCGCCGCAAGATGAAGCCAATTGAGCGCCGAGCCTACGGATACATAAACTTAAAAACTACCGCTTAAATGTTCCTGCAGATTGCGGCGAAGTGCTATAAAAAAAATCGCCTCCCTCAAACCCCTATTCCAGCAACTTTTGCTGTTGTCACGAAAAAACACGCTATTAACACAATCCTCCCCGGATACATTCAAACTATTTTTAAGCACATTGGAACACTTGCCGAAAGGGACATATTACTTCCGCAAATCAAGCGAAACGGAGGATTTATAAGGCATTTTTTGCATATCTATATCGGCGCGAATACTCCGCCGCCCGCATGCAGATAAAAAAAAGCGCGCACACGGCCTGCGTGCGCGCACCTTGAATTTGCAAGAGAATTAAGAAAGCCTTTCGAGCAGAGCCTCGCGCTCAATCTTAAGCGAACGCGGAAGCATTTCATAAAGCTCTTCCGACAGCGGCTGCGCCGAAACGGTGGCAGCATCGTAAGACATAAGCTCTTCAAACGTCTCCTTTGAATACTCCATGCCGTCCCAGTCGATATTGTCGTATTCGGGGACAAAGCCGATTGCCGTTTCCTTAGCTGTGGCTTCGCCGTGGCGGCGGTTTACAATCCACGCCAGAACGCGCGCGTTTGCGCTGAATCCCGGCCACATAAAATTGCCATCGGCATCGCGGCGGAACCAGTTCACATGGTAGAAACGGGGAGTCTGGGAAAGATTCTTGCCCATTTTTACAAGGTGTCCGAGATAATCGGCCATGTTGTACCCGGCAAACGGAAGCATTGCCATCGGGTCGGAGCGCAGCTCACCCTGCTTGCCTTCTGCTGCGGCGGTGCGCTCGGAACCCATCATGGCGCCGAGATATACGCCGTGCGTCCAGTTGAAGGACTCAAATACGAGCGGAATGCCTTTCGGGCGGCGGCCGCCTACGACTATCGCCGAAATCGGCACGCCTCCGAGTTCCTCGACTGCGTCGTCAAGGCACGGGCAGTTCGCAATCGGAGCGGTAAAGCGGCTGTTCGGATGCGCCGCGGGCGTTCCGCTTGCGGGCGTCCAATCGTTGCCGTGCCAATCTATAAGGTGCGCCGGCGGCTCGTCGGTCATGCCTTCCCACCATACGTCGCCGTCGTCGGTAAGGGCAACATTTGTAAATATGGAATCCTTCGAGCATGAAAGCATGGCGTTCGGATTTGTCTTCATGCTGGTGCCCGGAGCCACGCCGAAGAATCCGTTTTCCGGATTGATGGCGTAGAGCTTGCCGTCAGGACCGGGCTTAATCCAGGCGATATCGTCGCCAACGCAAGTAATTTTCCAGCCTTTTTTCTGCATGGCTTCCGGTGCGATAAGCATTGCGAAATTCGTTTTTCCGCAAGCCGACGGGAACGCTCCCGTGACGTAGCTTTTCCTGCCTTTGGGATCTGTGACGCCGAGAATAAGCATATGCTCCGCCATCCAACCTTCGTCGCGCCCCATGGCAGACGCAATTCTCAGCGAAAGGCATTTTTTACCCAACAGCGCATTGCCGCCGTATCCGGAACCGATGCTCATTATCATGCGCTCTTCCGGGAAATGGACAATATATGTATTATCGGGGTCGCACGGCCAAATAACGTCGTCTTCTGGCTTGTTGATGGGCTTGCCGACCGAATGGAGGCAGGGAATGAATTTTCCGTCCTCGCCCAAAACGTCGAAAACTTTCGGCGTCACGCGAGCCATGATCCTCATGCTGACGACCACATACGGCGAGTCGGTAATTTCTATGCCGATCTGGGATATCGGCCCCCCGACGGGCCCCATGCTGAACGGAATGACGTACATTGTGCGCCCCTTCATGCAGCCCTTAAAGAGGCCGTTGAGCTTTTCCTTCATCTCCACCGGATCCATCCAATTATTTGTGGGTCCGGCGTCAGCCCTTGTCTTCGAGCATATAAACGTGCGCGACTCCACGCGGGCGACATCCCTCGGATCCGAGCGGAAATAGTGGCACCCCGGACGCTTTTGCGGATTGAGCCGCACGCAAGCGCCTTTAGCTATCATCTGGTTGAACAGCTCGTCCGCTTCGGCCTGTGAGCCGTCGCACCAATGAACCTTCTCAGGAGTGGTAAGGGCCGCTATTTTGTCAACCCAAGCAACGAGAGCCTTATTTTTTACTGTTTTGGGATCTATCATTATTATTTCTCCAGTTTGTATTTGATGAAAGTCGATTCTATTACCTCCATAAAAATTCAATCCGCTTTTTACGAAACATAAAATCCTCTTCAATCTTTTTTTCAATATTTGCGCCAAAAACACCCCTTTTTCTTTAAAAAGCTACATTTTTGTACAAAAAAAACGGAAAATTATAGTATCAATAGCCCATAACGAAACAAAGGCGCATCTATTGCATGCTATAATTTTCTCGCCATTTGCCAAACTGACAGCAAAGCCGCCGCAAAAAATAAATAACCTAAAGTTTCGTGCATCAAATGGTAATTTTGGCGCCCCACCGCGGGAGCCAAGCAAACGATTGCCGCAATTCTTAAAGAATTTACCAGATACGCCGAAAGCGCGCACAATACAACGATTGCCAGCCTTTTGACAAGCGAAAGTCCCCTCCTAAATATCGCGCAAACCACCGCCATTACGACGCACCCCGAAATTATGCCGAAACCGTTGCACTCCGTTGCCACAAGATAACTTCTGCCGTCGACGAAAATGCCTATTTGTGGAGAATCTCCCCCGTAAACCAAAAGTGCGGTAGATTTGTTGAAAAGCGACAGTATCCAAACCGAAAGTTTGCCCGCAAGGACCCTGAGTGGCAAATCGAATGCCCTTACAAAAAACGATAAGACGGTAAACGCATAAAACGCCCCGCCTGCGGCGTAAACATATCTTTTTTTATCGAAACACGCCACTCCCGCGGCCACCAAAGCCGCCGAAAACCCCGCAAGCGCCAAAAAGACGCCCCATATGCCTAAAAATTTGGAGGCAATAATCGCCGCATACGCGCCCAAAAGCCACTGTACCGACAAACGCGAAAAAGCCGGCTTGTGGGGGCGAATTCCGTATTCCACCGCCAATATCAGCAGCACCGTCACAAGAACGACCACCGCATCGCGCAGTTGCTGGCTTTGCACGAGCGCTCCGTAAAGCCAAACCGCGACCGGCGCAAAAGCCGCAAACGCCAAAACCATGGCCGTAATTTCAAGCCACGAAACGCCGTCTTTGGAAGAATCCGCACTTTTTGAATCGCCGTTCCCGTTCATATCGCCGTACTTTATGCCGCCGCGCACACCAATGCGAAGCTGAAAATGCGTAGAATAGAAAATCCTAAGCGCGTCGATGTTCAAGCCTATTCGCTATAAATTTCTTGACTGGCGCCTATCATAAATTAATCTTAAAAATATGAGAAAGGTTGTAGCGTTCCTTACAATGTTTTCCGCATTATTCCCGGTTTTTGCGGAGCAATATCAAGTATCGTTTTACAAAATAAAAGCGGAATTAAAGGGAGAAGTAGGAACCGAACTTATAAAAAGTATTTTTGATAAGAATGTGGAATCGGGAAATTACGAATTTCTCGGAATGGCATGTGTGTGCGATGGAGTGACCGCGACTATAACAAACACCAAACAAACAAGTTATCCCGAATCCTACAACTCTGACGGACTGCCGTCGGCATGATTCGCATACGATACTGGTTTCGTATCTGAATTGACGTCCTTAAACGACAACGGGAAGCTGTCCCTTACCGTCATGGCGCGTTTTAACGAATTTGACGGTTGGCAAATATATAAAGCCAGAGGTTTCGACATTCTAAAACCGAAATTTAGCACCCGTGAAACAGCCACAAGCCTATTCCCAAAGTTTGACATTCCGATATTATTAATTATATTCAACAAGATGGCATGCCATCTTGCCGCCGCTGCAGGGCAAAGGAAACCATTTTTTACGACCATTATGAGCACAAGGCCAAATTAAACTCGATAGACGGCAAGACATACGATATCAAATCAGGGCCAAGCGTTATAGATGTCCGCAATGCGGACATCTATTTAGGGAACTCATCAGGAGATTAAAGCCGCACAAGCGCATGGCGGAAAACTTCAAGGGCAGCGTTGCCAAAAAGTATCCGGACGGCGCCACAAATAAGCGCATATCGGAGCGCTTGGGAGTCTCGTAAAGCACGGTGGAGCGAATAATCCACGAGAGATTTGAAGCCTTAGTAAAAGAAAAGCTCAATTACGATCGCCCAACGATTATAGGGATAGACGAGTACACGATACACGAAGGCTACAAGTTTGCGACAACAATAGCCGATCTAAGCCATCACAGGATATACGATGTAATTAAGGGCAAGAGATATTGCGATATAGAAAGCGCGCTAATATCTTACAAAGGCAGGGAGAAGGCGAAGGTCGTCTGCATGGATTTATCAAGCGGATACCGAAGCATTGCAAGGAGATGCTTTCCAAATGCGAAGATTGTGGC
>CALXLM010000041.1 GCA_944389195.1 uncultured Opitutales bacterium
AGAAGATTTGTCGGCCATACCTAGTTTTAAATACGCAACTGACAGGAAATACCATCCGCGAATAAAATACGCGTCGGCGCGCACCGCTTGGTCAAATAAAGCCGCACTTTCCGCAAGCCTTCCCATCTCGCCCAAGAACAATCCGTAAAGATAATGCGCATGCGCGTTGCTCGGATCGCCATCGCACACCGATTTAAAAAGGCTTTCGGAGCGCGGAAAATCACCCGCCCTAAAAAGCAATATCGCCGATTGAAGTTTTATTTCGGAATTTCCGGGCTCCATGCGCACGGCAGCTACCGCGCTTTTTACCGCGTCATCTGCCCTTCCTTCGGAAAGCATGTATTCGCTCCTCTTTAACGCGCCTATTGGGGAATCGGCATTGAAATCGAGATATTCCATAAGCTCCTCCGTGTTGCGCTTCTCCGTTTTAAAACGCAATCCGGCGTCAATCCTGACAAGGCGCGAAGCGTCGGAGGCAAACGCCCTTTTTATTCTATCAGCATGCGGCAGAAATTCCGCCAGATGTACGCATGCGGCCCTCACGAGCGGATGGCCGCCAGCGTACTCTCTTTCCAAAATTTTCGGTATGTCCGCATCATCCGCGTAGGCGGACAGCTGCTTTAAAATTATGCTTTTCCACGCCGGATTGTCTTCGGACTCCAACAGGTCCAGCAGGTCGTTCTTGTGACCCTCCGAAAGTTGCCCCTCCTGCGACTTGTACAACGCCATCGCCCGCTTGCGCTTATGCAATAAACGCTTTGTCAGATGTCTTTTTTCAAAATTTTCCAAAAGCCATTCGAAATTCCTTTCGGGTTTGCCTGCGTCGATTTTTTCGTGGCATTCCGAGCATGCGTTCGGAATGCCAAGCTCGAGGGTAAGGCGGAGATCGGGAGACGTAAGCCCATGGTCGTATCTCCTGTCCCTTTGCATAAAAAACTTGGTCGGCATATGGCAATCCATGCATTGATCTCCACCGCGCGAATCGTGAAAAGTGTGTTTTTTAACGTTTATTGTCGGAGCCCCGCTCCTGTTTTTTGCTGAAACGTCGTGGCAAACCATGCAGAGTTTGTTATTTTCAATGGGAGCCGCCGTTTTAAGCGTGTGCGGATCATGGCAATCCGCGCATGTTATGCCCGCCGCATATTGCCTGCACATCATAAACGAACCGAACATGAAACTTTCAGACTTTACTTTTCCGTCCTGATAATACGCGGTTTTGTCGTCGGCCAGAACGGGCCTGAAATGGTCGAAATAGTTTTCCCCGACGCGGAATTTGTCGGCGCTAAGCTGTTCCCTTCTGCTGTGGCACTGCGCGCACGCGTACATAGCATCTTCCCTGGAGGGCCTCCTGTAATTTTTGTTGCCTCCCGCGCATTCCGCGGGCCTGTCCGAGTGGCATTGCACGCATCTTACTCCGTGTTCGATCCACGAACTTCGGTATAGGCCGTCCGAAATGTCGAAATTTTTTTTGAAGCCGGTCATGTGGCAATAAGCGCAGTTGGAGTTCCAAGTCATGCCCCCGCCGGACCAATGCCCCCAATCCCCTTTCAGCCTTTTTTCTCCTCCGAAAACGTCGAACAGCTCTCCCGACTCCGAGTCGATGGCCGCAGGCAACACCTGGAATCTGCCGCTCCCGCAATCTACAACGGGCTGGCGCAGCGGAGTCTGTCCTATCGCCATTTTTACGGGAAACACGCCGGATTTTCCGTTTTCAGATATTTCCACGTTTAAATTTGAACCGGCGTTTTTAAAAGCAAAAGACGATGACGAACACACAACAGGCGCCGGCGGCGCGAATTTGCCGGCGCTTCCGTCCGAAAGGTCCCCGTTTGCGTAAAAATGCTGCCTGCCCTTAGGCGACGACTTACACGAATCAAATATGTGCCTGTGGCATCCGGCGCATTCGCCGCAGCTATTTTCAGCGGCGCGCGCGCAAACACCCTTCCCGAAGAGCGCCGAACATGCGACTGCAAACAAAACGAGCCTCATTTAACGCCGTCGATGTTCTTTTTTTCCAAAGCGGATATTTTTTCATCGTCGGCGCCGAGCAGAGACATCTCCCTTATTATAAAAGTCCTCAGCGCCCGCGACTGCAAGCCGTCATTAAAATCCAGCAACGACTCAAGCTTTTTTACGGCGGCTTCCCTTTCTCCAAGGTTATACGCGGATATAAGGCAGGCCATCGCCCTGTTGTATTCCTTGCGGTCCTTGGCGAGCTTTTCCACCTCTCCGCCGACATCGCGAAGCCCCATGTTTAACAGCCCCACCGCGCCCCAATACCTTACGAACGGATTGTCCGAAGACACCATTTTTCTTATTTTATCCTCGTCGCCATAGTCTCCCTCAGACGCCGTCCACGCCGCCTCGAAAGCCTCGCGGTAGCCGCACTCCTCAGTCCGGGCGTAATCGTACACAGTCGGATAATCCCTCAAAATCTCGTCGTATGCAAACTCAGGAATTATTCCCAAATCGAAAGCCTCAAGCATCGCCTTTTTAAGGCGCCGCTTCATATCTTCAAGCAGGAGTTTGCGTGACTCGTCGTGCGCCAGATTCTCCGTCTCGTCTAAGTCTGTTTCCGTGTCGTACAAAAAATGTGCCCCCTGCGGCTTCCACCAATAGGCGTATTTCGGCTCCAGCAGCATGTTGTCGAAAGCCCTTTTATAAGCGCGCCAACCTGCCTGTCCAAAAGGATATTTTGTGAATATCATCGGAGTTTTAAAAGCGAAAAAATTTCTTATATACCTTACCTTGCCGTCGGTTATCGCGCGGTTGAAATACGTGAAGCTGTCGAAGCGCGAAGCCGTAAGAAAAATGTCGGAGTCCTTTTGGGGAATATTCCTCCCAAGAAACGGCTTGCCTTGCATTTGTTCGGGCAGCCTAATTCCGGCAAGATTCAGAATCGTAGGCGCCAAATCGGTAAAATCCACAACCCTGTCGGTTATGTCCCCAGTTCTGCCGAAAGGATTGAGGTACTTTAGCTTCTCGGGAATATAGACTATAAGGGGAACCTGCGTGCCGTCGTTGTTTAAATTGCGTTTCTGGCGGGCGAGAACGCCGCCGTGGTCGGAATAATAGAATATCACAGTGTTGTCCACCACATCCTTCGGCTCTTTCATCAAGTCGGAAATTATCTCGCCAACCCTTTTATCCATCGCCTTCAGACAATCGTAATAAACCGCCATGTCGCTTTTTATTTCTGCAAGCGGCGGAAGATAGCCAGGCATTTCAAGCGAAGCCGGATCGTTTTCAGGCCTCTCAGGAATCAGATTCAGCTTGCGGTTTTTCTCTATCTTTTCAGTAAACAAATTGCTCTCGTGGGTAATCTCTATATTGAATACTGCCAAAAACGGAGTATCTTTTGACGGACGGTTTTTAAAGTGCGCTCCGGGCTTGCACTCGTCCCATATCGCCCTATCCTTCATCTTGATGTTGTAATCAGTTTTAAAGGCGTTCGTGCAATAATAGCCCGCCTCCCTAAAATACGCCGGATACGGCTTGAACTTCGAAGGCACGGGATAACGCGAGCGCATGTTGTGCGCGCCGAGCGTTGCGGAATTGACGCCCGTTAAAATCGTGGTCCTCGCCACGGCGCAGACGGGGGCATTTGCGTATGCCTTCTTAAAAACTATCCCGTTTTCGGCAAGCCTGCTCAGATTGGGTGTTTGGCAATGGACGTCGCCGTACATCGGCATGTAGCGCGCGGAATTGTCTTCGCTTACAATCCACAATATGTTGGGCCGCGGCGGAGCTGAATGAACAGCGCAGTGGCAGCAGCATAAAACAAAAACTATCAGCCTATAATATTTCATTCTTCCGAAGCGCCACTAACAGAATCGGTTAAATATTCCTTTTGAAGTTCCTCCCAACGCCTCACCATAAGCGATTTTCTCTCCGGATACCTCTCAGACAAGTTGAACTGCTCCGCGCGGTCATCGCTTAAATTAAAAAGCCTCCAAGTTTTGTTTTCCGCGGGTTCACGCGTGTTTGAATAAAGAATCTTCCAATCTCCCATGCGCAGGGCTTTGTTGCCCTCGTGCGAAAAGTATATAAAATCCCTATCCACATTCGAACCGCTTTTTATGTTTTCGGAAATGTCTTTTCCCGGAAATTTTGGCGCGCCTGAAGACGACCTGTCCTTTTTGATGCCAGCCATGGAAAGAATAGTCGGCATCAAATCTGTTATGTGGGCCGGCGTGCGGTTTATGGAGCCGGGATTTTTTAGATTGTTTCCCCAAGCGGCAATGAACGGAGTCGATACTCCGCCTTCGTGGGTCCAAACCTTATATTTTCTGAACGGCGTGTTCGATACGTTTCCCCATCCGGGGCCGAGACAAAGATACGAGCCCTTCGCACCGGGTTCGACGCCGGGATTGTGGTTGTCGCCCCTCACCATTATTTCGGCGCTCGCGCCGTTGTCGGACAGAAACATCACCACCGTATTGTCGAGCATGCCGAGTTCGTCGAGCTTTTTCAGAACGCGCCCTATTTCGATGTCCATTCGGTGCACCATCGCGGCATGTATTTCCATCTTTTTTGCCTGAAAGGCTCTTTGCCGAAGCGTCAACGCATTCCATTCGGGTATGTTGAAAACCTCATTGTCTCCGAACGAATCGACGGCCTTCTGTTTAAAGCGCAAATACGGCGGAGTGTTTCCCCTTTCGACCTTTGAAAGTCTCCAAGTTTCGGGGAAACCGAGCTTCATTAGTTTTTCAAAACGCTTTGCCCGCGTCTTTTCCCAGCCCTGGTCGTACTTTCCCCTGTATTCGGCGATGTCAGAAGCGGACGCCTGCAGGGGAAAATGCGGAACAATATATGCAAGATACGCAAAAAACGGCTTGTCCTTCCAGTTTGCCGCATGTTCCGATATGAACGACAGCATGTAATCAGTTATGGCAATTGTGGAATAATATTTTTGCCTGTCACCCACAGGCGGCAGCGGCACGTCGTCGAGATAATGGATTTTCGGATTAAAATTGCGGTCGTGGTCGTCTATCAAATAAGACCTGTCGAACCCCGCGTCGGCAATGGCCCTTTTTAACGGATATACATGCCATTTCCCCGAATGGTAGCTTTTGTAGCCCCCCTCCTTCAAGAGGTGCGCTATGGAACGCGCCCATCGGGGATATTTTTTCAAGTTGGGCTCAACCCCGAGCTGGGTGTGGTGGTATCCGCACATCAATGCCGATCTCGACGTCCAGCAGCGCGCCGTGTTGTAAAAGTCGGTATATCTCACTCCGCGCGAAGCCAGGCCGTCGAGGTTGGGTGTTTTTATTTCCCCGCCGTAGCAGCCCAAATCGGAATATCCCAAATCGTCGGCAACTATGACCAAAAAATTGGGTTTTTCGGACTTTGCTCCCGCTGCGGCCGCAAACAAAGCAAAAACGGCAAAAATAAAACATTTTGCCGCTTCCGGCATAAAGCCGAAAATCCCGCACGCATTGCGTTCACCTATACGTTCCATCACGCGTCCCCGAATAAAATATGCAACTGCTCAAAAATACAGGCCGAAAAGCCGACCCAAACCGCTTTATATTTTTATATTACCTTTATACCCCGCCGCTTGTCCATAATTTTTGCATCTTTTTAAGTAAACCGTTTAAACGCATGAACACCTTTACGCATCCGGCGCGACGGACGGATTTAGCGTTTCCGCCGGCATAAATCGAACCATTCGTCCGCAGCATGGGCAAAGTTTAAATTCACCGCGGAAGGCAAATGCGAAACGTCGGCCCACCGCGAAAACAAATATTCCAGAGTGAAAACCGCAACTCCGCCGGTTCTACTTCGCAGCTTGTTTTTCGTAGAGCTTTTTATACTCGGGACAATCTTTCATAAGCTCTTCGTGCGACCCGTACCCGACGATCGAGCCTTCCTTAAAAACGATTATTTTCTGCACGTTCCGTATAGTGCTGAACCTGTGGGCTATTATGATCATGGTTCTGCCCTTCATCAGCAAATCGACGGCCTTTTGAATGTACGCTTCGCTGTTTACGTCCAATGCGGAAGTGGCCTCGTCCAGCACTATAAAAGGGGGATTCTTCAAAAAGACCCTCGCCAGCGCTATCCTCTGCTTTTGCCCTCCAGACAGCCTGTCGCCCCTCTCACCCACAACGGTGTCGTATCCGTCGTCCAACGCATTTATGAACTCGTGGGCGCACGCCATTTCAGCCGCGGCCTCAACTTCGGCGCGGGAGGCGCCGGGTTTCGCCAAAAGTATGTTGTTGTACACCGTGTCGTTAAAAAGAACCGGATACTGCGGAACGCTTCCAAGATTCGCCACCAAATCTGAGTACGAAATGTCCCTCAAATCGACACCGTCGATTTTTACCGAGCCCGAAACAGGATCGTAAAGGCGCATTGCAAGGCGCGCAAAAGTGCTTTTCCCGGCTCCGCTCTCGCCGACAAGCGCGCAACTTGTCCCCGCGGGTATCGTTATGTTGACTCCGCTTAAGACCTCCCTGTTGTTATACGCAAAATTAACGCCATCGAAACACAACTCTCCCCTAATCTTTCCAATTCTTACGGGATTTTCCGGCTCGGGCACGCTTGTCTTATAGTCAAGAATATCGCAAACCCTTTCTATAAGCGGCATTATTTTTACAAAATCCGTACACATTCTTATCACGCGCTTTACCGGATCTATCGTAAAATAGAGAGCAATCCCTATGGCCGAAAACGTCGGAAAATCAATTCCGCCGAAATAGGCGTACACAAATGTCACCGAAACCATAGACGCCGCCAAAAACTCCATAAACGGCTGCTGCATAAGTTCGTATTTCGCCATTTTTAGGGAGTACCATTTGACCTCCCCGTTCATCGCGTCGAACTTTTCAATCTGAGGCTTCTGCAATCCGAACACCCTGACCTCGTGCGCGGCGTCCAGATTTTCGCCGAAAAGCTGTGCCATGTCGCTTAGCCTCACCTGAGCTTTTCCCGCATAGCGCTTCATATTTTTGCGGATCATCTGAACCGGCATTATGCAAAACGGAACCGCCGCAAGGAATATCAAGAGAAAAACCACCTGCCCTTTCGTATAGCACAAATAGAGCAGAAAACCCAACGCCCCCACAACCTGCAACGGCTGGCGAAACACTTCCGAAGAAAACGAAAGCAGCACGTTCTGAATCGAAACGGTGTCGCTCGTAAGCCTGGTAAGAAGGTCGCCGGAGGTAAACTTGTCGAAAAAAGCGACAGGATATCCCTGAATTCTTTGAAATATGTCCTGCTTAAGGCGGCGGAGAACATCGACCGAAGCGTATGTCATTAAATATCCGCTTATATATCCGAAAACGGCCCGCAGGGCAAAAATCGTCGGCAAAAGCATTGCGATGCCCACGACATACCAAAACGACTGGCTTTCGGGCGCCCTTTCCATAAAGATTTTCCGCAAAACCTTGTCGAATATTATAGGCATTCCGAAGCCGCTGCACGCGCCGAACAACGCTCCGAAAATTACTGCCGCAACCAACTGCGGCAGACACGGCTTTACATATACGAAAAATCTCAACAGCTTTTTCATGGGCGATTATGTTTTCCCCGAAAGATTGCGTTTAGTCAAGTTTTTACAATTCCCACAGAAAGGCGTTGCTTTCGCGCGCCCCGTATGAAAAAAAACGCAGGTGCACCCCCGCACCACCCGATTTTCCGCAAAACTTTCCTCCGCCATAACGGCGCCGCAGCAGAACAAACTACATAGCAATAAAGCGCGGAATTTCCGTATCTATCAATCGCAATCGGCGACCGTATTCCGTACCACGCGGCGTGCGCGCGGAATTTTCATGCGGCAAATGCAAATAAAAAAAACGACCTTGCGCAATAAGCTAAAAGTATTTCAAAGCGCTATAAGAATATTTAGCTCCAAGCTCTTTAATTTTAATTCCAAGCTCTTAATTTTCTAAAGTGCGCCATGTGTCGCCTCACCACCCAATCCCCAAAATCCACTGTGAAAAAATCAGATTTTTTATAGCGGATTTTGATAAAGAAAATCCGCGCTCTATCTGCATACCGGTAAGGCGGTGGCGCGGTGACTTAAACAAAACAGGCTCTATGGATAACTCCGAAACGAAATTTATTAGTCGTCGCCTTCGGAATATGCTTGCCCCGGACGGTAATCGGAACCGCCGCGCGAATCGTAGCCGTCCCTCTGGCGGCGAAAATTTCTGCGCGATCGATAGTCGCCTCCGCCGTATTTGTCGTCTCCGCCGTATTTGCGAAACTTAGGACTTTTTTTGAAAAATTTGCCGCGATTTGACGCCTCGTCTGATTCTCCTTCCGCATCTGGCCGGGAAAATTTCGCCTTAGGCCTGGGGGAAAAGCCCCCGCCGAAGCCCCCGAACCTGCCGCTCCTCGGGCGGCGTTTATCGACCATCATCGGCCTGCCGCCCAAATCGGCTCCGTTTAAAGAGGCTATAGCATTTTGCGCCTGAGCGTCGTCCTCCATAGTCACAAACGCCACACCCCTAAATCTGCCCGAAAATTTATCGGTAAGCATTTTGACATTCGAGACCGCCCCGCATTCGGAGAACTTCTCCCTTATTTCCTGTTCCGTAATATCGAACGGCAGATTGCCGACAAATATTTCCATTTGATTCCTGTTTTCTGTTTTTTACGGTACACCAGCCGCCCCGAAAGGGCTAAAACCGACAAAATTACGCTTCGATTAAACCGCCTGCAGTCCAAAACGGCAGATCCGGCAACATGCTCCGCACGGCGCTGGACAAAAAAACGCGGTTTTCATAATCTATTTATTATTTCTTCGTCCCCGGAATGAATTTATTAACAAAAAAACGCCTGCGACGGAAAAAAACCGAAACCCCGCAGAACCAATCCCGCGGGGTTTCCATAAAATGACAAAGCAGACGGCATGGCGTCCCGAAAAGATTACGCCTTTTCAACAAGGCCCGCTTTTATGGCCTTAACGCTCACCCATTCGCGCTTGACGGCGCCGCTGGCCGTACGCACGCGTATGCGCTGCACATTCGGCTTGAACGTGCGCTTGGTTTGTTTGACGAGCTGCAAGCCGATGCCTCCGCTTTTCTTGCTCTGACCCTTATGAATGATTCTGCGGCCCTTTACCGGACGCTTGCCTGTGACTGAACATACTCTTGCCATGATAAAAACCCTGTAAATGTTAAATTTTTGAAACGGCGCACAATAACCGCGCCCCCGCGCATTGCAAGCATTTTTTAAAACGACGCCCGCGCGCGGGCTCAAACGCGCTTATTCGGCGAGTTTTTCCGAAGCGGTCTTTTTCGAAGCCTTAGCCGCGCTTTCGCGGGCCTTGCGCCTGCGGGAGGCCAAAAGCCTCTGTCTGCGCGCGTTTGGCTTGGAGCCCGCGCTCTTTTTGCCAGGCTTGCGCTTGGCTTTCGATGTCCATTGTATAAGTCCGCTCATGTTTCTTAGAATTTGCGTTGTTAAAAAAATTAAGGAAACGAGATTAACTGTTTTTTTCTCGCCTTCCAGCTTTTTTTTCAATTTTTTTAAAACGAGGCGCAACTTTCCTCCGCGAAAAGCGTTCAAACCGTAAAACAGAAAAAATCACCGCCATGCAGGCAAAAGCGCAAAACGAAATGACCCGCAACCACCAGCCCGCCCCCTTTGACGAGGACGCCGCGCTCATGTTTCAAGTTGCGGACGGCTCGGAGCATGCCTTCAGAATGATTGTCGAAAAATGGCAGCGCCCCCTGATGAACTACTTTTTCCGCTCCTGCCGCGACGCGCATTTCTCGGAAGACATGGCGCAGCAGACTTTTCTCAACCTGTTCCGCGCAAGGGAGGCGTATGCCGAATATCTTTCAAGGGACATTCCTCCGGAAAAGCCGAAGGCAAAGTTTTCGACCTACCTTTTCAGAATAGCGCGCAACGTTCTGATTACCGAATACCGAAAGAAAGCAAGAAGGCCGGCAGAGGCAATGGATCCGTCAGAGATGGAGTTCGGAAACGAAGTCTCGGAAAGCTCGTCGGTAGCCGAGCTCGAGGAAATATTCTATTCGTCTGTCGAACGGCTTCCCGAAAACCACAGAACGGCAATTCTGCTGTTGAAACAACAGCAGATCTCGTACGAGGAAATCGCCGAAATAATGAAATCCAATGTGCAATCGGTCAAGACGTGGATCCACAGGGCGCGCGCGGCCCTGCGCCAGGCTCTGCAAAACGCCGAAAATCCGGAAAAAGGAAAGTGACATGAAAAACGCATTTGCATTAAAGGGCAACTCAGACGCAACCGAAAACGCCCGGCTCGACGCCATTATCGACGGATACCTCGAAGCGCAGATTCCTCCGCCTTCGCCGTTGTTTGCCGACGCAGTCATGGCCGCCGCGAGAATCCAGGCGCAAAAAGACAGAAATTCCGACTCGCTGTCCGACTCGCTGCTTTCAAGGCTGCGCGATTTTCCAGCCATAACCGAGGAAACCATGGTGCGCCTCGCGGAGATGAAGTCGAGCATAGGAAATTCAATATTGGCGTACTCGTCTGCGGCGGCCGTGGCCGCATGCGCGGCGCTGGCGGTGTTCATGGGGACCGCCAACGCCACTCTCCCGCGCGGCGTCGTAAGCGCCGACGATTTTGCCCAAATGTCAAAGATAGACGAGGAAATAAACGGCATCGCCGCGCTTGTAATACAGGAGGAATTCATAGACCTGCTCGGCAAAAAGCGGTAGCCGCGCGCATGCGCCCATATTTCCGCTTCGCATTCCGACCCGCCGCGCTTTAAAAAACTCTCCGTGTCGGCGCAAAAAGGTGCGCTTTTCAAGAATCGGAACGCCCGGCATATTTTCACCTTTAAGTGCGTTTTTTTTCATCTTATTGCAAAAGCGCGTTTTGTATTTTGGCAAGCGGCCCGGAACGCCACGGCCGCGGCGCCCCGCAAAGGCTTAAAAATCGGAACGAAACGGCGCTGCGGAGTGTCTGTTTTTTTGAAGTTTCAGATAGAAATTTTGCTTGCCTTAAACTTAGAATATTAGTAGCTTTCCCTCGACTATGAAGAATGCTTTTATTTCTACCCCCAAAATTCAGAAGAAGCTTTCCCAAAAAAAAGCTTTCGCGCTCGTGTTGGCGTTGGCGCTGATGGGCTTTATGGTTCTATTGATTGTTACGCTGGCGACGATGGTTCAAATGCAGATGCGTCTGACCCGCCAGATAATGAACGATTTTAAAGCCAAGCAGGCCGCCAAGTTTGCGGCATACCAGGCGATGGGCCGCGTCCAGTCGGCTCTCGGTCCGGACCAGCGCATCACTGCGAACGCAATGATGTTTGATGACACCGTTGCATCGACAATTACGGATCTCGACAAGGACCCGAAGTACAACTGGTGGTCCACGCCGATGAATATCGACCGCGACGAAGCCGAAAGGATAGACGACGCTTCGATATCGCAAAACCGCTACTGGGTAGGCGTTTGGGACACCCGGCGCGGCTATACTCCCGACAAGATGAAAAGGGAGCAGGCCAGATCGGAATACATAACAAATACCGTGGAACGCGCCCTGACATGGCTCGTATCCGGAAACCAAATCAGGCCGAAGGAGAGCACCGACTATTCTATCGTAAAGCACCTGCCGACCTCGAGGCTCGACGAGGGCAAATATATCCGCGCGGTAAGCGTCGGATCCTACGCGGACGAATACGGTGCGGCGCGCCCCGACAGGGACGTTCTCGCCCCGCTGGTGACTCTCGACGTCGATCCGAACCCAATAACGGGCGAAGTAATCTCCGACGGAAAGGAAACCCGCATAGCATGGTGGGTGGCCGACGAGGGCCAAAAAGCCTCCCTCAACGCTGTGGCATCGCGCGACATGTTCGAGCACGCCAACCGCATAGACTACCGCGTGCAAAGCCTTCCCTTCTATTCCGGAATCCACGGTTTGACCGTTCCCAACATGGGCGGCAAGGCGGGCACAAAGGCCTTTGACCTCGATTTCCAAGACGGCGACGACATTTCGTCTATGGCCCGCATAAGGAACCTTGACGACGTAAAGCAGCTTGATATTTTCCGCTCTGGAAACCTTCCGTCAAACACGCTTCTTTCAAGGCTGTTTTTCCACAGCGCGTCTTTTAACACGAAAGGAATTCTCGTAAACGTCAGGGACGGCGGCCTGAAGAAGGACCTTTCCCTCGGGCTTACGCGAAAGGATTTCTCTAACGAGGACGAGGAATTAAAAGACACCGACAACAACACGGGGCCGGAATATTTTGAAAGGCCCTACGGCGTGGCCGGCTACGACTTTAAGACGACGGCCTATCCGCTTTTAAAGGACAACGTATACCAGTACCACATCAATCCTAACAAGTCGAACGAGCCGAGCAGAAAGCTTGAAGGCGGCGGGCACATATTCGGTCCCCAGATGTACGGCCACGAAAACATAAGCGACGCCGAGCAGCTCTCGACCATTAGGCTGATGGGAGACATGTTCAGCGACGACTACATCTGGAAGGATCCGGGAGGCCCCCTGTGGGACCAGCTGCGCTCGTACTACAACACGCGCGTCGAGGACCTTGCGGAAAGGGACACCCACGACGCCCGCGTCCAGACAGACGACCGCTACGGTCTAAAGCCCGTCGTAAAGCGTTTCCAAGTCTTCTATGTCCCGACTTTCGTCAACTACGGCGCGCAAAGGTACGGTCTGAGGCTGCACATAATGCCTCTCTTGATACTCTACAATCCGTACGACACAAAAATTAAAGGCGATACCTACTATGCCATTCGCGTGTGGGGGCAGTTTAGGCATCCCACCGGAGCGTTTAGGTTTGCCATAGGATACGAAACGGGGCAATACTTCCAGTGCCTGCGCGACCTGCGTACGGAAATGATGCCGTCGCTGAGCAGCAATATCACAAAATATCCGCCCGACCAGTTGCGCCTGCAGCAATTCATGGTTCCGTTTAGGCTCGGAGCGGTATGGAACTCGACAAAACAGACCGGCGGAAGCATTCTACATGTAAACAACAACAACCCGACAAGCAACAATGTTTACCCGATAAAATGGTTGATGTCGCGCTATACGGCTTACTTTGAAGGCTTCCGCTACGGAGGCTCCCAAGACGTTCCGGCGTTCCCGCTTGGATACGGCACGAGGCTCAGGGTGACATCGACACAGCAGATAAAGGACGCGATAGCCCCGAGCAACCTCAACGTCACTGAGTCGCTAAAATGGAGGCATTGGAAACATATAGTCGCCGACAGCAACATCATTCCCGATAAGACCACGGCAATCACGGCCGCCACCACTGGCGGGCGCGACCGCTACTCGGCGCGAGTGGCGCGCATTCCGCTTTATCTCAACAGCATAATATATGCAGTCACCCACGGTTCTTATTTTGAATCCATCAACAAGGGAAGCGCTTCGGACGACTATCTTTTATTCTTTGCCCAGAGGGCAATAGACGCGCGCAATCCGGAAAGCGCCTCGAAAATCTACGGCTCCTGCCCGAACGACGACGACGCCAACCTGCGCTTCATGGCATACGACTCCAAGGGCATAGACCCCGGCAAAGCTAAGATATTCTCGATGAAGAAAGTCATAAGCTATGTCGGCGACCCGACCAACAAGGGAAGCGCTTCGGACGCCGATAAGGACGGACCGAACGGCGTATTGGAAGAATCCGCAACAAAAAGCCTTTACGAAGAGCGCGATGCCATGATGTACGGCCTCGACAACGGCGGAGTGCTTGGCGGATGCTTCTATGTTGACATACCGCACCCGGAATCGGAACACGCCGCAAAATACGCCAACGACATCGACTGGTATTACAACCAAAAATGGGGCAAATATGTGCTGTTCGACCTTCAGCAGATAGCGGACTGCAACCTGAGGGACGTAAACGGAAGCTACATGGAAACGAATATAAACAACCTGTTTATAGACATGCAGGATATAGAGGGTGTGTATCCGCGAAAGGAGTTGCCGCAGGAAACCAACAACAAAATTCTCGGAGCGAGTTTCAACATGACCCCCCTCGGATATGCCATATCGGCATATAACCTCGACTATACGAGGCCATCGGACGCTTCGTCGAATCCTCCGAATACCGATGCAAAGTATTGGAATCCGATACACAGGCACCAGCTTGAATATATAAGGTTGAACCTCGATATTTGGATTTGGAAGCGCGAGGGCTTTGAATTTGCGAAATTCGCGAAGTCCGGAGCCAGAAACTACGGTTCCGACCATTTTTACACCACTCAAATTATGGGGCCGTCGCTTTTGCACATGCGCGGGTTCAGATTCTTCTGCTTCAAGCAGCCGAGTTTTCCTGATCCGTCGATAGGCGCATGGGGACAGAGCACGTCCTCGGGCGAAGCTGCGAACTACTACGTTTACACGAACTACCACTGCCCGGGCGAGGCGAGAATGGACAACGGAAGGTCTCTTTTCCTCGCTGCCTACCGCAACACCGAAAACAGCAATTCCGCATATTATTACTCCACCGACGTGAATGATTCCAGCCAGTACACCGTTGACGGCGCACTGAAGAATCTGCTCGGATTCCAGTCAAAATTCAGTTCCGACCATTCGGAAAGCCAGCTGCTCGACGAAAACATATCGAGCCGGCAACAGCCCATACACCTAGCCCGCTTCTATCTGAATTGGCTGACGCTAAACCCGAGAAGGCATTCGGCCAACTATTGGAAAAACCACGACAGCTGCAGAATGTACAATTCGACAAGCCAGTATATTCCGAGTGTCGATTCGACGGGAATATGCGTGGATACGGAAGGTTTGGGAGACACCCTGCCGCAAGCGATAAAGCATAACAGGGAACTGACTGTCACAAACGGAAACTACGGATATGCCTCACAACTGTACGCGTCGATAAACAACACGACCGGGCGCGTGCCGTACGGCTTGGTGTTTGCCTTGCCCTACGCAAACGCCACTCCCGGGCACGAGCCGTTCTTTAACGTGCGCCCGTTTGTCAACGCAAACATACAGGCAACGGGTTATTACAGCGACGGCGGCGGAAGAAGCATACCTATAAGCGGCGAAAAGAAATCGCTCTACAACACGATATCGCGCCTGACAAAAACGGTGCAGTCGCTGAACCAGGCGTACGGGACAAAAGACGGCATGACATACGTCGGCAACACAATCACCGGAGAATCCGACGGGCATGTTAGGATAGGATTGAAAGAGGAGCTGGGGACATACCAAGCACCGATAATCCACGCCCTAAGAAAAACGGAGGTTGTTTCAAATCCGGCAAACCTCGCGGGCGCGGGGTTGTCGTTCGGCGTTGGCAAAAACCAGGGAACCTCGTGGCTCGGGGAGGATACGTCAAGCTCGTACGCAAACCTTGTAAACGGAGATGCTTTCCAGCGTTCATACGGCCTTCAGACTCCGGAATCGCAGACCCCCACGTTTGCGATAGGCAATTCGCTCTGTCCCTCGCGAATATCGCCCGAAAGAGCATACCACGTCATGTGGATAGACGCTGCAAGCGCAGTTTGGGACAGAAACAACGACAGCAACAACGCTTCAAGATCCGGAAAATTCGACGGCACAAGAGAGGCGGCCTTCTACGAGGACAGAAGCGTCCTTTACGATATGTCGTGGCAGTTGAACGACGCTCTCTGGGACGAATACTACTTCTCGACGCTTCCGTACAGAAAAGACGAGGCCAAAGACACGCTCGACCCGGAGATCGCGTATCCGCAAAACCCGCGCATGCAATACTGCGTGGATCGCGAAGACTACCTTACAATCAGGGATCTGACGTCCGACTCCAACAAGGAGCAGTTTGAGGAAAACGCCTCCAAAATGTGGGTAAACGGCGCATTTAACGTAAACTCCACAAGCGTTGATGCGTGGAAGGCGGTTCTTTCCACCTACTACGGGCAGGAAATCCGCGACTACCAGGGGAAGTCGCTCAATCTCGAGCAGTCTGAATCGGCGGCGTTCCACCGCTGGGCGGCGCCCTACTCGGCCAAAGATTTCACTTCGTCGTCGTCGATAACCGAGGAGGACACTGCATTCCAAGGCTTCAGAGCGCTTAACGCCGAAGAGATTGAAGAGCTCGCAGTGGCCATCGTTGAGCACATAAAAGACCGCGGGCCGTTCTATTCAATGTCGCACTTTGTCAACAGGGTGGTCGCCGACATGTCGGCCGAACAGCGCTACACGGAAAGTTATCTCGGCAACGCGCTCGTTCCGCTTCCCGAAAAGCAGGAAGACCGCAAGAACCTCGAGAAAGAGTACGACGACGTAATCACATACCGCATTTCGCACGCGCAAAAGGGCGTGCTGCAGGCGGCGATAGACTCGACTTCGATAAACAGGCCGTTCCATACCGACGAAGACTTCATAATTTCGATAGACAACAATCGAAACATGTCGGAGGCCCTGCAAAACGACACCAGCTGCAAAGACTACCAGAACGTCAAAAAAATCTGGGAAAACTGGCGCGGCGCAATCGGGCCCCAAGCCACCGGGGCGCCGGCGTACCTTATGCAGCAGGATTTGCTTTCCCGCCTGGGCTCGTTCCTGACGGTGCGTTCAGACACGTTTAAAATCCGCGCATACGGGGAAGTCCGCAACCCGGTTTCGGGTTCGGTCGAAGGCAAGGCATGGTGCGAAATGGTTGTTCAGCGCCTGCCGGAATATTTCGATTCAGAATCGCAAAACCAGGAAGCCTGGAGAATCAGCGGGCGCGAACACGAAATCGGCTACCAGGAAAAAGTCGACGACCAGAGAAACTTCAACACGCACGTCGACGAGCTCAACGACTTGAACAAAGAGCTCGGAAGAAGGTTCAAAATCGTCTCTTTCCGTTGGCTGAACGAGAAGGAAATATAACCGCATAGCATATAAATTTATCTTCCATGTTAAAAAAGATTTGCACACTCATATTCGCGAGCGCGCTGGTTTTGTATGCGCACGCCCAAAATCAGGCGCAATCCGCCGCAAACCAGCCCGCGGGACAGTCTTCAGCCGGACAATCGACCGGACAGTCATCCGGACAGCCGGCGGGACCTGCCGACGATCAGCCCGTCCAGGAGGATACCGTCGATGTCACCCTAAAGATATTCAAATGGGCATATTCAAACGCCATGACAATTCCCAATATAGGGGGAGGCGTTTCGACCGTGAGGGCGTCAAAAGACCAGAATATCGATTTGTGGTACAAGTCGGGCGACAGCTATCGCATACTGAAAGTGTCTTCCGGAAACATGTCGGGATCTATACACTACAAGGGTCCGCAGACAATGATATTCTACACCCGTGAGGAAAGCCTGTCAGACGACGGCCCCAAATACAACTACCGTGAAGCCTGCAGAATGACTATTCCCCTCGGCATCGACGAGCTTTTCGCAATGATGTTTAAGACGGGAAAAACGGTTATGTTTTACCCTATAAACGTTTCACCGAAATTGTTGCCCAAGGAAAAAATCGCCGTCATAAACATGACGTCGCACAGGGTTGCGCTGATGGTCGGAGGGGAGCCTAAGCTTTTGAGATCCGGCGGAAACGCTATATTCAATCCGAAGCATAAAAAAGAAACGTCGGTCGAGCTGAAGATTGCCCGCATGGTGCAAAAAAAATGGAAGCCTGTATACCAAAACAACATATCAGTTCCAAAAGACGCCCGCTGCGTGGTTTTGCTGTACGACCCGTCTAACAAAGCGTCTCCCAAATTCAACATACAAGTGCTTTCCCTTTAATAAAAAATCCGGCTTTGTAAGCCGGATTTTTTATTTCCACGAAACGCCAACTTGCAAAAATCGCAAGCATTATATGCGCGCCCACGCCGCCTGCCGCGCTGCAAAGCGTACAAGAAAAACCCGCCCCTCGCATTTTGTAATATAAAAAAATGCCGAATCGGCGTATTTACCACATCTGCGCATGTTGAGGCGGATTTTCAGCCCAGATACCAGAAGCCGCTTTTGCTTTAGTTTTGTCCGCGGTTTAAAAAAGGAAATTTTTAACGGGGCTTCGGTTGAAAAAGGTGGACAAAAGCGCGGCAAAACGCAATCATAACGCATTATGACATTCAATACTTTAATGGACATTGTAGTATTTATAGCGTTCATTGCGGCCGTCGTTTTCGTCGGCCTGTATAAAAGCCGAGGGGAAAGCGGAAGCGAGGGCTACTTTCTCGCCGGG
This sequence comes from uncultured Opitutales bacterium, assembly GCA_944389195.1. Taxonomy (GTDB): domain Bacteria; phylum Verrucomicrobiota; class Verrucomicrobiia; order Opitutales; family Intestinicryptomonadaceae; genus Merdousia. Next base: position 18,101 of record CALXLM010000041.1, read on the forward strand.
CGCGGACTGACATGGTGGCTGATCGGCATTTCGTTAATAGCGGCGAACATATCCACCGAACAGTTTGTGGGCATGAGCGGAAGCGCCGCGGGCATTTCCGGCCTGGCGATAGCAAGCTACGAATGGATGGCCGCAATAACCCTTGTGTTTGTGGCGTTCCTGTTCCTCCCGAAATTTTTAAAAAGCGGAATATATACCGTCCCCCAATTTCTCGAGTACAGATTCGACGCGCTGTCGAGATCGGTAATGTCGTTCATGATGGTCATAGTGCTCGTTTTGGTAAACGTCACCGCCGTGATATATTCCGGAGCCACCGTCGCGGACACTGTTTTCGGACATTCTGCCGATTTGCCTTTTGCCATCGATCTTGAAATGGCATGCTGGGGAATAGGCATAATCGCCGCCGTTTACGTTTGCGCTGGGGGCCTTAAGGCATGCGCATGGGCCGACCTTCTCCAGGGAACGGCACTGATAGTTGGCGGAGCGCTCATAGCGTACTTTGCGTTTGCGGTGTTTGCCGGCAAACCAGCTGCCGAAATAGCGACAACCGCCGCTTTCACTCCGCAAGCGCTCGACTCCATTAAGGACGCCGGCTTTATAGAAAAATTCTTTTTCCTAAACTATGACAAGCTCACTATGTTCATGCCCGCCGACCACTCGGAAATTCCATGGACTGCCCTCATAATCGGACTTTGGATTCCGAATTTCTATTATTGGGGCTTCAACCAATACATCATACAGCGCACGCTTGGAGCGTCGAGCCTGGCTGAGGGGCAAAAAGGCATAATGCTTGCGGCCGGCTTAAAACTCATCATACCGTTTATTATCGTAATTCCCGGCATAATGGCCTTCAACCTTTATTCGGCGGACCAGGCGCAGGCGGCGCGCGCCGACAGAAAAATCGCCACCGAAAATGCGAAGGCCTATTCGACGCTGTATTTCGACTGGCTCGATTCCACCAACCAAAAATACGACGCCAAAAAAGCCGTGTCCGAATTTTCATTCAGCCCCAAAAGCGGAGTGAAAGTCCCGCTGTTTACGGAATCAGAAATGGACGCCCTGCGCGGCGCCTACGAAAGCGCGAAAAAGGACGGCTCGCTATACAAGACAAAGTTCGTTTACGACAATGGCTGGGCCAGCGCAAACGGCGCAGATTCAGCCTCCGGACCGAAGGCGCTTGTTGACGCGTGGAACAAAAAATATGCCGCAAACTTCGATAAGCCCGACAGCGTAAAAAAGACCTTCTACGGATACAAATACGACTCGGCATTCGGCCTTTTGATAACGAAGGTCCTTCCGTCGGGATTCGGGCTTAAAGGCTTTATCTTTGCCTCGCTTCTCGGCGCCGTGGTAAGCTCGCTTGCCGCAATGCTGAACGCGGCGTCCACCATATTTACGATAGACATATACAAAAAGTTTATAGCCAAAAACGCCAGCGACCGCAACCAGGTTCTCGTCGGGCGAATTGCGGTTCTGGTTTTCGCCGCCATCGGGTGCATGGTGGCCCCCGTTTTGGCAAATCCCAACCTTGGAACGATATTCGTCTATATACAGGAGTTCCAAGGCTTTCTCTCGCCCGGCATACTTGCCGTATTTGTATTCGGAATGTTTTCCCGCAGGGCTCCGCGTTTCTCCGGGGCGCTCGGCATACTTACAAGCCCCGTTGTTTACGGATTCCTCAAACTGTTCTACGGCGACATCGCGTTCCTCAACCGCATGGCGATAACGTTTGCATGTTCTATCGGCGTAATGGCCGTCCTCACGCTCGTAAAGCCGCTCAAACAGGACATCTCAATGCCGGAAAACACGTCGATAGACCTGTCGTCGTCGCGCAGCGCCAAGTATGCGGGAATAGCGATACTTGCCGCATGCGCCGTTCTGTACATCACCTTCTCCGGGTTGTTCTTCAAGGCCCCGCAAATCTGAAACGCGCGCACCGACATGAAAGAATCGCTCGCAGCATCGTTTGAAAAAATATTCGGCCGCAAACCCGAAGTAATGGCGCAGGCGCCAGGCAGAATAGAATTCATAGGAAACCACACAGACTACAATGGCGGATTGGTGATGGGAGTCGCCATCGACAAGGTCGTGATGGCGGCGCTCGCAAAACGCAACGACGGAAAGTTGTGCTTTGCCCGCGCAAAATACGGCGACAAGGTTTTTGTCGACGTTTCGGACTTAAAAAAACAGCCTAAAAACCTCAACTGGGTAAACTATCCGCTCGGGGTGTTCAAGTTTCTCGTCGAGTCAGGAATGGAGGCCGGCTGCGGTTTCGATATGCTCGACTGCAGCAATCTGCCGTCCGGGGCGGGTTTGAGCTCATCGGCGGCGATAGAGCTTTCAAGCGCGTTCGCCATGTCGAAACTTTACGGCTTTGAAACCGACCTTAAAAGCCTCGTAAAAATCGGCAAAAAATGCGAAAACGAATTTGTCGGAATGCCGTGCGGGATACTCGACCAGGGAGTGTCGGGATACGGCAAGAAAAACTCCATAGTTTACATAGACTGCCTTGTCGAGGAGTTCGCAAATTACCCCCTTCCGCCCGACTGCCGATTCTGGCTTTTTAACTCTACAAAAAAGCACGCGCTCGTTGACGGGCTGTATGCGGCAAGGCACAACGAATGCATGGAGGCGGCGAAAATACTTTCAGGAAACGGCGAACAAAAGCCCCTTAGAAAATTCTCGATTGAGGATCTTGAGGCGGCGAAACATAAAATGCCCGACGTTGTTTACCGGCGTGCAAAACACGTGATAGAGGAAAACTCGCGCGTGGCGAAGGCAAAGGAACTATTGCTTTCCGGCGACATAAGCGGAGTCGGGAAACTTCTAAACGCGTCGCACGAAAGCTCGAGAAGGCTCTTCGAAAATTCGTGCGATGAACTCGATTTCCTTGTGGATACCGTTTCTCCGATGAAAGGCGTTTACGGCGCGCGGTTAAGCGGCGGAGGTTTCGGCGGCGCGGTAATGGCGCTTACCGACGACACGTTCACGGAATCGGACGCGGCGCGCGCGGCCGAAACATACGAAAAAAGATTCGGGCAAAAACCGGCCGTGTTCGCGTGCGCATCGGGAGACGGCGCAAAGCTCGTTTAATCGCCAAGCCGCGGCGTTTTGCATGCGGGTTTTGGGTATTGTCCGAAAATCGGCAAAATGGCGCATTCATACCACACACATTTCCAACATAAGAATAAAAAATATGAACGTATTGGTAATAGGCGGCGCAGGATACATAGGAAGCCACTGCGTAAGACAACTGATAGAAGCCGGGCACAGGCCCGTGGTTCTCGACAACCTCGTTTACGGGCACAAAGGGGCTCTCATGCCCTCCGTAAAATTCTACCGCGGAAACCTCGAAGACAAAAAAACCGTGGGGGAAATTCTCGATGCCGAAAAAATAGACATAGTAATGCACTTTGCGGCGTTCATAAACGTCGGGGAGTCGGTATCAAATCCGCTTAAGTATTACTACAACAACCTATCGGGGGTAATATCGCTCGTTGACGCCATGTTGGAGCACGGCGTAAAAAAATTCGTCTTTTCTTCGACCTGCGCGACTTTCGGAATTCCGCAAAAGCTTCCGCTTACAGAAGACCACCCCCAGCTTCCCATAAACCCGTACGGGCAGACAAAACTCGATGTGGAAAACTTTTTAAAGGCGTGCGCGCGCGCTTACGGGCTAAGCTTTGTGGCGCTGCGCTACTTCAACGCCTCGGGCGCCGCCGAGGACGGTTCCATAGGCGAAGACCACACACCCGAGACCCACATAATACCGCTTACGATATATGCCGCCATGGGGAAACGCCCGGCAATAAGCGTCTTCGGGACAGACTACAACACCCCCGACGGAACATGCCTGCGCGACTATGTGCATGTTGACGACCTCTGCCGCGCGCACATTGCGGCATTCAAAAATTTGGAAACGCCCGGCAGCTGTTCCTTCTACAATCTCGGCACGGGAACTCCGAACTCGGTTCTCGAGATAATAAGGGGGGTTGAGGAAGTGACAAAAATGAAAGTTCCCGTAGAATACGGCCCAAGGCGGCCCGGGGATCCCGACGCGCTCTACGCGAACTCAGAAAAGGCGAAATCGGAACTCGGCTGGAAAATAAAATTCAACGACGTGCGCTCTATCATAGAAACAGCGTGGAGATGGCACAAAAACAATCCCGACGGATTTCCGAAAGACTAACGGACATGAACCCAGAAGATTTAAAGCAAAAATTTGAAAGCGCCGGACAGGGGCATGTGTTCGAATTTTTCGAAACGCTGACGGACTCGGGAAAATCCGACCTGCTCGGCCAGCTCGAGCAGGTGGATTTGAGCGAGTTGAAGGCCCTTAACGACGAGCTCGTATTTTCCGGCGGGAAACGCGACGACATCGATTTTTCGAAACTAACGCCCGCCCCCTATAAGCCGCTGCCGGCCGACAAAATTTCCGACGCCGAATGGAGCAGCGCAAAGCGCGCCGGCGAAGAAGCCATAAAGGCCGGCCGCATTGCGGCCTTCGTAGTGGCGGGAGGCCAGGGAACGCGACTCGGCTTCAACGCCCCGAAAGGGCTTTACAAGGTGACGCCCGTAAAGCACAAGAGCCTTTTCCAGGTGTTTGCCGAAAAGATACTGTCGGCTTCGCGCAAATACGGAGTGGGCATACCGTGGCTGATAATGACAAGCCATATCAACGACGCGGCCACGCGCTCGTTTTTTGCGGAAAACGGATTTTTCGGACTGAATCCGGACGACGTTATTTTCTTCAAACAGGGGCTTATGCCCGCGGTTGACGCCTCCGGGAAAATCATAATGGAAAGCAAATCCAAAATCGCCATGACCCCCGACGGGCACGGAGGCTGCCTGCGCGCAATGTGTCGCAGCGGGGCAATCGGCGAGCTTAAAAAACGCGGGATAGACTGCATCAGCTATTTCCAAGTGGACAATCCGCTCGTAAACATAATCGATCCGTATTTTATCGGTTTCCACATACTCGGCGGCTCGGAGATGTCGTCAAAGATGATTCCCAAAGCCTACGAGCTTGAGAAAGTCGGCCATTTCTGCCTGTTGGACGGCAAAACGTGCGTTGTCGAATATTCCGACCTCCCGCAGGAATACCAAAAAATGCGCGACGAAAACGGAAAACTCAAATTTGTATCCGGAAGCGTGGCCATACACGTCCTCGACAGGGACTTTGTCGAAAGGCTTGGCGGAAACGCAAGCGGATCCGCAAAACTGCCGTTCCACCGCGCCGACAAGAAGATTCCGCACATAGGCAAAAACGGCGAAAAAATAACTCCCGACAAACCTAACGGGATAAAGTTCGAAATGTTTGTATTCGACGCACTGCCGCTGGCGAAATCCCCCGTAATCATAGAGGGGTTTAGGGGAGATGAATTTTCTCCCGTAAAAAACGCCGAGGGAGTGGACTCTCCGCTGACATGCAAGAACCACCAAAAGCAGCAAGCTGCAAGGTGGCTGGCAAAAGTCGGATGCGCGACTATGGCGGATTCGGAAAACGTACCCGTATTCGATATGGAAATTTCGCCGCTGTTCGCCTCCAACGAGGAGGATTTTGTCATTAACTGGAACGCCCTTCCCCAAAAGCCGGAAATAACCGACGGTTTTTACATATAGCAAACTTTCCCCGAAAGGGCGGCGCGTTTTACCGACGGCTTATGCGCTTGGACAATGTTTTGACACCCGCCGAAACGATTCGGCGGCCGACGTTAGCGCTCGACATTTGCCGGATATGGCGGACAAACCATAAAAGAACTAAAGCTTAAAAAGCATACCGGCGCGGTTTAAAGGCGCACGGCGCCTCATCGTCCGGTAAAAACAAACGTTCCATTATGTTTGGCGTCAAAATATTGCCCCCGACAGCGCGTTCATCCGCAAACGCGACTTTTCAGGCATGCCGCTCCGTGTGCGCCGTCACTGCATTGCGCGTTTACAATCCCAAACGGGAAAACATAACCGCAATGCAGGCCCAAACCTTACTGCGGAAAAAAAGCGCGCCGCCATTAACGCAAAAGGAAATTTTCCGCAATGCAAAGGGGAACTATAATGGCGGATTATTCCGAGGCAAACGCATTATCCGACTGAGAGCCCTCATCTACGCCGCTTTGCGAACATGCGCCGTCCGAGTTTTTAAGCTCGTTCCAATCGGTTTTTCCCGAGCGGTAAAGCTCCCAAAATATTTTTGACCGCCTGGCAAACTCATCGCCGCTTCCCGAAATCTCCATCTGCGCGGCAGCAAGCAAATCCCCGCCGACGCTTCCGGTTTCGGCAAAAGATTTTCCCGCCTCAAAATACGCGTCGAGTATACGGCGGACCCTGCGCGACCCCGCACCTACTGCGCCGAAATAAGCCGATTCCGCCCTCCGCATGTCGGCGCAATAGTCGAAGCCAAAAGCTTCGGCTATCGTGGAATAAGTTTTGGAAAGGGCATCAAAAGATTCGGACAGGCGCCCCGACGCCGCACTTATGGTGACAAATTTTTTCCGCGGCTTCCTCAATTCGAGAACGTTGCGGTAGCGTTTATTTTCGGAATCGTACTCATACCCGCGCACGACGGGGAAGCACCTGTCAAAAAATGCCTTCATCTGCGAGCTCATCGAATAAAAATAAACGGGACTTACGCACACGAGCGCGTCGGCGTCCGAAAGAAGTTCCAAAGCCTTTCCCATAGCGTCGTCTATTACGCATCTCCCGCTGGCGACGCACGCAAAACACCCCCTGCACGCGCCGATTTCAGACGCCGCCGCGTCGAAGACGCAAACGTCGGCCCCGCCTTCCTTCATGCCGGCGACAAACAAGCCCCCCAGGCGCTCGCAAACGCCCCGCTTGTTCGGATTTCCCATCACCACCAAAACCTTCACGCTATTCCGCCTCCGCAAGAACGAGATTACCCGAAGCGGCAACCGAGTTTCCGCAAACAGCCTCCACCGAAAACTGCGTAAGCGTCCCGAAGGACTTTACAAGGCGAGACCTCAGCAAAAGAGTGTCTCCGGGGCGAGCCGTATGCGTAAATTTCACGCTGTTTGACGCCAAATAAAATATCTTCGCCCCGCACGGCTCCCGCCCTTTTTCGACGGCGTCGAGGGAAAGAAGCAATCCGCTCGCCTGCGCGAGCGCCTCGACAATAAGGACTCCGGGCATTATTGCGCGGCCCGGAAAATGCCCCTTAAAAAACGGCAGCCCGGGACTCAGAAACAAGGACGCCTCCAACGCTCCCGCTCCGCGCGAAACGACGGAATCCACAAACAAAAAAGGCTCCCTGTGCGGAATATGTTTTTTTATATCCTCTTTTCCGATTATCATCTTCCGGAATTATCCTCCTCGCGCCCAAATGCGCAAGAATTTTCGGCTCTGATTTCCCTCGCCTTCGACGAAATTAAAGAGTGGGCGGCCGCGCAAAGGGCGTCTGCGCTGCGGAAATCGGACGGCTTCAGCACTCCGGCGATTTCTATGCGAAAATTTGTCGGAGCCGGAGGCAGCAAACCCTTTTGGCTCTTTGAAAAAAACGGCGAATCGGCGCTTATGCAAACCGCCACGACATCGCAATTTTGACGCTTGGCAAGCTTAAAGGCGAGGCTCCTAAAAGCCGCAACCCTTCCGGAAACCGAGCGGGAACCCTCGGGAAAGACTATAAAATTCTTTTTTTCAGAGAGCAGCCTTGAAGACTTCTCCACCACGGAGGCCAATTCCGCAGGGGACCTGCCTCCCACTTCGATAAAGTCGAATATCTTTATAAGATACCATACCGCCAGCCATTTCCCGTATTTGCGTTTCAAGAGCACTCCGGCGTCCGGCACAAGAGCGAGCATAAAAAGCGGATCCAGCAGCGTATAGTGGTTGCACACAAACACAGCGCCCCCCCTCTTTAAAATTCCCGCGCCGGCAACCGGCGCGAGGGAATATATTCCCAATGCCGGCGCCGCTTTTACGAGCATCGCATGCAAAAGGGTCCTAAGGCAAAACGAAAGCGCGCGCGAACGCAAGCGCCCGAACGGAAACAGCGCAATAGCCGCCGGAAGCGTAAACAGCATGAAAAATACGTTGGCCGCCACATAGACAAACACGGCAAACGACATCTTTATCCGCCAACGCGCGCCGGAGGCAAATCCGGCTTTTGGACTTGAACCCGCTAACATAAACTTGACAAATCAAATATCCAAAAATTATCGTTTCAACACAAAATTAAAATCCGCCATGAAAAAATTGCTATATACCGCCGCGGCTGCACTGATGTTGGCTTCATTGTTCGTACAAGCCGGATGCAGCACCACAACGAGGGAAAACAGCGAGGCTATGGCCCAAAAAGGCCAGACAACGCTTGCCTACCAGGGCATTCCCGGAGATAAAAACGCCATAAAGAAGGCAGTGCTGCTGTCGCTCGGAAGGAGAAATTGGAACATAGTTTCCGACGGCGACCCCATTGTGGCGCAAATATCAAACAGGGGGCAAAACGCAAAGCTTTCAATAGAAATTTCGGACGGAAAGATAGTCTTTGAAACGAAAGGCTCCAATATAGGCGGACAACCCTATGTGCCGATACGCTATGTTGACATGCTCATGAAAACCGTCCGTGCGGAGTTAAAATAAAGTCATTATTTCCCGCGCATTTTGTAAAACGCGTTTACGCAGGCATGAAACGCCGCCAAAACCGCTATTAACACGGCAAAAGCCGCATATTTAGCGGGGCCTCCGCCGGAAACGGACGCACCCAAAAAGTTCATCGCCCCGGCTATGGCGCCCTGCGCGGCGACGTTTACTCCCATGTAAAGCGCAAAATTCGGGCGCATTCCGCCGAGGACTACATTCTGTATCCAATAAGGTATCCCGGGTACGACACGCACAAAAAAATTTATATTGAACATGCCCGAACCCGAAGGATCGGGCGAAACTCCCACTCTTAGCGCCATGCGGCGCAACACGCCTTCAGGCATAAAGAACCGGCCGAGCGCATAGCCTATCGCCGAGCTTACAAGCAAAACGGCCACGCATACTCCCCACCCCGCCCAAAATCCGAAAGCCGCCCCGGCAAAAAGATAGCAAAGCGAAAGCGGAAACGCAAAAGCGCACCCCACCGACATTAAAACAAAAAATACCGCAAGGCTGTCGTCGTTGGCCTTCGCAACGCCCTCAATCCAAGCGAACAGCCTTCCCCAACCGCAGAGCCATTCCACGGAAGCAATAACCGCAACGGCGGCCGCCGCCTTTGCAAGGTAGGGTTTCATACGCAAAAATCCTCCGCCTTCGACATGCAAAAACTAAAACGCGCCAAATATGCCCGAAGGCGCGGCGCCTGACAAGCCGATTTTAAAAAACCGCATTTTTTTGTTTCCCCCCGCGCAAATATATGAGGAAATTAAGGCATGACCGAAAAGACCAACGCCCTAAGAATATTGGAAAAAAACAAAATCAAATTCTCCGTGCACACCTACCGCAGCAGCGGGGCGATCTGCGGAACGGAGGTTGCCAAGGAAATAGGGAAAAAACCGGAGCGGGTTTTCAAAACGCTTGTGACCGCCGGGAAATCCGGACGTTATTTCGTGTTTGTCGTCCCTGTTTCAAAAGAGCTCGACCTGAAGAAAGCCGCCCAAGCTGTCGGAGAAAAATCGGTGTCGATGATAAAGCAAAAGGAGCTGTTCCCGACCACCGGGTACATACACGGGGGATGCTCGCCAGTGGGCATGAAAAAGAAATTCGAAACGACAATCGACCAGTCTGCAACGGCGTTCGAAACCATCGTATTCAGCGCGGGTAAAATCGGAGTTCAGGTGGAAGTTTCGCTAAGGGAACTTTCAAAGGCGCTGTCTTTCAAAACAGCCGACATCGCCGAAACTTAATTTAAATACTGGCTTGCGGAGCCTTCCCCGCCAGGGTTTCCGCCGCCGCCGGCGGAAGGCTCTTCGGCGCCGCCGGCAGCAATTTTGTCAATCAAGGCTGACTGGAGTTTTGTTATCTCAGATATTATGAGAATAGACAATGCCATAAAAACCGACATCATGCATGCGGACACGGCCGGCGGCGTGAAGTTCGAAAGTATAAACGCCGCCCACCACAGCCTCAACATTCCGAGCCGCGCGCCGCTTTCTCCGTAAGACTTGGAATTAGACACAAGCCATATTTGTTTCATGGCGATATACGGCATGAACAGGTTCAATATCGGAATGAAATTCCATGCGACAGTCCACGCCGGCGTCATCATAAATGTCTGCTTTTTACCGGCAGCGTCCCCAATAAATCCGTCGGGCAATATGTTGAATTTGTTTTTTGAAGCCGTGTAAAGCCACATGCAATATACGACCATCTGCACGACGGCGACAAGCGCGAACAGCAAAAAAAACGCCGCCATATACCATATTTCGCCAGAAGAAAGATTAAATCCCCCGTCAGACGAAATATTTCCGCAACCAAATATCGGCATTAAAAACGCCGCGAACACCAGGTATATCAAAATAAAAACGACAAAAAATATTTTCGTGATTTTCGCCCGGGACACCAGTTTTGCCTTATCGGATAAAAGCGCATCGTTTGGAATTGTATTCATGGATCTGCTTCTAAATAACGGCGGTTCAAATGTCAAGAGCGCCGCTTTTAAAAACATTTGACGTTTTTAGGAATGGCATGCATCATTAAAGTATATATGAAACGTATATTTAAGTTTTTTTCCGCGCTGGCAATAATACTTTCGTGTTTTTCAGCTTGCGCCGCACAAACTCGAACCCTCGATTCCGTAAAATATGTATTTCTTTTCATAGGAGACGGCATGTCGATTCCCCAGAGAATGATGACCGACGAATTCATAAGGCTCAGCGGCGGCGGCGGATTAACTATGAATTCATTTCCAAACAACGCCATAACCTATACACGCTCGGCAAACTCATTCATAACCGATTCGGCCGCAAGCGGAACGGCAATAGCCTGCGGGGAAAAAACAAACAACGGCAAAATCGGTGTGGCGCCCGACGGTAAAAAACTCGAATCCGTGGCATGCGCCGCAAAAAAAGCGGGGAAAAAAGTCGGAATAATAACGAGCGTGACGATCAACCACGCCACGCCCGCCTCGTTCTACGCCCATAACGACAGCCGCGGAAACTATTATGAGATAGCCTTCGACATGCTCTCGTCGGGTTTCGACTTGTTTGCCGGCGGAGGAGTCGCCGAAAACGACAAGAAGAAGTCCAAGCTATACAAGGGAGACATCTACAAACTCGCCGAAGAACAGGGCTGGCGCGTTTTCAGAAACGGAAGCTTCGAACAGCTTAAATCCCTAAAAAACGGCGGCGGGAAAACGATGTTTTTCGTCTCCGACGGCGCCCTTCCCTACGCCATCGACGACCGCGGCGGCATACGCATATCCGACATAACAGAAAAAGCCATCGAAATCCTCGACAACCCGAACGGGTTTTTCATCATGGTGGAAGGCGGAAAGATCGACTGGATGTGCCACGCCAACGACGCTGCAACCGTCATAAGAGAGGTTATCGACTTCGATAAAGCCGTGCGCGTCGCTTACGAATTCGCAAAAAAACGCCCGTCCGAAACGCTGATTGTCGTGACGGGAGACCACGAAACCGGCGGGCTTACGCTGGGTTTCGCGGGAACCGGATACAACTCTTACATAAACCTTCTTGAAAACCAAAAATGCTCGCGCGAAAAGCTCGCAGAAAAACTTTCGGAAGCGTGCGAAAAAAAACCGGATACCACTCTCGAAGACCTCGAACCGACCATAACGAAATTGCTGGGGCTTAAATTTAAGGGGGACGAAAAAAAAGACAGGCTCGTCCTTACAAAGGACGAGATGAAAGAACTCAGAGAGTCGTTTGAAAAATCAATCAAGAGCAAACCCAGAAAAGTCGCCGTTTTCGGGCGGACGCTCACGAACATTCTCGACAACAAATCCGCCGTCGCATGGACCTCTGGGGCGCACACGGCGCTTCCGGTAAGCACAACGGCTTTCGGAGCGCAATCGAAGGCGTTTAACGGAACCATCGACAATACCGACATTTCAAAAATGCTCAAACAGGCCGTAAAATAAGACGACAATGCCTGCGGCGAAAAAGGATATTTTTATATCGGCGTTTTTCGCCGCCCTTTGCGTTGCGCTGTTTCTCTTGAACCCTTATGCAAGCGACGGGGAAGGTTCAAAGGAAAAGGCGCAAATAATTGCTGTCGACAATTCGAACATAATGAAAGTGGGCCTGCTGCTTCAGGGAGAGCAAATGCTTGAGGTAAAAATCCTAAGCGGCAAATTCAGCGGAAAAACTTTCAGGGCGCAAAACATTCTGCGCGCTCAAATGGACCTCGACAAGGTTTTTAAAGAGGGAGACACGGTGCTTGTCGGAATACCGCACAACGCAAATCCTGACTCGTCAACGCTCAACGCGCAAGACTACTACCGCACAAACTGGACAGTCGCGCTTGCGTGCCTTTTCTTCCTATTGCTCCTGGCTTTTGCCGGAATGACCGGGCTTAAAGCGGTTTTGTCGTTCATATTTTCGTGCGCCGTCATATGGAAAATTGTGGTTCCTCTTTGTCTTGAAGGAGTAAGTCCAATAACCGTTTGCCTCTGTGCGGTGTGCGTCCTGTCGGCGGCGATAATATTTCTCGTCGCCGGGCTAACAAGAAAGGGTCTGGCGGCTTTCGCGGGCACGATGGCCGGTGTCCTGGCGAGTTGCGTCACCGGATACATATTCTCGGAGCTGTTCAAAATAAACGGAGCCGTAATGCCCTATTCGCAGGCCCTCCTATACTCCGGATTCGAGCATCTAAGCCTGCCTGACATATACATAGGCGCCATTTTCCTTTCGGCGTCCGGCGCGCTTATGGACCTGAGCATGGACGTATCGGCTGGAATGAGCGAACTGCTTCACCGCAACCCAAACCTGCCGCGGGCAAAACTTGTGGAATCTGGATTCCGCATCGGACGCGCGGTTGTGGGGACAATGACCACCACGCTGCTGCTGGCATATTCCGGCGGCTACCTTACGCTTATGATGACTTTCTCGGCGCAGGGAGTCTCGCCGATAGATTTTATAAACAATCCGTACGTGGCAAGCGAATGCGTAAAAACGCTTGTAGGTTCGTTCGGGCTTGTTCTCGTCGCGCCGTTTACCGCACTCGCGGGGGGATTTATTTTAAAGCCAAATAGCAAGGCCAGGTGAAGGCTTTCTCATCAAAAGTTGATGTGCTGTTTGCGGCGGCGCTCGTATTAATTCCGCCGGCTCCGCTGGCGCTGGCGTATGCGGGCGGAGCTCCGGATGCCGCATTGGCGATCTGCGGCGCGATAGCGGCGGGATTCTATGCGTTTGTCATGCTGTTCTTCATTCCGGTAAGATATGTTTTTAAGGACGATTTTATGGAGGTAAGACTCGGGCTAATCTTGCGTTCCAAAATTAGATATTCCGAAATCAAGAGCGTGGGCGAAAGCCAACTTTGCCTATTGGATAGGGCGCCGGTGACGTCAAGCGACTGCGTAAAAATCGAACTAAAAGGCGGCGCTCACCCAAGTTTCATTCTAACAGCCACGAATTGTATGATGGTCCCCAAAAACTACATACTCGCATCGCCAAAAAACAAACGGGGATTCATTGCCGAAATAACGGGGCGCGCCGGTCTGCATTAATAGTTTTTCAATCAGCCAAGGCATCAGCGCCGCATGCAAAAAAAAGCAAAATCAACGCCGGAATGGCTGAAAATAAAAAACCTTTCGCATTTGCGGCGGAAACCTTTTTTTGTTTTAATAAAATATATTGACCGATAAAATAAAATAATACACAATACACACTATGAAAAATGCGGTTGCGGCAATATTGTTGTCTTTTGTATCGGCGGCGGCGTTCGGGCTGTCCAGATACACGTCCAACTATTATAAATCGGATCCGAATACATATTTAAACAAGGTCATAACGCTATACATAGCCTCGGCGTGGCTAAATTCATTCGAAAAAATGGACGGACATATCGCATTTATATGCAATACCGCATATCAAAGCCGATACGGCGGAAGCGCAACCGTGTTCGTTCCGGAAGGGGAAGCAAAATCGTTCAGCAGGCAGTACGGCGAAGCCAAAGCAAAAGCCACCGTAAACGGAATCTCGAATTCAATTCCATCAAAACCCGCGAAGGTGAAAATGATAGAACATGACGGCAAATACGTATTTATGCTGCAGTGACGGATTTTAATTAATGGCAGAAATCGCATGCCTCCATGGCGACCATCCACTCTTTTACCGCCTATTATATTTGGGTTAACATATATAAATAGTATGCATATTTTACATTAATGTATTATACGCAACGTAGTTAATTATTATTGACTAATAGAAGAATAAATATAACGGTTGTTCTATGAAAATTATATTATTATCTGCACTTCTGACATTTCTAAGCCACGCCGTTTTTGCGGCTCCGCGCTTTACTTCGGACTATTACAAATCCGATCCCGTCAACAATTTGAACAAAGTTGTGACATTGCATGTGACATCGGCTAAGCCGAGTTCCTTTGCGGAAATGAAAGGATATGTGCCTTTCATGTGCTATACCGCGTATAAAAACGAACTTGGCGGAATCGCGTGGGTTTACGTTCCGAACGACGGTGCAAAAACCTTCGGAAGACAGTACGGGGAAGTGAAATCAAAGGCCGTCGTAAATGGAAATTCCGGCTCGTTCCCTTCAAAACCCGTAAGGGTTAAAATGGTAAATCTAAACGGCGAATATGTATTTGTAGCGCAATAATACGCGCGCAAAAGCACTTCACGCCGTTTTGCGTTTATGCGCTGCGCTCCTTATGCGCCTTCGCGCATTGTAATCACTGTTTCTTTCGACCGCGGTTAACCGCGGTTTTGTTTTTAATGGGCACAGGCGTGAAAATTTATAGTGCGGATATTTTGCGGGCACAAAGTTAATTGAGTCCGCCTTTTTGCATTTGACGGAGTTCCAGCTCCCATCGGCTATGCGCACAAATCGCGGGCAAAAAAACGGCCGGCAACGCCTTTGTTTCTTGTGAGTCCATGCAACCCTCCGGAAATCAACGGGCAAAAACGGAGCAGAAGAAAAAGCACACTATGCTGCAGCGGCAGCCAATCGGCAGCATTTTTTTAATCAATAGGGGAATATCTTTTTGCATGTCAGACTAAAACCGCCTGAAATATTATGCCCGAATAAAAAGACAGCTCGAGAAATCAAAGCTATTTTTCCGAAGCTTGCGTTAAAGGCGAAGAATCGCGCGGCTGCAGCAATGTTTATCCCCTGGAAACACCATCAAAAAGAAGGGAATCGATATGCCGTCCTCATCTTTGGCATGTTGGCGAGGCGCTTTTCCTGTCGCAAGCGGCAAAACGTTGTGACATTTGCATTAATGCCCTGTTTGCCGACGCAAAACACGCATTTTATATCGCGTCAATTTACAATATTTTTTAAATTCCGCGGAATCGCGCCTCAAGAAATTTGCAGGCTTTATTCAAGCCCCAAAAACACGCTCTTCGTCAAAGTCGGTGGGATGAGGAAGAAAAACAAGATAAGAGAAGGAAGAAGGAGATTAAAAAAAGAGAGAGGCAAAGAGGATAAGAAATATCCTACAATGCCCCATATGATATTCAGTTATTACAGGTGCGGAAAACGGGGCGAAAAGGGCAAGCATTTTCTGCTAATATTGATTATATTCAACAAGATAGCATGCCATCTTGCCACCGCTGCGAGGCAAAGGGCACTATTTTTTACGACCATTATGAGCACAAGGCCAAATTAAACTCGATAGACGGCAGGACATACGATGTCAAAATCAGGGCCAAGCTATACAGATGTCCGCAATGCGGACATCTATTTAGGGAACTCATCAGGAGATTAAAGCCGCACAAGCGCATGGCGGAAAACTTCAAGGGCAGCGTTGCCAAAAAGTATCCGGACGGCGCCACGAACAAGCGCATATCGGAGCGCTTGGGAGTCCCGCAAAGCACGGTGGAACGGATAATCCACGAGAAATTTGAAGCCCTGGTAAAAGAAAAGCTCAATTACGATCGCCCAACGATTACAGGGATAGACGAGCACACGATACACAAAGGCTACAAGTTTGCGACAACAATAGCCGATCTAAGCCATCACAGGATATACGATGTAATTAAGGGCAAGAGACATTGCGATATAGAAAGCGCGCTAATATCTTACAAAGGCAGGGAGAAGGCGAAGGTCGTCTGCATGGATTTATCAAGCGGATACCGAAGCATTGCAAGGAGATG
>CALXLM010000042.1 GCA_944389195.1 uncultured Opitutales bacterium
ACCGCCTCCTCGACATGATGCGCACTTCCGTAAACATTTACGGAGACTCGTGCGCAGCCGTGTGGATTGCAAAAACTGAAGGCGAAAACGTCTATCCGGAAAGCTCCGAAATTAGTAAATAAAAGCGGCCGCCATTCGGCACTCCGCGGAAACGTATGCGAGGTTAGGAACCCGACGAAACTGCACGTAAAGCGGTTCCATATTTCCGAAAACGTCAGTGCGCTTTAACCTCCCCGTCTAAAAGCGCGCCTTTTTGCCAAGGCTGGCGAAGCCGATATTTTTCACTGTTAAAACCGCATTCATCTTCCCTCCCGCCCCGTACCGGCGCGCGCCTTTTCAAAAGCTTCGATTCTCAAAAAATAAAATCCGCCGACAAAAAAACCGGTCTTGACTGCCGAAACATTGGAAATTACTATTTTTATATATGAACATAAGATTTTCATGCAAATATTTGTTTTTCGCATTGGCCTCCGCACTGCTATGTGCCGCAACCGCGGGAAATATGCCCGAACAAAAGGAAAGATTCTTCGCTTACAGGTCTTTCTGGCCGGAATTCGGGGCGATGAAAAGCTTTTCCGAAAACGGGGTGAACACAATCACCATAATGCCGTCGAACACGACAAATTCGCTCGGAGAGCCGTACTGCAAATATCCGGTTTTCTGGAGGGGTGAGGGAAAATACGACTGGAAGTCGTTCGACAGGCAATTCGACGGAGTCATATCGGCCAACCCGAACGCGAGAATCGTCTGCATTGTTGACCTTAACTCTCCGCCGTGGCTCATGCGCAAGATGTCGTTTGGGCACACATTCGACTCCGACAGCTTTTCGATGCTTTCGAATTCCGTGTCGTGCCGCTTCTGGAAAAAGGCTACCGAACGATTTCTTATCGACTATCTCGAACACACCGAAAAAAAATACGGCGGCAAAATTGCCGCATACATGCTGGCGTGCGGCCACACCGACGAATGGCTTGACTACACGCTCGGAATAGCAAGCCCCTGCAAAATATCGGCATGGCGGGAATGGCTCAAGCGGAATAAAAAGCCCCAATGCAACATTCCACCATACAGCATGCTGTGCAATGCCTCGTTTGAGAACACTTTGAGGGATCCCTCCAAAGAGTCGGCATCGATAGATTTTATCAGGTTTTCAAACGAAATTGTGGCTGACGCCATGATTCGGTTTGCAGAAATTGCCAGGGAAAAAATATCGAAAGACAAACAGCTGGGGGCGTTCTTCGGGTATGTGCACCGTTTTGCCCTCGACGGCCATTCCGACTACGAACGCGTATTCGCCAACCCAGCATACGACTTTTTCGTAAGCCCGGGGACATACGGAACACGCGCCATGGGCGAAGGCAGCGGATTTATGGCTCCAAACGGAACCAGAACCAGATTAGGCAAAGGCTGGTTCCACGAAATAGACCACCGCACGCACACCTTCAACCACCAATTGTCGGAATATGTGAGAATAGTAAACGTGGCCAATTGGAAAAACCAGAAGGAGGACGACGCCGGATTAAAAAGGGAATTCAGCCTCGCCACAATAAATCACTCCTCTCTTTGGTGCTTCGACATGTGGGGAAACGTTTTTTCAACGCCCGAAACGCTTTCCACCGTGAGGCGTGCGCGGCAAATATGGGGCAAATATAAAAACGACAATTCGCCGACCGCCGCAGAAATTGCGATATTTGCCGATATGGAAAGCGGCCTCCTTGTAAACCAAAATGTAAAGGGTCCCACAAACCACTTAAAGCCGGTATGGTACAACTTTATAAAAACCGGCGCCCCCGTAGAAATATTTTCCTTCGGCGACATCGGAAAGGCGGATCTTTCAAAATATAAGGTTATCGCCATTCCCCAAACGTTTCTCGTCACGCCGGAGCGCCGCACCCTGCTCAAAAAATTCGTTCTTTGCGGTAATAAAACCGTAATAACAACCTACGCCCCCGCAATCTGCGACGGCAAAAACCTCGACGTTTCGCGGGTGAAGGAGTTCTGCGGATTCGAATACGGGACAAAGGGCGTCAACAAAAAGCAAATGGACGGATGGAAAAGCGTATATTTCCACAACGCATATGACGCTACAACCGAAGAACTTAGAAAAATAGCGGAAGAAGCAGGGGTGCATTTTTACGTTGACGAAAACGTACCCGTGTTCGCAAACGAAAAGCTGCTGTGCGTGCATGTGAAGGACGGCGGTAAAAAAACCGTGCGCCTCAAGAAAAAACACGCAAAAATAACGGAGCTTTTCAGCGGGAAAACCGTCGCGGAAAATGCAGACAGCTTTGAATACGATTTCGACTCTCCAGATACGGCCCTGTTCGAACTATCCGAATAGCGATGGATCCGGAAAGGCGCAAAAAACGCAATGCTCTCTTTTTTATCGAAACGTTTGCAGCCGCACGGACGCATGCAATTTGACGTCTCGCCGCGCGCAACTTGCCGGCAAACGCGTTTGCCTCCTGAAAAAACGCATGCGCTAACAAAAAAGCCAACCGGCAATCTTTATCCATTTACCGCGCAAATGCCCGATTTCCCTCCGAGCAAACAAGCCCCCAATACCACAAAAAATCCCGGGAACAATCGCGCATGCCGATAAGCAGTTCCGGACTCGTACGCGTATTTAAGCCTGCCTACGCGAAAAAACGCAAACGGCGAAGCGCCGGCATAGAAGGCATTAAGAAAAGTACCACCGTACGAGCGACGAAGTCGAGCCGCCATAAAAAGCATAATATCCGCCCTTATTTTCGCCCCCCCCCAAAAAATAAAGCGAAAGAAAACGCCGCCAAAAAAGGCGACAACTACTTAGGCTGCTGAGGGAAAAGCAAAACGCCTTTACCACAAAGGCCCGGCCGCATGGAGAAAAGCACCTCATTAAAGATCGACCGAATCGCTCGACATTACGCGGTCATTTTCCTCTGTGTAATCAGACAGCGCGGTGGCGTTATT
This sequence comes from uncultured Opitutales bacterium, assembly GCA_944389195.1. GTDB lineage: Bacteria > Verrucomicrobiota > Verrucomicrobiia > Opitutales > Intestinicryptomonadaceae > Merdousia. The sequence continues at coordinate 2,953 of CALXLM010000042.1, forward strand.
GTTGTCAATGAGAGTATCGATCTCCTTCATTATCTTTTCGCGGTTGTTCGTAAAGATAAAGCGGTCGCTCGCCAAGCTTTTGCGCGCTTCGAGAACGAGATCCCGCGGCGGGCGACGCATTGAAAGAAGCCTTACGATATGCTTGTCAAGATTGGTGGAATTGCCCTGTTTGATGTCGAGCTGAACGAGACGCGTAAGAGCAAGCTGGTGGCGCGGGAAACGCTCAACGGCGTCCTCCAAGAGTTTTTGGGCCATTGCCGTGCCTCCGAGCATGTCTATGCGGCGGGCCGTCGCGACAAGCATGCGCGGAGTGGCGGTTCCGCGATTCAATACGTCGTTAATTAAAATATCCGCCATATTAACGTTTCCGGTGGCGTAATAGCATATCGCCCGCAAGCAGCCGAGAACGTCGTCATAGCGCTTTATCCAGACGGGCTTTTCGTTGAGAATTTTATCAGTAAAGGAAACCGCCGCCTTGTAATCGCGGTTGGCAATCATAGCCTCTATCAACAGGAGGCTAAAGGCGCCCAACTGAAAATCGTTTTTTACGGCGTTGTCGTATATTCTGCGCATTAGGGTTATATCACCGTTGTCTGCGGCGTAATTTCCCATAAGAAGCATGGCGTTATAGTCGGCTGAATACTGTTTCATCATCGACTCAATCGCTTCTTTTACACCCTCTTTGTCGCCCGATTTTGCCTGGAGATTTATATACTCTATACGCTGCTCGATGGAAAACGGATTTTCAATCGAACGAAGCATGGAATACTGCCTGGCCTTTTCAAAATCTCCCATTTGCGTGTAATAACTTACAAGAAGCGCATAGAGTGACTCCTTATTCTGGGCGTAGTTAAAATTGTCGGCGATAACTTTTATGGCTTCGTCGCGCTTACCTTGTTCCCACTCGTTTTTGGAAAGGCGCATTATGCCGGGAAGGGTTTTATCGAGGCCGTACTTTACGAGAAACTCCTTCGATTTATCGAAATTTCCGTGCATGGCGTAAATCGATGAAACCGACATGGCAAGGTATGCAACAACCTCCTTATTTTTAATGTTTCCGTCGGCGAGCAGTTTTTCCCCGACATCGATAAGCCTCCTGTCTTCCGAAAGGTCAATGAGAGTGCGCATGTAGAGGCGCACATATTGCGTATCCTCTTTGGCGTACACCAGACTTCTTTCGAGTATTCCGAGCGCCATGTCGGGGCGCTTAAAGATAGGCGAAATGTAAAATTCTGCCAACAACATGACTCCGCGCACGTTTTTCGGCGAACGCCTAACTCCGAATTCGAGATTTTTATACGCTTCACGCCATTTTCTTTCCTTTATGTATTCCTCCGCCTGTTTGATATTATAATTGCCTATGGTCACGCGAAGGGCGCTACGGTCGAACGGATAGGCCAATGCCTTAAAAAAAGTCATGTCGCTGTATTCCATAGCGTATTTAAAATACGCGTAAATTAATACGGCAAAAAGAAGATATAAAAATACGGCAATAAATGTGAACAAAACCAACAACCTGTGCCATACAATCCTTAACACCCACACGCCGTTAGGTTGCCGAACGCGGCGCAGTATGCCAAAAAACGATGAATAGGAATTGCCGACATCGATATTATAATTTGTCTTGTCGTTCATAATGCGATATATGTAAATTATATTTCTGGGTGGGGGTTATGTTTTATCGAAGCCAATAGCCTATAAGAAATCCGGCGGACAAATCAACGGCAAATGTCATCGAAATTGAACTTATAAATATTGAAAATGCGAAAGTAAATTTTGCAAGAAAGATTTAAGTACAAATATTAAAAAAAGCTTCGAATAAATGCTTGACAAATTTAAAAAAAATAAAGAGATTTACGCCAATTTGAAGTTATCTCGTATATTGAGACTGAAACATTGACATTTATAAATTAACAACAGATCTAATAATGAAAAAAATATTAACCTCATCAATTCTGCTCGCAGCCGCCGTGTCGGCAAGCGCAGCTCCTCTCGTAACTATTGGTGACCAGCTCGACCTTTTCTTTAAGGGAGCGGTTATCGGAAGGTGGGATAGCAATATCACATTCTCAAGCAAGGAGAGGTTTAACGACTATTCCGCCGTATTCCGTCTCGGCGCCGAAGCTGATTACGGCCGCAATAGTAAATTCAAAGCGAATATAAAATTTTACGAAGACCTCACCCGTTATGCGGACTACAAAGAATTCAATTCGAACCTTGCCCATATAGCGGCAAACGCGTCGTATACGGAAACGGTTTTCTCAATCAAGGCGAATTTCTCGTTCGATCAATTTTATCAGAACACGTCGCAAACAACGGCGGCCATTTTGGAAGGCGACCTTGTTCGCTCCAATCTCTGGAAGGCCGGAGCTCTCGCCTCCTACGATTTCACTGAAAAGCTCTACGGCGAACTCGGAGGAGACTGGAGATATGTGCAATACCTCGGCAAGTGGAGTCGCGAATATTCCGACTACAATATGTACAGCATACCGTTTAGCATTCTTTACAGAATCACACCCAAGATTTCGGTCGGTCTTTCCTACCAATACCGCTACACCACGTTTGAAGGCGGCAATATAAACAACGGAATTCTTTACGGCAACAACCGCAGCGACCATTTCGGCGGCGTGACCGTCCGCGGAGACATTCTCCCGAAGTTGAATGTTGTAGCCTATGCCGGTGTTTCATACCGCGATTTGACAGGCGGCCTCTACAAGGGTTCCGACACGACATTCGCCCTTTCCTCGACTATTTCGTACGAGCTTACGGAAAAGATCGGTCTGTTTGCAACCGGCCGCCGCGACTTTGCAAACGGCGCTTCCCGCCAGAGCTCTGTTGACAGCAGCTGCGAAGTCGGCGCAAACTACCTCTTAAACCAGTTTGTGACGTTTACGACCAGCTTCATGTATGAAAACAGCGACTACATCGACATCAACCGCAACGACGATACATATGTCGGACGCGTAGGCGTAAGCTACAGGCCGAACAAGTTCCTCACGCTTGGCGCAAATTACCGTTTCTTGGAAAACTGCTCGAATATAGCGGATGCCCGCTACAACCAACACTTGGTTGACATTTCCGTAGCGGTTAAATACTAATAAATTTCATTGTTAGACAATAGTTAAAAACCCGAGCCGCAAGGCCCGGGTTTTGTTTTTACCAGTTTCCGCCGTCATTTGCCAGGCGGTTTTATGGTATTGCAAGCATAGTCAAACCGTTTCATACGGAGAGCTTGATTGGGCAAACGGAGAAACTATTTCTATGCGAGAACGCATCTCGCCTATGCCGCTTAGCAGCTCCGATATATGTTCGGCGCTGTTGCATTCGCGCGATATGTGCGCAAGATATATCTTTTCGACAATTTGCGGCGAAAGCCTGCTGATAATCGATATTGCGTCAGCATTCGACAAATGGCCGTGCGAACTTTTTATGCGCATTTTCAGGCGGTATGGCCGGGCGGACGCCTCGAGCATTTTCGGGCAATAGTTGCTCTCCAAAACAAGTATTTGCGCCCCCATGGCCATGTCTTGAACAAGAGCGGTAGGTTTTCCGAGGTCGGTCATCCATACGAGGCATTTTTCCCCAATCTGGAAACGGTATCCCACCGAATCGCTCGTGTCGTGGGGAACGGGGAAAGCGCAAACGCAAATTCCCATAAAATCGAATGGGCGGCCGTTTTCAAAAATGTTCCATTTTAGTTTTTTTGAATCGGGGTATGCATAGCATATAGATTCTGCAGTAAGCCTGTTTGCAAAGATTTTCGCATTTGTCTTTGCAAAATATTTAAGCGACCTGCAATGGTCCACATGTTCGTGAGTAATAAACAGAGCGTCTATGTCTTCGAGAAGCAGGCCGCGCGAAGCCAGATAATCCCTTATTTTTCTGATGCCCACTCCGGCGTCCACGAGCACGCGCACGCCGTCGTTTTCGATAAGCGCGCAATTTCCCGAACTCGACGTTTCTATAATTTGAAAAAACATCTCACTTTTTCTTCTTGGGCGAGTTTACAGACTCTATAATTTCGCGTGCGGCCTTGGCGCGCTGTTCCATAGTAGTCGGCAGAATGGGTATGCGAGTGACTTTTTCTATGAATATTTCTCCGTTGCAACCGATTTTTATATATTGCTCCGGATTTATATAGGAATCGCCCATAAAAAGAACAGCCGAACCGTCGAGAAAGAAAGTTTCAACCGAATATGTATCGACAAACATCATCACGCTTGTAAAACCGTCCGGACGCGGATCGGTAGCCTTTTGTATATGTTTGTAATCCTCTATTCTTGTGACCTCGTAAATGTTTGAAGTTTTCGAATAGCCGAATTTTGCGACCCCCGCGCGCAAAGAAAAGCCGACCAATTCGCGCGTATCGAATGTAAACACCACGGCAAACTTGTTTCCCACCGCGTTCGGAAGCATAAACACGTTCGAGCGGAACTGCATAGTCGGGATGCCAAGCGCGTCAAGGGGATCGCCCATGTGATCGACGACCTCAACTGGAAGCGACGCCCTCAATCTAAATCCCCTTTTCGTATCGGCGAGGCGTATCTCCCACGGAATGCTCATGCACTGCGAAAACGACTGCCCCACTGTTCGCATCAAATCGCCCGGCTGCTCTATCCATGCAGAAACGAGGCATCTTCCCGATGTTGCATTCTGCCAAAATTGGGCTGATTTTGCGTCGCCGTAAAAGAGGCGGGCGGGTTCTGGAAAACTTGAGGCAAATTTTTTCCCGTCGAAATCCCCCACAAAGTAGCGGCCGTCCCCGCTCCAAAGGACATATTTAAAATTGGCGTCTGAACCCGACACGGGCATTTTTCTGAACGACGGCGAGGGAAAATCGGCGTCGACGGCGCAAGCGAGTTTCCACGACTTTAAATCAGGAGACGAATAAAAGTTAACCCTCTGCTTCCCGCCTACATTTTCGCATTTCAGGAGGAACCAAAGCTTAAAATCCTCGATATATGTTAAAGTCGGGCTTCCTTTCGATTTTCCTCCGACCCCCGAAAGCTTTGACAATGCCGCGCCGGGACCGGCGTTGAGCCATGTAGAGCCGTCGGAATTCTCCACCACAAGAAGCGTCCCGGCGCCGGAGTCGAAAAAACCGCTTCTGTTTCCCCTATCGAAATAGGCGCTGCCGCCGACCGGATAAACTACGGAATCTCCCGAAAATTTAGGAGCCGACACGTTGGGTTCGTAGGTCCAATTAATGAGGTCTTCGCTTGCGGCGCGCGCAAGATAATACGGAGGCCTGGGAGTCATCGCATACGGATTGTATAGGAAATATGCGTTCCATTTTCCTTTTTCATAAACAAGCCCGCATATTTCGCCCATAAAACCGTCTTTAGGTGTCAAATGGTACGCCGGACGTCCCCTGTCGGCGGAGTAGTTTCTAATGCCCATGCTGTCCGACTGCATCAGATGCGGGGCCGATCCGAGATTTTGATATGTCATCACCAACTCCTGCCCCTTGTATTTCGAAACGTCGACCGGCGCATACCACGCCGCTTTAGAACCCGATAAAAGCACGGAGGCGAAAAACACCGTTTTGCCGTCCTTGTCGGAAATCCTCACCTTGTTATACCTCTCGTTTCCGTCCATCGGAAGCAGGAGCCAATTTCCGTCTATTTTTACCTTCATTTCGGACGTGCCGTCGAAGGGCGGAGGCGAGTCAACTTGCAGCTGCGCCAAAACGGGCGGGAGAGCAAATATTAAAATGCACGCTGTAAAAAGGCTTAATTTCATGTTTCTTTGTAATCCGAAACGATAAGACAGTTCTAAAAAAAAGTAAAAAAAATTCCGACTTACAAAAGCCGCATTTTTATTTCAAACAATTGCTCTGGATTCTTGCGCAATGCACAATTCTCCGAAGATTTACGCATAAGCCCTAATTTCGCTGACCACAACTTTGGGATGCCCGTTTGTAGAGATTATGTCGGCGCGCAAAGATTTTATCGAAACGGGGTCGAATTTTACCCGCACAAGGCGCTGGGCGTTGCCGCGCATTTGGCAAAGTTTAATCTCCTTTCCGTCTTCAAGTTCGGCCACCACGTCAAAATCGCGCACAAGCTCTTTTTGGGGCCCCCTATGCATGTGTTTCAGAAGATAATCGGAATGCGTCTGCGACAGTTCCGTGCAACCCCCGTAAAAAGTGAACTGAACCGACGAAACTTTTACCGGAGACTTCCAAGACAGTTTTATCCACGGCTTGGAGCCGGCCGAAGCAATCCACCTGTTTTTAACTCCTTTGGGAGAATCTATAACCACTCCGCTTATGACATTTGCCGGAGCGCTTCCGTCCAAGCTTTCCGATGCCGCGACATCGGCCGATCTGGCAAGGTCGAGCGGATCTTCATTTTTTATTCCGAGAATTGTCTGGTCGTCCCGCAGCAGTATCTGCTGGAGGCTTTTAATCTTTGCGGGGGCCGCCCGAAGCTGCGACGGCGACAAGCCTTCGTCTATGCACAACGCGGCGGCAGTTCCGACAGCCTGTCCGACTGCCGCGCATGTGGACATCACGCGCGTGGACGTAAACGCTACGTGACTGCAGCTTATATTGCGCCCCGCCATCATCAAATTTTTAACGTCTTTCGAGTAGAGCGACGAAAGCGCTATGTTGTAAAACGGAACATCAGCGAACTGTCTGCACGGGCGCCTGTCGGAATCGTAAAATCCTTTGGCCGGGTGATCGTCCATCGACCAGCCTCCCACTGCTACGGCATCGTCAAAATCCTTCCATTTGCCCATGATATCGTGCTGGGTCATTATGCGCTCCCCGACGATGCGGTATGTGTCGCGGCGCCCCGGAACCATCGATATGGAATCTATGGCCCGATTCGCGGCGTCCGGATATTTGCCGCTGTTTTTTATGTAATCCCAAACGCCCATTACAATCGACAGCAGCTCAAAGCGCAGCATTTCATTGTCGCGTATGGCGTCCCCGTCTCCGCCGAGTTCTATCCACCAATATCCGTATGCGAGCCCGTCGCCCTTGACGCTTCTGAACTTCATCTGTTCGGGCGTTATTTTTTTCGCCCAAACCGGAGGCTTAAAAGGCATGGGTTTGTCGTAAATTTTCGACGTGAACATGATTGTAGAACCCTGGCGGGTTCCGACGGTGTCGTAATCTGCAAAGGGTTCGCCGAATTTTTTGGAGCCGTCGCGCCCCGACATTACTTCGGCGCCCGCCTCCATTGCAAGCCTGCTGTCGCCGGTGGCATCCACGAATATACCGGCTTTTATTTCATAGATATGGCGCGTCGTGTCGGAGCGCGCAAACGCCTTGGAAATTTTGTCCGCCTCCATTTCGACCGAACATACCGAAGTATCGAGAAGGAGCGTTATATTCTTTTCGCTTACGCATTTGTCGTAAAGTAGAAAATCCCACATTTCCCACGAAAGCTGTGGGTTGTTCGCCGCATTTTCGAGTTTCAGCTCCTCGATAATGCCTCCCTCCCTCCAGCCGGTGCGCGGAGATTTTACGCCGAGGGGATGCATTTTTATTTCCGAACTTGAATTTCCGCCGAGCCTCGACCTATCCTGAACAAGAACCACCTTTTTCCCGTGCCGCGCCGCCGCCATAGCTGCGCAAATTCCGGAAAGCCCCCCCCCTGCAACAAGTACGTCGCAGTCGAGGCTGATTTTTTTCATTAACTTTTCGTTTTCTGCGCAAGGAACTGCTGCCGGCGCGCTCAAAGCCGCAAGCCTTTCCGAACGTTCGTCTGTGGGTTTTAATGCATATGCTGGTTTGGCCGCGCTTACAATCACGCTATATCCGACCGCCGAAGCCAGTGAAGAAGATAAAAATCCCCTTCTGCTCAAAGTTGATACCCTTTTTTCCATGAATATTTCCATATAAAATAAGGCTTCTTTCCTTGTCAATTATATTTCCGGCGCGCCGGTTTTGACTTGAAAAATCGCTCGGTTTTGAAAGCATCGTGTCAATGCGAAAAACCGGTATAATATGCGCCGTTTTGCATGCGGTGTTTCTTGCGGTCTCAGCCGATGCGGCGACTGCCGCCGACGCCGTGATAAACAAACTTCCCGGAACGTCAACCGCTCCACTTTCAACCACGCGCCGCCAACGCACCGCCGAATACCTTGAATCGGTGGGGAAATCGGCTCAGTCGGCGCTCCGCGCCGGAATGCCCGCGCTTGCCCAGGCTATTGTCGATGAATCTTTAGAATTGGGCAACCTGCCGTCGGAACTTGAAACCCGCTTAAAACTGATCTCGCTGGACGCCATGATTGCCCAGGGAGACTTCGAGCGCGCCGACAGGCTTTTCGAAACGCTCAACGTAAATCCGAAGTCCATTCCGAACAAAATTAGGAGGGCGCTGATTTGCTTGGGCATTTCAAAAACAAAGGAAGCCTCGGAAGCTCTCGAAGAAATAAGCGAGGACAAAATAGAAAAAGACGATATTCCGTGGTATTTCATAGCGCGCGGATACATAAACTACGAGGAGGGGAAAATCGGGCAAGCTCTCCAAAACTTCGAAAAGGCGAAGAAACACTCGTCTTCTCCGGCGACGATAGCCGATGCCGAAATAGCCGAAACGTTCTGCCGAATGGCGAATTCTGAAAATTCGGAAAATATGGAGGAGCTTGCGGAATCGCTCGGAAACAAGGTTAAAATCTACATGGGAACGCCGCAGGGTTTTCAGTTTGCGAAGCAGTATGCGGCAGCCTTGTTTAAACTCGGTAAACGCGACGAGGCCATAGACGCTTTAAACCAGCAGCTCGAGATAGAGCTGGCGCCCGAACTCGACAAGGACGAGATAAGAATCATAGCTGCAGCCATAACAAAAAACCGCGATAAACAACTTGAAATGCTGCGCGAAGTGCTCCGCGAAACGTCGTCGTTTGCAGTAAGCGACTTCGCGCTGTCGATGCTTGCAAGAAACCACGAAATAACGGCCGCGGAGCAAAAAAAATTCCTTCTCGAACTGCTTGAAAAGGGTTCCGACAAAATACGCGACAGACTGTATCTGGAGCTTGCAAAAGTGGCGATAAAGGCCGGAAACCGCGACGAAGCCGCAAAATACGCGGGCAGGCTCGTGGACGAATTTCCAGCGTCAAAATATCAAAGCGACGCATTGAGAATACTCGCATGGGCGGCATTTTCGTCCGACGCAGGGAAGGAACCCGAGTACAGGCTTGCCGCCACATATCTGGCATCGCTTGCCGATCTCGAAAAAGATCCCGAAAAGGCGAACGAAATGCGCCTGCTTTCCGCAGACTGTTTTTATCTCAACAAGGACTACGGCACCGCCGCAAAGATGTACGCCGAACTTTTATCCCTTATGGACTCGAAGCGCGGGGTCATTCTCAACCGGGCGATAGAATCCTACCTGCTGCGCGGCGACGAGGCAAACGCCATCTCCCTTTTAGACTCGGCGTACAAGAGCGAAGGTATAGGAGACGACGCTATATGGAACGCCGAATGGAAGATAACATCCAGGTTTCGATCAAACGGCCAAAACTCCAAGGCTTTGGCGCGTATAGAACACGCAATCGGCACGGCGCGCTCAAAGCTTCTTCTAATGAAAATGCAATGGCTGCTCGCCAGGATATCGGAAGAATCCGGAGACATAAAAAAAGCCATATCTCAATGCGACAAAATTTTGAAGGAGATAGAAACGCTCGATTCGTCCGACAAAAGCACGCGGGAGATAGTCGCCTCAAACGCCCTGCTGATGAAGGCGCGCTGCCTGGAGTCGCAGGGTTTGTTTGACGGGCCCGAAGGCGCTTTTGCGGCCTATAAAACGCTTCAAAAAAAATACCCATCGACCGACGCGGCTAAAGTCTCGTATTTGTATCATGCAAGAACCGAAGCCGACCGCGGAAATTTCGCCGCGGCGCAGCAGCTGTGCCGAACGCTCGCCGACTCAGACCCCAAAGGCCCCTACGCCTACGACGCCGTTTCGGACGCCGCGCAATACGCCAGAAAATTGGGCCTTGAAGTCGACTATAAAATCGCGCTTTCCATGCTCGACAAACTTTGCTCCAATTTCCCGGACAATCCGAGAAACTTTTACGCGCGCATGTCCCAGGCGGAAATATTGAGGCTGCTAAACGCCTTCGCCGACGCGAGAAAGCTCTACGAGGAAATAATAAACAAATATCCGGCGCACCCTGAAGTGTACCTTGCATGGATGGGGCTGGGCGACTGCGCCCTCGCCCAGCCCGAGCAAACCCTCAATGCCGTTGCAATCTTCGAACGCCTGTATGCGCTTCCAGAAATGCCGCTGCAAGCAAAGGCCGAAGCCGCCTTTAAGTGCGCCTATGCGCTCGACCGCGCTGGACGCGCGCGCGAAGCCGACGAAATGCGCTGGGTGACGTCGGAGCAACTCCTTTCAAAAAGCAACCTCACGCCCGCCGCAAAATACTGGATAGGCAGAAGTCTGTATTCGCTCGCCTCAAGCCTTGAAGCAGACGGACAAAAACGCGACGCGCGCGCGGCTTACGAATTGATAGTAAAATACAAGCTTCCATCGTACACCGCGGCTAAAGCGAAACTTGGAAAAATAAAATAGAGCTTATGGAAAAAATCCTCGACATATTCCGAATGGGCGGTCCCGTAATGATTCCCCTCGCGGGGCTTGCGCTTATAGGAGCCATTATATTCATAGAGCGCCTGCTCTATCTTCATAAGGGACAAATACGGACAATCGAATTTGTGTCCGGAATTAAAACCGCCTTAAAAAACAGGCGCCTGCTCGAGGCGATAACCATCTGCGACGAAAGTTTCGGACCTGTCCCGCGCATAGTAAAAACAGCCCTTTTAAACTGCGAACAGCCGCGCGACGTCATGTCGCAAAGCGTGTCGGTCGCCGCGCAAAACGAATTCGCCCTAATAGACAGGCGCGTGGCAAGCATGGCGCTCATAGCTAAAATCGCGCCCCTTCTCGGATTAATGGGAACGGTCATTGCGCTTTTGCAGGTCTTTTACACAATGTCTAAAAGCGGCTCGTACGCAACGGTGTCGGAATTTACCATGTATGTATATGCTGCTCTTCTCTCTACCGCTTTCGGCCTTCTTATATCGATATTCGGCTGGCTGGCCTACAGTTTCCTCAACAGTAGAGTGCGCGCGCTTGCACACGATATCGACCTTTCCGCAAACGAAATAATGCTTTTTATAATCAGGGGAATGCCCGAACATGAAAACCTGCACTTGAAAGGCAAAGAGGCAAAATGACGGCGGTCGACACTTCATCAAAGGTTAGACGCGAAAGAATCACACTGTGTTCCGCCGCCCTCGTCGACGTTTTGCTAATATCGCTGATGTTCGTGCTTCTCGGTTCCAAGTTTGTGCTCGCCCCCGGATTTACAATAGCCTTCGACAACGACAGCCTGGTTTCGGCGGAGTCCCCCAACGCGGCGGCGGTCGACGACGACCTGAGCGTGCTTAACGCAAAAGGAAACTCGATGATTATTTTCGACGGCGCAATTTTCAATCCGGAATCGTTCGCAAAAAAAATGAAGGCCTCCAGGCAGGGTGAAAAACGGGGGATTCTGCTCATTAAGGCCGACAAAAACGTCGATGCACAAACTTTAATCGGCATCTGCTCGGCCGCCCGCGCCGGCGGATACGAAAAGATACATCTGGCGGCCGCACCCAAACGCCAATAAAGCACCCACAACCATGGCAAACGCAAAAAAGAAAACGACCGCGTCTGGCATGTCTGCGCCGGTAGCAGCGTCGTGCGCGGCGGTGTTTGTTTTCTTTATGTTTTTCCCCGAGATAAATCTCGAAATAAAAGATCCTGCCCCTCCAGCGCCACTTGCGAATATATCGCACTTTCAAGACCCAGAAAGTATAGCAGGGTTAGACGAAATATCAGACTATTCGCCAATGTTTATTCCGACAAAATGGAACGCATCTCCCTTAAAAACCGGCGTCCCGACTCCGGCGGGCTGGGATTTCGGTGTAAAAAACGGCGACATTCCCGCTTTGGCGCTTCAAAAACAGTCGTTCTTACTTGACGAAACTGCCGATATTGAAAGGGGAAAAAGCGCGCTTATGAGGGCGGTTATGCGCAATTTTTTTTCCTCCTACAAACGCAAAGAAATAGAAATTTCTAAAAAAGACGATAGCGAAATAACATTTAAGCTTATCGATATGAATACCGGAGAAACCGTAAAAATGCATCCGGTAAAAATAAGCTCCGCGAACAAAATGTACAATATAGCCGAGTTTAAAGTCTATGTTGAGAGGGACGGCTGGGCAATGAAACCGCTCGAACTTCAATCGTCGGGCGACGAGCAAAACGACTTGGAACTTAGCTCAATGTTGTCGAGCTCAAAACTTTTAAAAGGGGCGCAAAAAGGCGAGTATAAGGCCGTCTTCATTCCGTAAACGCTCCAATATTGGCGGCAGGCGCGCCGATGCCGCGCGTTTAATGGCCTAAAATCCTCGAGCTTTTCAGCGTTGGAAGAAAATGCGGAAGCTTAAAATACGTCAAGGTTTTACTGCGTTTCTTATGCTAATCTTACGGACGTACGGCGGCGCTTCAAAAACCATTTTTTAAACGGTATCCTCAAAAAAAACACAGCCGCTTTCAGCCTTTCGCGCCGGGAAACGGAATGGGGTTTTATTTATAAGACAGATGTGCCGCCACTACATGCAATTTCGCACAAGAAACGATCCGGACAATTGGAAACAACTGGCGCTTCGGAGTGGGGAAGCCGAAGCGCCGCAAAGATTGGAATATAGCAAGCCGCTATTTTCTCGCGTCCTGAATCCTGAAATTTTCGAGGTGGTACGATGGATCCGCCCTGAACGTCAGCTTGATATTGTACGCCTTTTCAAGGTTTATAAGATGTTCGTAATCCTCCGTCTGCAAGCGCTGAAGGTTGTCTGGATGCAAAAGAATCAGCAAAGAAAGTTCGCCTATATTCGCGTTGTTGGCGCGCAGCGACCTGCATGTGGCGACAATCTTGCGCTGGATTTCTGCGCTCATAGTGCGCGCCGATTTCACTATGCCCTTACCCCCGCAGTAAGGGCACGCCGTATATATGCCGCTTGAATTGCTTTGGGCGTGGCGCTGGCGCGTCATCTGCATGATGCCCAGCTGGGATATCGGCAGAACCTGGCTTTTGGCCTTATCCTTTTCCATTTCGTCCTTGAGGCGCTTATAGACTGTCTGCCTATCTTTTCGGCTTTTCATGTCGATGGTGTCTATAATCACCAAGCCTCCAAGGTTTCTCAACCGCACTTGCCGCGCCGCTTCGGTGACCGCCTCAAGATTCGCCTGAAGAATGAAATCCTTTCCGTCCTCGCTTTTTCCCTTGTGCGAACCCGTATTGACGTCGATAGCCACAAGCGCCTCGGTTTCGTCTATGACTATTTCGCCGCCTGACGGCAGCGGCACTCGCCGCTGAAAGGTCTGGGCTATCTGCCTTTCTATATTGTACCTTTCAAAAATCGGAATATTTTCCTTAAACAGCTGTATTTTGTTTCTCGCACGGCGCGATATTTCGGAAACGGAACGCATGATTCGCTCGTAATCCTCTCGGCTGTCGATGAGTATCCTGTCGGTCTGCTCGGTAAGGAAATCGCGCACCGTGCGCTCTATGAGGTCAGGTTCCTTGTAAATCATTGCTGGCGCGGGAACGGTTTCTATGCGCTGCTGAATTTTTTTCCATATGTTTAAAAGCATATGGAGGTCTCTCACAAAATAGGTCCAGCGTTTGCCCTGCCCGGCAGTCCGGACTATCACTCCCATTCCCTCGGGAACTTTCATCGATTTTAGGATTTTTTTTATGCGCTCCCGCTCCGCCCTATCCTCGATTTTGCGGGAAATACCGAACTGTCCCGCGTATGGCATCAATACGAGATAACGCCCGGGAATGGCTATGTTTGTTGTCACGCGTGGACCCTTTGTGCCTATCTGCGTCTTTGTTATCTGAACGATAATCTCCGTGCCTATGGGAAATTTTTCTGGAATATCCTTTGTTGAAAACTTCTGCGCTTTTTTTTGCTCTTTGCTTTTGTTTTCCCGAACAACCTCGTAAGAATTGTCGGAAGTTGTGGGAAATATGTCCCAATAGTGAAGGAAAGCGTTTTTGGGCTGCCCGATATCGACGAACGCCGCTTTTAAACCCGGTTCAAGGTTCTGGATTTTTCCCTTGAATATCGCCCCGACCATGCTTTCGTCGCCGTTGCGCTCTATTTCAAACTTCTGCATCACGCCGTCGACGAGCAGCGCCATGCGTTTCTCAAACGGCTCCACATTTATGACGATTTCGCGGTACGGATCGTCTTCGCGCTTGAGAAGCCTTATTATTTTTTCGAGCAAAGGACGTTTTTTGGCTCGCAACTTCGCCTCCTGGTTGAGCTGTTCTTCGGGAATCGGCTCAACGATCTCCTCGGCGGGGCGTTTTGTCAGGTCGTCGCTCTTATAATTTTGATTTTCCTGTTTCATTGTTTCGCTTTAATTTCCATTTTTAGCGAAACTCCGTTTTTTCATGCGTAATCGTTCCTGTGTCGGTAAACGCTCTGAACGAGACCGAGTAAGATGCAACACGTTAAAACAAAAGTTCCGCCATAACTTAACATTGGCAGGGGAAGCCCGGTAATAGGCATTATGCCCACAGTCATTCCCACGTTTATAAAAGTGTGTGTCATAAGGATTACGGCAATTCCCACGCACATAAACTGGCCGAATCTGTCGCGGGATAACTGCCCCGCCCTAAGACAGCCGTAAATTATTATCACCGCCATCAAAACGACAGCCAAAGCGGCTCCCAAGAATCCCGACTCTTCGGCGAGCACGGAAAATATGAAGTCGTTGTAGGCCACGCTTGACGGCAGATATCCAAGCTTTGCCTGCGTTCCCTCCGCAAGCCCCTTTCCGAATATTCCACCGGAACCGACCGAAATCAGGCTCTGGCGCTGGTTCCAGCTGACTCCGTTTCCGCGGGGATCTACAATCTCCGGCGCAACGAACGCCAAAATGCGGTTGCGTTGGTAATCCTTTAGTGGAAGGCAGAATGTCGCCGAAGAACCGTATGCGTTTTGGCTCGACGCCTCCTCCGCGGTCATATTATTGGAATTCAGAAAAGAATTGTAGCCGTATATATCGGCAGCCACGGCGCCTATAAAGGCGCAAAATAAAACCGTGACGCCCACAAAAAACCTTTTGGGAAGGTTCGATATGTACAGCATTGCAAAAAGCATGGGTATAAATACGAGCGTAGAGCCTAAGTCGGGCTGCAAAAAAATCAATAAAATAGGTATTAAAAACACAAGGCCTATTTTTATCCAAAACTTTGCGTTTTTTTTGCCCTTATAACGCGCAAACATGGCCGCCGACATTATGCACGTACCTATTTTGGCGATTTCCGACGGCTGAATCGACAACAATCCCAAGTCTATCCACCGCGTCGCGTTGTATCTGCTCTCCACAAGGGGAACCGGTATGCCGAGATTTTCCTTCAGTGCCAGCGGAATCAAAAGCGCTATGGACAGCGCGTAAATAACGTCGGCGTATGTAAAAAGCCATTTGTAGTCGAGCCAGCCGAGAAAGGCGTAAACGGGAAGCCCCACGCAGAAAAAGAAAAACACCTGCCTCAACCAAAACTGCCTCGCAAGCGGAATTTCGTCTATGTTGTAGCTTTGGGCGGAATAAATAAACGCAACCCCCATCAAAAAAAGGACAAACATGCACACCGGCACGATGAAGTCGGTTTTTACGCCCCGCCGTCCGGGAACCGTTCCGTATATGTCGTATCCGCTTTTCATTGTCAGAGGGGCTTTACCGATATGTATTTTTCCACATCGGAAACGTTGCGCTTGTTTCTTTGGGCATAATCCTCAATCTGGTCGCGCCCTATTTGGGCGGAGAAATACACGGCGGAAGGGTTGGCTATCCATATTGCCGCCACCGTGGACTTTGGCGTCATCATGTAATTGTCGGTAAGGCGCACGCCGACGGAATCCTCAAGGGAAAGCAGCTTTTCGAATTTCGCCTTTTCGGAATGGTCGGGATACGAAGGGTACCCGACCGCTGCCCGCACGCCCGAGCGCGCCCCCGGAAAGTCAGCAAACATCGACTTTTGAACGTGCGCCGAAAGAGCCTCGACAATCGAATCGCAAAGAGTCTGGGCGAGCATATAAGAATACTCCTCGCTTTCAGATTTCAATGAATTTACATAGTTTTCTGCCTCAACGCCTATCGTAGCCGCATAAAGCGCCACGCTGTCGGCTGTTCCGGAAGCAGAAGGGGCGACATAGTCGGACAGGCAAAGGCACTCCCCGCGCGAATTCGGCGCCTGCGAACGCAAGAAAGACAATCTTTCAATTTTTCTTCCTCCCTCAAAGAGGTCTATGTCGTCTCCGTCTGAACTTGCGGCATAAAATCCCAATCTCACCTTCGGCCGGGCGACTTTTCCAAGTTTTTCAAGCATTGAAAGCGCGTCGGCGTAAAAGTCGGAATCCGCTTTCGCGGCGTCTTTGCCGATTCCCCACGTTTTGAAAAACATTCCCCACGGCATGTTTTTCTCCAGTTCGGAAACCGGAACCTCGAAAGTTTTTACCCCGAAAAACGGAGGCCGCACCGCATGCGAAAAATCGCAAACGGCCTTTTTTGCGCGCGCTTCGGCTATCGGAAGAAGCTTTTTTTCACCGCAATCCTGCGTTCTTTCCGACTCGTACCTGTCCCTTAACGCCTGCTGGCGGGCGGCTATCTCAAGGGAAAACGCCTTTGAGTTAGGCCCCATTGCCAAACCCGCGCACACTCCCGACGACAAACTGGCGTCGCCTACGCGAACCACCGTTCCTGAATACAAAGGGGCGAGTTTCACCGCCGTATGAAGGTCGCTTGTCGTGGCTCCTCCTACCATTACAGGAAGCCTTAGCCCTGCGCGCTCCAACGCAATAAGCACGTTTGCCATTTCGTCGAGAGACGGCGTTATGAGTCCGCTTAACCCCAATATGTCGGCGTTGCGCGCAGCCTCCACAATGGTCTCAGGCTGAACCATGACGCCGAGATCCGTCACTTTGAAGCCGTTGCAGCCAAGCACTACGGCTACAATATTTTTGCCGATGTCGTGCACGTCGCCCTTTACCGTGGCGAGAACGACTTTAGGCCCCGTTCCCGACGCGGACGGCTCCATGTAGGGCTCTATCGCCGCTACCGCCCGCTTCATCACGCGCGCGCTCTTTACCACCTGCGGCAAAAACATTTTGCCGTCCCCAAAAAGCTCGCCAACTTTTCTCATGGAGCCCATTAAAGGCCCCTCTATTACTTTAATCGGCTCCTTTAACTTTTCGAGAAAATCCAACGCCAAACCTGCCGCGACGTCCTCCTCGCCCCTCACGAACGCCCTGTCGAGCCTTTCCTGCTTCGACAGCCCGCCGGCGCCTTCTCCAGCAGTATCCGCTGAGCTTCGCGCCGAGGCTCCGGCATATTCCGGAGCTATCGCCAGAAGCGCGTCGGTGGCCCCGGGATTGGCGTTTAAAACCACGTCCTCCACGGCCTTGCGCAGGCGGGGATCTATTTCGTCGTAGGGAACGAGCATACCCGCGTTCACTATGCCCATGTCGAGCCCCGCCCGTCGCGCATGGTATAAAAATACGCTGTGCATGGCCTCGCGCACCCTGTTGTTTCCGCGCAGCGCGAAACTTATGTTGCTTACGCCTGCGCTCGTGCGCGCAAGCGGACAGGTGCGCTTTATTTCGCGCACTGCCTCTATAAAATCGACCGCATACGAATCGTGCTCCCGCATGCCGGTTGCAATTGTAAGAACGTTGGCGTCAAAAATTATGTCGCGCGGATCGAAGCCGGCCTTTCCCACAAGCAAAAAGTATGCGCGACGGCAAATGGACACCCTGTCGCTTAAAGTGGAAGCCTGCCCACGCTCGTCAAACGCCATCACGACCGCCGCCGCGCCGAACATGCGTATCTCCTCCGCGCGCTCGAGAAACTTCTTCTCCCCCTCCTTTAAGCTTATTGAATTTACAACGCACTTTCCCTGCGCGCATTTCAAGCCGGCCAAAACGGTATCCCAATCCGAAGAGTCTATCATAACCGGCACGCGCGCTATTTCCGGCTCGGCGCCTATCAAATTCATAAACTTGCGCATGCATGCGGGCGAATCCAACATGCTTTCGTCGAAATTTACGTCGATTATGTTCGCCCCGTTTTCGACCTGCCTGCGCGCGACTGACACAGCGTCGTCAAACCTTCCCTCCTTGACTGCTTTGCGAAACGACGGCGAACCCATGACGTTCGTCCTCTCGCCGACAAATATAAACGGCGAATCCTCATCGGGGATTCTGAGTATGTCCAGTCCGGAGAGCGTAAGCGAATCCGCGCATTTAGGCTTGCGCGGTTTGAATTTGGAGCACTCCCTAACGATAGCTGCTATGTGCTTGGGCGTCGTTCCGCAACACCCGCCCACGACATTTAGCAGCCCCTCGCGGCAGTAATTTCCGAGATACTTGGCGGTATCTTCCGGCCGCTGGTCGTACC
This sequence comes from uncultured Opitutales bacterium, assembly GCA_944389195.1. Classification (GTDB taxonomy): domain Bacteria; phylum Verrucomicrobiota; class Verrucomicrobiia; order Opitutales; family Intestinicryptomonadaceae; genus Merdousia. Next base: position 21,429 of record CALXLM010000042.1, read on the forward strand.
CGAACTCCGAAAGCGGATTGGGCATTCCCGCATTGGGATAGCAATGAGTGAAACATTCCGCAACCTTGTCAAAAGCCTCTATGTACGGACGCATTTTCTCCGCGCCCATGGCGCAGTTGAGCCCCACAAACAAAGGCCGAGCATGGCGTATCGAGGCGTAAAAAGCCTCTATCGTCTGCCCGCTCAATATGCGCCCGGACATATCGGAAACGGTCATGCTGACCGCTATGGGGATCCTCTCCCCGCGCTTGCGGCACAAGCCTAAATACGCGTGTATTGCCGCCTTCACGTTGAGCGTGTCTATGGACGTTTCTATTATGAACAGGTCGGCGCCGCTTTCCGCCAAAACCTCCATCTGTTCGAAATACGACTCCCTAAGCTCGTCGAAAGATACCGCGCGCATCGACGGGTCGGACACGTCGGAAGCTATGCTCGCCGATTTGTTCATCGGCCCGACAGAACCCGCAACAAACAGCGGTTTTCCCCCGAGCTCGGCTGAAACTTCGCGGGCAGCCTCCTTGGCCGCGCGCACCGCCGCGGCGTTCATGTCGGATAAAATTCCGCCGCCGACCCCGTATTCCGCCTGCACGACGGAATTTGCGCCGAACGTGTTTGTCGTTGCTATGTCTGCCCCGGCAAGATAATAATCTTTATGTATTTTTGATATTATATCGGGCCGGGTAATTGAAAGAAGATCGTTGTTTCCGCAAAGCTGCCCGCCCAGTTTTTCCAGGCGTTCGTCCCCTTTTCTGAAGTCGCCTTCGGAAAGCCCGCACCTCTGTATGAGCGTGCCCATCGCCCCGTCGAGAAACAGTATTCTCTCGCCGATGGCCTTTTCCAATAATTTTCCCCTCTCGGAAAGCGGAAGCTCTGACATTTTATTTTGCGCCCTCCTTAGTCATATGGGCGATAAGCCTGTCGTTAAACGCCTTTGCGCCGTCGTGCCCCATTTGCCTGAGCGCGTGGACCATCGCCGCGACCTCCACAAGGCGGGCCATGTCTCGCCCGGGGCGCACCGGTATGACAAAATGCGGAATCTGTATTCCCAATATGTCGAAATAGTTTATTTCAAGCCCCGTCCTCTCCTCGGCAACACCCGGCTTCCAATCGACAAACGTCACTACGATGTCTATTGACTTTTCCATTCTCACGCAGCGTATGCCGAAAAGTTCGGCGACGTTTATGATGCCTATGCCCCTGCATTCCATATAGCCCCTGCTCAGCTCGTTGCCGCGGCCGAGAACAACCTGGTCGTAAACCTTAACGCAATAAACGTGGTCGTCGGCCACAAGCGAATGCCCGTGGTCGATGAGCGCGAGCGCGCACTCGCTTTTGCCTATTCCGCTGTCGCCGCGTATGAGGGTTCCGACGCCCTTGATGTCGAGCAGCGTTCCGTGTACCGACATTCTCGGCGAGAAAAGGCGCTCGAGCCTCACGAACACCTCCGCGGAAAACTCTTTCGACTTCATCTTTGTGCCTATCAGCGGAACATTGTAGGCGTCGGCCGCTTCAAGCATCTCTTTTGTGGGCGCGAGATTGCGCGAGATGACAACGCATGGAATGTCGCGCCTTATCATTTCGCGCATGACCTCTCCCTGCCGGTCTTCCGCAAGGTCCAGCATGTACGCCATCTCGCCAGCCCCGAAAAGCTGTATCCGCTTTGAGGCGAAATTTTTGTAGTAACCGGTTATTGCGAGGGCCGGGCGGTTCAAGCTCGGCTCGTATATTATGCGGTCGAGACCGTTGGCGCCGGCAAGCAGCTCGAGCTGCAAAGAGCTTTTGAACATGTCGAAAAACTCGCGAACCGATATCTCCTCAGAAACCCTTGTCTTGCTTATCTTGTTTTCCATACCGACCGGATTACATTGAAAAGTTTTCGCCTAAATAGAATTTGCGGCTTTGCGGGTCGTCCACGAGAAATTCGCTCGTGCCTTCGCAAAGAACTCTGCCCTCGTGTATCAGATATGCGCGATCGACTATGCTGAGAGTTTCGCGCACGTTGTGGTCGGTAATCAAAACCCCTATGTTTTTCGATTTCAACCCCAGAATTATTTCCTGAACCTCGGAAACGCTTATCGGATCGACGCCGCTGAACGGCTCGTCCATAAGCAGAAATTTCGGACGCGCAGTCAAGGCCCTCGTAATTTCAAGCCGCCTGCGTTCCCCGCCGGAAAGCGTAAAAGCCTTTTGAGACGCCAAAGATTCGAGCCCCAGCTCCTCGAGCATCGACATGGAAAAATCCTTCAATTCCGACTTCGGCACTGGAAGCGTCTCGGCAACCGCAAATATGTTTTCGTAAACCGTTAGTTTTCTAAAAACCGAAGGCTCTTGGGGAAGATAGCCAATTCCCATTCTCGCCCTCTTGTACATGGGGACGCCCGTAATGTCGCAGTCTTCGAGAAAAACCCTTCCCTTCGTGACGGGTACTAACCCGACAATCATGTAAAAACTTGTCGTTTTCCCAGCGCCGTTGGGGCCGAGCAACCCGACGATCTCCCCGGCATCGAGCTTTATGTTGACGCCCCTTACGACCTGCCTATTGCCGTATTCCTTAACGAGATTTTCGGTGCGAACGGACGATTTCTTATTTTGAAAATCCATGCAATACGCCTTAACCAAAAAGCGTTCGCCTTGCAACACTTTTGATATTCCACGCCCTTATTTATGGACAAAAAGTCTCAAGGCATAAGCGCGGCGCCTTCTTGAAGTAAACGCCGCCGCATCGATTGACGACCACAAATGAACGCCTACGCCCACGGGCATGCACATTAAATAGGCAAAAACGGTGCCGAAAAGAAAAGCCGCCGCCTCATACCAGCGCGATTCGAACGCCTGTCCCAAACCCGGCATAAGCGCGCTCGCCGCAAAACACATAAGACTGTTCAACATATGCAACTTCTCCAGATTGCCGCAGGCAATATAAAAGAGCCTGCCGCACTTAAAAATCTTCGCGAAACGCGTAAAAAAAGAGGGAACCGGCGTTAGCCAATATTCCCTCCATCGTCCGATAAAAAACCGACTACTTAGTGGCAGGCGCCGAAGCGTTTATGCGCTTTATAAGCTCGTCGGTCAAATCAGCTTTCGGGTCGGCAAAATGGCACACGCCCTTTTCGAGAATGAAGTCTGCCTTCTTGTCTGCGGCGAGCTTCTTAACGATTTCGCCTATCTCCTCAAGGTGCACCTTGCGAATGTTGTCGGCGTTCTGTTTAAGCCTTTCGTTGGCCTGCTGGCTTATGTTGCGCATGTTCATTTCAATCTGCTGGAACTCAGCGAAAATCGGCTGAGCCTCCTCGTTAAGCTTCTTTTTGGCGTCTTCGCCCAAAGCCGGATTCTTCGCCTTCTCCTGAATCGCCTGAAGCTGTTTCGCCTTTTCCTGGCGGGTCTTATCCATCTTGGCGAGTTCGGCCTTGGTCGAATCTATCGAGGCCTGAATCTGCTCCGCGGCAGCCTTGGCCTTGTAAAAATTCTGATAAGCCTTTCCCATGTCCACGTAATAAATCGTGGGAGCCGCGTTAACTGCCGCGCAGGCGACTACGCCCGCAAAGAGTGCTATTAATTTTTTCATATCGATATTTTGGTGTTTAATATTGTTAGTGTTTAAATATTGTTTTTTGTTCCGTTTTACACGCTTTTTTTTAAAAAACAGTTCCGAACGAAAAGTTAAACTGCATGCCGTCGTTGTTGTACGGCCCCGTTTGCCACGGGAAGCCCAAATCGATTCTCATCGGCGCTCCCATCAGCAATACGCGGAAACCTATGCCGAAGTCGGAATTATAGTCCGATGGATCCCAATCCCATTCTCCGGTATTTACAAAACCTATGTCATAAAAAACCGCAAACCTTACGGGCGCAAACAATTCTATAGAATATTCAGCTGAAGCGAACGCAAATGTCTTTCCCCCGTAGGCCTCCCCTGTCACCGGGTCAATCTTTCCAACCTTGCGATATTTGAAACCGCGCATGTTGTATCCGCCTCCGAGAAAATACTGCTCGAAATACGGAACATCTTTGCCACCGTAGCCCATCACAGTTCCGCTTCTGCCCACAAACGACAAAACTTGGTTGCCGAATTCAAACGTCGGTATCCACCAACCGGCGCGCGCCTCCACCCTGTAAAGGTTGGTCTGCCCCAAGAGGGGGCCTCCAGCTATGTCCTGAAGTATCTCGAAACGCGTTCCGCGCGTAGGCGTCATAAGGCTGTCGCGGGAATCCCTGAGAAACGAAAGGCTCAGCTGTGAAATGGAACGCTCACCCACGTCGCCCCTCCACGATTTCATCACCGGATCTGGGCCCTCCATCAGCTTTTTATCCACATCGTATATGTCAACAAGCTCGAGCTTATATGCCAAACGCGCTTCTATTAGCTCGTAAACCCTCTTGCGCAGATAGTTCGTGGCTCCCAAACGCACTTCGGAATAATAGTCCGAATAATACCCCGTATCCGTACGGTACAAATCTATGCCGTATGCCAAGTTTCTGTTGAATACCCACGGCTCTTCAAAGCTGATTATAATCTGATTGCTCTCCAAACCTATGGAACCGCGTATCCTAAACTTCTGCCCCGCGCCCTGAAAATAGTTGTCGTAATTTTCATAGTCAAAATTGCTCTGCGTTATTTCGACAGTAGCCACAAGGCTTTCTATCGTGCTGAAACCAGCCCCGAACGTAAGGTTGCCCGTTCTGCCCTCCTTTACAACCACCCTAAGGTTGCGCCTGTTGGGAATGTTCGTAGCCTCGGGGGAAAGCGTCACTTCATCGAAAAAGCGCGTTTCCTTAAGGCGGTTTTCTGAAGACTTCATTCTGGCCAAGTCGAATATGTCTCCGGGCGCAAGTGCAAGTTCGCGAATTATCACCTCGCTTTTGGTCTTCGTGTTGCCCTGAATGTTTATCGACTCAAGATAATATTTGCCGCTCTCTATTATGTCAATGACAAGATCTATGTCTCCGGTTTCGACGTTCGGCTTGCGCAAAGCGCGCACAATCGTGTCTATATAGCCGTATTCGCCGTAATAAATGCGTATCTTGTCTATCATCTCCTCTACTTTTGAGGGCGAAAACACGTTGCCGGTGGTAAGATCGTAATATTCCACAAACGGCATCAGCTTTTCGTCGCTGAACAGCTTATTGTTCTTGAACGAAACCTTGCCTACCTTGTACTTGCGATTGGGAACGATGTTTATAACTATGTCCATGTCGCCGGGTTCGTCGGGATCCGGAAATTCGAACTTTACCTTGGATTCGTCTATTTCCACGTCGAGATGGCCGTGGTCGCGGTATATCTTGCGCAGTTTTTCAATGTCTGCCTGAAACTCCTCGTCTTTAAATCTGCCGTTGTCGGTGATGTACGATATGACCGGAATCCATGTGTCGGTCTTCATCTCCTTAAGGAGCTTCATTGAGTTGAGCTCGCCGGGTTTGTCCTCGCCGAACAAGTAATGCCCCATTCTTCCGAAGAATCCGTACTGTTCCTCGACGGCGGGATCCCCGGTAAACCTGATATTTTGAACGGCTATGTCGGCGCCCTCGTCGATGTCGAATATGACCGCACCTTTGCCCTGTTCGTCGTTGCGCTCAATGGAAAAGTTCACTTTCGCAAGCGAAAACCCCTTCTTTTGGTAGAACGCCTTCAGCTTGTCGGCGTCGCGCTTAACGTCAACCTCGCTCAAGGTTGAACCTGCATACGAAGTTATCTCCTCCTGAAGGCGCCTTGCCGAATACTCCTTGTTCCCCTTGAACACGACCTGGCTTATCCTGTACTTGGGAACTATTACAAACTCTATGTCCATGCTCCCGTTTGGGTTGGCGCTTCTTGTAGCGTCGATGACGTCGTACAATCCAGTCTCGTAAAGCGAGCGTATTGACTGGTCGAGGGCCTTTTGGTCAAACTTCATTCCTTTGCGGAGGCGCACATGGGCGGTGACAGCGTCTTCGGAAATCGTCTTCGGCCCCTCTATTTTATACGTTATGCGGTTGATCGTCATAGACTGCTCGTCAACCGCCTTGCCGCCGCCTACTTGCGCAAACGCCGCCGCACACGACGCAACCGCCGAAAACGCAAGCGCCGCTTTCATTGCGAAAGTAAAATTTACGCACGCGCGCACCGCAGACGTGCAAATGTTGTTGCTAAATTTGCGCATTTTCAACATCGAGATAATTCTCGTAGCGAGTATAACTTCTATTAAACAAAAGCGTGACGACGCCGGTCGGGCCGTTTCTTTGCTTTGCAAGCTCCACCCTGATCAGCCAATTCGGATTCGCGTTTGCCTCTTCATCTGTGACAGATTTTTTCTGCCTACTCAAGAGTAAAATGGCGTCGGCGTCCTGTTCTATGGATCCGGATTCCCGGAGGTCGCTCGGGCGCGGATTGCGCTGATCCTTTTCGCTGTCGCGGTTAAGCTGGGCCAAAACGATTACCGGTGCCAAAAGCTCTTTTGACATGGCCTTCATGCCCCTCGAAATCTCCGCAACCTCCTGCTCGCGCGGAAGCGACGAATCCGAGCCCCGCAAAAGCTGAAGATAGTCAACAATTACAAGCCCGAGTTTCCCGCCCAGCTGCTGGTTTAAACGCCTGGCTTTCGCCCTCATCTCCAAAATCGACAAGCCCGCCGTATCGTCTATCCACAGCGGCGCGTCCTTCAATTCGTTTGCCGCAGTGTTGATGTCCTTGAGTTGGTCGGGCCCGATTCGCCCTATGCTCAACCTGTGCTGGTCAACCCGCGCCCGCGAAGCTATCATTCGGCTGTACAGCTGCTCGCCCAACATTTCGAGCGAAAATATGAGAGTCGGAACCGGATTCCTGCCAAATAAGGCAGTCTCTGCTATGTTTAACGCTATAGAGGTCTTGCCGGTTCCGGGACGCCCCGCGATGACTATCATCTCGTTTGGGCGAAGCCCCCTCATCAGGCTGTCGAGCCCCGTAAAGCCGGTCGGAACCCCCATCAGCTCACCCTTGCTCGATATTAGCTTGTTGATTAATATCATCGCCTCGGGAACCTTCTGGCTCGCCTTTATTACGGAATCTCCGACCCTGTCCTGGCTTATGCCGAGTATCCGCTCCTCGACGCGCTCGATGAAAGAGTCTATGCTGCCCCTGTTCGCATACGCGCTCTCGATGCTTTCCGAGCACACGCGTATAATCTCGCGCATGAAATATTTTTCGCGCAAAATTTCAAGCCACTGCCTGTAATGCGTGAAAGTCTCTATCCTGCCGGCAATGTTGTTTATTGCGACTATGCCCCCCACCTGGTCGAGCGCGCCGCGCTTTTTTAAATAATCGGCCAATACGATTTCGTCGATATTGCTGCCCTCGCTGTAAAGGGCCAAAATCGCCGAATATATCGCCCTGTGCTGCGGCTTGAAAAAATAATCCTCGCGGACTTTAAGCGCAACGCAAGCGTTTATTACTTCTTTTGTGCCGTCGATTAAAATCGCGGCGAGAACCCCTTCTTCGGCATCGAGATTGTGGGGCAACTGCCTGTCCGAAACGGACACTGCGCCCGACGGCGCGGCCCTGCGCCGACGGCCTGCGGGTTTCCTGTCTTCACTTGCCTCTGACATATCGATATTTCCCCACCGATAAAGCCTACACTCCAACCGTACAAAGCGCAACGTTGTCGCGCCTTCCCTATTAATTGTAAAACTCGGTGCGACCGAACAAGCCGCGCCGAGTTGATTTGCCGGATAATCCCCGCAGAAAAGCGGCAAAATGCGCGCTGCTATTTAGACTCTTTCGCGGAATCGTCGATGGGATTTTCAGAAACGACCTCGAATGTAAAGTCGAATTTGACATCCTTATGAAGCTTGATCTGCGCCGTGTGCTTCCCCAGCTCCTTCACAGGAGCCGACAAATGGACAGCCTTTTTCGGAAGCTCTATGCCGCCTTCAGCGATTTTTGCAATGATATCCGCGGCAGTCACCGATCCGAACATTTTGCCACCTTCTCCAGTCTTGACGGCAAACGCTATGGTCATGCCCTCTATAGCTTTGGATACGGCTTGCGCGCTTTCAAGCTCCCTGGCTTCGCGCAGCTCGCGCGCCTTTATGAGTGCCTCTATTTGCTTTTTGTTGGCCTTGCTTACGGGAATCGCCTTTTTCTGGGGAAACAGGAAATTGCGCGCATAGCCCGCCTTTACCGAAACCTGTTCGCCCTCTCCGCCGAGATTCTCGACGGGCTTGACCAATAATACTTTGCTTGTTGCCATAATAGTGTTTGTTAAGAGTTAAATTAAAATGACGGCGCCGGCTCAAAACGGAACGTCGTCGTCGTCCATATCGTCGTTTTTCTGGCGCTGCTGCATGGGCGCGCGGGAACGCGGTCCCGGAGCGGAATACTCGGCGTCATAGCCACCCCCGCCGTTGGAGTCATTACGGGGGCCGCCCACAAATTCAAAACGCTCCAATACGACCATGAGCTTTGTGCGCTTCTGCCCCGACTGCTTGTCTTCCCACGAATCCTGGCGCAAACGCCCCTCAACAAGAATGGGTTTACCCTTGTTGAAATATTTCGCTATATTTTCGGCAGATTTACCGAAAGAATCTATCTCGATAAAGCACGTTTCGTCGCGAGAAGAGCCGTCCTGCGAATTGAAAGAGCGGTTCACCGCTATCGAAAAACGGCACACGCTCGTGCCGCTTTGGGTTTGCCTCAGCTCGGGATCGCGCGTGAGGTTGCCCATCAGGATTACTTTGTTGTACGAGGCCATGTTTGTTCCGCCTATCGATTTGTTTAACCCGCGCTATTCGGCCATTACCAAAACGCGATTGACAGTTTTGTCCAAACGGAGCTTTTCCTTTATCACGGAATTGGACGTCGCCGGACCCTCAAATTCCACTTCGATATAGATACCCGCGGGAAACGAACGATCCGTCGTGCGGGCGAATGTTTTCTGCCCGAGATTCTCGACGGACAGAATCTTGCAATTCGCCGATTCCACAACACCCTTTATTTTTTCAATGAGAGTCTCAACGGGCTCGTTATAGCCCCTGGTGTCGAGTATAAACGTTGCTTTGTACTTTTTGTTATTCATATTATCTGCTGTTTGTTAAATTTTCTAAGGGCTCTTTCTGTTTACGACATTCTGCGCGCCTTCAAGCCCCTTTGAAAGCATAAGGCCTATGCAACCCCTGACATCGAGAGACTTTAACGCCTCAAGCTGGCTTTCGTCAAGCCTTCCGAGAACGTAGTCGGCCAAGTCCATGGACTTTAGAGGCTTGGCCCCCACTCCCAACCTTATTCTCGCAAAACCGTCGCCGCATTTGGAGATTATGTCGGCCACGCCGTTATGCCCGCCCGACGAACCCCCGACGCTAAGCTTCATGCGCCCGGCGTCGAGCGTTATGTCGTCGTAAACAACCGCCGTTTCCGTTATGTCGAATTTGAAGAATCTAAGAATCCTTCCTATGCTTTCCCCGCTGAAGTTCATATAGCCGTCGGCAAAGGCGAGCATTATTGGAAACGACTCTATGGAAGCCTTGGCAACGTGCGCCGCACAGCTTTTATTGCGCAAAAAGACGGCTCCGCACAGCCGGGCTACCTCCGCTACGGCTATCCTTCCCGCGTTATGGCGCGTGTGCTCATACTCCGCTCCGGAGTTTCCAAGCCCGATTACGATTTTCAGTTGCATTTTTTAAAGAACGTTTCAAGCCGGCTGGCAAAAAGAACCCGCCGGCGCGAAAAAACACGGATTATTTGGAGGCTTTCGCGTCCGCAGCAGCCGCTCCGGGAGCTGCCGCATCGGCGCCTTCCGCAACTGCTGCGGCGGCGGGTTCTTCCTCGACGACTATCTCGTTGCATGTCACAAGTATGTCCTCAAGATTGGACGTAAACTCGACGCCCTCGGGCGGAACTACGTCTTTCAAATGTATGGCCTCTCCGACATGCAAATCCGAAACGTCTATAGTTATCATTTCGGGAAGGTCGCGCGGGCGGCACTTTACGCGGACTTCGTGTTCGTGAATCTCTATGATGCCGTTTTCGTTCTTCACGCCGAAAGCCTCTCCGGTAAAGTGGAGAGGAAGCGTGGCGTGCATGGGTTTGCCGCGAACTACCTCCACAAAATCCACATGAAGCAGCCTGTCAGTGACGGGATTGCGCTCGGTGTCTTTAAGCATCGCATAGCGCGACTCCGTACCGTCCGAAAATGTCATCTCTATGAGAACGGCCTTGCCGCTTATCGCTTTCAGAGCGGCCGAAAGCTCCTTTTCGTCAACAAGAAGATTTTTTACGCCGCTCTCGCCGTAAATCACAGCCGGAATTTGACCGCTTTTGCGATAGCGTTTCGCGGAATTGCCGCCAATATCGGTTCTTAAGGTTGTGTTGAGATTTATCTGTTTCATTTTAGTATAGTTATATAAAATTCTACACCAACGCCGCCGTCAAATTTTGCAATAAGACGCAGAGACGCTGATTTAAAAAGGCGTGTACTTTACGCGCCCGCAGCATAAAATCAACAAAATTTTTTATTTATTTTTTATTGACCGAAATTTAACAAAACACGTTTACGCTTCGTCTTAGCGCATTTAAATCCAAAAAGTCAATTTAATGGAATTATTAACAAATTAAGTCAAATTTGCCGGACATAAATTGTTGAAATCGATAAAAAATCCAAATAATATAACATAGAATATAATTTTTGCCGTAAAAAATGAAAAGATTTCTGCCGATAGTGTCCGTCGTTTTTGCGTTGTCTCTTCCCGCAAACGCATCTTCAGACAAAATTTTCTCATACCGCTCGTTTTGGCCGGAATTTAACGCCATGGCTGATTTTAAAAAAGCCGGCGTAAACGCGGTAGCCATACTGCCCTCCAACTCCGACAATTCTCTCGGCGAACCCTACGGAAAATATCCCGCCGTATGGGCATGGCACGACACATACGACTGGGAAAGCCTGGACAGGCAGTTCGACGGCGTTCTGAAAGCAAATCCCGACGCCGAAATAATCTGCATTGTCGACTTAAACTCCCCCCGCTGGTTTGCCCGACATCTGGCAATGGTTTCGCGCAGCATGGGCATGGAGGCCGACAGTTTTACACAGCTGTCCAACTGCCTCACAAACCCCCTATGGGTTAATCCCACAAAGAAATTCGCCGCCGAATTTTTCAACAGGGTAGAAAAAAAATATGGGAAACATATTAAGGGATATTTGATAGCGTGCGGGCAAACCGACGAATGGATGGACTATTCAAGCGGCATTGCCAGCGCCAATAAGAGCGACGCCTGGCGCAAATGGCTCGCTAAAAAAGGATATCCGCAAACTCCGGTTCCCGGGATTGACCGCCTTGAAAAAGCGTCGTTCGAGGGGCGGCTCCGCGATCCGGCAAAAGAGGGAGACGTCATAAGATACGCGGAATTTACAAGCGATATCGTATCCGACGCCATTATCGACTTTGCAAAATTCACCCGCGAACGCGTTTCAAAAGACAGGCTTATCGGATCGTTTTACGGGTATGTAATGGAACTTGCCGGAAAGCGGTTCGTATGGTGCGGACACCTGGCGTATGAAAAGGTTTTCAATTCGCCCCATCTCGATTTTTTTGCCAGTCCCGCCGCATACGGCAACAGGGCCCCCGGCGAGGGAAGCGGTTTCATGTGCGCATACGAAACGCTTAGACGGCTCGATAAAAACTGGCTTCACGAAATAGACCTAAGAACGCATACATACAACTCAAAGCTATCCAAATACATAAGCATTTCCACAAGCGGGGCGCTTGCCATGACGAAAAACCAAACGGAAACAAGCGCCGTTTTAAAACGCGAGTTCTGCCTGGCGACAATTAAAGGGACTTCGCTATGGTGCTTCGACATGTGGGGGGGTGTTTTTGCCACTTCCGAAACCATGGAGATTGTTAAAAGGGCGAGGCAAATATGGGGGGAATACGCCGGCAAAAACCTCCGCCAAAACTCAGAAATTGCGATCGTCGTCGATCCCAGAAGCGCGCTTTACATTTCCGCAAGCATATCGCACGAACCGTACAATATGCTCAGAAAGCGCCTTAATTTGATTTCCGCCCCCTTCGACGTAATATCCTTCGGCGACATTCCGCATATCGACATATCGAAATATAAGACTCTAATCATTCCCGCCCTTTTCGAACTTACAGACAGCAGCCGCAAAATTCTCGAAAAATACGCCTTTTGCGGCGGCCGCACGGTATTATTTGCGTACGCCCCCGCAATAAGCGACGGCAAAACCCTTGACACCGCGCGCATAAAAAAACTTACCGGTTTTGAATACGGCGCAAAGGGAATAAACAAAAAACGCATGGACGGTTGGAACTGCATCTACATACACGACTACAATGACATTACAACCGACGTCCTAAAAAGCGTTGCCCGCGACTCCGGCGTCCACATATACCTCGACGAAAACGTTCCCGTATATTCGAACGAAAAACTTACCGCCGTCCACGCGGGCGGAATGGGGTGCGAAAGCGGAAACGGCGCACCGGAAAGCGCATCACTAACGCAAAAGCTAAAAATAAAACTTCCGCAAAAATTTTCAAAAATAACCGAACTGTTTTCGAACAGGGTTGTGGCGGAAAACGCCGAAGAATTCGAATACGAATTCTCCATTCCCGACACCGCGCTGTTTTTAACCGAAAAATAACTATCAACCCGCAACCCCGGCGCGGCGCAAGGAAATCCCAATAATGCTATTTGACACTACACATAGAACAATAGATAGTAATTAGCATGCAAACTAAATCGTTTTCATCGGCCATATTTTTATTTTTGACGGCGCTTTCTCCGGCAGTTTTAGCGCAAAACGACTATACAGTCGAACCGCGCGGAGGGGTTCCGTTTATGCATGTAAACGGCAAGCCTGTCCGCGGAAAGATGTTTTACGGCAACGTTCCGGGAATGAAGTACGATTCCATAGATGAGAATTGGAAGCGCGTCGCGCTAAAATTCACTGCAAAAAGGGACTGCGACGCATGCCTGCAGATGAATTTCGGCTCCACGATAAGGGATATTGAAATCAGCGAAATTGTCCTAACAGACGACGAGACCGGCGAAAAGCTCCCAATATTCGACTTCTCCGACGCCTCCGCCTCGCAATTGAAATCGAACTGGACGCAAAAATCGCTCGAAGCCTGGCGCGATATCGCCGAAACGGTGTCAGACACCGCTCCGGACCCTAAAAAATATCCCGTTCCACCGTTTACCGCCGAAAATAAAAACGGCGTTCTGCACATACGCAAGGACTTTGTAAGCAAAGAGAAAATTCAATCTAAAATCCACGACATCGAACGCCTCAATTTTATAATAAACTCAATAAAGCTCAAAGAGGGCAAAAGCTACTCGCTGTCGATGAAGCTGCGTTCCGACACTGAAGGCCGTTTTGAAGTCTCTGTATTCTACGAAGGCCCGCGAGAGCTTGCCGCAACAAACACCGGAGAAACTTTTATGACGCAGGAAAAATACGCGGCATCTGTGGGTGTCGATTTCGTCACGTTCGGCGTTCCCGCTTTTTGGGAGGACGACGAAACCTGCAAAAAGCTTGTGGATTCGCGCTTTCAACCGGTGATAGCGGCAAATCCCAACGCAAAAATCATAGTGCGGCTCGGCCTTGAACCCCCGAATTGGTGGCTCGACAGCCATAAAGACGACCTTATGTGTTCGCCCGACGGCGTTCCGATAGAAAGAATGCACGTGCGTTTCCCTTCGCCGTCGTCGGAAAACTACAGGCGGGACGCTTTAAATGCGATGCGCAAATTCATAAAATATGCGGAGGAAAAATATCCGGACAACATCGCCGGATACCATCCGTCTGGCGGCAATTCGAGCGAGTGGTTCTACGGCGGAACTTACGAAAAAGGGCACCACGGATACGACAAGGCGACTTTGGCGGCATGGCGCAAATGGCTCGCTAAAAAATACGTAACCGACGCCGGGCTGCAAAAGGCGTGGAACCGCCCGAATGTTAGGATTGCCGAAGCTGCCGTACCCTCAGTTGAGGAGCGTTTTGTTTCCGACGGCGCAATTCTCGACCCGCAAACCCGCATGCCGTCCATAGACTTCAACATATTTCTGCAGGACGAAATGAGCGACATCGTTTTGTTGGCCGCCGAAACCATACGCAAAACCGCACCGCGAAAACGCCTTTCGGTCATTTTTTACGGCTACGGTTTCGGATTCTCAAGTGTTCCGAAAGGTCCGGCATATTCCGGCCACTACGCTTTCGGAAAACTTTTGAAATCAGACGCAATAGACATATTTACAGCCCCGATAGCCTACCACGACAGAAATTTCGGCGGCATAAAATGCTGTGTAAGCCCCGCGGAATCGGCGTCGCTGCACGGCAAGATTTGGCTCGACGAAGACGACAACCGCACTTGGCTTGCTCCGAAATCGGGTTCGCCGCCGTACGTGCTCGACTTCTCGCAAAAAAGCCGCGCCGAATCCACGCTTGTCATGCGCAGAAACATGGCGCACCAAAGCATAAAAAACCTCGGGTCCTGGTGGATGGATCTATTCGGTTGCGGCTGGTTTCTCGACAGGCAACTCTGGGGCGTATTCGATGAATTTAAGGAGGTCGAAAGCGACCTTCGAAACAATCCGTCGCCCTATTCCCCCGAAACCGCCGTTTCTTACGATGAAATCTCCATGTGCCATGTTTCAGGAAAGCCCCACTCGCAGCTTACTACCGCCAATTGCATAATGAACCTGCCCAAATATCTTGCCACGATAGGAACCCCCCACGGGCAGTACCTTCTCGAGGATATTTTGGAGGGGCGCGCCCGCCCGAAACTTCATTATATATCGGGCGCGTACGCCCTCGACAAGAAGCAGAGAAAACAAATGAGAAATGCCGCCGAAAACATGGCGTGCGTATATCTGTGGAATGCGGGATACGCGGACACGGACAACAGAAACCTGTCGCTCGACGCCATAGAAGAGGCGACCGGATTCAAAGTTGAATACGCCGGAAAGACAACCGCGCTGGCGATTCCCACCAAAGAAGGCAAAAGGGAAGGCATCGGAAATTTCGGATTCAATCTCGAAGTTTCCCCGCTATTCTCGCCCGTGCCCGAAGAGGGCGACAAGGTAATTGCCACATATCCCAACGGAAAGCCGGCAATGGTCGTGCGCACGGGCGGCAAATTCCCCCAAATATTCATAGGCGTCACAAAACTCTCTCCTGAAGTTTGCAAATACATAGCAAAAATTTGCGGAATCCACAGCTATGTGGACAACGAAGCCGTGGCAGTCGCAAACGGAAGCTACCTTTCAATCAACGCCACAAAAGACGGCAGGCACACAATATCGCTCAAAGACGAAGCCGACGTTTTCGACGTTTTGGAAAACAAACCTATCGGACGTTTTAAAACGAGGGAGTTCAACCTTAAAAAGGGCGACGTAAAGCTGTTTAAGCTCTCAAAATAGCTTAAACAGGGGATATGCAAAATGTCTGCCGCAATCGCCGCGCCGCAAAAACCGGACAAATGTTTTTTTACCCGCGCGGTGGGGGTAAAAAAACGCCCCTTTTTCATGGGGCGTTTTTCACGGTGCGTTTGGCGCGTTTTTTCGGATTAGTATCTGTAATGGTCGGGTTTGAACGGGCCCTGAACCGGAACGCCTATGTAATCGGCCTGCTTTTTTGTAAGCTTTGTAAGCTTGGCGCCTATCTTGCCGAGATGCAAGCGCGCGACCTCCTCGTCGAGGCGCTTCGGCAAGACATACACTTTGTTCTCGTACTTGTCCCTGTTTGCCCACAAATCCATCTGAGCGAGAGTCTGGTTTGAAAACGAGTTGCTCATTACAAACGACGGATGTCCCGTGGCGCAGCCGAGATTCACAAGGCGCCCCTCCGCCAACAGGAATATGGACCTGCCGTCGGGAAATTTGTATTTGTCCACTTGCGGCTTGATGTTTTCCCTCTTGATTCCCGGAAACGACTGCAGTTTCGAGACCTGTATTTCGCTGTCGAAATGCCCTATATTGCAAAGAATTGCCTGGTCTTTCATTTTGCGCATATGGTCGATGGTTATGACGTCGCAGTTGCCGGTTGTCGTGACGTAAATGTCCGCAACAGGAAGCGCGTCTTCGACAGTCACGACCTTATAGCCCTCCATTGCGGCTTGAAGCGCGCATATGGGATCGATTTCCGAAACGAGAATCGTTGCCCCGAGCCCCTTAAGCGCCTGAACGCAGCCTTTGCCGACGTCGCCGTATCCGCATACGAGGGCGGTTTTGCCGGCGATCATGACGTCTGTCGCCCTCTTTATGCCGTCAACAAGCGATTCGCGGCAGCCGTAAATGTTGTCGAATTTGCTTTTTGTGACTGAATCGTTAACGTTTATTGCCGGTATAAGCAGGCGGCCGTCCTCTACCATTTGGTAAAGGCGGTGCACTCCTGTTGTCGTTTCTTCGGAAACGCCCTTCAGATCCGCGACAACCTTATGCCAATGGTTTTTGTCTCCCTTGTAAATCTTCTTCAGAAGCTTTTTTATAACGCCTTCTTCGCGCGAGTCGGACGGGGTTTCAACCCATTTGTCGCCGTTTTCAAGCTCGTAGCCCTTATGGACAAGCAAAGTGGCGTCGCCGCCGTCGTCCACTATAAGCTGCGGCCCTTTTCCGTCCGGCCAAGTAAGCGCGCGGTACGTGCATTCCCAATAGTCCTCAAGGGATTCGCCCTTCCATGCGAATACAGGCACTCCGGCCTTCGCTATTGCGGCTGCCGCATGGTCCTGGGTGGAAAAAATGTTGCAGCTCGCCCATCTGACGTCGGCCCCGAGAGCTTTTAGGGTCTCTATTAGAACCGCGGTTTGTATGGTCATGTGAAGCGAACCGCTTACGCGCACGCCGCGAAGTGGCTTTTTCGGGGCGTACTTTTCCCTGATGGCCATCAGTCCCGGCATTTCAAATTCGGCGATGTCTATCTCTTTCCTGCCCCATTGGGCCAGTTTAATGTCTGCAATCTTATAGTCGTTTTTTTTCATAAATATATAAACAATCGGCGGCGCCCGCGCGCCGCCCCAGTCGGTTTTTGCCCGTTCAGAAACGTGTCGGCAAGCCGGAGTTTACTTTGACGAAACCGCCGCCTTAAGCTGGGCAGATTTGTCCGTGCGCTCCCAAGGCAGGTCGGCCTTTGTGAAATGCCCGTAATTTGTGGTTTTCTTGTAAATAGGACGCAAAAGGTCGAGCTGTTTTACGATATCGGCCGGCTTAAAGCTAAACACTTTGCGGACCGCTTTTTCTATTTCCGCCTCCGGAATTTTTCCGGTTCCGAAGGTTTCGATTGCTATGCTCAACGGCTGCGGATAGCCTATTGCGTAAGCCACTTGTATTTCGCACTTGTCGGCAAGCTTTGCCGCAACTATGTTTTTTGCAACCCAGCGGCACATATAAGCCGCCGAACGGTCAACTTTGCTCGGATCCTTTCCGGAAAACGCCCCGCCGCCGTGGCGCCCGTAGCCGCCGTACGAATCGACTATAATTTTGCGCCCCGTGAGGCCGGAATCGCCCTGCGGACCCCCGACAACAAAATTGCCCGTCGGATTTACTAAAAATTTTGTGCTTTTTCTCAAAAGCTTCTTCGGAAGAACTTTTTTTACGACCTTTTCGACTATATAGTCTTTTATGGTTTTATGCGAAACACCCGCCGCATGCTGCGTGGACACTACGACATTTTCTATATATGCCGGCTTTCCGTTTTCATACGCCACCGCCACCTGGCTTTTGCAGTCGGGGCGGAGCCATTTGGGGCCCTTGCCGCTTTTGCGCTGTTTGGCAAGCTCCATTAGAATCCTGTGGGCGAACATAATCGCGGCCGGCATGTACTCCGGAGTTTCGTTTGTTGCGTATCCGAATATGATGCCCTGGTCGCCGGCTCCCTGTTCCGCCGTCTCCTTGCCCTTGGCCTTGCGCGCGTCCACTCCCTGCGCTATGTCGAGCGACTGCTTCGTAAGCAAATTGGACACGAATATTTTGTCGGCGTGGAAAATATCGTCTTCGTTGGTGTATCCTATTTCCTTGACGGCCTTGCGGACTATCTTTTCGTAGTCGAGGTTCGCTTTCGTCGTAATTTCGCCGGCTATCACAACGCAATTGCTTTTTACGAGCGTCTCACAGGCTACGCGGCTGAATTTATCCTGTTCGAGGCAGGCGTCGAGAATGCTGTCGGATATGTAGTCGGCTACTTTGTCGGGATGGCCTTCGCCGACCGATTCAGATGAAAACACATAGTTGTCTGTCATAAAATTAAAAGAGTAATTTTGTTGGTGCTATGGTCAAGTAAATTCGCTTAATAGGATTTTGCGAATATGGCACGATATTTGGCAGGCCGCCCCGTGAAGATGCAATTTCCGTCGGGCTCCCCGCCGTCGAGCGGTATGCACCTTACCGTCACGCGCAAATCCGCGCGCAGCGCGTCCTCAACCTCGGCGCTGCCGTCATAGTTTGCGACCGCAAAACCTCCGTGTATTTCGGGCTTCTTCGCGTTTTTAGGCGTGAAATAGGCGTAAAAATCTTCTTTTGAACGCATTTCGACGGTGTTTTCGTCGCGGTATTTTTTTGCGCGCAAGAAAAGGTTTTCCTGTATAGACTGCAACAAAGCGCCGATGTTTTCGATAAATTCGGCGCAGGGCATTGATTTTTTCTCCCCTGTGTCTCTGCGCGCCACGAAAAGGGAACCGGAAGCGATGTCGCGCGGCCCTACTTCCACGCGCAAAGGAACGCCCTTTTTAATCCAGCTCCAGACTTTCTCCCCGCCGCGCAGATCCCTTGAGTCAACCGAAACCCTTACGGGCACCCCGCAATAGCTTGCCGACTCTATTTTGCTTTTCAACTTGGCGCAATATTCGAGAACGTTTGAGCGCTCGCAATCCTTGTGTATCACAGGAAGCACGACAACATGCAAAGGCGCCAATCTCGGCGGAAGCACAAGCCCGTCGTCGTCGGAATGGGTCATCACCATGCCGCCGATAAGGCGCGTAGAAACGCCCCAGCTTGTTGTCCACGCGTATTCTTGGGTTCCCGCCTCGGAAAGGTATTTTATGTTGCTGGCCTTTGAAAAATTTTGTCCGAGAAAATGCGAAGTTCCCGCCTGAAGCGCCTTTCTGTCCTGCATCATGGCTTCAATGCAATATGTATCCACAGCCCCCGGGAATTTTTCGCCCTCCGTTTTTCTTCCGCACACGACCGGCATCGCCATAAAATCTTGCGCAAACGTTTCGTACACGCGCAGCATTTTTAGAGTTTCCTCTTCGGCCTCCCCTTTGGTAGCGTGCGCGGTATGCCCCTCTTGCCACAAAAATTCGGCGGTGCGAAGAAACAGGCGCGTGCGCATCTCCCACCTGACGACGTTGGCCCACTGGTTGATTAAAACGGGAAGATCGCGGTACGACTGAACCCACCTTGAATACATTTCGCCTATAATGGTTTCGGAAGTCGGGCGCACAATGAGCGGCTCCTCGAGCGGCGAAGCCGGAACAAGCCTGCCGTCGCTGCCGAGCTCGAGGCGCGAATGGGTGACGACCGCGCATTCCTTTGCGAAGCCCTCCACATGTTCGGCTTCCTTCTCGAGATAGCTTACGGGTATAAAAAGCGGAAAGTAGGCGTTCGTATGGCCGGTATCCTTAAACATTTTATCGAGGCCCGCCTGCATGTTCTCCCAAAGCGAATACCCCCAAGGCTTTATTACCATGCAGCCGCGGACAGGGCTGTTTTCTGCCAGATCCGCCGCCTTTATTACCTGCTGGTACCATTCAGGATAGTCTTGTTCGCGCGTCGGCTCTATGGCCGTTCTTTTTTCCTTTGCCATAATTTTTAATACTATTAAGCGTAAAATTCTGCCCCTTACGCGTCGCGACTTCAAGACTAATCTGCGCAAAAAAATTAGCCAAAAAACGCAAATCACCTATACCCCAAAATTTCACAACAGCACGCGAAATCCCCCGCAAAAAAAAGATGCCGCCGTGGTAAAACCGCGACGACACCCAACACACATGAGAAAAAATTTACTTTTTATTGTCCGGACAATAAAGACGGCGCGGCCAAATATGTCAATATTTTTTTTGAGAAATTTTTTTACAAACAATAATTTATTTTCTTTATATAATCGCCGCAGCGTACAAAAATACAAATATTATGCCTTCGGACAGGACAATTCTGCATTGCGATCTAAACGGATTCTTTGCCGCCGTCGAGGCTCTTTCGCATCCCGAGATAGGGAACCGCCCGATGGCGGTGTCGGGCAATCCGCGCACGCGCCACGGGGTCATACTTGCAAAAAACGAGGCTGCAAAAAGGTTTGGGGTTTCCACCGGGGAATCGATATTTCAGGCAAAAAAAAAATGCCCCGATTTGATACTGCTGGAACCGCACCATGAAAAATACGAGGAGTATTCGAAAAAGGTAAACGCCATATACGCGCGCTATACCGATCTGGTCGAGCCTTTCGGCATAGACGAATCTTGGCTCGATGTCACAGCCGGATTGTCGCTTTTCGGTTCCGGCGTCGAAATTGCCGACAAACTGCGCGCCGCCGTAAAATCCGAACTCGGCCTTACGATATCGGTCGGGGTCTCATTCAACAAAATTTTTGCAAAACTTGGAAGCGACTATAAAAAACCAGACGCCACAACCCTTTTCGGGCGCGAACAGGTTGAAAGCATAATCCATAAACTCCCCGTGCGCGACATGCTTTATGTCGGGCGATCCACGGCAGAAGTCCTGCGCCGAATGGGCATAACGACCATCGGCGAGTTGGCCCGCGCCGACATCGCCCTAATATCGAGAAGATTCGGCAATACGGGAAGGATGCTTGTGGCCGCCGCGCGCGGAGAGGACGATTCCCCCGTAGCACGGGCGGGCGAAACGGAGGAGTCAAAATCGGTGGGGAACTCCGTCACTTTCAAGCGCGACCTTATCGGGAGGGCCGATATTCGCGCCGGATTGGAAATTGTAGCCGAAAAAGTATCAATGAGGCTCAAAAGCGAAGGCCTAAAGTGCCGCACTGTGCACGCGGTTATAAAAGGTGCTGATTTTTCATACATGACGCGCCAGACATCATTGGAGAATCCGACAAACTCGCGCAGGGTTTTGATAAGTGCGGCAATGAAACTGGTGTCGGCAAATTGGGACTTGAAATCGCCCGTAAGAATGTTGGGCGTAACGGGATCGTCGCTTGTCGGCGAAGACCAATATGTGCAGGGAGAACTGTTCGGAGGCGAAAATGAATCCTCCGGCAGGTCGGAAAAAGCCGAAGATGCGTTTTTCAGGGTACGCGAACGTTTCGGAAAGGACTCAATACGTTTCGGGTCGTCGCTCGAATGCGACATATAACCGCGAGGAAAATGTATTGGCGAATACAGCGCGCATAGCCGCAGAAATCACTTCGCCAGAAAGTCGGCAAAATATGTCAGAATCATATCCGCCCCGGCGCGCTTTATGGATACGATGGATTCAGCCGCCGCACGTTCCAAACTTATCCACCCGTTTTTAGCCGCGGCAACAATCATTGAATATTCGCCTGAAACCTGGTATGCGGCTATCGGAAGCGACGTGTTTTCCCTGACCTTCGCCACAATGTCGAGGTAGTACCCGGCGGGCTTTAGCATAATTACGTCGGCGCCCTCGTCCTCGTCGAGAGCAGCCTCCTTCAGAGCCTCCCTGGAGTTTGCCGGGTTGAGCTGGTAGCCCTTTTTATCGAGATATTTTGCGCCTCTTTTCCCCCCCTTCGGAGCAGAGCCGATGGCGTCCCGGAAAGGCCCGTAAAAGGCGGACGCATATTTTGCGCTGTACGCCATTATGGCGGTATTCTGCAAATCGCACTCGTCGAGAACCTCCCTTATCGCGCCTACTCTGCCGTCCATCATATCGCTCGGCGCCACAAAATCTGCGCCGGCCTGCGCGGCCGCAAGCGACATTCCGCACAAAACCTCCACGGTTTCGTCGTTGAGAATCCATGAGCCCGATTTGTCGAGAATGCCGTCGTGCCCGTGCGTGGTGTAGGGGTCGAGGGCCACGTCCGCGACTACAACCATTTCGGGGAAGCGCCTCTTTACGGCGGATATCGCGCGGTTTGCCAGAGACTTCGGGTTTAAAGCCTCGTCCGCGCGAATGCTTTTCTTGGAGTTTTCTACAAGGGGAAACGGCGCAATCGCCATAACGCCGCGCTTCGACAACGAATCGCAAAGCCTTAAAAGCGAGTCCACCGTGTGGCGGAAGACGCCCGGCATGTACGATATCTCGTCGGCGCCGTTTCTGCCCTCTTTCAGAAAAACTGGCAGGATCAAATCAGAGGGCAAAACCCTGTTTTCCTCGCAAAGCGACAATACGGAATCGTTTTTCCGCAGGCGCCGCGGACGTCTTTTTATATCGAGCTTGAAATTTTCGTTCATTGTGGTTTGATATGAACCCGTCGAAAAAAAATCGCAACAAAAATGAGCGTATCAATATACAACACCCTAACACGACAAAAAGAAGCCCTTGTGCCCGAAACCGACACGTTCAGGATGTATTGTTGCGGCCCGACAGTGTACGGACCCGCGCATATCGGCAATTTCAGAACCTTTCTGGTGCAGGACGCCCTGCGGCGCACTCTCGAATGTTCCGGCGTAAAGGTCGCGCACGTACGCAACATAACCGACGTTGACGACAAAACCATACGCGAAAGCCGCAAGCTCGGCATTCCGCTCGCGGAATTCACAAAGAAATGGGAGGACAAATTCCATCTCGACTGCGACCGCCTAAACATGCTCAGGCCAACCGTCGAACCGCGCGCCACCGAACATATCGCCGAACAGCTCGACATGGTTTCAAAGCTGGTCGAAAACGGACACGCATATGCGGCAAAAGACGGAAGCGTCTATTTTAAAATATCGTCGTTCGAAAACTACGGCAAGCTTTCCGGAATAGACCGCGAGCACATGGCAACGCAGGCCCTAAATTCGGCGGGGGAGGCAAACGTAGCCGACGAATACGAAAGGGAAAACGTGTCGGACTTCGCGCTCTGGAAGGGAAGAAAGCCGGAGGACGGCGAAAACTTCTGGAAATCGCCCTGGGGAGAGGGGCGCCCCGGCTGGCACATAGAGTGTTCGGCCATGTCGAAAAAATATCTCGGCGACACTTTCGACCTGCACGGCGGCGGGATAGACCTGTGCTTTCCCCACCACGAAAACGAAATTGCCCAAAGCGAATCAGCCACGGGGAAGTCGCCCTGCGTCCGATATTGGTTCCACAGCGCCCACCTTATGGTGGAGGGGCAAAAAATGTCGAAAAGCCTCGGAAACCTGTACACTCTTGACGACCTTTTAAAGCGTGGGTACACATGCGCCCAGATAAGGTACGCCCTGCTTTCCGGGCACTACCGACAGCAGCTGAATTTTACTTTCAAGGGCTTGGACGACGCAAAAAGCGCCCTTGCAAAACTTTCAAAAGGTATCGGCGGCGCGCTCGAACGAGCGGGCATGGATTTTGGCGATTTCCAAAAAGAGGCCGTATCGCCGCTCGGCAGGTTCGGCGGAACAATATTTGAACCCGCATGGAACGCGCTGTGCGACGACCTCAACATTCCGCGCGCGCTCGGGGAAATATTCGCCGCCCTGCCGAAGCTTGACGGAAACCGCCGCGACATATCCGCGCTCGGCTCGCTTATGTACGCGCTGGGAATCGATTTGGGTGGGGAGCCCCAAGCCTACGAAACCGAAGCTGACGTTCCGGAAGAGGTGTCCAAGCTTGCGCAGATGCGGTGGGAAGCGAAAAAGAACAGGGATTTTGCAAGCGCCGACGAACTGCGCAAGCGCGTGTCAGAACTCGGCTGGACCATTCTCGACGGCAAGGACGGATTTAAAATTAAAAAAAGCTGAACGACATGAAGGTAATACGTGCAAAAAGCGCCGGATTCTGCTTCGGAGTGGAGCGCGCAATAGAAATCGCCACAACGTGCGCCGACGGCGGCAAGTGCAGGGTCTTTACCGACGGCCCCCTGATACACAATAGACAAGTGATGGAAAGGCTCACAAAAAACGGCATTCTCGAAATAGGCGACTATAAAAGCGAATCTCCGATAGACGAACAGATAAAGGATGTGTCAAACGAAGACAGCGTGCTTGTATTTCGCGCGCACGGGGTATCTCCTGAAAGAAGAAAATACCTGCAAAGCCTCGGAATGCGCTGCAAAGACGCGACCTGCCCCGACGTGGGAAAAATCGCGGGCATAATAAAAATGCACGCCAACAAAAACTTCACTACCGTCATAGTGGGCGATCCTGACCACCCGGAGGTTATAGGGCTTCTCGGCTATGCCGGCGGCAAGGGATACGTCGTCAAAGACAAAAATGCTATCGACGCCCTTCCACAAATAGACGGAGAAATATGCATGGTGTCGCAGTCAACGATGTTTACCGACGACTACCATGAAATCTCCGAATATTTTAAAAAACGCTTTCCGAACACGAAAGTGATAGACACAATCTGCGGGGCTACAAAAGAGCGGCAGAAAGACGTGAACGTGCTCGCCGAAAAGGGCGCAAAGGCGATTGTCGTAATAGGAGGCAAGCATTCCGCAAACACGGTAAAGCTGGCTATCATGGCGAAGCGCACCGGACTGCCGTGCTTTCATATTGAAACGGTTGGGGAGCTCGACATCGAGGCCATAAAAAAATTCGACGTGGTGGGAGTGACCGCGGGGGCCTCAACCCCAGACTTTCTCATCGACGAAGTATGCAACGTTCTCGAAAAACTGTAATTTTCTTGAAACAACAGCGCGCCAACGGCGTTAACAGTCAAAGACAGGAGAATCCCAATATGCCTTACCAAGCAAAAAAACTGCCGACCCACGCGAGAAAACCGGCGCGCGGAGCGTTCACCCTGATGGAAGTTCTGCTTGCAATCGCAATGATATCAATGCTTGCGTTTCTTGTTGTCGGCAATCTCGAAAATTTTATGACAGGCGGCCAGACAAAAATCGCCCAGTCTATGGTCGGAGACTCTTTCGCCACGCCGATAATGTCCTTCAAGCTGTCAATAGGCAGGTATCCCACTACCGAAGAGGGCCTAAAAGCGCTCATGGCCGCCCCCGAATCGCTTTCCGACAGGTGGAAGGGGCCGTATGTGCGCAACATACCGCTCGACCCGTGGGGAAATCCGTACCAATATAGGTTTCCGGCAGTCAAGAGCAAAGACGGCTACGACGTGTGGTCCAACGGCCCGGACGGGCAGCCCGATACCGAAGACGACATCGGGAACTGGTAAACTAAAAGTCCGGCCATGCTGAAATCGGCGCACGGGGCGTTCACTCTGATGGAAGTTCTGCTTGCAATCGCGCTGATAGCGGCGATGGCGGGCTTCGCCGCGATAGGCACGGCGGTGTTTTCGGAGCGCCCGCTTAAATCGCGCCCGCCCGACAGGGTTTTCCTTTCGGCTTTAAAGCTGGGCCAGTCGGAGGCGGCGGCAAAAGGCAGAAAGATGTCGCTCCGCTACGACGACGGGGCTTTCGTGATTGAAGACGCCTCAGACAAATCCATCGTGGCGAAAGTATGGCTTTCACCCGAAATAGAGGAGGCGGCAAAGGCGAAGCAGCAGGATATCGGGATAGAAATTCCGAAAGCCGACGTCGCGGTGAGCATTGTCCCGCAATATCCCGAAGTCATAGGCTCAGTTTCCGTTGAATTCCCCGACGAAAACCTGGCGTGCATCGAAATATCGCCGGACGGAACCTGCACTCCGGCGAACGTTTCGTTTTCGCTCGGAGGCGAAGACCCGTTTACAATAGTCCTCGATCCGGTAAGCGCGGCGCAGCTTGAAATAAGGAAATGAGACGTTTAAACGCATTGCAGCCAAATCCGCGCCACGAAGTGAAAGCCAATGCCTTCCGGCTTTCGCCCGCATGCGGCGCCTGCGCAAAAACCAGCAACTCCGAAGTTCCGGAAACGCGCCGAGCTATTATAAGATACCGAAAATCGTTCACTCTTATCGAGTCGGTACTGGCCCTCGCATTGTTTTCCATGGCGGCCGTCGCCATATCAAACGTCTGCTGCAACTGCATATTCGCCCTCGACATGGCCGACAAATCGCCGATCGACGACGCCGTCAAAGAGCAAATCACGTCGGCCGTGCTCAAAATATCCAACTACGACGAGCTCGACGACGGAGTGGAAGTCGACGGCCTCGACGGCAAGACCTACAAAGTGTACGGATACGCCGAACCCACTCAAATATTGGACTTGTTCGAACTCGAAATTGTCTGCCAGCGTGAAAACGACGAATTCAGGACAAAACTGTTCGTGCACAGGACAAACACCTCATGGTACGAAAACCTCAGCGACCGCGACGAAATTATAGAAGACAGAACCGAGCTTCTTGAAGACAGGAGGCGCGAATGGAGCCCGCCGCAATGAAGCTCAAACCGGCATTTACCCTTATAGAGGTGGTATTGGCCATGTCGGTCTCGGCAATCGTCATGCTCGGATGCTGCCTAATGATGTTCGACCTCATGACCACCGCCGAACGCCTCGAGCGAGGCTGGTCTTTAAAGTCACACGCCGACGGCGTAGAAAGGTTTTTAAGGGCGTCGTTTAACACCTCCCTTCTGCTGTATCCGTCGAGAATAAACGACGTCCAGGCTCAAAACGCCTCAAAGACCTTAGCGATAGCCGAGCTGCCCGAATCGGTTTCAAGCGACTACGGCGTCGTATTTGCCGTAAACGGGCAGCACCCCCTGTTTTTGTCGCCAACAAAATTTTCCCCGGCTAAAATATGTTGGTTAAACTTGGACGACGATGGCCTTTCAATAATATGGAGGCACGCAAATCCGGAAGACAAAAATTCCGACGCCGCGGTTTACAAGACGAAAATATCCCCCTTCGTAAAACAAATCGGCTATCTCTACCAGGACGAATCCGGCTGGAGGGAGGAGGACGAACTGGACACTTCCGGCTTAAACACTTCCGGGACGGAGGGAAACTCTAACATGCCGTCATATATAAAATTGTATTTTTCGCGAGGCGACGAAAAGCTCGAGCGCATAATTTCGCTCTCGGGAATGATGGATCCCGTTTTGCAATGAAGACAAAAAAAGCCAACGCCCTCATATTCGTACTCGGCCTGATTTTCGCATCGTCGATCGTGGCGGTCGAAATCGTCGGGCAGGCTTCGCGCTCGCTGAAAAGTTCGGCTTCATCGACATGGGAGCGGGAATTGCGAAACGACGCGTATTCGGCGCTGTACGCCTCCATCGCCGTTCTGAAAGAATACGAAAAAATCGACGGCGCACTCTATTCAAGCCAGCAGGGCTGGGCTAAGCCTCTCGAGGAAAAACGCCTTGAATTCCCCAGCGGGGCCTCCGTAGAGGTGGAGATCGTGGACGAAAGCGGCAAGCTCCCATTGTGTTCTCTCGACTCCGCGTCCCTGCAAAAAATATTCGAGGAAATGGACATATCCACAAACGAAGCCCAGGAAATGGCCGACAGCATAATCGACTGGCGCGACGACGACGACGCAAAATCGTTCAACGGAGCCGAATTCGACGACTACGAAAGAAACGAGGCAAAGCCTCCCAACCGCCACATATTGTCGTTCGACGAATTCAGATACATAAACAAAGTAAGGGACGTTTTCTTCGACGAAAACGGGCTTCCCAACGACCTGTTTAAAACCTTCTCCTCCGCAATATCGCTCGAGCTGTTCGAAAAAACCAACCTCAACAGCGCCTCTCCCGAAACGCTCAAAATGATGCTGGACATCGAGGAAAAAGACTACGACGACTCCCTGTACCGCGCATTGCGCGGCGAAATCGGCCAAGTATCAGACGGTATCGTGTGGGTAAAAAACTCCACCGAGCTGTCGTCGCGCGGCGCCGCCGAAATACCGTACAAAAACGCCGAATACAAATGCCAGCTGCTTAAAATAAACATAACCGTCAAACGCGGCGTGGCATCGTACTACATGTGCGCCTACTACGCCTCCGCAGAAACCGTCAAGTATTACGAAGAAAACATAAAAAAAGTTTACACCCAAACCGAGGATGCAAATCTCGGCAAAAAAACCGACTCTAATCCGAGCGTGGTCATGGGATCGGTTTATACTTCAAGCACGTCTCTATCCTCCCAAGATAAAACTTACACCGTCATTAAGGTTTACGAACGCGGCAACAATCAATAATACAATAGAAGAGCGCGCAAGGCATCAGCCTTGCGCGCCCGTTTTTATGGGATTATTATGAGAAGAAAATATTTGTAAAATTCCAACAATTCCGCCGACAATTAATTTCGTCACCTCTGAATGGAAAGACCGCCCTCGTTAATATTTCCAATACAATCATAAAAAATCCAACAAAAGTCAAGTATTTTTTTAATAATTCCAATCCGCAACATTCTTTGCAATAACGCAAAAAAATGCTCCTACTGATAAATCAAAGCCAGCGCGAAAAACCCCCCAAATAAAATACGGCAAAAGCCAAAATCAAATCATGAGAACGCGCGGCGTTTCCTCGCCGAACCCTTCTACTACTATTTTGTCTTTGTAAAAATTCAACACGGAATAGGTGGGCTCTTCGTACTCCAAAAGCGACTTTAACGCAAGGTAATGCAATCCGCCGCGCATTTCATATCCGCCGTCGTGCTTGTGCCCGCAAATGAAGGCCTTTGCGCAATTCCTGTATTTAGACAGCATCTCCCCCACCTCTTCATAATTGAACATACTCGCATGCGAAAGCGGATATGCTGTCATATGGCACAACACGGCTGCCGGACGCGATTCCGCCGACGATTTTTTCAATTCGGATTCAAGCCATGCCAGCTGGCGCGAATCTATGCCTCCGCCCCACGGCACGGAATTGGGCTTTCCTTCAACTCTCGATATCCACATTTCTGTCTGTGCGGCGCAATCGGCGTCTTTTATTTTTGAAATTCTTGAAAGCCCCATCGAGTCAAGGACAATGAATCTCCATATCCCGCAGTCGAAGGAATAATAGGAATTTCCCCCGCAAAAAAGTTTTTTTGCCATTGCGCGCTGCCCGGACGGAGAACATCTGAAATCGTGGTTTCCCAAAACGTTTTTCAAGGGGGCGCCCAAAGACGAAAGCTCGGAAAGCGCGGTATCGGCGCAGGAAACGTTCCTGTCGACAATATCGCCAAGATTTAAAACAAAATCAAATTTTTGCGAACGATGTGCGGAAACGGCTTTTTTTAATTTTCCGAGAGACGCCCTATAATTTTTTGAGCCCTCGTTTTCGCAAACGTCGCAATGAATGTCGGCCACCGAAAAAACCCGGACGGGACTTGAACCGGAAAAGCCAAAGCTCCGCAAAAAGCCGGAAAATAAAAGAGAAGCCCCCGCGCAGATAAAATCCCTCCGCAAAAGCCCGCCTTTTTTAAATGTGCGCTTTTTCATGTATCTGCGTATAAACGTAAAAGAGCGTATAAAAAAATCAGAATTTGCATCCGGCATGCAGAAAAAACACCGGAGACGGGTCAGAACTGTATTCCTCGGCCGAAATTCCCCCTCGCCTAAATATGAGCTTTCTGTAAACATTCGCCCCAACCGCGCCAGAAACGTAAAAATTCTTTCCGATATTGTATGTTGCTCCGACCGAAATATTGACAACGTTGTCGCCAACCGAGCGCTTTTTGCCGTCCGGGGAGTCCGACAGGCGCAAATACGTATTGTTGTATTCGCAAGCGGCGCTCAATAAAAGCGAGGAATCTTCAAAAACATCGCAAACAACGGCGGCTCCGTTGAAAGTGCGCAGGCTCCAACGCGGAGTTATAGTCCAACGGACATATCCCACGGGCAAGGGAAGCCATGTGTTATCCATGCGCGAAACCGCCATGGCGCCCAAGCCCGCCGTCAGATTCCGGGAAAAGGCATAGCCGATTCCCCCTCCGGCAAAAATGCGACCGCCGTCAAAAATGTCGGCTCCCGTCTCCGAAGCCATAGCCCCGTGAACGACGGCAAATGCGCTCCACCTGTCGGAAACTTTACGGGAATAAAACAGGTCTATAAACATTTCTTCGGCATCGGAAAAAACCGGCATTTCCGAAAAATCGAAACGGGAATATTCAAAGCCCGCCGCGACATCAAGCGCGCTTTTTTCAGAAAAGCTCTGAAACTTCAGGGTTCCGGCGGTTTTATATACGCCGAGAGTGCCTCGCCCGTCGCCGTGTATGTCGGACGGGATTGAAAAAGACTGCATCGCGTCCGCAGTGACCCCCACATGCCAATCCGAAACAATCTGGTCGAAAAAACTCGCCCCTCCAACCGACTGCCCGAATAGCCGGCAAGCCGACACCATACACATAAAAACCGCAATCCGATTCATGCCTTTCACGATACACCGCCTTCCGTTAAAAACGGCGGCGGCGGGATAATTAAACCTCGCCGCCGCAAACCCTGCTGCTAAATCCGAAACCGCTACAACTTTACGATTTCAAACATGGGCGTCGCTCCGTGTTTGAGTTTGTAATTGTCGATTTTAAGCCTCATGACTCCGTCCTTAAACTCGAACGGTATCTTTTCCCGGCGCTCGCCGTTAAGCGCCACGGGATAAACCTCGTATTTGGAGTTCGGGTCGAGCCGTATTTCAGCCTCTATGGAACCTTTCAGCATGACGACAGGAGGCCTTCCCCAGAAAGTGGAGGCCACGTCGTCTTCCGAAAGCTTCATGTCGGTATTGCCCTCGCGCGTCACAAAGACGAACATCAAGCGCGAACTGTCTGAAATCTTCTTGCCGTCGAGCGAACATACGCCAACAGTGGAGGGAACATTGCCGGAAATGACCTTCAAAGCCCCAAGCCTGGTTTCCTCCGGCTTGTTCATGGCAATTATTTCGGAGCGCGGCGTCACAACCTTCAACGTAATCTTCTTTGTATCCATCGTAATCTGATTCGTATCGGATTGGAATATGCCCTTCTTCACGTCGGTCTTATTGTCGGGAGACAGTATTCCCTTCGTGCGCATCTGCTCGACCATCTTTTCGACAAAATCTTCAGTGACCTTGCCGTCTTCCTTAACGCCGTGGAACCATGCTTCGGCTACGATTTCAGAGCTTCCCACCGGGGTCATCACCATGTCGGCAGGCTTTACTTTAACCTTTTTGACAGCGTCGGGCACCCTGCCCTCGTACGACGTTCCAAAACCGGTAAGAAGCATACACTGCGTCTGCACTGAACTAAATGCGTAAACCGAACGGTTATTGTTGGTTAGAAAATTATCCGAAACTTTTATGTCAACGCGGTGGCGGGCGGGCTCCACGTCGCCGCGTATGAACATCGCCGACGAAAACAGTTCGGCAACCTGCGCAACAGGCGAAGGGAATACGGCAAACGCGCCCACTCTCCCCGACCATTTCCGGGTATGGGGAATCGCATCTGAATGAATCGTGAGCCCGGAAAAGTTCTGGAAAGCCGAATACGGCGCAAACATCGCCGGGAACTGATAACGCGACTTGTTCCAATAACAGTGGTTGTACTCCGTCACAAAAAACGGACGGTCGTTAAGCTTCATCGAAGTTATTCCGCGCCAATAGCCGGCAAGACCCTTAATCGCGTCTCCCTGGGGGCACAGCGCATCGGACATGTTAAAGCTCGACGGATGCGAATAGTACGTATTTCCTATAACGTAATCTGTCGTGCGCGAACGCACCGCATTCCCGTAAACCATAGGCCCGAGATTGTTTTGAACCTTCAGCCCCTTGTATCCCGTGCCTTCCACCACCTTTTCGGCAAAGTCGACAAAATCGGCAAGATGATCCCAGCAGCAGCGGGTCCAATCCCCGTTGCCCCTCACTATGCACGGAACCTCTTCGAATGTCTTATAACCGGGATTTTTACCCATAAAGCCCTCTTCCCACGCCTTGTTGAGGGCGTTAATGTCGCCTTTATAACGCTTTTGCAGCCATTTATGCCATTTCGACATTACAAGCTCCTTGGTTTCGGGCAATATCTTGTCGTTCGGGTCAAACTTCGTGCTTTCGTCCATTCTGCTAAAGCAAATGGCAAGCTCGTTGTAGTATTCCGCGCAAACGAAGACCGGATCGTCCTTCCACCTCAACCCGGTGTACGGGTTCATATGGTTTAAGGTGTACTCCGCATTCGCCTTCCAATGGTTGCGGACGTTTTCGTCTCCGAATACGGCGCGAAGCTTGACGTCGTCGCGAATATAGAAGTGATAGCCCTCAAGCCCCATTCTGTACCACACGAGCGTCAGATGCAAATATACGCCGTTTTTCTTAAGCTCATATATGAGCCTGTCAGCCGTGTCGTAAAGAATTTCGCGCTCTTCGGCAGGCATATGCTCGCGCAGAATCTCGAACGATATTCTGGCGAAATTATATCCTGTCACCTTGAACGATTCCGCATAGCGCCTAATCTCGGCCACCCTTTGCTCAGGCGGAAGCTTCGCAAAATAGGAAAGGCAATAGTTTGAAAAACCCTTGAAACGCGCGTCTTTTTCGGGCGTCTTTTCAAAAGCCAGCGTCCCGCGGTCGCTTATTATCACGCGCCCGTACGCGCCCGTGGGCTTGTTGTCAAAGAAATGCGAATGGTCCAAAGCCGAGCCCTTCTTTACGTAAATGTCGTCCGGAATGTCGGCCTTCACCCATTCGTCAGGATTAAAGGGCTTTGTCTCTACCATCGGAACGCGCTCGTCGTAGATTGTCGCCCCCAAAAGCACGAAGGCGTCGCTAAGCATAGACTCGATTTCTATCGACTTTATAGCCCTCTCCGCCGGCAATTCAAAACGCGACAGGAAAACTCCTCCAAGCTTTTTCTCGGGAATCACGTGGTAAACCGGCCTTACATTTCTGAGATAAACGCGCGGATCGGTAAAAAACCAAGTGTCCTTTCGGCGCTGCATAATGTATGTCTTCTTTTCTCCGCCAAGCGATGTGAGCGTTATTTTCATAATGTCGGTGTCGCCAGAACTGCTGTAAAAAGAGGTGTGCAAAAGATACAGATAATTGCCCGTCACAAATTTGTCTATCTTGATCTTCTTGAGGCCGTCCTGTTTGTTTTTAGATGCAAACAAGATCCCCCCTTTGCCGCCGTTCTTGTCTGGATCTATAAGGTTAAATTTAACGTCTCCGAAAACCGTGCGTTTTTTGTCGAGCCCCCCGAGATTGTAATTGCACTTCCACATCGAGAAATCGTCCAGCTTGAGATTTGCGTATTTAGAGATGTCAAGCTGCACGTTGCCGCTTTTGATATCAAAAAGCCCCACCGGCTTCGTCTTAAACGAAATCTCGTATGTCTGCCCTTTTTTTACGTTAAACACATGCGATGCGTATGTGGCGCTCCAAGCCCTCAAATACTTGTTTTTCTTGCCGTCGGACGCAGTTTCCTGTTCGATGAAAGTGGGAAACGTCTTTGAGAGCCTCCATTTATTGAAGCCGTCTTCGAAATCCCCGTTGGGAACAAGTTTCCCGTTTATTTTAATGTCGTCGTAGCAGACCGCCAGCCTCAATCTCTTGCCGTTCTTGTACTTGTGAATGCCGGAAACGCTCAATGTCGCTTCGCCGTCGTAATTGGCCTTGAATTTAAAAGATGCCGTCTCCCAACCCAGATTTTTATTCCTATAAAGGAAACGCACAACCGGGCACATCACTCCGTCGCTTTTGAATTCCCCGACCGACAGCTTACCGCCGGTGGAGCCCTGGGCTTCAAACGTCTCCCCAGGCGATGACGATACAATTACATAAGCCTCCGCCTCGAACGGAGACGAAGCTATTGTCTGGGCGGTCAATACCGAACAAATAAAAACCCCAAGTAGCGCAAACAATATTTTCTTCATAATATCAATATATTAAAATGTACACTTACACAGATAGAAAGCACAGAGCTTAACGCATTTTTCAGCTTAAGTCAACCAGTCTTTTTGCAACCGCCAATCCGACCGGAGAGAACCGGCATGTCCGCCATTTGAAACAGCAAAAGCCCTGCTTCCCTAAAAAAAACGTTCCGACATGTTTGGCGCCGTTTTCGCGCGGCACATGACAAAAAAAATCCCCGGAACACACCGGGGATTTTTCTAAAACGAATTTTACCTTCCGAAAACTTCGACTTCAATATAGTGGTTCATGTCGTTGGAAGTGTTCCCGTTCGAATAGAGACGGATATACCTTCCCTTAACCGGAGGATTGACAACCATAAGCTTGCCGAGATTTGTCTCTATGTAAGCCTTGTTCTGACCCGCGCCCTTTTTGGCGGAGTTGTCATGGTCGTTGTTGAATATCGTCTTTACGTCCTTAATGAAGGCGGGGTCGTCCGACACCTGAACGATAACGTCCTTGTACGCACGTTCCTGGCTATGGTAGTGCCATACCGCAACCGCAAAGATTTCGGATACTTTTTCAAGGTCGATTTGAATCCATTGGAACCCATTTTGGATTTCGACATAGGAGCCTTCTGCGGCCTCCTTGTCGCCGTCGGTGACACATTCCAACTCGCCTATGAGCGGAAAGTCGTCTGAAGACGTCACTTTCTTTCCCTTGGCGATATTCTTTACGTCTTCCGGAACGTCAGGCTCAGGGTTCGGCGCTTTCGGCTCAAGATTTTCAATCTTGATCGGAACGGGTGTACCCGTCAGCTGGGAGCGCGGAACTTCAAGTTTCAGCGGCTTTGCGTACGAACAAAGCGCGGCAAGCGCTATAAACGCAATAAGTGTATTTTTCATTGTTTTTCCTTCTTTTAATTTATTAAATTCAAATTACGACACCACAAAATCAGATTCTTCAAACGTGAGCGGCCCGTTTTCTATGGCTTCGCGCGCCTTAAACACGGCGGCTTCGGCCTCGTACGCGTGTTCGGCGTCGCAATTGAGCTTGTTCTCGCCGCGGACAGCGCCCAGGAAGTTTTCCAGATGGTACATGTGTATGGGCTTTTCAACAGTGTTTCCATCTTTGTCCTTCCCGATAACCACCACTCCGGGAATCTTATCGGGGAAATTATAGGAAACCAATGCGGCCGATTCTCTGGAGTCGGCAATCTTAACTGATGCCCCTGAAGCGTCGCTTCCGCCTATAACTCCCTCTTCAATTAGAGTATCCCATTTGGGAGCGTTGTTTTCCCTGAACAGTTTTATCAGCGCCGGATTCTCCGACATTTTCAAAGTTCCCTGGTCGCCCATGAATGATTCGAAGTATCCGCCGCCGGCACTGGTTGTTGTCAGCACCTGGTAAAACACCTGGGCCTTTTTCCCCTGGAATGTCTTGTCGAACTCGAAAATGCACATTACATTGTCGTCCCAATCGTGCGCCGGGGATCCGTCGGGCTTTTTATAATAGTCGCGGCTTCCGGACGCCATAACCCGCGACGGGCGAGCCCCGAGCATCCAGCCGAAAATATCTATCTGGTGCGCTCCAAGGTCCGATATCGCACCTCCGCCGAATCCTTTATACCAGCGCCAATTCAAGAATTGATGCATATTCTTATAGCCGTATTTGTTAAGCTCTTCCGTAGACATAGTGTACTTCTGGTTTTTTGGAGGCTGCAAATCAAAAGAAACAGCCCTATTCCATTGCCCGTTACAAGCCATTATGTTTCCACAAATCGACGCTCCGCGCAAAAGTTTTTCGCGGGCGTATATATAGCGAGGATTGCTCTTGCGCTGGTGCCCTATCTGCAAAAGTTTGCCGCTTTTTCGGGCGGCAAGAACCATCTTGCGGGCGCCCTCAAGAGTATCGGACATCATCTTTTCGCAATACACGTTGACTCCAGCCTCAAGGAAATCGACGGTCATCGGCGCATGCCAACAGTCGGGCGTGGCTATAAACACAGCATCGAGGTCCTTGGCATGGTTTTTAATCAAAAGCTTGTAGTCTTCATAGCCCTTTGCATCCTGCTTCAAGGTCTTTTTGACCATGGCGATAGCGTATCTCTGGGCATAAGATTTCCATATATCGCAAATTGCCACAAAATTCAGATTGGGCAACTTCAACAGGCTTTGCAAAAGAACGCGCCCCTCGGCCCCCACGCCAACCATAGCCACGTTAAGCTTTTTGCCTGAAGCTCCGGCAGCCTTAAGCATGCCGGACGAAAGCACCAACCCCCCACCAGCAACCGAAGCCGTTTTCAAAAAATCTCTTCGAGTAAAATTTTTCATAATGATTATATAATTATGTTATCTGTTTTTTATCCGTTATTTTTCGCAGCCGCAAGACAAACCGCAACCGCGCCTGCATTTCACAAGCTCGAATTTGTTATAGTCGGCAAGCAAAAGAGCGCCCACTATAAGAACCATGTGCACGCCGAGATACGCTATGCCGGCAGCCGCGCTCGGCCCCATCGACGGTTCGAGAATTATAAAGCCCCATGTCAGCGAGATATACAGCAACCCCATCAAAAACAGCGTCACGCGAGTGCAGATTCCCAAAAGCAGCGCCGCTCCCAGCCCTATAAGCGCAAAACCGAGAACTAAAGCGTAAGGCTCTACCATAAACGACGGCATTAACGGGCTCGCACTGAACGACTCCACCGTCATCGGCCCCTTTTCAGGAAGCCCGTGATAGAACTCGAACCCGAGAGTCTGCACCGTCTCGGTGATTTTTTCAGCCGGCGGGCCTCCCGCCGTATTTGTCGCCATTTCCTGTAAAATGTTAATGTCATCAGCGCTCAGTCCCTCAGCATTGGTGACAATTTCCTTCTTCCCCTGAAATTTTGTAAGCCCGGTTCCGATAGCCCTTGCGGCAAGCCAGAAACGAAGCAGCCAAAATGCCATAGTATATGTCAGATTATTGAATTTCATTTGTTATGTTCTATTTAATATTATTGAAATGAATATATTTCAAATAAACGCTTATAACTTTTTTAGTCCCCGTGTAAAGTCTTTTTCTTCTCACTATTTGCTCAAAAAGATGCAAAATTTTCTCATAAAAAAAGACAATCTTTAAAGCTCAAAGTTTTACAAAATTATACTTTTCAAACCGTATAAAATAAAAATTTAACCGCCCGAAACCGCATACCGACATAACGGCTCCGGGCGGCGCAATCCGCATTAGACTACTGGTTGGAAGTATCAAACGCGGAATCGAAAGCGATGTCGCTTGTCGGAAAATCGAAAGACTTGACGCGAGCGCAGGCTTCCGTAGCCCCGTGCACCCTGTCCATTCTGCCGTCTTCCCACTCGACCGACAGCGGCCCCCTGTAGCCGATATCGTTAAGCGCAACTATAATTTCCTCGAAATTGATGTCGCCGTGCCCTATCGAGCGGAAATCCCAATAGCGCCGGGGATCGCAGAAATCCGTATGCCCCCCGAACACCCCGGCCTCTCCCGTTCCGTGCCCCCACCACACGTCCTTCATGTGGGCGTGGTATATCCTGTCGGAGAACTTGCGTATGAACTTTACATAATCGACCCCCTGATATCCGAAATGCGACGGGTCGTAGTTAAAGCCGAAACGCGGGTGGTTGCCTATCGCCTTTAGAGCGCGCTCCGCGCTCGCGATGTCGAATGCTATCTCCGTGGGATGCACTTCAAGGGCGAAATTCACGCCCTCAGCGTCAAAGGCGTCCATTATCGGCGTCCACCTGCGCGCAAAATCTGCATAACCGCCCTCTATGGCCTCCTGCGAAACCGGCGGGAACGAATATAGATACTGCCATATCGACGAGCCCGTGAAACCCGTCACAGTCGGCGGTATTGGGGAATCTGCAAGCGACTTCGGGCGCATGCCCATAAATTTTTTGCAAACCTTGGCCGTGCGTATCATCTCGGCGGCCGCGCGTTGGCGCACGCCTTCGGGATCGCCGTCTCCCCAAATGGAATCCTGCATGATTGCGCGGTGGCGCGAATCGATATTGTCGCAAACACACTGCCCGACAAGGTGGTTCGACAGAGCAAAAC
Source organism: uncultured Opitutales bacterium (assembly GCA_944389195.1). Taxonomy (GTDB): domain Bacteria; phylum Verrucomicrobiota; class Verrucomicrobiia; order Opitutales; family Intestinicryptomonadaceae; genus Merdousia. The sequence goes on from CALXLM010000042.1 coordinate 59,210, forward strand.
AGTTCAGGCCGTTCGCCTCGAGGATATCCCAACGGCTTTTAAGGTACGATTCGTCGTCGGCTTTGGCCATGTCGAAATGGTTCTGGGTAAGCGCTATTTCCAGCCCCTGATAACCCATTTTTTTTGCCAGGGGAGCCAAGTCTTCAAGTTTCATATCGGCCCACTGGCCCGAAAATAGTGTGATGGTTCTTGCCATGATATTTCCTTATGTTGTCTTTAGAGTTTAGTGTAAAAAACCTTCGGACGCCGAATTGCGCCGCCCGCTTTCTTGGCTTAAAAGTTAGGAGCAACCGAAGAAGTTTCAAGCAATTTTTTTCGGCCGAATATAAAATCGCCACGCCGCAAAACAAAGCGGCAAAAGCACGCACTAAATAAAAAGATTGATTTCGCAAAAAAAACATTCACCATTACTTGAAATTATTTTTACAAAAACGCATAAAACAAAAAATAAAGATATGGAAATCACCCAAGAAAAGACAAACGACGTGGTTGTAATATCCCTTAAAGGAAGGCTTAACGTCACTACGACTGCGGAACTTGAGCAGGTATTTGCAAAACTTATAGAAGAAAAACAGTCAAAAGTGCTGGTCGAATGCCGCGAGCTCGAATACATAAGCAGCGCCGGTCTTAGGGTTCTCCTTACGGCAGCAAAGCAGTTCAAGAAAATCTCGGGCGAAATAGCCCTTGCCGGGCTCAGCCAAAACGTAAAGCAAGTGTTTGAAATATCGGGTTTTACCAGCATATTTCCCATTTATACTACGCGCGACGAAGCCGTAAAATCCATGTAGAGGCAAACGCAGCAGCTTTATTTAACGCAATAAAAAACCCGCAAAAAGCGGGTTTTTTTATTTTATTGCAAGAATTCGTATAAGCAAAACGCACATCACTTATGCCCGCATATCCAGACAACCTCCG
>CALXLM010000043.1 GCA_944389195.1 uncultured Opitutales bacterium
CCGAAGTAGATGCTAACATCGTAATGACGGGTTCCGGAAAGTTTGTCGAAATCCAGGCGAGCGGCGAAGAGGCCACGTTCGACGATGGCCAGCTTTCGGAACTAATATCCATGGCAAAAACCGGCATCGAAAAAATTTCAAAGCTGCAGGCAGAGGCCGTAGAAAATGGATAAAAAATCCATAGCCCTTTCGAAATTCAGGAAACCGTATACCTGCGCGCAAACGATATGGGCGGCATTTGCCGACGAGCGCGGGGATAATTTGGCGTCCATGAAAATAAACAGCGGCGGCCGCGCACCAGAAAACATGTGCGGCGCCCTTTATGCAGCCCTGCAAATTCTCCCGCCGGAAAAGAGGGAAAGCGCCGCGGCGGAATTTGCGAGGCGGGCGGGCTCGACAAAATGCCTTGAAATAAAAACAAAATATAAAACGCCGTGTTCGGATTGCGTAAAAATAGCGGCAGAACTTTTTGAAACCTGACGCTTCAACATGCGCCACGGCGCGGAGTCCGTTTTTTCGAGCCTGCGCAGGAGGCGCAAAAGCGCTTGAGCGGCAAAAAGCAAAAACCCTTTCCGCGCCGATAAAATCCCGCCAAGCGCGGGCGTATTCGGAACGGGACGCGCGGCGAAACGCCTTTCAAAGAGGCACCGCTTCGGCCCGGCCGTTTTTTAAATTACGGACTTTTCAATCCAATCCCTAAAATCGGCGACGCTTTCAAATACCTTTTTTGAAGGGGATTTCTTCAACCCTCCGACGTCGGCAATTTTAGACCAAGCCGCCGAGAGCGGCACGGTTCCCGCCTCGAGCGAATCGTAAACGTCGCGGACTATGTCTCCTATGTAGTAAACCGAACCGGCGGCGTTCTGAAGATTCCAAAACTCCAACACGCGGCGTATTTTTTCGGGTTTGACGGCTCCGCGCTCGTCGCCGCACTCTACAACGGAAAAGTATTCGGATATTCCGTATTTTGCCAGCGATATGTCGGCCGTATCCCTTCCCTTTCCTGTCACTATCGCGGCGGGAACGCCTTTTTCGGAAAGCAGCCGCAAAACGCCCCTTATCCCCATAAACGGTGCGGGCGAATACTTGTCGTGCAAGGCGGCGTAATGGTAAAGATAGCGTCCGTAAAGCGTTTTCCACATATCCGGATTCAAACTTCTGAACATGCCGATTTCATTTGGGCCGAAGTGCGACTTTATGACGCCCTCGGAAGGGGCGGTTTGGCCTGTGTCGCAATAGGCGGCCTTTACGGACGCCAACACGAGCGGTATCGTTTCGCCCAGCGTGCCGTCGAAATCGAATATAAACGCCTTTTTCATCTTGTTTATCTTGCCGCCGTGCGCTTATTTTTAAAGAAAAAAGTTGAAAAAGCTAAAATAAAAAAACATCTCTTTTTGAATGAAATACGTTCTGAAATTTATACTGGTTTTTGCGGCGCTTACGGCAGTTCAAAGCGCAGCCACGGCGGCCGGCAATCTCGAAACCGAGATGAAGAATGCAAAAAAATCGCAATGGGAGGGCTTTGAAAGATACGACTTCAAATTCGACGGAAAAAACGCTGTATTCGTATCACCGAAGGTGCCGCGCAAAGATCGCGCATGGGTTATGCGACCGGCATTTTTCGGGGCTTTCCCAAAAGCCGACAAAGAACTTTTAAAAAGGGGGTTTTACTTGGCGTATCTCGATTTGACGCATAGATACGCCTCGCCGTCGGCCGTCGCTGACGCCGACAAATTTTACGATTTTGCCGTAAACAAATGCGGCTTGTCGAAAAAGGCCGCCCTCGAGGGGCTAAGCCGCGGAGGCGCGTTTTCTTTGGCATGGGCAAACAGTTCCCCCTCAAAATTCTCCGCCGTATATGTAGATGCGCCCGTATGCGACTTTCTCGTTTGGCCGGGATTAAAACGCAAAAAACTGCTTGAAAATCTCATGAAGGAATGGGGAATATCATCAATGGAAGGCTTTAGCGGAAACCCCCTCGACAATCTTGAAAATTTTGCCAAAAGCGGGGTCCCCCTGCTTCTTATAGCCGGCGACTCCGACAAAACCGTCCCCTACGAATCGAACGGAAAAATATACGTAGAGCGTTTCAAAAAAAGCGGCGGGAATGTTAAAACCATAATCAAAAAGGGTTGCGACCACCACCCGCACGGGCTCGACGACCCGACCGCAATAGTAGAATTTATCGAAAAAGCGTACCCTGACGGCAAGTAGCGCCCTTGCCGGATTTTCCCGAAAAGCGAAAGGCACCCCACGCCAAACATAAAACATTGCGGTTATTCGCGCATTGTTCCGCCCATATCCCATTTGCGGACGGTATTTCCGTAAATTTTCCGCATAAAAAATGTCCGCTCTAACTAAGGAAAAGTTTCCGCCTGTGAACGGTAGCGCGGCAATTCCCGCTTAGATACGGCATAAACATGCCGTTGCCTTAAAATCAAACGCGGCCAAGCGAAATATTTTCGGCAACAAACGCCGAAGCTTTTTCCTTTCCCGCCTTAAAAAAGCGAAAGCTGTCCGTCGGATACTCCGTTTTTACCGCAGTTTTTCGGCTTTTTTAAAACGCCGGCCGCACCGAAAATGCCGTTAACGGGCGGTTCGCCCTTCAAAGGCAGACGCTCCGCGCAATCTCCGGCTTTTGCGTCCGGAAAATCTTCCCCAGCAATCCCGGATTCGGCAACGTTTTCGGCGGCGTCAGGGTTTTTGGCTCCGGGTTTATTTTCGGTTTCCGTCGCCTTTTCGGCCTCCGAAAGCATCTGTAAAAATGCGCTTTCGTCGATAATTTCCGTCCCGAATTTTTCTGCGGACTCCGTTTTCGAGCTGCGCCCTCCCGCGGAAACGAGATAATCCGTTTTTGAAGTGACCGACGCCCCCATTTTCCCGCCGAACTTTTCCACAAGAGACTTCGCCTTGTTTCTATCCATGGACGACAGCGTTCCCGTTATGACAAAAATCTTTCCGGTAAACGGCGTCTTGATGCCGGATTCTTTTAACGCAAAAAAGTTCAGCCCCGCCTTTCGAAGCCGCTCTATCAAATCCCTGTTGTGGGCGTCGTCGAAAAATGCCCTTACAGACAAGGCCCTTACCGGCTGCGGCGATTCGCCGGCGGCGGCTTTCCTTTTCTGGGACTTCAAACCCATTCCGTCTATGGATTTTATTTTCTCTATGTCGGCGGCCATAAGCTCGTCGAGAGAGTTAAATTTCGACGCCAATTCCTTTGCGAACTGCTCCCCTATTTCGAGAATGCCGAGCCCGAAAATCAAACGCCAAAGTTCGCGCGATTTCGACTCTTCAATTGACCTTAACAAATTGTCGGCGCTTTTATCCTTGAATTTTCCGATGCCCAGCAGGTCGGAACGGGTAAGGTTGTAGAGGTCTGCGGGATCGCGCACCCCGAGCTTGCCCACGATTTCCGAAACAACTTTTTCTCCCAAGCCGCGTATGTCCATGCAGTTTCTGGATGCAAAATGTTCGATTCTTCCGCGGACCTGCGGCGGGCAGGCCATGTTCGGGCATCTCGAAAGCATCTTTTCGCCGAACTTTTTAAGTGGCGAACCGCATTCGGGGCATATCTTCGGAAATTCGAAAGGTTTCGAGCCTTGGGGGCGCTTCTCGGGGACTACTCCGAGCACAGCCGGTATTATTTCACCAGCCTTTTCCACCACTACCGTATCCCCCACACGAATGTCTTTTTCCGCAATGTATCCCTCGTTGTGCAAAGTGGCGCGGCGAACCTCCGTGCCGGAGAGGTTTTTTATCGGCTCAAGCTCCGCCACCGGCGTCACGGCGCCTGTTCTCCCCACTTGAATCGTAATGGAATTTAGCCGCGTTTCGGCCCTTTCGGCGCGGTACTTCCAAGCGACGGCCCAACGCGGGGCGTGGCTTGTCATTCCCGCCTTTTCGTGGAGGGAGCAGTCGTCGAGCTTGACGACCGCCCCGTCTGTATTAAACGGAAAGTCTGCGCGAACCTCCTCGAGCTCGCAGATTCTTTCAAACGCTCCCTTCGGGCCGTCGGCAAGCCGGTGCCAGTTGACCGAAGGCAACCCCCACGACGCCAACATGCCAGGCAGCTCGTGCTGCTTTTTTATCTCTGCGCCCTCCAAGGTCCCGACGGAATAAAAAACCGCCATAAGGGATCTCGATTTCAGCACATCGGCGTCCAAGAGCTTGAGCGTTCCCGCCGCAAGGTTGCGCGGATTTGCCGGAAGGCGCTTTTCCACGGCGCGCATTTCCTCTTCGGAAAGCGAAACCCCCTCCAAATACGGGTCTGACTTGCGCCCCTCCCTGAGTTTTTTTGCGAGGGCCTTTTCCACAAACTCCGCCTTTTGCGCGGCAGATATGCGCTCGAATTCGGAAATTTCCATGTAGGCCTCCCCGCGTATTTCCATAAGCGAAGGCAGGTTTTCTCCAGACAGACTTAACGGAAGATTTTTGACTGCAAAGGCGTTGCGCGTTATATCGTCCCCAGTCTCTCCGTCTCCCCGGGTAAGCAGGCGGGCAAGACGGCCGTTTTCGTAAACGGCAGATATGCCGGCTCCGTCGATTTTCGGCTCCACGCAATAGCGCAAAACTCCGTCCACTCCCAAAAGTTTTTTCAGGCGGGCGTCAAAATCGTCAAGTTCCGAAGAATTGAAAACATTGTCGAGGCTCAGCATGGGGGAAAGATGTGCCACCGAAGCGAAAGCTCCGGAAAGGTCGCTTCCCACCCGCGCCGAAGGCGAATCGGCGTCGTAAAATTCGGGATATTCTGCCTCCAGCTGCCGCAACCGGCGCATAAGCGAATCGAACTCTTCGTCCGAAATTTCCGGCGCGTTTTTTATGCGGTATAAATTTTCGTGATACGCTATCAGCTTGCGCAAGCCCGCAATTTCTTCCTCTGTCCGACGCTTATCCATACGCTTTATCCATTTTTGAAATCCGTTCCGCCCCGTCAAGAATTATCGGACCGGCTGCTCCCGCGCCCGACACCGGCTTGGAAATCCAAAAGAATTAGGCCGGATAGCGCCCGTTCCAAAACCCGCAAGTTAGAACTGCAAATAAAATTGACTGTCCCGCAAAGTTGGATTTTAAATGGTCCAATGAAAAAGATTACGTTTTTACTGGCCTGCATGGCATTGTTTACCTCGATAGCGTCGGCGCAAAAAGATCCGCTTGTAGGATTCTACAAGGGCAAAATAACAAACCAGCCGACATATCCGTTCGGAAATAGCCCGGAGCTTTGCCTTGAAGTTGCCCGGTTCGGAGATATGTACCAAATAAAATTGGTTGCCGAACCGCTGAAAAGAACCGATACATACGGTTTCGCAGAAGGCTTGAAGCCGGAAAACGGCAAAATCGCCGTTAAAGACTTCTCCTCTTTAAAACTTTCCGGAGAAATATCGCCCGAAGGCGCCATATTAAAAGGCAAAAACCGCAGGGGAAAAGAAACGGTTGCAGAATTGAAGAAAGTCGAAATAGTGCCGCCGACGATGGGCATGCCCGCTCCGGCGGGGGCGATAGTGCTTTTCGACGGGAAAGACACGTCGGCTTGGGAGCACAAAGACGGAGAGCCTTGCTGCTGGAAGGTGTCCGGCGGCGCGATGGTCTCGGCTCCGCTGTTAGTCGGCGGCAAAAAGAAAGACGGCACTATCTATACAAAGCAGAAATTCGGGGCGGTGAGAATGCACCTCGAATTTAAAATTCCCGCGGAATACGAAAAAGCCAATAACACGCGCGGAAATTCCGGCGTACATTTCGGCCCCTACGAAATACAGATCATAGACTCGTTCGGCAGCGACGGAAACTGGTGGCATTGCGGCTCGATATACAGAATACACGCCCCGAAATCAAACGCCTCGCTCGAACCTGAAGTCTGGCAGACATACGACATAGAATTTTATCCTGCAAAATTCGAGAACGGCATATTGACTGCATATCCGGAAATCACGCTGTACCACAACGGCGTGCGCGTCCAAAACAGGGAGCCCGTATTCCATCCGACAAACATAGCCCAAAAAAATGCGCCGCATGTTCCCGGCCCCGTAAAACTCGGCCTTCAAGATCATTCGCATCCGGTGTCGTTCCGAAACATTTGGGTGCAAACTTTATAGTTTCGCCGGTTCGGGGCGGGTTCAACAACCATCAAAAAGCTTGATAAAATTAAGCCCGCTGAAATTATGTAGCGAATATGACATCACAGGAGTTTAAAAAGGAATTTGAAGAGCGCAGGCTGAAGGTGGAGGAAGCCATCGACAGGCTCCTCCCACCCGAAGACGCCCGCCCGACGATAATCCACAAGGCGATGAGATACAGCATGGAGGCCGGAGGCAAAAGGATCCGCCCCATTCTCCTGTTGGCCGCCCACGATATGTTTCCGTCGGAAGCCGACCCGTTCCCGGCATGTGTGGCGATAGAATGCTTGCATACGTACTCGCTTATACACGACGACCTCCCGTGCATGGACAATTCCGATTTGCGGCGCGGCAAGCCGACCTGCCACAAACAGTTCGACGAAGCCATGGCACTGCTCGCCGGCGATGCTCTGCTGACATACGCATTCCAGCTTTTGGCTGAGGCGTACGAAAGCCGTCCGAAAATCGCGGCTGGACTCGTGCTCGACTTGGCCGACGCCGCCGGCAGCCGAAAGCTCATAGGCGGTCAGGTCGAAGACGTTCTTGGAGAGCGCGACGGTAAAATGACCCCGGAAAAGCTGAATTTCATTCACCACAACAAAACGGCAGCCCTCATAACGTCAGCCGTCACGATGGGAGTAAGGCTTGCGGACGACTATTCTCCGGACAAGCTCGACGTGGCGCGGCAAATCGGCAAAAACATCGGACTCGCCTTCCAGGTCATAGACGATATTCTCGACGTCACAAGCGACGCCGCCACAATGGGGAAAACCACGGGGCTGGACGCCGCAAACCAAAAAATGACATACGTATCGCTTTACGGCGTCGAACGCTCGCGGGAAATCGCGGCCGAACTTACGCAAAAAGCGATAGCGCTCTGCCAAAATCTCAGTCCGGACTGCGGTTTTCTAAAAGCGTTAATTTCGTACATGCAAAACAGAATCAATTAGTTCAAGGCGTTTCCAGCCAGAACTGGTTCCGTTCATACGCAAACAAAAAATATCAAAAAATAATGAAAGGCAAAATATGGTCGTAGCGCCAAAAGTCAAAGGCTTCCTATGCGTGACCGCCCATCCGGAAGGTTGCGCGGCGAATGTGCGCGAACAAATAGAATATGTAAAAAGCCGCGGAGAAATAAAGCACGGGTGCAAATGCGCGCTCATTATAGGCGCTTCCACCGGATACGGCCTGGCAAGCCGCATAGTATCGGCATTCGGTTGCGGCGCATCGACGGTTGGGGTGTTTTTCGAGCGCCCGGCAGACGCCGAACGCGAACGCCCCGCAAGCGCCGGCTGGTATAACACGGCGGAATTTACAAGGCAGGCCAAGTCAGCGGGCCTGTATTCGGCCAATATAAACGGAGACGCTTTCTCCGAAGAGATAAAAAGCAAGGCCATTGAAGCCATAAAAAATTCTCCGGAGGGAAAGGTAGATTTGATAGTGTATTCCCTCGCATCTCCGCGCCGTACCGATCCGAAAACAGGAGAAACGTACAAAAGCGTCTTAAAAACGGTCGGAGAGGAACGCGAAGACAAAAGTCTCGACACCGACAGAGGCGCGGTAGTTTCCGTAAAAGTGCCGGCAGCAACCGAACGCGAAGTTTTTGAAACCGTGAAAACTATGGGCGGCGAGGACTGGGAACTGTGGATTGGCGCCCTTGACAAAGCCGGCGTTATAGCCGACGGCTGCACAAGCGTGGCATATTCGTACATAGGCCCGGAGCTCACATATCCAATTTACCGAAGCGGCACAATCGGAGCGGCAAAAGCAGACCTTGAAAAGACTGCGGAGCGCATAGACGGCACCTTAAAGCTGTACCGCGGCAAAGCTTTTGTTTCCATAAACAAGGCTCTCGTCACACAGGCCAGCAGCGCAATACCCGTAGTGCCTCTTTACGTTTCCATATTGTACAAGGTAATGAAGGAAAAAGGAGTCCACGAAGACTGCATACGGCAAATCGAACGCCTGTTTGCCGAAAACATCTACAACGACAACTTCCTCGATTTCGACGATGAGGGCCGCGTAAGAATAGACAACCTCGAGCTGCGCGACGACGTGCAAAAGGCCGTATTCGACATATGGCCCAAAGTGACCACCGAAAACCTTTCCGAGCTTACCGACTTTGCCGGATACAAGAGCGAGTTCCTAAAACTTTTCGGGTTCGGGCGCCCGGATATCGACTATTCGAAAGACGTGGACTTAAACGCCGAATTATAGGGAATTTCAGAGCGGCTTAAAAAAAAGCGGCGGGAACGCATAAATTCCGCCGCTTTTTTCGGTTGCCGTTTGCATATTTTTGCGACCACTGCCTAAAAATGTGAAAACTCCTTAAACCGGAGCATAAAGACATTTTTGCTCCGACTTAAACCATTTCCCCGCGGCATCGAAACAATCCTTACGGCAATAATCCATATTGCCTCTCTAAATCCGAGCCAGAAACAAATCCACGCAAAAACGCGCAGCGGCATTGTTAACAAACGCCAGATTCTCCGTAAATCCTTTTTGCAGCTTCTTTAATTGTGCCTTTGCCTTGCCATTCAAATGCCCAAATAGTCTGAAACGCCGCCAACGCCGATAACCGCGCGCTATTTGCGGAAGAATGCACAAAAAAAGCCCCCTGCCTTGCGGCATGGGGCCGTTGCTAAATTTGGCGCCGGATTAATCGTATTCTTTAACCGACTTCAAACCTTTCAATATTCTGCTTCGGCCGCCGTTGTTCGCGTTCGTAAACTGTCTTACGACCCTGTTTTCCGCCGGAGTCCATTCCTCGTTCTTACCGCGGAACACTATCATGTGCACCGTCGGAGGCTTCATTTTTTTATCGAAATAAACCTCCTTAAAGAGCTGGTTGTAAAACTTTATCACTCCCGCGCGCCCGTATGATTTGAACTTCGCCTCGGGCTTTTTTACTTTTACGGTAGGCGGAGCGGGCGTGGGACGAACATAGAATTTATTTTCGTACATGGCCTGCGTCGGAGTCCCGGTATAGAGCGGAACACCCTTCTTTGCGCGCGTTTCATTTTCCTTCTTAATCCATTCGCGCGCCTTCTTGATGCCGTTTTGCTTGGCTATTGCGTCGGCTGTGTCGAACTCCTGCTGTTTGTCGTCCGTCCACCCCTGCTGCTTGCGCGCTCTGGCAACCTGTTCTTCGTATTTTTCCATAGCGCGGCGGAAACGCTCCGTTTCGGTGTCCGTCCAGGGAAGCTTGATTCTGTCCGGATCAACCCAGCTTGTCGTCAAAATATAGATGGTATCGGCGCCCTGCTCAAGAGCTGCCTGGTATATGCGGTATATGTTGGATATGTACGGATTGTAATACTGCGATGCCGGCGGCTGCTTTAAAAATTCGTACTTCAGCTTATAGTAAGGCCCGCTTATAGAGCCTACCCCGGTCTTTCCCAAAGCGACGTTTATCGGCTCTATCCAGTCGCAAGCTATGCGTTTGTTGAAGGAAGTAGCGGCTACAAGATTTCCCTGGAAGAACTTAATTTGCGCACCGTTGCTGATGTCAAACGCCATAAGGTTGAACAAAACCGTGGAGGGCAAATTGTTTACCAGGCGCTTTATATCCTCTCTAATAACTTTATAGGTATCCAAACCGCCCCTTTCGTCGGTCATAAGATAAGGACCGGCGTCTATGCATATCAAGACTTTTTCGGTTTTGCTCTTGATGCCGCCTATTTCGACGGTCGACACCGCAATCTTCAGGCCGTCGGTCATGGCCTTGTCGGAAATCGTCGAAATGCCCGAGCCCGACGAAATAGAGGCCGGTATTGTGACCTTAACCTCGGGTGCGTTGATGTTCTGCGGATTGGCAATGCTTATCCGCTTGCTCATCTTGCGCGACTTTTTCTGCTGGCGCTCCACGCGCACCTTGTGCTCCTTTTGCGCGGGCTGGACCTTTTCAATCGGGGGCGGCGCGTCGAGTTTCTGCTCCTGGATAATCGACTGGGACACTATGTAGCCGCTCAATCCTATCAGCAGCGATATCTGTATTATGGCAACGAGAATAAAGACTTGGTATAAAAGTCCGCGCTTTTCTTTTTTGGGTCTGAAATGATGAAGTTTCATATTGGGAGCCTACTTTAAAATTATTCGTCGTCCTCGTCGTCCCCGTCTTCGTCGGAGCGTTTGGGTTTGCGGTCGATTTTTACAATCTCCTTCTGCCCCTTGGCGGTAAGCGAGTCGTTCGGATAAAGAGCCTTCATTTGAGCGAAAATTTCGTTTGCCGCATATTGTTTGCCGAGTTTTTTGTACGTCATGCCGGCGTTATACAAAAGTTCGGGCATCCACGAACTCGTCAAAGAGCCGAACACTATGCCTTCGGCGTAAGAGTCAAGAACCTCCTTTAGATCCGGTTTGTCGGCCTTGGACGCAAGCATGCCTTTCGCCATTTTATAGAGTGAAAATTCAGGAGACTTCGCATCGAGCTTCATTCTATCCAGATAGATTTCGGCCGACATTTTCTTGCCGACGCTCAAATCGCAATACACCATCCAAAGGGTGGCTTCGTTCTTTTGCGGGCTTTCCACGTTCATCAGCTTGGTGTAGTAAACACCGCATTCCTGCAAAGCCCCTCCTTTGCGCAGTTCGGCCAAAGCCGAAAGCATGTCGGGAATGCACTGCACATATCCCCCAGTGAAAGGCGCCCTGTCGACAATCTCGAGGGCCGACTTTTTATCGCCCGATTTCGCAAAAACCTCTGCCGTGTTAAGCGCAGTCGATACTAGCGTGGGGGAAACCTCCCCAAGTTTGAGGGAGTCCAAAATGGAAAACGCCTCTTTCATTCTGTTCGCTTTGACAAGCGCGTTCAGATACATCTCCAAATAAACATATCCCTTAAAAGTATCCTCGCTGATAGACATCAGCGGAAGCAGAGGATACACAAACGGCCGCAAATAGACTATCGCCTCGTCCCAATTCTCCCTTTCGAGCGCCGACCTTACCCTAATCCAGTTGTTGTCGGGTTTTACGACAACCTTTAGGGACGACGGCTTCTTTTTTGATACGGGTATCTCGCCGCCTCCTCCTATAAACACGATGTCGCTGTCAGTCTCCGATTTGTACGCCACGGTGTTTTCGCGCTTTGTCTTTTCGTCGAAAAGCACAACGGAAGCCGCCTTGCCGCTGTAATCGGCAAGATACGAACGGTCCTCGTTTGTGTTGACCACCGCAGTCGGCGCGGGTGCCGGTTTTTCCTGGGCCTGGGGGGCCGGTTGCTGCGCAAACGCCGCGCAGGCAATCAGCGCGCAGGCCGATACAAATGCCGTTTTTCTTGAAATATTCATTTTCGTCGGTCCTTAGAGTGTTTTGCGGTATTGTTTTATTTCGGCGAAGTCGGGAGACTGTTCGTTAAGCTTGTTTTCGATGTATTCGTCGCATATCTCCTTGGCCTTATCGACGTCCCCGCGCGCGGCCAACAGCTGCGCCGCAGCCAGAAGCGCCTTGCCCGTCCATTTGTAGCAGTTGGCGTAGCCGAGATAGCAACGGTCGTAATACATGAGCGCGGAATCCGCTTTCTTATTGTGCTGCGAAATCTGCCCGAGCCTGTAAAGCGCCTCGGCATAAGACTCGCCACGCCACGACGGCGACTTTAAAATCTGCTCGTACAACTTTACGGCCTCGTCGCGCTTGCCGAGCTTTGTGAGAACCTCCGCCCTTCTGAGAACGGCCTCGGCCGCGCGCGGATCCGACGGGAACTGCTCCTCTATGCCTTCGTAAAGCTTAAGGACATCCTCCCATTTGCCCTGCCCTTTTGCGGCCAGGCGCTCCTCAAGCTGCGCCGAGCCGAACATCGCGTCGATAAGGTAGTTGAACTCCTCCCTTTCCATCGCCTCGACAAAGGCCTTTCTCGCGGGCTCCGCTCCGTATTTTTCGTTCATTTTGCCCATCCACACGAGAGTGCGCACGGACGCCGCCTTTATGTCGTCGTTGTTGAAGACTTTTACGTCCTTGACGGGCTTTCCGATAGAGTCGAGCCCCATCATGAGACGGTACACAAGCGTGTTGTTCTTATTTGCCTTCGCCTTCGCAATCATCTCGTTAAACACCTTTTCGGTGCCGCCCTTCGGATAATTTACAATCTGCATGGAATACTGGTCGAGCAGATTCTTGAGGGTGGTTTTATCCTTGTAGAGACGTTCGTCAAAAGCATTGTCGCGCTTGAATTTCTCGTACAGCATGCGGTCGATTTTCGGATTGTCCTGAAAATAACGGTAGCGCTTGGCGGGAACGGCAACCATGTCCTTCAAGAGGGCCTCGTCCTCCATTATCTTTTTCAAAAATTCGACGGTAGCCTTCAGCTTGGCCTCGTTTTCGACGTACATTCTGTTATAGTCGAGTATCATCTTATCGACGCCGTCGTCGGTCTTGTTCCCGCCGTATTTTTCAATCCCCTCGCCGTATATCGCGAGAGCGTCCGACGGGAATCCAATAATCTCAAGAGCCTTAGCCTTGTTGAACATAGCCTCCGAACATATTCCCTTGGGAAATTTTTTAAGATAGTCGTCCATGAGGGTTATTTCTTCGGAATACCTTTCAAGATTGTGAAGAAGCTTGGTTCCCTGAACGTAGGCGTTGTCTATAAAACTTTGATTTTTCGTGAAGTTTTCCACATTTTTGTAGTGCTTCATCGCTATGTCAACCTGCCCCACATTGGCGTATATGTCGCCGAGGAAGAACTCGACCTCGCCGCGCAGCTGGCTGTTTTCGTAGCGGCTTATAAAGTCTTCAAGAGTGTCGCGAGCCACGTTGAAATCTCCCGCCCCGAAAGCCGCAACGCCCCTGCGGTACATTCCGTCTTCCGAATATTGCCCGTTCGGGAAATCGTCTATCATCTTGACCAGAACGCGCATAGCGTTTTTAAAGTCTCCGGAGGCCAAGTAGGCGATGCCAGACCAATAGAGGCAGCCCTCGGAAATAGCCGTGTCCGGATTGTCCGCTGCGTACTTTTCAAAAGTTTTGGTAAGCTCCGAATATTGACCCAAATCTATCCATGTTTTCCCCATGAGGAATATGAAGTCGTTGGAATACGGAGGCTCGTCGGGATTTTCGTCTATGAACTTTTTGGCAAGCTGGAAAAACGCGGGATAATCCTTTTTCTTCAAGTAATACTGCGCTATCTGCAACTCCACGTCCTTCACATAGTTTCCGTCGGGAAAGCGCTTTAAGTACTCTTCGCAAAGCTGAAACATAATGTCGCTCTTGCCGATTTTAAAGGCTCCGACTATCGCCGCCATATAGAAATCCTCTATGCTCTGGTGGTCGGGAAACGTTTTCAGCATCTGCCAATACGACCAAAAGCTTTCAAAGTCGCGCTCGGTAAGCATGTAATTGCGGGCGTTGCGCGCCATGAGGTCGGCCGTATAGTCCTCGACGGGCTCCATCGCCTTCACGTAAGCCTCCAGAGTTGCCACTTTGTTCGAAAGATCCTGGACCGTAGGGCTGTCGGGCGACAGCCTTTTTATCCGGTCGAGCTGCGCCTGCGCCTTTTCCAAAAACCTTTTTAAATTTGAAACTATGGCGTCGCGGCTGAGAACCATGCTGTAAAAAACGGAAGCGTCGCTGTATTTTTCCTTTTTTACCAAATCGTCCCCCGCAAGCAGAATCGCATAGTTGAGGGCGATGTCGTTGCGGGCGGGCACGTCGTAAACAAGATACGGAAAATATTTCTTTACCGTCTCGTAATCCTTTTTGGCCACCGCCGCCTGTATCAAGCCGGACGCCGCAAGAACTTTATCCTCAATGTTCGGCGCCATGTTAAACATTCTCTCAAACCATTTCTGGCTGATGTCCCATTTGCGCATGTTGTAGAGGGTTTCGGCTATCTTTTTTATAATGGCGTACTGTTCGCTGCGGTTGAGCTTGTCCACATAGGGGCGCGAAAGCAAAATTTCGCGCGTGGCGATAGCCTTCTCTATCTGCCCGAGAGCCTCGTAGCACGAGGCTTTTGTGCGGATTGACGACTCCGCGTAATCGCCGTTCGGATAGTTTGTTATGACCTTGTCGAAACCCGCGATCGCCTTTTCCATCAACGCGTTTGTGGGCGTCCCGTTGTATTCCTGAAGGTATCCGAACGCCTCGAAATAATAAAGCTGTTCCAGTTCCTTTTTCAGGTTTTGGTCTTCGGAATCCGTTATGCGCTTTACAAGTTCGACTATATACGGTCGGGCTTCTATATATTTTTTCTCGTCAACGAGAGCGCTGGCCTCGTTCTTCAAATCGGTCGTACCCATCTGCGTGACCTCCTGCGCCAAAACCGCTCGCGACGACGCCAAAACGGAGATAAGAACCGCAAACGCCACTCTTATAATCTTTGAATTAAATGTCATGTGCAATCTGATTAAAGTATGGAACTGCCGCCGACGCCCCTTTGTTTTGAAACGTCCGCTACTACTTGAAGACAATATTCAACACCCAAAGCTCTCAAATTTCCAGCTTTTTTTTAAGCATTTGCCATAATTAACGCCCGCCGAAAATGGTCCCCGGGAAGGCGAGTCTGCCGGTCAAAAACGCATTCAAAGCTTTTCCAGTGCATAATCTGCCCCTCTGCGCCCGAAAATATAAAAATTCCGGCTGTTTTTCGCCCGGAAGGCGACTTTCCGTCGCTTTTTTTTAAAGTAAAAAGCTATCTTCCGAAGGCGCGCACCATTTAGCCTGCAAATTGCAGGCGCCTAAAGGATAGCTCCCCGAAGCCGGCCTTGCTCAAGGCCAATGTGCGAAATGTTCTTTTTTTTACTTTAAAAAAATTTATTTTTTTTTAGCTTCCGCAACATGTTTAAACGCGAAAAGGAATTAATGCTTTTCGGACTCGATTCCAACGAACATTCGTTTGAAGGCCTGAAATTATTTCTGTTCATATATATAGGGGCATCTATTTTTGCCGCCGCACTCTCGGCTCCCACATACTGGGCCGTTCAATGGTTGGACGCCGCAAACTCAACCGAAACGACGCGCTGGCTGCTCGGCAAGCGCATCGACATATTCTACGACCGCCTTCGCTGGATTCCCATTATTATTGGATTGCCTTGGATGATGGGCAAATGCAAGCTATTTTCATTCCGCAATATCGGGTTGCCGATGTCGTCGGAATCGGCAAAGACTTTCCTTAAATTTTTTGCGGCCGGCCTGGTTTTGTCGGTATTTATTTTTTCCTTCCAATACTTTTTTTGCAACGTAAGGCTCGAAGACAACCTTTCGGTCGGAAAAGTTGCAAACGTAATATTGTCGGCATTGTTGGGCGGGCTTATAATCGGCTTTTTGGAGGAGCTGGTGATGCGCTGTTTGATTATGCGGTCAATTTATACAGCTTTCGATGCGCTTTCGGCTATTATTCTCAGCTCATTGTTTTTCGCCTACAAGCACTTTAAAGTTCCACCTTCGATATGGGACTCCCTCCCTGGCGGGGTCCACAGTTCTTCATGGGACATAGGTTTTTTCATCGCATGGTACGACACCGTCGGAATTTCCACGAGCTTCAACTTCATGACGTTTTTCTCGCTTGCCATGTTCGGAGCCGTTCTTTGCATGTTATACATCCGCACAAAAGTGTTGTGGGTGCCTATTGCCATGCATGCAGGAATCGTATTTTCCATTCAGGCTTACCGCAATATCTTCGAAATCGGCAAAAGCGAAAACACCGTGTATTTCGGAAATGCGGGAATGACCAACGGGTGGATGGCGCTTTGCATTTTAAGCTTAATTTTCATATGCTTATGTTTTTGGAAGCCCGGCGGCCGCGCATTGCAGGCTCCCCAAACAGCTAAGCCTGAAAGATGAGGAAAATAGAGCTGCTTAGCCCCGCCAAAAATGCGGAAACGGCAAAGAGCGCCATATTGTGCGGCGCAGACTCCGTTTACATAGGCCCCGAAGAGTTCGGCGCAAGAAGCGCGGCCTCAAACCCGACCGAAGACATCGCCGAACTTTGCGACTTTGCCCATCTTTACGGCTGCAAAGTGTACGCCGCGCTCAACACGATATTGTTCGACGGGGAAATACCCCGCGCGGCAAGACTTGCCCAAAAATTGTACGAAGCCGGCGTCGATGCATTCATAGTGCAGGATTTAGGCCTTCTTGAATACGGGCTTCCCCCCATACCCGTGCATGCGAGCACACAGTGCGACATCTCCTCCGCCGAAAAGGCGAAATTTCTCGAAGCCTGCGGCTTCGACGCCCTCGTGCTGGTACGCGAGCTGACCCTTCGTGAAATTTCCGAAATATCCCGCTCCGTAAAAAAAGACACCCGCCTGGAATGTTTCGTCCACGGGGCCCTTTGCGTTTCGCACAGCGGCCGCTGCTGGCTAAGCCATGCAATCGGAGGCAGAAGCGGAAACCGCGGCAAATGCGCGCAACCATGCAGAATGAAGTACGAGTTGACCGACGCAGAAGGCTCGCAAATAGCCCCGCCCGCATACTATCTATCTTTGCGCGACATGAACAGGTCCGCCTCGATAGGAGAAATGATAGACGCCGGCGTGGACATATTCAAAATAGAGGGCCGCCTTAAAGACGCCGGATACGTAAAAAACATAACCGCGCTGTACAGGAGGATACTCGACGCCGAACTGGCGAAACGTGGCATGGAAAGAGCGTCCTACGGGCGCTCCGAAATTCCCTTCGACCCCTCCGCCGAAAAATCATTCAACCGCGGATTTTGCGAGTATTTCCTACACGGAACCGAAGGTTCCATCGCCGCCTTTTCCACGCCGAAATCGCGGGGAGAGCATATCGGCAAAGTATCCGAATCTTTCCGAAACGGATTCATATTCGACAACGCCTCAGAAATATTTTCAAACGGAGACGGCCTTTTATTTGAATCAGGAGGGCGAACTTTCGGAGCGTCCGTAATAAAGATCGACGGGGATAAGGTGTTTGTCGGGTCTGGACAGAAATACCCAAGCGTTCCGAAGGGCGCTCGGATTTTCAGGAATAAAAACGCCGCCTTCGAAAAGCTTCTCGCAAAACCCGCCGAACGCAAAATGCCGGTTGGCATACGCGCGCTTTGCAAGGCTGCCGAAACTGTATTCTCGATGGAAACCGCCGACGGCAGAAAGGCGTCCGCCACAACGGCTGTTGAGACCGGCGTTAAAGCGGTAAACCCCGTTTCGTCGCGGGCAAAGCTTGCCGAAAATCTTGCAAAGCTCGGCAACACTCCGTTTTTTGCAAAAAGCGTTATAATAGAAACGGAATCCGGAGAAATTCCGTTTTTGCGCGCGTCTGAAATAAACGAGATTCGCCGCCGCCTTTGCGAAGCTTTAAAGAGCGACATTCTGTCGCGGCACGGGGAAGCGCGCCGCAAGACGCCATCCAAGCCTAAATTTTTTAAAGCCTTCAAATCCGCGCTCGGCCCAGAATGGAACGTATCCAACCGCTTCGCCGAAAACTTCTACGGCAAATTCGGCGCCGAAGTCTCCGGACGCGCCTACGAAGCGGAGGCCCAAAGCATGGACGGCAAAAGGGTGATGACTACAAAACACTGCATTTTGCGCGAACTTGGAATGTGCAAAAAGAAGGCGGGCGGCAAAATTCCGAAAGAGCCGATTTTTCTCTCAAACGAAGCGGCAAGGCTGCGCCTACTCTTCGACTGCGCGCGGTGCGGAATGGAGGTGTATTTTGAAGGGCGCCGCTAAAAGTGCGCCCTTCCCGCAGCGCGGCAGGCACCGCGCTGCAAAACCTAAAAATCCATTCCCGCGAAATGCAAGCCGCTATTGCGCCGAAAACTTCAAAACCGTTTTGCTTTTGTATTCCTGGCCGGGGCGTAGCACAGTTGACGGAAAATCCTTCTGGTTGGGCGAATCGGGGAAATGCTGCGTTTCGAGGGCGAGTCCGCCGCGGAATGGATATTTTTTCCCTCCCTTTCCGATTTCCCCGTTCAGGAAGTTTCCGCTGTAAAACTGTACGCCAGGCTCCGTGGTTTCGACCGCCATTTTACGCCCAGAAAGCGGGTCGCGCAGGAGAATTGCAAACTCAAGTTTGCCGGGAGCCGACTTTGAAAGCACAAAGTTATGGTCGTATCCGTTGCCGTTTTTCAACTGGGCGTTATCGTCGTCTATTCTGGAGCCTATGGTGTTGGGAACGCGGAAGTCGAACGGCGTTCCCACCAC
The DNA here is from genome assembly GCA_944389195.1 of uncultured Opitutales bacterium. Classification (GTDB taxonomy): domain Bacteria; phylum Verrucomicrobiota; class Verrucomicrobiia; order Opitutales; family Intestinicryptomonadaceae; genus Merdousia. The sequence continues at coordinate 18,212 of CALXLM010000043.1, forward strand.
TCCGCGCAGTTCGCCCGTGGGGATAAGGTGTTCGTCCACGACAGTAAATTTGTCGGCGTTTATGGTTATCTCGTGGTCGAGAATGGACCCGCTGCCGTTGCCTGCGAGGTTGAAATAGGAGTGGTTTGTAAGGTTGCAAACGGTCGGCTTGTCGGTAGTCGCCGAATATTCCATAACGAGCTCGTTGTTATTGTTGAGGGTATAGGTTATCGACACCTTCAGATTCCCCGGAAAACCCTGGTCGCCGTCGGGGGAGACCAGCGTAAGCTTAAGGATTGCCGCGTTTGTGGTCGTCTGCGCTTCGGCCTTCCAAATTTTTTTGTCGAAGCCAACTTTACCCCCGTGGAGGCACGCCGTTCCCTTGTCGTTTACGGGAAGTTTGAACTCTTTGCCGTCGAGCGAAAACTTTCCGTCGGCTATCCTGTTTCCGTATCTCCCGACTACGGCCCCGAAATACGGGCTTTTAGTCTCGTAATCGGAGATTTTGTCAAAGCCCAAAACGACGTCGGCCAATTTTCCGTTGCGGTCGGCAACCCACAGCTCCCGAATAATGGCCCCATAGTCGAGAATCTTTACCGTCGTCCCCTTTGAGTTTTTAAGGATAAACTCTTTAACCTCGAACCCGTCCGACGTTTTCCCGAAAACGGATTCCTTTATGCTCTGCGCCCCCGCCGATAAAATCGACAGCGCGGAAACGCCCAATATCAGTATGTGTTTTTTCATAGTGGTGTTAACTGTGTTTTTGCTTTTTAAGAAAGTCCGCAAGCTTTGCGAAAGCCGATCCCCTATGGCTTATCTTATTTTTCAGGTCTGGGGGCAGTTCGGCCGTGGTAAGGCCGAATTCCGGCAATAAAAACAGGGGATCGTACCCGAATCCGTTTGCACCCTTGCCGCCGCGGGTTATCAATCCCTCGACCTTCCCGCAAAACGAAAATCTTTTCCCGTCCGGGCAAATCAGCGCAATTACGCAAACAAAGCGCGCCGTCCGCTTTTTGTCCTCCACGTTTGAAAGCTCCGCCAAAAGTTTTTCGTTGTTTGCCGCGTCGGCGCCGGCGCCCGAAACTCCTGCGTATCTGGCAGAATGAACCCCGGGGGCCCCGCCGAGCGCATCGACGACGATTCCGCTGTCGTCGGCCATTACATAGGCTTCTTTGGGCAACTTGGAGCGGAGGGCCCCGGCTTTTATAAACGCGTTTTCCTCGAAGCTGTTTCCGTTTTCCTCGGGCGCCTGAAATCCCTCCACGTCCGCCGCCGACTTAAGACGGCAATCTATATTTGAATCCGCAAACATTTCCGCAAATTCGCCTACTTTGTGAGCGTTTGTCGTTGCTATGTAAATTTCCATATAAAAGTCAATATTGCGGTTTATGCGCCAGTATCTTCGAACGCAGAGCCCCAACCTCTACAAATTCGGAATCGCCCGCAACCGAAAGCGCGGCTTCAACGGCGCCCATTTTAGCGTCAAAGTTGTCCACGTTGGCGACAAACACCGCTTCGGGCGTGGCCGCCCTTACAGCAGCTCCCCATTCCGGCTCTCCCTGGTGGCTCAGAACTATGTGTTCAAGGCGCTCGAGCAAATCCTTGTTAAGCCCGTTTTTCAATCCCGCGCTGCGCACAATCCTGTACCCGAGAACGATATGCCCCTGCAGCACGCCGGCCCTCGTGCGCTCCGGCACGAGCCCCTGAGAGTATTCCCTGACTTTCCCTATATCGTGAAGTATGCAGCCGGCGAGAGCCAAATCGGGATCGACAAACGGATACAGCGGCAAAAGAGCCGCCGCCATGCGCGCCGTTTTAAGCGTATGCTCAAGCAGCCCGTAAATGTAGGCGTGGTGCATCTTTACGGCGGCCGCGCTCCTAAAAAAAGCCTCCCCGGCGGACGCAATTGCATATTGGACGGTATTTCTGAGGGCCTCGTCGCCTATCCTTTCGATAAACGACTCCAACTCGGTGCGCATTTCGCCGGGATCCAAGGGCGAAACCGGCGCGAGATTTTCAAGAACCGCTTCGAGCTCTTCCCCGTCGATGCGCCTCGCCGAATCTATTTTTGGGCTGGGGCGCCCCTGGTAGAAGTCGGTCGAGCCGCACAATTCGAACGCGCAACCCGCCGCCGCGTCCCTGAGGGTGTCGAAAGCAGGCGAGCCCTCAAAGCACATCGTCGAAATAGTCCCGCTGCTGTCTCCGAATTCAAGCGCGAGAAATTCGCTCCCGTTTTTTGCGGTTTTTATCTGGACGGAACGCAAAAGGGCCGCCGTCCGAAAAGCCCTGCGGCCCTCGTCTTCTCGGGCCCCCTTTAGCGACGCTATATTTTCAAACATTGCCTGCTCCTTTCATTCTGATTTCAAGGCGCGCCCATTCGCCCATAGATGCCTCCGCAACGCCTTCAAACCTCCCGCCGCCCCTCGTTTCAAAATATTCGCGCACCTTTCCGGCCTCGGAGGCGAGAATTCCGCTCAAAACGAGCAGCCCCCCCTCTTTTACCGCCCCTACAAGATTGTCGGCGTAAATGCACAATACATTTGAAATTATGTTTGCCAAAAGCACGTCGGCTTTCTTTCCCGACAGGGCCCTTTCAATTCCGGCATGTTCAAACGACAAATTGTCGAGAGCCATTCCGTTAAAACGCGCGTTTTCGGCGCTTACGCGCACGGCCTCCTCGTCGCGGTCGAAGCCGTAGATTTTACCGAATCCGTAAAGCTTGGCGGTAAGCGCGAGAATGCCCGAACCGCAACCCGCATCTATCAGGAACTTGCCCTCCGCCCCGGCGGATTTCGCATAATCAAGCATGCTCATGGCGCAAAGGCGCGTCGTCGGGTGGTCTCCCGTTCCGAAGGCGAGCCCCGCGTCGAAATAAAGCGCTTTGTCCCCGGCGGGAACGGCGTATTCGCCCCTCATCCATTCTGGAATCCAATGCAAATCGCGGTAAGACCAAGGCTTCAAAAATTTTTTATATTCGTTGCGCCAATCGCAGTCGTTCACGTCCTCCGTCGAAAAATCCTCCGGGAGGAAAGGCAAAATCTTGCGAACCTCGGCGTAAGATTTGCGCGCCTGTTCCGCCGAATCGAAATACCCGAAAAACACCGGCTCGCGACCGGGAGCCTTTTCAATGCCCCACTCGGAACGCACAAGCTGGCAAAGCGCATCCTCGGCGGGCTGCGCCATCGAATCCGGAATAGATGTCGAAAGTTTTACCATTTTTTGCCCTTGCATTTTGTCCGGCTGCGCGCCGAACGCTTTAAAATTTACGCGCTCGCCAAAATAGACGCCATGCAACCCATGGCCGAAGCCGTCACGGCCTGCCTGAACGTTTTATCGGAGCAGTCTCCGGCCACAAACACGTTTTCAACGTCCGTTTTCACGAGAGTGCCGCCGTGTGGAACGATATAGCCTTCCGCGTCCATATCGACGGCTCCCCTAAACGCCGACGTATTGGGCACATGGCCTATGGCGATAAAAACCCCTTTGCACGGAATTTCCGAAACCGCGCCCGTTTTTACGTTTTTGACGGCGATTCCGCGGCACAGGCCCGATTCGTCGGCAAAAACCTCCTCGAGAACGCTGTCCCATACCGGCGAAATTTTGGGGTTTTCAAGAACGCGTTCGGCCATGATTTTAGAAGCCCTAAAGCGGTCGCGCCTGTGGACTATTTTGACGGACGAACAAAAGCGCGTCAAAAACAGAGCCTCTTCGCAGGCGGAATCCCCGCCGCCTATAACCGCAACGTCCTTGTTTCTGTAAAATGCGCCGTCGCAAGTTGCGCAGGCCGAAACCCCGCGCCCTCCGTAAAGTTCGGCCTCGCCTTTGGCGCCAGTCATGCGCGGGGACGAGCCCGTCGCTATTACAATCTTGCGCGCCTCGTAAATTTTGCCTCCTAAACAGAATAGCTTTTTAACGCCCCCTGAAAAATCGACCTTTTCAACGACGGCGCTTTCCACGCGGGCGCCGAATTTCTGCGCCTGTTCGCGCATTTTCCAAACCAGCTCAAAACCGTTCACCGCCTCGGGAAAGCCCGGAAAATTTTCGACGTCGCTTGTCGTAGTTAAAAGTCCGCCCGGCTGGGACCCTTCAAGCACAAGCGGATTCATTCCGGCGCGAGCCGCATATATGGCGGCGCCCATACCCGCGCAACCGCTTCCAATCACGATTATTTCTTCCATGTTCGGCTACAGTTAAAGAAAAACTAAAGGCTTAGGCAAGGAAATACTCTCGCCCGTTGCGCGCAGAATCCGGCATGCCCGAACGGGCTTCCGAACCTCCGAAACAGCTCCGCGCCGCCGAAGCCGAACCGAAATTATTTTGAAGAAAGATACCTGCCTACATCGCCGCTTGTCGGTTTGATGGCGGATTCGCCCTTGTGCCAATCCATGGGGCATACTTCGCCGAACTGTTCGAAATGTTGGAGGGCGTCAACCATTCTAATCTCCTCGGCAGTGGAGCGCCCGAGAGGAAAGTCGTTGACGACTTCATGGCGAACTATTCCGCCCCTGTCTATCAGAAACAAGCCCCTGTAGGCTATCAACTGCCCGTCGGCGACCAAGTTTCCGGAGGCGTCGGCCGACAGGGAACCGGCAAGCACGCCGTAAGCCGACGATATCGTCTTGTTCACGTCTCCGACGAGCGGGTACGTCACTCCGGAGATACCGCCCTTTTCGCGGGGGGTGTTTATCCACGCGAAGTGCGAATACGCCGAATCTATCGAGCACCCCACAACCTGAACTCCGCGGTTTTCAAATTCGGGGAGGGCCTTTTGGAATGCGACGATTTCCGTGGGACATACAAACGTGAAGTCGTGCGGATAAAAAAACAGCAGTATGTATTTTTTGCCGAAAAACTGCGAAAGTTTAAAATTGTTTACTATGTTTCCGTCCACCACTGCCGGCGCGCAAAAATCAGGCGCTTTTTTCCCTACCAATATTGACATGAATTTCCTTTCTTTTTTACTTGTTTGAGCCTTTTTAATTATCGTAAAAAAATTCAATCCATGAAATTAACTGACACCCACGCGCATCTTGAAGGATTCGAAAGAAGGGGCGAACTTGAAGGCGTGCTGTCGCGCGCCCGCGGCGCCGGAATCGAAAGAATCGTAGCCTGCTCCACTTCGCCCGGCGACTGGGCCGCGTATTCAAAAATATCCGAACGCCACAGCGAAATTTCGTGGATGGCGGGCATTCACCCGACCGACATAACGGACAGTTCCGACGACGCGCTCGACGCCCTTCCGTCGCTTTTCATTTCCGGCGGAAAATCCGACCCGATAGGAATAGGCGAAATAGGCTTGGATTATTACCGGCTGCCGGCTGATCCGGAAGAAGCCGAAAATATCAAAACGCGCCAGCGCCGAATTTTCTCCAGGCAGTTGAGAATCGCCGCCGATCTCGGCCTTAAAGTGTGCGTCCACGCCCGGAACGCGCTGGAAGACTGCATAGCTGAAATGGAAAAGGCGCGCTTTAATTTTTCAAACGCGGTTTTCCACTGCTTCAGCGGAACGCCGCTTCAGGTTGCGGAACTGAACAGGCTCGGTGCGAGGGCCTCCTTCACGGGAATCATCACCTACAAAAACGCCGGCCAAATGAGGGGCTCAATGCTCGAGCAGGGGCTCGGCTACCTCATGCTCGAAACCGACTGCCCGTACCTTGCGCCCGTCCCCTACCGCGGAAAGGCCTGCGAGCCGTTCATGCTTTCTCAGACCGCAAAAGCCGCGGCGGAAATATTCGGCGTGTCCGAGGATTACATAGCGCGGGCCACCTCGCAAAACGCCCGTGATTTTTTCGGCTTCGACCGCAAACTTTGAACTTGCAAAAAGGTTCCCCCGAATAAAACTTGCCGCATGGAAGAAAGATTCGCTGTAATTATGGCCGGCGGCGCCGGCGAAAGATTCTGGCCGCTTAGCAGAATGTCGAGGCCGAAGCATTTGTGGAATGTTTTTGGGGGAAGGGGCTGCCTTTTGTCGCAGACTTTCAGGCGCATCTCAAAAATAGTTCCCCCCGGCAATATTCTGGTAATAACAAACGGCGAACAAACCCGGGGCATCGCAAAATATGCGCCGGAAATTCCGCGCCGAAACGTGATAGCCGAACCGTGCGGACGCGACACCTCCGCGGCGATTCTGCTTGCGGCCACCGCCATAAAATGCAGAAACGAAAACGCGTCTTTCGCCGTGTTTCCCTCCGACCATATCGTAAAAAACTCGGGGGGATTTTCTAAAACCATGCGCGCGGCGTTCGAAATAGCCGAAGGCGGCGACAGGCTCGTGACGGTCGGCATTTCCCCGTCGTTCCCCGCGACTGGATACGGATACATAAAGCGCGGCAAAAAGGCCGAAAACAAAAGCGGCGTTTATTACAAGGCCGCCGGATTTTTCGAAAAGCCCGGCATCGCCCGCGCAAAAGCCTTCGTCAAATCGGGTTCGTTTTACTGGAACGCCGGCATATTCGCATGGAAAACCGAGTCTATCCTCAAAGCGGCAAAAAAATACATTCCTGACTCACATAAAATTTTCGAAAAAATCCGCTCCGAAATGAAAAAAGGGGCCTCATTGGACGACGCATGCTCCGCGCATTACGGCGATCTTAAAAAAATAAGCATCGACTTTGCCGTCATGGAAAAGGCCGAAAACGTATACGTCGTTCCTGCCTCATTCGATTGGGACGACGCGGGTTCGTGGAACGCGCTGGAAAGGCACCTTAAGGCGGACGAAAACGGCATCGTATGCGCCGGGAGGGGGAAAACCTTTTCAAAAAATTCCGCCAACTGCACGGTATTCGACGCCGGCGGACGAAGCACCGCAATCGTCGGCGCGCGCGACCTGATTGTGGTACACACCAAAGACGCCACTCTCATTTGCAAAAAAGACTGCGCCGAAAGCTTCAAAGACTTGGTGGGAAAACTTCCCAAAAAACTGCGCTGACGCCCGCATACTTGCGCAACCGTCGAAAATACGCGTTCGAATGCGGCGGGGTTCCAGCGTTGGGCCGTCCGGCGCGCCAAATTGCCATGCGCCCTTCCCAAAGACTCCATTCGGAGAGTTGTAACCCGCAAAGAAACGGCTGGCATCTCTCCGAATCCCGCCGGTCCAAACGCGGCAAGAAAGAAAATTTCTTTGTCAGCTTGCCGGCTTCGTATTTTATGCACCGCCGTTTTTCCGCCAAAACCCGCCTTCGCCGCACGGAGAATCTTTTTTAGGGGAGAGAGGAAAGCTTTGCCGTTGAGCGCGCCTTGAAAGCGGCAAAACGCGCTTCGGCAACGGCGCTTCGGTGCGCTTAATCCGCGGCGATTTCGTAAAACACAGCCGGTTCTTTTTCGAGCTTGGAAGTGTCTATTTGAACATGCATGGTTCCGCCGGAAATCTTTGCCGGAATTTTTTGCGCGCGCTCGCCGGTGAGTTTGAGCGCATATAGGGAATAAGACGGCTCCCCGCCCGCGGAAGGCTTAGGCAGCCTGACTTCTGCCGACAGCTTTCCGACCTGAACGAGAATCGGTGGCTTGCCGCGCGACTTTAAAATCCTTCTTGAAGCCGACACTTTGAAATCCGTAGCGATGGTGTCGGTCGAATATATGAGCACCATGCGAGAACTTTCCGCAAGGGGCCTTCCGTCAACGCTCGCCACCGCGACAGCCGCGGGAACGCTCGTTGAATTTACCGTAAGTATTCCCAACTTTTCGCCTTTGGTTTCGGGTTTGAGAGCTACGGCCTCGCTGTTTGCCGTGACAACCCGTGCGAGCCTTTCTTTCATGCGCAGGACTATCTCGCCTGTGTCGCTCTGGAAAACGCCCTCCGACGGTTTAGTAATATTGTCGGACTTCAATATCCCCCTTCCCCTTAAGACAGAAACGAACGCGTCCAAATCGAAGCCCTCTCCCTTTGAAGGGTGGAGGCGCTCGGAAGCTGCCGGTTTGAGGGAAATATCGGCGGGCTTCACCTTGACGTTTTCAATGTCGGCAATCTTCCTTGCACCGGGAAAATCTATGGCAAAGCCCGTTATCAGCGAAATTTTCGACTGCTCCGAATTTATCTGGTGCGCTATTCCCCTGTCTCCGCCGACAAACCCGCCGTCAAACACGACATCCACCCTGTGCGGCGACCTTTTAACGTCGCCGCGGTAGAAAAAGCAGTACGACAAAAATGCGATCGCCCGCATAACCGGCGATTTCGAAAACTCCGCATGCCCGAACAGGCCAACGCCTCTTTTTTCTATCGCGTAGAAGGACACCGTCAAATTGTTAAACGA
>CALXLM010000044.1 GCA_944389195.1 uncultured Opitutales bacterium
CAAAAAACGAATTGGGCTATACTTTGCGCCTCAAGGCGTCAAAAGATGGCTCCGAATATAGGCAAGGCGAGAATGCCGACTTTCTTCTTTGCGTCTCTAAAGACGGCAAGCCAGTGGACGGCTTGAAGGTAAACGCAGAAATAACGAAGGATTCCGTGCCCATGGGTAAAACCTTTAGCGGCGAAACCAAAGACGGAAAATTTTCCGTTTCCGGAACGCTAAACGAACCGGGATTTTTAAAATGCAAAATGTTGGTATATCTGCCGTCGGCCGGCGGGAAGAAAAAGGCGGTGGATATGCTTGCGGGTGCCGCGTTTGACCCGCTCGAAATAAAGCCGAGCCTGCCTGCTCCGGACGATTTCGACGCATATTGGGACAGACAAAAGGAAATACTGGCTGCCATTCCCATGAATATTTCCATGAAAAGGGTAGAGCCTACAGTCAAGGGTGTTGAGGCATTTGACGTTCAGGCCGATACGTTTAACGGAAAGTTGAGCGCATATATAGCCTATCCGAAAAACGCCGTTCCGGGCAGCCTGCCCGCACTAGTCAATACGCAAGGGGCTGGAGTGCGTAGCTCCGGTTTGCACGCCGTTTGCAATTGGGCAAAACGCGGTTTTATAGCTTTAAACTTCAACGCACATGGGCTTCCGAACGGGAAACCGAAAGAATACTATGACAATCTGGCGAAAGGCGAACTTAAGGATTATCCGATTAAAAATTGCCATGACAGGGACACCATTTTCTTCCGCACGCTCTACATGCGTTTGATGCGGGCTATGGACGTGATTACGAGCCAACCCCAGTGGGACGGCAAAAACCTGATGGTCTGCGGCGGAAGCCAGGGAGGGGGCCAGGCTTTGGCGGCCGGCGGCTTGAACGGCAAAGTCACTGTGGTGGCCGCAATGTTCCCAGCAATATGCGACCATAGCGGGGCCGTTGTCGGAAGGACTACGGGCTGGCCGCATTTTACAAGGCTCGACGCGGCCGGAAATTACGACAAAAAGGCGGTTGAGGCCGCCCGGTATATCGACGCGGTGAATTTTGCCCCGCGGATAAAGGGCAAAGTGGTGTTTATGATAAATTATGCCGACAACGTCTGCGAGCCTACTTCATGCTATGCGGCCTACAACAGCATAAAAACGCCAAAGCGCCTTTTTATAAACGAAGAGTCGCGCCACGCTCCGGCGAAGGGCTCGTATAAAACTGTGGAGAATTGGGGAGTGGATATTATCAAAGAGTCGTCACCAAATGTCGATGCGCCAGCATCGCGGTAAAAGGCGGGTGCGCTTCTGTAAGCCTTTTCCTAAAGCCTCTTGCGTTAAGCCGAAAATTCTATCATAGAAAGAACTTTGCGCCTCCTCTGCAGGAATGATGTCAGCTTCTGTTCTTGAGGATTTTGGAAGCCATGTATGCCGCGCCTATTATGCCGGCGCGGTTTTCAAGCTCGGCGGTCACGATGTCGCAGTCCACGTCGATGTATTTCATGAACTTTTCGCTTTTCGAGGCAGCGCCTCCACCTATGATGATTAGGTCGGGCCAGCATAGAGAATGAACGTATTGCAGGTATTTGTTAAACCGCTCCGCCCATACCCTCCATGTGTAGTCGTGGTTTTTTCTGGCGGCGTCGGAATACAGCTTTTCTGCGGCGACGTTTTTTGAGGTGAATTTGTCGCGCATTCTGAGATGCCCGAATTCGAGGTTAGGCACGAGCTTTCCGTCGGTGAAAAGAGCCGTTCCTATGCCGGTGCCGACAGTTAGCATTAAGACTACTCCCTTGCAGTTTTTGCCGGCGCCGTATTTTATTTCCGCCAAACCCGCCGCGTCGGCGTCGTTTATAATCCATGCTTCGCAGCCGCATGCGGCGCCTATTTGCTCGGCAAGGTTTGTGCCTATGATTTTTTTGCCGCCGAGATTTGCGGCCGTTTCAATCACTTGGGAGCGTATTACGCCGGGAAAGCCGCAGCCCATGATGCCGTTCCATTCAAAAGATTCGGCTATTTGCGCCACTGCGTCGACAATCAGCTTTGGGTCATGCGACTTTGGCGTGGGGATTCGCACGCGTTCCCCCTTGAGCTTGCCTTTTTTAACGTCAACGATTCCGCCCTTGACGCCCGAACCGCCGATGTCTATGCCGAGAACCTTAGAATCCTGCATGCCTTAGACCTACTATAAAACGCCGCGTTTATACAAGCAAAAAGAGCGTGCCGTCTGCTGCGCGCCGTTTATTTTAGCAAGTATTTTATCGCGATAAATCCGAGCACGAGCAGCACGAAAAATGCGCTTACGAGCGTATTGAAATATTTGTCGATGAGAGGCTTGGCTTTCGGTCCCACAAAGTATATGATCAGCGCCACCAAAAAGAACCTTCCGCCCCGTCCCAGAATGGAGGCCAACACGAGCGTCAATATTGGAACGTCGCACACGCCCGCGGCGATTGTAAATATTTTGTATGGTATGGGCGTCAGCGCGGCGCCGAAAACGGCGAGGAACGCGTTGTCCTGATAGCTGCGTTGCACAAATTCAAAATTTTCGTGCGTAAATCCGGGAACATAGTTGAAAAAGAACGACTGTGTTGCGTCCCAAGCGACATGGCCGATATACCAACCGAATATGCCGCCGAAAACGGACGCGGCAGTGCATATAGCCGCAATGCGAATCCATTTCTTCGGGGCGCCAAACACAAGCGGTATCAAAAGAGCGTCCGGAGGTATGGGGAAAAAAGAGGATTCGGCAAACGAAAGCGCTGCCAGGGCCCACAGCCCTTGCGGCCTTTCCGCCCATGAGATTGTCCAGTCGTAAAGCCGTTTGATAATATTCGGTTTGGATTCGTCCATATTCGGTATGTGCAGTATTGTTCCGCAGTTGCGGATTGGAAAACATCGGCCCTTGGGAGCGCCCCGGAACAAAGTCCGGATATTAAAAACGCCTAACACCACACGCGTTTCCCCATGAAATGCGTTCGGCGATATTTTCGATTTTTCGCTCAAATATGCTTTTTTCCTCTCTTTCTTAAAGAAAAAAATAACCGGAGTTTGTTTTTTTAACGCGACTTATTTTGAAATATGCGCACCTTGCGCAGTGCTTATTTCGGCCGGGATACGGTTTTGGGTTTCATGGCTAAAGTAGCTTTGCCGATGCGCGGGTTCGCAACCCTCTGCTGCCTAACGAGTTTCGGGCGGGCGCGCGCCCCGTATGTATAATATCCCGATTGGCCGCTATTTTGCAAATTGCGGGTCAACATGAAAAAGGGCTAAAAAATCAGGCGCGCAAACTTGTGCCGGTTTTATTTTTTCGGGCATGGATTTTACCGGGCTTAATTTTCAAACCTTTTCCGCCACAATTGTGGCGCCAACGAGAAATCGAATTTTGCCGGCGCCGGGGCATTCGGGCTAAATATCCTGCGTTTCAATATGGCTTACAACGGAAGCTCGGCTTTTATCGGCATCGCCTAATTTTTTAAGATAAATTATGGGCCTTCGTTGGAGGGAACGGGCCGGCCTTCAATTATGCCGCGGTTTATAGCCCGCCGGTTTTTCGGCGCTATCGGGCGCGCCCGCGTCTGTATTTTGATGCTTCAAAGGCGGAAATGGGCGGCGGTTTCCTATGCGTATAAAAAGCGCCCTAAGCGTTGAAATTTCGCATAAATCGGCGTCACGCAAACCGCAAAAAGTTGCGCGCGCGAGCCTCGCAAGGCGAATTTTTTTGCCGATAAATTAAGCTTGTAATGCCTTTTGTCTGTAATTAGTTAATTGCTAAGTTAATCGCACAATCGGTATGGAATATGTACGGCGGTAGTTCCGGTCCTTTCTTTTTAGGGAAAGTTATGTGTACGCTTGTTTTGCGCATAACGCGGCAATCCCGACGCCATATTTTATATGACAGCTTTGGTTGCGGTTGGGCGGAGACAATTTTACTCGATTGAAAAAGCGGCGGGCGGAAATGCGAACATGGTTCCGCCTATCAGTGCCGCCGCAATTGGCAATCTATCAGAAAGGGAAAGGAAAATCATGTTAAGAATCACGTTTAACTGCCTGCTCTTTATGGGAGCCGGATTTTTATACGCCGCGCCGGATTATTGAACAGGCGCAAACGGCATGGAGATGGCGCGGGTTGGCAATGCCGGCAATGCGGCGTATTCGTCTGGAACATCGCTTTATAACGGATATGGAAGCGTCGCATACGAATATAGCATAAGCAAAACCGAAGTCACGGTATCGCAGTATTTAAATTTTGTAAATTCCTTCGGTTCCGGCGTTGGCGTAAATTCGGAAAATATGAACGTTATGCTCAATACTTCCATTGGAGAGGTATGTATTTATGAGGGGCTTTCGCACCAGCCGAACGTCATTACATACGACAGCGGTTCCGGAAAATTTGAGGCTATAAACAATCAGGGAGAAGCTCCCATTACTTATGTCAGCGCAATCGCCGGCGCGCTTTATTCCAATTGGTTGTCAAACGGGGCAAGCGCTGGATCAGACTGCCTCTCGGGTGTTTACGACTTTAAAACTTACGGCTTTAGCGTGGACGTGTTTAAAAACGCCAAAAGGAGCGAAGGCGGATACATGCTTTGCAGCATAGATGAATGGGTGAAGGCGGGATATTATTCTCCGGAATTGAACGGCGGCGAAGGCGGATACTATCAGTTTGCCACCCAAAGCGATACGGCGCCGACGGCTTCGCTTCCCACTTCCGAGGCAAACACCGCAAATTTAGCGTCTAAAAATTACGACGAGACAGCGCGCAGTCGATTTACCGATGTAGGCTCCTATCCGAATTCGTCCAGCTATTACGGAACATTCGACCAGGAGGGCAACGCTTCGGAGTGGACCGACACGCTTTATCCCGAAGGAGGAATTCTGTCCATGCCGGAAGGTGTTGTAATAAGCGGGACATACGCCACGACTTCCGCAAGCGAAAATACGGGGTTAGACGTCACGCTATTTTTAAACGGGAACGATTGCGACTCGTCGGATGTGTGGACCGGACTTCGAATGGTTTACATTGAAGCCGTTCCCGAACCTTCGGCCTATGCGGCGATATTCGCGGTTTTGGCATTCGCCTTCGCGGCGCGCCGCAGGCGCGGAAGATAGGCACGCATAATGTTTTTTTTGGGGGCTTCTTGAGAACCGCAAGAAGCCCTTTTTCTTGTATTTATTCGATGGGGAATTTTGTTCGGGAAAATCGGGAACGCTTAATTATGGCGCAACGGCTTATCGTCCCGGGGTTGCGCCGAGATTTTATGGAGGCGGGTTAGGCGCTAAAATAAGGCGGTTTGCCTTAAAATTGCCGTATATTTGCAATGCGCAGAAAGTCTTTATGCCGCCGGGCTTAAAGGGTATTGCCTCGCTCTTTGCGGGCGCATTGCATGTTTTCGGGCAACAAGTTTTTTTGCGCGCGGATAACATTTTCGACTTAATGTATCCCGCTGCTTTTTTGTGAAGCGTCTAACGCCCATTTGCAGCCGCACGCAATTTTTACAGTCTGTCAGAGCGCAAGCGGATAATTTTGCTGAAGGCAGATGGAATTTCGCCGCCGGGCGCCGGCGGAAGGCGCAGGTTCGGCTTAGGCGTGGCTTGCTTTGGCTTTCCGCGAAGGGCTATGCCGATAAATAGAAACGCGTGGGCGGCATGGGGATAACGTGGCGTTTTGCGCCGGCGGAATTTTAGGGGTTGATGCGCACGTTTGAGCGCGGAGTTTTCACGTCTTACCGTAAAAATATGGCTGCGCATTGGCGCGGTGGCGCGCAAAATCAACTGCGGCGCACTCGGCTTTTGCGGCCAATGTTATGGGGGTAAAATATCCGTCCATTTTTGGGAGAGGGATTTTATCAAAAGAATTTTTTTCTCTATGCGTTTTGCGGCGCGCTTATATCGGGATTTTTCGGACGGGCGATATTGCACAGAACATGCTTTTCGGGTAAAGGGCGGTTTTTTGAAACTTTCTTAAAAGCCGCAGGCGGGGTCTTTTTATTTTTTTGCGTCGGTTTGCGGAAGATTTGTTTCGGAATAAATCTTGTTGACTTGACAAGCGGTGATTTTGAGGTTAGCGGTTGCTCTTTTCACTCCAATTAAGTTGCTTGTCAGATATGAGGAAATTGTCAGTATTGTTATGCTTTGTATTTGCCGGATGCGCGTTCGGTCAGTCCTACCGCATAACCGTCGAAACTCTTGTGGGTAATCGGGCGGAGGACAAGCTGTCGTTTACACTTTCGGCCGGAGACACACAAACAAAGGGTTTTGACGGAATGCTTTTGGCTAAAAGATACAGGGCTAAAGGTTTTCCACACAAGGGTTTGGAGGCGAAGAAAGCGCTTGAACTGGAGGAGGCGCAAAACGCCGAACAGTCCAAGCTAAAGCCCGCCGATGTCGTAAAAAGCCTCCTCGACGCGACCTCAAGGGAGCTTGATGCCGCAGAGCGGCGCATTGAATTGGCGTCTGGCCGGCGCGATTCCATAGCCGAGAAAATGAAGGAACTTGAGTCCCTCGACGAGCTTGCGTCGCGCGGCTCCCAGGGGTTTGCGCCCGCGTACGACGCCTTCCGCAAAAAATACGAAATGACCGAAGACGACGTAAAATATCAGAAACTATTAAAAAAGCGCCCGCGATACACCGGGGACATCGAGGAAATAGATTACGGGTCTTTTTGTAGCATTACGCTTGTTAAGGCGTCTGGCAAAAACGTTTCCATAGACATGGATTACGCGTATTCCCGCATATTGTCGAGTTTTTATTCCGACGGCAACAACAACTCGAATTCCATAACTAAGCATCCCGTTGTGGAGCGTTTTGAGAAGTACGACATAAAGGGCCTGAATCTGGCGGTCGGGAAGCCGTATTGCATACAGTTTGGACGCATGCCGCCGGAGAAGGCGCGTTCGCTTTCTGAGGCGCTTGCAAAATCGGGCATATTCGGTTCGGGAGACGCCGGTTCTGGGGATAGCGGTTCTGGAAACAGCGTTCCCGCGCGCGAAGATTCGGACCTCGACGCGCAGGGGCCGTATTCTGAAATAAAGCGCAAGTTCGCCTCCGACGGCGGAAGGGTCGTGAGGGTCGTCATTTCCGTAAGGCTTGAAAAGTAGCTTCGCGTTTCAATGGCTGAGCGTGGGGCTTTAGCCCGCCTTAAAAAGTATGCTTGCTACCGGCGCAAATACGGTCAAACTGTGCGCCATGAAATTCGGATTTTTTTCTGCAGCGGGCGCGCTGTGCGCCGCGGCGTTTTTGGGATGCGCTGGCGTTGAAAAGCCGGCGACCTATCCTATCGGCGTCATATTGCCCATGGGGGGAATACGCGCGCCGGCGTCGGCGGACATTCTTCGTGGAATGGAGCTTGCGCGCGATGAAATCAACGCCGCCGGGGGAGTCGGCGGCTTTCCCGTAAGCCTCGAGGTGCGCGACGCGTCGGCAGAGGGTTTTTCTTTTAACGAGGAGTTCGACTCCATGCGCCGCGCGGGCGTGAAGGTGTTCAATCTCGGATACGGAAGGGAGTTTATAACAAAGAAGGCCCTTGTGGGAAAATGCGACGACGTGTTTGTCAATTTTATGTGCTCCTATCCGCCGATAACGCTCGACATGCCGAATTGTACCAGGATATTCATCAACGGCGCCCAGGAAGGCGACATTATGGCGAAGGCCGTCAAGCGCGACGGCGCGGCCGATGTGCAGTTGGTAATGATGAATGTGGACGACTTCTTCGGAAAGGCCGACGCCGACTATCTCGGGTTTAACCTTAAAGTGGATAAGACCAAACTATACCGCGACGTTTTTGGCGAAGGCGAGAGCCGTTTCGATGTGTTCAGCCGCCAAATAATGCGTTTTTCCTCCAATTATGTTTTTTACGTCGGGTATGGCTCTGAGCTTCGGGATTTTGTCGAAAGCCTTGCGCGCGCGGGATACGGGAAGACAGTCGTTTCAAACTGCGGCATAGCAGAAGAAAGCTTTACCGTGCCCGCGGGAATCAAACTGTATTCGGTAAAGACGCTTTTCGAACAGGGGAGAGTCTCCGGCGGGGAGTCGAAGCGCTTTGTCTCTTCGTATAAGGCCAAATACGGCGTTCAGCCGTCGTGGAAGTCGGCTTACGGATACGACAGCATACGCCTTCTTGCCGCGGCAGCCGAAAAGGCGCGCCTTATGCCGTCAAAGATGCGCGGCTATTTTAAAAACCTGAAATACGACGGCGCGATAGGCAAAATGGAGTTTGACGCCTCCGCGGATTCCCTGTCGGAACTGTCGCTTGTGGAAAGATAATGGCTGTTCCGCTCGGTGAGTCTGGCGGGCGCGGTATCGGAAGCTCGCGGTTTTACACGCCCATATTGCCGTATCTTCTCGCGGCGCTGGCGGCGTTTTTTGCGGCGGGGTGTTTCGGGTGGCTTAGAGCTTTTGCGGATTCGTTCCTCTCTTGGGGATTGGCGTTTGTTTTGGCGGAGGCAACGTTAAGGTTTGCCGTTCCGCTTTTATTTTCGGAGTCGCGTTCTTTGCCGGTTTTTAGGCGCATATGTTTTTGCGCGCGCATGGCGGGGACCTTCTTGATTTTCGTGTGGTATTTTTATTTGCGCGTGGAGGCGAACCCGTATGAAAATTTCGCTCCGCGCGAGATGTCGATAGTGGCAAGGATAGACGAAGTCTCCCGCGGAGTTAACGATTCGCGCTATGGAATAGCAACGATAATTTCTGCTCCCGAGTGCGCAAAAAACGCGAAGGGGTGCAAGATGTGGTTTACGGTGTCTGACGGCAAGCGGGCTACGGCGCCAAACAAGAATTTTGTGGTGTCCCAAACTGTGCGTTTTAAAGGCGTCCTTTCGGCCACGTTTCCCGACGAGCCAAAATCCCGCGGATTTTACGCCAATAAGCCCGAAAGCCGAGCGTTTGAAAAATATCTCCGCAGCCGGTTCATATTTTTTAAGATGATCTGCCGCGTTGCGGACGCCGAAATAATCGGCGAGGCGGAGGGAAGGTTCAATTTTTACGAGGGCGTGCGCTCTTATATGGAGAGGTCGCTGTCAACGTTTCTTCTCGACGGCCTTGACGGAAGCGAGGCGGCTTTGACATATCGCGCCATGATATTGGGCGATAAAAGCCTTCTGACAAGGGAGCAAAAGAAGGGGTTTGCCGATACGGGGACAATGCATGTCTTCGCCATAAGCGGTTTGCATGTGGGTTTTGCAGCTGCGATTTTATACGGCGCGCTTTCGCTTTTTGGCGTAAATTGGCGATTGCAGCCGGTTTTTGCGCTTCCGGCGCTGTATCTTTATGTGTGTGCGTGCGGATCGCGCCCGTCGGCTTTGAGGGCGTTCGGAATGATAGCGGTCGTATGGGTTGCGTTGGCGTTTTCGCGGGGAATGCGTCCGTTCGGGGCGCTTGTGTTTGCAGCTTTCGTTTCGGTGCTGTATTCTCCGGACATCGTTTTTGACGCGGGTTTCGGGCTGTCATATTCCATCGTGGCGGCGATTTTCGTGTATTCGATTCCGCTTTACAGATACGCCGCGTTAAAAACCTTTCCGAAGGTTCACGTGGCGGAAACGTCGGCCTTTGGGAGATTTTGCAAATGGGCGCGCACATATTTTGTAGGGGCTTTTTGCATTTCCGTCGGGGCTATGTTTGCGGCGGCGCCGCTTAGCGCGCATTATTTCTCCTATGTGGCGCCGATGTCGGCGGTATATTCGCCATTTTTTGTGGGAGGCGCCGGAATAGCAGTGGGGCTCGGAGTTGCAGGATTTGCGTTGCCGTCGTTCATATCGTCGGCGCTGAATACGGTTGCGGCTTTGGTTGTCGGGGCGATGTCTTCGGCGGCAAAGTTTGCGGCGGAAACGTGGAGCGGCAGAATAGACTTTCCTTTGCCGAGCTTTCTTGCGGCCTACTGCGCGGTATTCTGCTTTTTAGCGATTTCGGTCTGTTTCGAGCGCAGTAAAAGCGTGTTTTTGCGATTCGTGCTTGCTCCGGTTTCCGGACTGTCGATAATGCTTTTGTCGCTTTTTAAAAATGGTTAAAAAAATAAAAATAGGCGAAAGCTGCGAAATATCCGCGGATTTTGACGGCGCGGCATGGGGGCGTTTAAACGCCGTCCTGTCGGGGGGTGGGAAGGTCGGCATAGCCTGTTCGGGCGGCGCCGATTCGGTCTTTCTGCTTCATTGCATCGTGTCGGAATTCGGCGCCGCGGCCGGGAACATCGTCGTTTTGCATTACAACCACAAGGTAAGGAGGGCCGCGGATGCGGACGAAAAATTCGTGGAGAAAGAGTGCGAAAGGCTGCGGGTGCGTTTTTTTACCGGGTCTCCCAAACGCCCCCCGATAAAAGCCGGAGAAGACGCTTTGAGGGCATTGCGGCTTGAATTTTTCCGTTCGTGCGCCGAAAAGTTCGGGTTGTCCGCAATCGCGCAGGGACACCACCTCGGAGACGCCGTCGAGTCTATGCTTATGCGCATTGCGCGCGGGAGCGGATTGGACGGGCTTTGCGCTCCGCGCGCAGTTTCGGTTTGGCGCGGAGTGGAGTTTGTCAGACCCCTTTTGGGAATGCGAAAGGAGTCGATAACCGGCGCGCTTAAGGCGGCGAAAATCGCATGGCGGGAAGACGAGTCGAATTTCGGCTCGGATTTTTTCAGGAATAGGATCCGCAACGCCGTATTGCCTGAATTTGAAAAAGCGGCGCCGTCCGATTTATTAGCGTCGGCCGCCAGATGCCGCCGTTTGTTGTCGGAGGATTCGTCGGCGCTCTCGTCGATTTTCGATTCGGAGTTTTCAAAGGAAAACGGGGCGTGGGATCACAGGGAGAAGGCTTTGCTTTCGCCCGTAATTCTGGCGCATGCGTCTTTCGTAAGGAGGGCGGCGGAAAAGTTTATGGCGGCAAACGGCCTTTCGATGCGCGCGCCCGGAGTCGACGAATTCGTGTCGAAAGTGGTGCAAAATGAGAGGTGCAAAGCCGACGCCGGAAGGGCTTTTCTGTTGTTCGAGCCTTCCGACTCTTCGTTTTCAGTCTTAAAAAAGGAGCCTTGCGAACGCTTTTCGGCAACGTTAAATTTTGGGGAAAATACGCTTCCGGACGGTTCGTCCGTATGCTTGCGCCGCGTATTTTTGGATTCAGAAGAAGTCGGGGCGCTAATGGACGGCCGCAACGTCGACGGCGTTTCGGCCTACTTGGACATATCCGCCCTGTCGGGCGCGGAGGAGGCCGTCGCGCGCTCGAGGAGCGCCGGCGACATGTACGCTCCGTTAGGAAGGCGCATTCCGAGAAAGTTGGGATATTTGTTAAACGCCAAAAAAACGCCGCGGGCGAAACGAAACGCTTTGCCCGTTGTCTGTAATAAAACAGGCGACATTTTGTGGGTGCCGACGCTTGCTCCCGCCGACAAATACAAAATAACCGGCGCGGGAGAGGCATTAGAATTGACCTTTAAGCCTCCGGTGTGTTAGCTTTCTCTTTTCAAAATGGAAAATAAAGACAGGAATTCAGGTTTTTCAAAGCTGCCGAACAGGCCGTACTTTGTTTGGCTGCTGATAATTTGCGCGGTGGTGTTTCTCGTGTCACTTCCCAGGGGCATGGGGGGCGGCCAGACGCAGGAGTTCGACGTGCGCAAGCTGATGAACGCCGTCGAAAACGATACGCTTTCGTCGATATCCATGCGCAACGATCCGTCCGCGGGGAAGGACTGGTATGTCATAGAGGGCAAAATAAAAAATCCTCTGTTCGGCAAGGAGGGCGCAAACCCGAACGAGCCGCGGACGCTTCCGTTCGTTTTTAACGGGCGCGTGACCGACGATATGTATAAAAAGCTTTCCGATCCGGCGTCTCCGTGGGACATAAAGGAGCTTCCCGCCAGCACATTTTGGGGGAATTTGTTGATGTCGGTTCTTCCGTTTCTTTTAATCGTGGGCCTGCTGTATTTTTTGTTCATGCGCCAGATGCGGGCTTCGGGCAGAAGCGCGCTGACCTTCGGCAAAAGCCGCGCAAGGCTTCTTACTCCGGACAAGGACAGGGTGACTTTCGACGACGTTGCCGGCTGCGACGAATCGAAGGAGGAGGTTTCGGAGGTCGTGGAATTTCTCAAAAATCCGCAGCGCTTTAAAGACATCGGAGCGAGAATACCGAAAGGCATACTTATGGTCGGTCCTCCCGGGACTGGAAAGACGCTTCTTGCCAGGGCTGTGGCGGGCGAGGCCGATGTTCCGTTCTATTCCATAAGCGGTTCTGATTTTGTGGAAATGTTTGTCGGCGTGGGGGCCGCGCGGGTGCGCGACATGTTCGAACAGGCGCGAAAGTCGGCGCCTTGCCTTGTGTTTATCGACGAAATCGACGCTGTCGGAAGGCAGCGCGGCGCCGGCCTCGGAGGGGGGAACGACGAACGCGAACAGACCCTCAATTCGCTGCTTGTAGAAATGGACGGATTCGACGCCCACAGCGGCGTGATTATCATAGCCGCCACAAACCGCCCGGACGTTCTCGACAGCGCTCTTTTGCGCCCGGGGCGTTTCGACAGGCAGGTGGTAATCGACCTTCCTGATGTCAAGGGGCGCGAGGAGATTTTAAAAATACACGCAAAAAAAATAAAGCTTTCCGAAGACGTCGATTTGGCTAAAATAGCCCGCATTACGCCCGGTTGTTCCGGTGCCGATCTGGCCAATCTGCTCAACGAGAGCGCAATCATAGCCGCACGCAAAAACGAAAAAATCGTTTGCTCCTCCGACATAGACGAGGCCCGCGACAAGGTGTTTTTCGGGAGGGAGAGAAAGCGCCTCATGGACGACGACGAAAAAAGGCTGACGGCGTACCACGAAGCCGGGCACGCCCTCGTGCAGGCTTTCATCGACGACGGCAAGCTTCCAGTCCACAAGGTGACGATCATACCGCGCGGGCAAAGCCTCGGCTCGACGATGTTTATACCGTCTAAGGATACGCGCACGGAAAGCAAGGCTTCGCTTTTGAACCATATATGTACAAGCCTGGGAGGCCGCGTTGCTGAGGAGCAGGTGATTGTGGATATAACAAACGGGGCAGCCGCCGACATTAAGCAGGCCACAAAAATAGCGCGAAAAATGGTTTGCGACTGGGGCATGAGCGATTTGGGGCCGATATCTTTCGGCGAAAACCAAGACCATATTTTTCTCGGCCGTGAGATTGCCCGCGAGGAGCATTTCAGCGAGCGCACCGCGCAGGAAATTGACGCCCGCGTAAGTGAAATTATCGACGGGCAGTTGGAGCGCGCCCGCAAAATAGTTTCTGAAAACCGGGCAAAGCTCGACGCCATAGCGCGGGAACTGCTCATACGCGAGACCATCGACGGCGCCGATGTGTATAAAATTTTGGACGGATCGTTTGTACCCACAGACAAAGAGGAATGGGAAAGAAAAAAATCGCTGAAAAAATCCGTTTCAGCGCAGGTTGGCGATTCGCCTTCTCCCGACATGGCCCATCCTTCGGATCCCGTTCCTGACGCGGCGGTTTAATTGGGGGGTCGCTTTTTTTGCGCGGGGTGGTTATGGCCGCCCGCCGTGCGCGCGTAAAAAGCGGGAAGGCGTCAATGCCAACGCCAAAGCGCGTCTTTTATGCCCGCCGTGCGCGCGTAAAAAAAGGGATTTCCATTTCGAAGCTCGCTATTCCGAAAAGCTGTGGCTCAAGGCTGCCGCATGGCGGTTTGCGCGGTTTTGGGGCTTGTTCCAAGGGGCTGCGTTTTGAGGGGGGCAGGGGGCATTTGCCCATCATTTTCAATCAGAAATGCCCGTTTATGCGGTGGCTTCTCCGCCGTTAAGCCGCGCGGGTTTCGCGCCTTATCGCCAACCGTTAATTTCAAGGAATTTGGCGGCAAAGGGATATGCTTCAAGTATGCCGTCGGCGGATTCTCCCATCAATTTTAAAGCGGAGTACAGCGCCTCGACCGACGCCAGGCCGCTTGCCGGGTCCTTGTGCATTTTCGAGGCTCTTGGATAAGCGGTGCGTATCGTCGGAGGCAGGGAGCGTGATGCGAAATTTCCGTATATCTTGTTTCTTACGCGCGGAAGAAGATGCCATGTGGAGTCGAGTATGAGTAGGGGGCGCGCGGTATCGTCGGGCGAAACGGGCGGGGCGTCCATTTCCAGAAGAGTGTATCCGGAGGCGTCGAATGAAAATCCGTCCGATGCTGTCAGAAATTCAAAGTTCGGATGTCCGTGCAAATGGCGGAGAGAACATTTTTTCAGGTTCTCCCGGGGGTGTCTAATGACCGTGACCTTAACTTTCATCGCCTTTTTTTTCTCACCTATGCGGGCAAGTGTCGAGAATTTTCAGCCGGACGCGGCGGACCGCGCGCCGGTATGGGGAAATAAATTTTTGCTTGAGGAGAAGTCGTTTTTGATGTTGAAACTATGTAGTTTTATTTATTTATGGACGACAATATTATAAGAATGGAAAACGGGAAGCTCGTTGTCCCGGACAAACCGGTAATTCCCTTTATAGAAGGCGACGGAATAGGCCCGGATATTTGGGCGGCTTCGGTGCGCGTGTTTGAGGCGGCAATAGAAAAAGCCTACGGCGGTGAAAAAAAAGCTGATTGGCTTGAAGTCCTCGCCGGGGAAAAAGCCTTCAAAAAAACGGGTTCGTGGCTGCCGCAGGAGACTCTCGAAGCTTTTAGGAAATACCTCGTGGGGATAAAGGGCCCGCTTACGACTCCGATAGGCGGCGGCATACGCTCGCTCAATGTCGCTTTGAGACAGGAGCTCGACCTTTACGTATGCCAGAGGCCCGTGCGCTATTTCAAGGGGGTGGACAGCCCCGTGAAGCACCCGGATCTTGTCGATATGGTAATATTCCGCGAGAATACGGAGGATATTTACGCCGGAATTGAATTTGAGCGCGGAAGCGAGGACGCGGAAGAGTTAAAGGCTTTCTTGAAAAGCCGCTTTCCCGCCCGCTTTGCGAAGGTCCGTTTTCCCGATTCGTGCGGAATCGGCATAAAGCCGGTTTCTGAGGAGGGGACTTCGCGCCTTGTGCGTTCCGCCATCAATTACGCGATATCCCAGAACCGCAAGAGCGTCACGTTGGTTCATAAGGGTAACATAATGAAGTTCACGGAAGGCGCTTTCCGTGACTGGGGTTATAAGGTGGCACGCGAGGAGTTCGGGGCGCAGCCCATCGACGGCGGCCCGTGGTGCCGGCTCCCCTGCGGAATCGTCGTAAAGGACGTAATAGCCGACGCGTTTTTACAGCAGATTCTGACGCGCCCAGCCGAGTACGATATTGTGGCCACGCTAAACCTTAACGGCGACTACATATCAGACGCGCTCGCCGCGCAGGTTGGCGGAATCGGCATAGCCCCCGGCGGGAATATAAACTACGACACCGGGCACGCGATTTTTGAAGCCACGCACGGAACGGCTCCGAAGTACGCCAATCTCGACAAGGTAAACCCCGGTTCGGTTATATTGTCGGGCGAGATGATGTTCCGCTATCTCGGTTGGAGCGAAGCCGCCGATTTAATCATAAAGGGGCTCGAGGGAGCGATAGGGGCAAAGACTGTCACTTACGACTTGGCGCGCCTCATAGACGGGTCCAAGGAGGTCAAGTGTTCCGAGTTCGCCGGAGAAATAATATCGAAAATGCGGTAGGTTGAAAAATGGGAGATAAACTTCTCGTAGTTGGATCGATTGCGTACGATTGCATAGAAACACCTTTTGCCAGCGCCGATTTCATTCTCGGCGGATCGGCGAGTTATGCGGCGCTGGCTGCTTCTTACTTTGCGCCGACAATGCTTGCGGCGGTCGTGGGAAACGACTTTAAAGATTCTGACGCAAAACGTTTGGCGGCGCGCTCCATAGACGTTTCAAACGTCCGTTTCGACGCCTCCCGGCCGACGTTTTTTTGGCGGGGCAAGTACCACGAAAATTTCAACTCTCGAGAGACTATCGATGTCCGCCTGAACGCGTACGAGAATTTTAGGCCGTCGCTCAACGAAGCCGCCCGCTCGGCGAAATACCTGCTTTTGGGGAACATATCGACTTCCGTGCAAACGGAGGTTCTGAATATGGTGGACAATCCGGAATTTGTGGTTTTGGACACGATGGACCTCTGGATAAGCACCGAACGCGACGCGCTTGTTGAGCTTGTGCGCCGCTGCGACCTTCTTATTCTCAATGATTCGGAGGCAAAAATGTTGGCGGGAACAAGCAATATTATAGTGGCCGGAAACGACTTGATGGGGCTCGGGGCAAAAAGCGTAATCATCAAAACCGGTGAATACGGCGCCATGCTTTTCCATAGGGACGGATTTTTTGTCGTGCCGGCCTATCCCGTCGTTTCGCTGCACGACCCCACCGGGGCGGGAGACTCCTTTGCGGGCGCCCTTGCGGGGTATTTGGCCGGGCGCGGAAAAACCGACTTCGACACGATTAGGCGCGCGATGATAGCCGGCGCCGCTACCGCATCGATGACTGTCGAATCGTTTTCATGCTACAAGCTTGAACAAAACGGCGCGGCTGAAATTGAGCGCCGCTGCGAATACATTAAAAAAATATCACAGCTGCAATGAGCGAAATATTGGAAATGGCCAAGCGGGCCCGCGCGGCCTCGCTGGAGTTGGCGTTGTGCCCGACCGCAAAAAAGAATGCGGCGCTTCTGAAACTTGCCGGGCTCATCCGTTCACGGGCGGAAGAGATAAAAGCCGCAAACGCCAAAGACGTGGAGGCGGCGAGAAACTTAATTTCGGCGCCCATGCTCGAGCGGCTCTCTCTGAACGACAAAAAAATAGCCGCCATGGCAGAGGGCGTGGAGCAGGTCGCCTCTCTCGGCGATCCCGTGGGGGAGATAATCGAGTCTTCCGTGCGCCCAAACGGCATGAGGATAGACAAAGTCCGCGTTCCGATAGGGGTAATAGGCATCGTTTATGAAAGCAGGCCGAACGTCACGGTGGACTGCGCCGCACTTTGCCTTAAGAGCGGAAATGCGTCCATATTGCGCGGCGGGAGCGAATGTTTCCAAACAAATTCGGCCCTTGCGGAAATTGTTGCCGAGTCCCTTTCTTCGGCGGGCATAAATCCGGCGAGTTCGCAGATGATGCCCACTACCGACAGGTCCGCTTTCGGCGAACTTCTAAAGCTCGACGAATACGTGCAGTGCATAATTCCGCGGGGAGGGGAAAAATTGATCCGTTTTGTCGTGGAAAATTCGTCGATACCCGTGATAAAGCACTACAAGGGCGTGTGTACGGTTTATGCCGACAAATCGGCGGACGCCGGAATGGCGGAGTCGCTCGTCGTAAACGCGAAATGCCAAAGGCCGAGCGTGTGCAATGCGGCAGAGAACTTGATAGTGCACAGGGATGCGGCGGAAAGGCTCCTGCCCGTGCTTGCAGCGGCGCTTTCCAAAAGGGGCGTGGAAATAAGGGCGTCTGCAAGGTGCGCCGGAATTTTGAAAAACGCTGGCATAAGCTTTCTGCCGGCCTCCGAGGAGGATTTTTCAACGGAGTATTCCGATTTGATAATTTCTGTCGATATTGTCGATTCCGTCGCGGACGCGGCGGATTTTATAAACAGGTACGGTTCGGCCCATTCGGACCTTATTATAACGTCGGACCCCAATGCGGCGGAGGAATTCCTCGACAAAACGGATTCGTCCACCGTTTATTGGAACGCATCGACGCGCTTCACCGACGGCTTCGAGTTCGGTTTCGGGGCGGAGATAGGAATATCCACCGACAAGCTCCACGCGCGCGGGCCGATGGGTCTGAAAGAGCTGTGCTCCTACAAATACAAAGTTTACGGAAACGGGCAGACGAGGGAGTGACATGCGCAAAAGGGGCGACAATAACCGGGAAAACGGCGACGCGCGCGGCGAAGGGAAACCCGGCGGCGGATTTATTCCGGACGGTTTTTACAGCGAAGACGAAGAAACCGAAATCGAATTCGCGGATTATGGAGACGAAATAGAGATAGGCGAGGACGAAGAAGTTGAATTTGTCGAATGGCACCCCCCGTTTCCCGGTTTTCCCCCGCCTCCCGCCGTCTTGCCTCCGGTTCCCAGCCGCTCGTTTGGCGGCGTGAAGTACGCAGGCGGCCCGGCGGATCCGGACAAAGGAGAAAAATCAAACGGGGAAGGCAAGGCGGAAAATGGAAATCGCCACGCTTTAAAATCCGTTATGGCGATGCAGGCTGAGGCCATGGAGCGCATCGGGAAGTCGCAATCCAATAAAATAAAAGGCGGAAGGGCGGTTTCGGCGCTGGTTTTATTTTTTAAATGTCTTTGCAACGCGGCGCTATTGTGCGTGTTTATCGCGGGGTGCTATTTCATAATAGAATACTATCGGGAGAAAATGATAGAGTCGTCGGAGGAAACCCTTTTAGCCGACAAAGAAGAAGTAAAATGGCGCCTTGAGGACTCCAAGGCCAACAGGGTAGTCCGCAGGTATTACGATGTCGTCGGGCCTATCGAAAAATCTGCAAAATACAGCGACATGCTTTTAAAGGGAGAAGTCGATCTAAACGGGAAAGATGAGGATTTTTACTGCATTAAGCGGTCTAACGGCAGAAGCTACCTCAGAATTGGTTCCGAAAAAAAACAGCGTGCGTATTTTATAGGGAGGCCGTCAGAGAACGTGTCGCGCCTTTCTGACATGAAAGTGTCCGGACGCAAGACTTCCCTCCCTGCCAGGGAAAGCATAGTTCTCCGCGCGCTTTCAGGCTTTGACGAACCGATTTTCACCCGCGCTTTCGGCGACGGTAAAGCTTTGGGCGAGTTTGTTTACGACGGATACGAGTCGCTCGACGGCGTTAAAATGGAGGTCGTATCGATACGAGAGAGCCAAATGTTGCTGCGCTACTTTTTTAATCCGATTACCGGAGACTTGTCGGCGCTTTACATAAAAGAGGGGGCGAACGAGGCGATCGCCAAATTTTCAGATTATCGTGTTTGCGAGGACGGCGTGAGGTATCCGCATAAAAAGACAGTGGAATTAAATGGGAAACGTGTTGCGGAACTCGATATTACCCTTGCGATGAGAAACAGGGGCTTTGTGTTCCCGTAGGATAGCTGGTCTGGACCAGCACCCGTTTTGTGGCTATATGATTTTTTCTATTTGCGCCCGAACATTTCCGTTTCCGTCTGAGTGGGCGATCCGCGCATAAGCGAGGCGGTTTTTCAATCCGGGTTCGGGGGCGTATGCGGACACTTGTATGTAGTTGTCGGTGTACGCCATGTATTCTCCGTTTTTCAGCCGGTTTTCGAGCAGAATCTTTCGGGTTTTCCCGATATTCTTGGCGATAAACGCCTCGCGAAGCGCTGCTGCGACCTTTCTCATTTCGTCGGAGCGCCGTTTCCTGATTCCAGTCGGAACTTGGTCTTTCATGGCGGCCGCCAAAGTTCCCGCGCGGGGTGAAAACGTGAATATGTGCGCGTACGCCGCACCGGAGCCTAGCAGGCGGCGTTTTGTGATTTCGAAATCTTTTTCGGTTTCGCCGGGGTGGCCGCAGATTATGTCGGTTCCGACCGATATATATTCGGATACGCCGCGTATCATTTCGAGGCTTTTTAAAAATTCCTCCGCCGGATATTTGCGTCGCATTGCAATTAAGACGTTGTCGGAAAGGCTCTGAACGGACATGTGAAGGTGCGGCGCAAGCTTGTGGGAAGGATCGGCCATGCGTTCAAGCAAGGCTTCGAGTTCCGGGTGGGGGGGTTCTATGCTGCCTATCCTGAGCCTGAGAAGTTCGGAAATGTTATTTAGCCTGTCCAACAGCCCGGTCAATCCGCCTTCCGGAACCTCGAACTTTGATATGTTAATTCCGGTAAGTATTATTTCTCTTACGCCGCGTGATACGAGATTCTCCGCATCGGCGACTATTTCGCCGAAGCTCCTGCTTTTAGGGGTTCCGCGCGCCCGCGGAATTATGCAGTATGAGCAGGCGTTGTCGCAACCGTCCTGTATTTTTAGGTTCATTCTGTCAGAAAGCGGGAGGCTTCCGGACATTGACTCCCTTGCCGCCG
Organism: uncultured Opitutales bacterium; assembly: GCA_944389195.1. Lineage (GTDB taxonomy): Bacteria > Verrucomicrobiota > Verrucomicrobiia > Opitutales > Intestinicryptomonadaceae > Merdousia. Next base: position 19,942 of record CALXLM010000044.1, read on the forward strand.
GGATTGGCGCGTTTTTGCAATCGGCGGCCAGGTACATTTTGAGCGCATTTACGGCGCCTGGCTTTTCACGGTTGCCGACGATTCGCTTTACGTTAGGTAGTTTCAACAGTTCGCTTGGCGAGGTTTGGGCGTAGCAGCCGGTCAAGACTATCGGAGAGTCGGGGTTGGCGCGCGCGAATATTCTGGCGGCCTGCCTTGTTTTAGCTTCGGCGAGAGCGGTTATGGCGCATGAGTTTATTATGCATGCGTCGGCCTTTTCCCCCCAGGGAACCGTCTCAAAACCCTCCGCGCGCGCCGCGTCGGCGATGCTTGCCGATTCGTAATGGTTTACGCGGCAACCGAGGGTGAATATAGATAATTTGAGCGCCATGCTGCCCTTCATTCAGCGTATGAGGTCGTGTCCTCCACGCCCGCCGATTTGAAAGCCTGTTTGCGTTCGAGGCATGTAGCGCATTTTCCGCAGTGAAGCTCGCCCCCATTGTAGCACGACCATGTTTCGGAAAAATCCACTTTAAGTTCGGCGCCGAGCTTTACAATATCGGCTTTAGACATGTTTATGAAGGGGCGTTCCAAGCGCACGGGTTCGTAGTGGCACAGGCGCAGCGCGCCGTCGAGGGCGTCGGCAAACTCGTTTCGGCAGTCGGGATATGCGGCGTGGTCTCCGCTGTGGGCGGCGTATGCTATGGAGTCTGTTTTTAAGGCGATTGCGCGCGCGGCGGCGATCGCCAGAAGTATCATGTTTCTGTTGGGGACGACCGTCATTCTCATGTTCGATTCGGCGTATTCGCCCTCCGGCACGCCGACAGCAGCCGATGTCAGGGCGTTGTCGCCGAAAAGCGGCCGGAGCGCGGAAAGATCCGCCACGTCCAAAGCCACGCCGAGCTTTCGGCAGTTTGAAGCTGCGCAGTCGTATTCGCGCCTATGGCGCTGCCCGTAGTCGGCCCAAAGGGCGCCGTCGGCCCTCCCTTCGGCTGCCAGTTTATGCAGCAGCACAGTGGAATCCAACCCTCCAGAATAAACAATCAATGCCATACGAAAAAAAATTATTAAATTGCATTAGACTCTAATTTTTGGCAAGTTCAACGCCAAATTTCATTTTATATGAACACCGTGTTCCAGATAATCGGGAGCCTTGGCCTTTTCCTATTCGGCATGAAGCTGATGAGCGAGGGCCTGCAAAAGTTGTCGGGCGAGCGGTTGCGTACCGTGATGCGGAAAATGACGGGCAACCGGTTTTCGGGGCTTTTTTCGGGGACGCTCGTGACAATGACTGTTCAGAGCTCGTCGGTGACGACGGTCATGGTTGTCAGTTTTGTGAACGCCGGATTGCTTACGCTGCGCGAGGCAATCGGCGTCATCATGGGGGCGAACTTGGGGACTACTACGACGGCGTGGATAATAGCCATTCTGAGTTTTAAGTTTTCGCTTTCCGACATAGCGTTGCCCATAATCGGCATCGGGGTGATGGCTACGTTTTGCAAAAGGCCGGGCTGGAGAAGTTCTGGAGAGTTCTTGGTCGGATTCGGGCTGCTTTTTATGGGGTTGGATTTTCTAAAAGAGTCCGTTCCGGACATACAGTCTAATCCTGACGTTCTTGCGTGGATAACGCATTATTCGAGCATGGGCTATTTGTCGGTTCTTCTGTTCCTTTCTTTCGGGGTTATTTTGACCCTCGTGGTGCAGTCGTCGTCGGTGGCAATGGCTATAACCATTACCATGGCGGCAAAGGGCTGGATTTCCCTCGATCTCGCCGCCGCGATAGTCCTGGGCGAAAACATAGGCACGACCGTCACCGCCCTGCTTGCTTCCATTCCAGCCAGCCTTAACGGAAAACGCGCGGCGGTCGCGCATTTGGTGTTCAATTTGATAGGCGTATTTTGGATGCTTTTCGTGTTCTACTGGTTCCTTGCCTTCATATGCTGGCTGGTGCCCATTTCCCCGAATCCGACCGCTGAAACGCTGAAGGCCATGGACATTACGAATTTCGGCTCCCTTACGGGCGCGGCGCGCGAGGCGGCGCTCGAAAAGATAGCCATACCGCCGCGTCTGGCCATGTTCCATACGATGTTCAATCTGGTGAACATATGCGTGCTTATCGGATTTGTCCCGCAAATAGAAAAGATAGCCTGTTGGGTCCTCAAGGGCGGAGCCGGATACAAACACCGCACGGCTTTGCAGAGAATAGAATATCTGACGTCGAACATATCGGAGATGGGAGAGCTGGCATTGTTCGAGGGGCAAAAGGAGCTTGTGAAGCTTGCGGAGCTTTCGGGGGAGATGTTCAACGGCTTCGTGTACGTCATACAAAACCCCGACAAGGATTTGAGCTCGGAAGTCGCCCGCCTGCGCGATCTCGAGGAGGAGTCCGACAAGCTTTCGGTGGCTCTTACAAATTTCTTCGTCAAATGTTCGTCGCACGAGCTTAGCCAAAACAGCATAAAAATCGTCACGCGCAACATGATAATAGTGCCCGAGCTCGAGGAGATGTGCGATTCCTGCTACAGGCTGATAACGCTGGCGAGAAAGCGGTATAGGAAACAGCTTTTCGACGAAATGCTTAAGTCGCAGGTGTTCGTGGATTTCTGCTCTGAAATGAACGGCTTTGTGCAGTTTGCAGACAAGAGCCTCAATTCGCGCGCAATTAGCGCGGCCGACTTGGAAAACTCGCTAAAGATGCGCGAAAAGCTCGATTTGGTGAGGAAGGCATTGAGGCGCGAGGCCATCAGGCAGATGGAATCCACGGGGGTCACGCGCGGCGGCATTCTGTTTATAGAAATTCTTTCGGCTTGCGAACGCGTCAACTCGCATGCGATGAACATTCTTGAGGCGATGAATCCGAGAGCCGGACAGTAGGACGTTTAAAAAAAACAGCAGGGGCGAAACTTTTTTTTGCCCGGTGCGTTTCAAATCTAAACATGCCAGACAAAATCATATTGGCCGACGACAGCGCGTTTTTTGTAAAGACGATAGACGTGCCGGCTCCGCTTTCCGATACTGACGCAAGGGAATTCGTCAGGGCGTGGGTGGAGAATTCGTCCCCGATGCCGGTCGAGAAAATGCGCGTGGGTTTTGCGCGTTTCGGCGGAGCCGCGACCATTTTCGCGGGAATTGAAAACCGCGTATTCGGAGGCTTGGACACAGCGGCTGTGGCTTCCGCAGACTACCTTGTCGCACCGTCTTCGCTTTTGCTTTTTTGCGGCGCGCGCGACGAAAAGATAATTTTGCGTTCGGAGCGCGCAATTTCGCTTTTGGAGTTTGAAAACGGGATTATCCGCAATTTTTGGACGCAGTCCCTTTCAGAAGACGTCGCGGCGGATTTGAAATCTTTGAGAGCGGCTGCGTCTTTGGGCGGCGGCGAGAGGCTTTGCTCGATATTGAAAGTTTCACTAAACGGAAGAGCCTATGTCAGGATTGCTGACTTTGACGAGGAATCGTTTGTTGCCAGTACGCCTTCCGGAGGAGCGGTTTCTGAATACCAGATTGCAAAGAAAACCCTTGCGCTGCTCGATGTGCGCGACGGGAACATATTGAAGACTCTTGCGCGCAAACGCCGCAAGTCGGAAATGAAGGCCCTTGCGTTTATGTCGGTTCCGTGCGCGTTTGCGCTTCTGCTTGCGGGACAGGTTTTGCTGTGGGTAAAGGAGTCGAAATTGTCGGCCCTCGAAGCGGAGGTGGCGGAGCTGGCGCCGAAGGCAAAAGCCGTGGAGGAGCAGAGCGAACGCCTTGCAGAGCTGAGAATGTTTTCGCAAAAGCGCCTTCGCGCCATAGATTCGCTCGCGGTTATAAACGTTCCGCGCACCGACCAGATTCGCTTTTTGCGCGTAGTGCAGACATCTCCGTCCGATTTGGAGATTCAGGGCGGGGCTCCTACGATAGGCGAGGTAAATTCGTTTTTAAAGTCGCTTAGGAGAATGCCGGAAGTCAGAAGCGCGGAAATGAAAACGGAAACTACGCGCGGAGAGGCCAGATTTACCCTCAACGTAAAACTAAAATAAAGCATGCTTTCTAAATTGACAGACTATTACTCAAAAAGAAACGGGCGCGAACGCGCAATGTTGTGGTGTGTAGTCGGGGTTGCGCTTTTGCTTTGGTTTTCGTCCGAAATGAAGGGCTGTTCTACGTTGAGTTCGGAGATTTCGTCGCTGTCTTCTAAAAAAAAGGTGGCTTTGTCAACGATAGAACAGGAGCCCATGATCAGGCGGGAACTCGACGACGTTCTAAAAAACTTCGACATATCGAGAACGCTGTCGCCGATAAGCCTGCAAATAGCCGTCGAGAATTGCGCCCGCCGCGCGGAGCTTTCCTATTCGCTGTCGAATGCGGCCACAAAGGACGCTGGGAGGTTCAAGATAAATACCATAACCCTTTCTTGCCAGCGCGGAGCGCTTAAAAACTTGGCCGATTTTGAAAGCGGCATGCAGGCGCTTGAGCCCTACGTTATGTTTTCGCGCGCTTCGCTCGACGGAAACAGCGCTGGCGAGGTTTCGGCAAAATACGAAATATCGTCGTTTGAGTTTAACGCCGAAAAATAGTTTTTCTTGCATGGCTCCGCAGGCCGGAGGCGGTGGCCGTTTTTAGGCAAACTTCCGGAAACCCGCATTGAACTGGCGTTTGCCGAAAAGATTTTTACAGCGGGCGCCGCGCGCGTTTTATGCGGTGGCGGGCGTGAAAGGCTGCATGGAGCTTGTCAGCCGCGTTGCGTCAGGACGCAAGCTCCGACATTTTTTTGAGGTCGAGCTTGCCGCTCGGCAATAGGGGAATTGCGTCCACCCTGACAATGTATTTGGGCTGCCACAGGTTGCTTATACCTGCTTTTCTGAGGGCGTCTTTGGCTTGGGCGAGGGTTATGTCAGTGGCCGTTAGCAGCACAAGGGCTTCGCCTTTCCCCTCGTCGAGGCGCGAGGATACCGCCACCATCGGTATTGCGCTGTCGGACAGCTTCAGTTCGGCGTTAAGCGCGGCTTCGACCGTCGCATGCGGGACCATTTCCCCCCCGATTTTCGAAAAGCGCGAGATCCTCCCGTCTATATATAAAAACCCGTCGGCGTCCAGCCTCGACAAGTCGCCCGTCACAAGCCAACCGTCTTTGAGCGCGTCGTTTGTGGCGGACTCGTTCCCGAGGTATCCGGCGAACACATTGGGGCCTTTCAGCGCCAAAAGCCCCTGCTGGCCGAAGGGAAGTTCGGCGAGGGTTCCGGGGCGGAGTATTTTTGCGCGCATGCCCGGGAAAAGTTTGCCGATAGAGCCTTTTCTCGTCCCAGTGGAAAAATATCCGAAATCGCGCTCGGGCATGTTGACCCCGACTACGGGCGACGCTTCGGTAAGGCCGTATCCCTCGCGGTAGGTGTCGCCGAATGCGGAGTTCCAAAGCTCGTGGAAGCCCTGCGGTGTTTTTTCCGCCCCCGCTATCGCCATGCGCACGGTTTTCATGTCTTCGGCTGAGGCGTGCTTTATGTAGGCGCGGAAGAAAGTCGGGCTTCCGATTATGGCGGTGACGCCCATCTCGCGCACGGCCCGTATGTTGTTTTTGATGTCGAGCGGGCTGTGGAGGGTGACGGTTTTTTGCCCGTGAATGGCCATATACCACGCCTCGAACAGCAACCCGAAACTGTGGAAAATAGGCAGGTTCGCAAGAAGAATGTCGCTTTCGGAAAAGAGTTCTATCGACTTTGTTTGAAGGCAGTTGGCTATTATGTTGCGTTCGGTGAGAATAGCTGCCTTGGGCATGCCCTCGCTTCCGCTTGTGAACACGAGAGTCGCCTCCGCCGATTCACTTCCGTTTTCCCCGATTCCGTGGAGCTTGGCAAATTCGCCGGCGCCGAGTTTTATAGAGTCGCTTATTCGGCGTAGTTCCTCGGCCGGTATGCCGGCAAGAAGCTCTTCGGCGTCGAGAACCGTTTCGCTCCATGGAAACATGGGGTTTGCCTTCGATATTTTCGACCTGAAGAATTCTGATGTGATGGTGGTGCTTATTCCCGCAGTGTTAAAGCAGCTTTTTGCCGCCACGGGGCCGAGCGTAAAATTGATGTTTACCGGAATAATGCCGGCGAATATGCATGCGTAGTTTGTGGCGAAAGCCGTAAACGACGGAGCCATGGCCACCGCGGCCCTTCCGCGGACGCCGAGATTTCTCAAGCGCCGCGCCAGCGCTATCGATGCCGAGAGGATTTCGGAAGCCGCGTATTTCTTCGCGTTGTCGGTAAAATCGCACAAAAGCCAATCAGAGCGCGAGCCGCACAGCCCAACGGCCAGCGAGTATGCGAGGGACCGGCAAAGTTCCGGACGCTTTGCAAACTCGCCGTAGCCCATGTCGAAGGTATAAAGCATAGGGTTTTTTCTATGGCCGGCTCTTGTGCTGTCAACATTATAACGGTCGCGCGCGCGCATTGAGCGGGTGTTTTTTTTGTTTTTGCTCCGTTTTAACGGCCGCTTGCTGTAAAAACTTTTTTGGGGAAAGCCCGAAATGCGACTTGAACGCGTTTGAGAGGGAGTATGCGTCGGCGTATCCCGCCGCTTTCGCGCAAAAGCGTAGCGTTTTCCCGCCCATTAGCATTTCTGCCACGGACGACATCTTTATACCGCGCACCGTTTTCGAAAACGACATGCCAAAGCTGCTTTCAAAAATTGCGTTAAGTTTTGCCGTAGAGTTTCCCGTCTTTTTCGCCGTCACCAGCAGCGTCCATCTTTTTGACGGGTTTTTATCCACAAGGGCGCGTATTTCGTCGGCCTTTGCCCTGTCGGATTCGGATTTGTCAGACGAAAATTCGCGCCGCAGGGTTTCGGTAAGCACGCACATGATGTCGCGAAGGTACGACACCGACGGGGTATTAGAGCGCGCTTCGTCGGCGTACATTTCCGCAAGAAAGGCAATCTTTTCTATATGTTTCGATTTGCGGCAGAGCGGAACACTTCCGACTGTTTTACGCCATGCCGATTTTGCCGCGAGCCTAAACCACAAAATGTCGGCTCCCCTGCCGCCTACGGAATCGCGGCACGGGGCGTTTACCGGCAGAACGAAAAACATTCCGGAGGAGACTTTAAAATCTCCGGCGTCCGTGCGCGCCCTGTAAATCCCCCTCAGCACAAATATCAGCTCGTGCGTATGCTTTTCTTCGCGCATTATGTAGAAGCCCTTCCGGTGTGCCGCAAACGCGGCGGCTTCTATGCCGAATTTTGCGGGGATATCGGGGAGGGCTTTCGGCGGAGCGTCTATGCCTTTTTTGTTGATGAAGCGCTTCGGCATAAATTCCGTCGCTTTTGAAAGGTAGCGTATGCGGCTTTCAGAGGGCCACGTTTGAAGCCTTTCGCTGTTTGATATCTTCCATAAATATCCGTCGTTCGGAACGTTCATTAATGAGATTTTTCTTATTAAGATGAGATTTTTTATATATTGATAATGCGCGTATGGCATGTTAATATCAAACAAAAAATGAATACGACGTCTAAATTGAAAAATATCATGTCGGGGGCGGCATTTGCATTTTTCGCGTTTTTTTCGGCGTTCATCGCGCCTGACGCGCTTTCGCAAACCGCGTCGGTGGAGTTTGTCTTAAAGGGCGGGGAATGCGTTTCCCGACAATACGGCCTTGAAAAAATGCCTGACGGAACTTTGCGGCTGCGCGTTCCGAAATCCGAAATAGCACCCCAGACCGATTATGCGGAGGTGTCGGCCGATTTCGCTTCCGCCGCCAAGGGCGAAGACGGCTATTTGGTTTTCCCCAGAGGGGAAATAGTCGAATACGACGTTCCGGACGGCAAGGTGTCGGTAGGAAAGTTTATAATGCCGCTTTTCGGAATGAAGACGCCGCGTTCGGTTTTCTGGGCCCATTTGAAAACGCTGCGCCACGAGGCTGAGGCTTATGTTTCGGTATCCGGAGGCAAATGTGTTCCGGTAATAAGGTACTGTATATCCCAAACCGGATTCGGGGCGTATGACGACATCGTCGTTGAATACAAATTCCTTCCGCTCGATGCCGGATATGTGGACATCGGCAAGGCATATAGAAAATACCAGCTCGACAGAGGAGTTGTAAAACCGATTAAAGACAGGATAAGGGAGAACCCGTGGCTCGGATATGTGGCCAAGTCCATACCCGTGCGCATTCAGTACCACGGCTCGAAAAAACGCCAGGATAAGGATTTTACGCCCGAAACCGAGCCTCCGCTGATTCCGGTCTTGGATTTCAGGGAGTCGGTGAAGTTTGTTGACGCCTTTAAGAAGAGCGGAATAGACGACGTGACGTTCTGCTCCGCCGGCTGGCAGAGCGGCGGATACGACGGGCGTTTCCCGGATCTTTTCCCGGTTCCCGAAGAGCTCGGAGGGGAGGCTGCGCTGCGCGAATTTATAAGCCATGTAAAAAGCCTTGGCTATATGATACACGCGCATACGAACACGAGCGACTGCTATATGTGTTCGAGAATGTGGGACAATGCGAGCATCGTGGCCAAGAACCCCGACGGCAGCCTTCAGCGCGGGCATTATTGGGGAGGGGGAAGGGCCTATAAGCTTTGCGCAAAAAACGCCCGCGACAAATTTCTTTTCAAGCAGCTCGAAAAGGTGCGCGATCTCGGCTTTCAAGCGCCGCATTATATCGACGTATTTTCGGCAATACCCCCTTATATGTGCGCCGATCCAAAGCATCCGGGAACCCGCGAGGAGATGGCGGAAGTTCAGCGGGACATCGCCGAATATTGCAAAAAACTTTTCGGCGGGTTTTCAAGCGAGTGCGGTTTCGACCATCTCGCGGGTCAGCTCGACTATATAAACTATGTGTCTTCGAGAATGCAGCAGTGGCGGAAAGCCAAACTGGGCAAAGCCAAAAAAGGGACTTTTTTTGAAAAGATGTCGCGCTATGTTGACCGCTATGTTCCCCTTTGGGAAATAGTGTACCACGGGATAATACTGAGCAATCCGGACAGGCTTACGCAAAACCATACGGCCGGACAAAGTAAAAGCACCAGCAGCGGAGACTTGAGCTTCAACCAGCGCGACGGCATTCAGGACCCTTACGCCACTCTGAAGCTTGCTGAATTCGGCGGGCGCCCCATATTTTACACAAGCAGTTTTAAAGACATAAAATACATAAAGAAGGCTTACGACGAATTTCTGCCTTTGCGCCATTTGCAGCTTGAATTCATAGAAGACCACAAATACATCGCGCCAGACGTGACGCTGACGCTTTTCGGCAACGGTGAAAAAATAGTGTGCAATTACGGCGCGTCGGATTTCGTATATGAAGGCAAAACTGTTAAGCCCATGTCTTATATTTTGGCAAAATAAAGCCGTTTTGCGTTCGCGTGCCGGAATGAAGATGCGTTTTTCCGCTTTTTGGAGAAGCGCATCTTTGTCTTTCCGGCATGGGCGCCCAGCCGCCGTGCGTTCCGGACTGACGCGGAACAACGCGTTAATTTGAAAACTTGGGCCGGAGAGAATTTAACGCCTGCGAATGAATTTGGCATATGCGGGCCTCAGTCAGGCCGAATTCGCGGGCTATTTCGCCGAGTTTCTTTTCCTCGAAATAATATCCTTCAAGAACGCGCCTCTGCTTTTCGGGAAGGCTGGCAACTCCGCGCCTGACCTCCGCGCTCATTTCTTTCATTTCCATCTCGTCGGCCGCCGTCGGCGCGCTTTCGTCGGGTATGGATTCCGAGAAAGAGGCCATGGGGGAGTCGCCGGAATTCCCAGCGTTGTCGTTGAGCGACACAAAAGAGTAAGATTGGGTGCGCCTCATTATTTTGTCGAACTGCTTGCGGGACACGCCTAATTCAAGGCGCAATTCCTCGTCGCTCGGCATTCTTCCAAAGCGCTGTTCCAATTCTCCGCGCTTTTTCTCGATGTTTTTTGCGTCGGAGCGGGCGGAGCGGGACATGTAGTCCAAGTCTCTCAACTCGTCTATGATTGCGCCGCGTATGCGCGTGGAAACATAGCCTCCGAAACTTTTTTCGCGCTCGGGATCCAGCCTTTGTATTGCGTCTGCCAGACCCGATACCCCCGCAGAATGAAGCTCGTCCATATCGGCGTGCAGGGGAAGCTTGGTTCTCATCGAATTTACGACTTTGTTTACAAGCGGATAATATTTTATGAAAAGCGCCTTCTGCTTGGTGCTTAGGGCTTTTGTCTTTTTTTCTTTCGGGCTTATTGTCGGAGCCATATTTTTTTCGGATATTTCCGCCTCTTGATGTTTATTGTGTCGATGTGTGTTTGATATTGTTTGTTAACAGATTTTATGCCAATATATTCAAATTCACAACTTGCTGTGTATTATGCAGCGTGCTGCATCGGCACCCCAAATGTGTGACGCGCATTTTGTCAAATGTGTGACATTTTTTCACTTTTAAAGGCTCCGAAAAAAATACGCTTGACAAATTTCGGGCACGCGAAAATTTTAAGACCAGTTCTTTTTAATACCCGGCATTTGGTTTTAAATGCCGAGAAGGTCCGTACACAAACGGAAGTCCTGTTAAAATCAGGCGCGGTCTCGCCGCTGTAATTTCCGACGGACGCACAAAAGCCACTGTTGAGCGGTTGCTCGATGGGAAGGCGTGCGTTTATGGGTTCTGTTTTCGAATCCGGGGATAAGCCAGAAGACGTGTGTATGCGGATGTCCTTTAATTCTCGAGTAAAGAAGGCAGGGCAATGTGCGGATTCCATACTCTTGGGCGTTTTTTGCGCCTGTGGGCGTTATGGATCGCGCGGCGGTTTTCTTGGCGCGTTTTCTTCGTTTTCGCGCCTTTTTTCCGTTTTTGCGAGACGCTGTGTTTTGTTTTCTTTATTCGGGTTCCAATATTCAACCCAAAGTGAAACAAAATGAAATCGTTAAATAAAGCAGTCTCAGTTTCGTCGGCCGCAATACTTGCGTGGCTGGCGGCGGTAAATACGGCAAATGCCGGAGTCATCACATTTGAAGATGTCTCTTTTGAAGGCGAATGGATGGCCACTCCAACAGCCGACGGCGTCAATGATTGGTACGCCGGCGACGGCAGCATAGGAAATTTAAGCTTTACAAGTTCCTACGGCGGGTACGCATGGGAGGGCTTTAAGGCGTCGAAGGCTACGGATGCTTCCGATGTCACTTATCAGAACGACTGTTGCTCCAATCCGGGCGGCGGCGCAGGCGGCAGCCAAAAATATGCGGTGTTTTACGGAATGTCCAATACGTCATACGGGACATCTGCCGCTACGATAATGTTTTCCGAGGCCGTCGAGCTTGTAAGCATGGACGTATGCAATACAGCTTATGTGGAGTATTCGATTGAAAACGGCGACGGTTATGCGAGCGCGTTTGCCGACGTTGAAGGCGAGGTTTATTTTAACCTGCTTTTGCGTGGCGTGGACATTGACGGGAACTATTCCGAATATTTAAAGATTTCGCTCGCATCAAAGGGTTCCGACGGCGTCGTGGTGTCGCTTTCGGATTGGTCGAATTTTTCGCTTGAATCGCTGAACATGGAAGGTGGGCTTTACGGCCTTGAATTCAGCATAGAGGGAAGTCCGAACATAGCCGGAAGTTTGGGATATTTGAATACGCCCACTTATGCGGCTTTCGACAACATATCGTACAATCTCGCCGCCGTTCCCGAACCTGCGGAGTGGGCTTTTGCTTTCGGGGTGACTGCGCTGGCGCTGGCGCTTTACGGAAGGAAAAGGTAGTTTGCAATCCTAAGGCGGTCGCCGGGCGGCCATTGCGCCGCTCGGCGGCTTTTGTGGAAAAGCCATGTTGAAATTTAAGAAAAAGGCGGTCCTGTTTGCCGCATTGGCGTCGGTTGCGGCTTTGTGCGCCGGAAATACCGAATCCGGAGGCGAAACGGAACCCGAGCCCGGCGGGGCCGACGGCGTGTTGGAGCCCATGGAGGTCACGGCATACCGGTTCGGCATGGATCCTCTTTCTGTTCCCGTCAATTCGCATGTTATCACCCGCGGAGAAATAGAAGACAGCGCATCTACGACAGTCCCGGAGGTGCTGGCAAAGAAGGGGAACGTGCGCTTCATGTCTTATACGGGAGGATATTCCGACGGCAATCTCGCAATGCGCGGTTTCGGAGAACAATCGCAGACAAGGATACTCGTGCTTGTGGACGGCGTGCGGTACAATCCTTCGGATATGGCCTCGATAAACTGGTCGTCCATTCCGCTTTCGACGGTTGACAGCATAGAAATTTTAAGGGGAGCCCAGAGCGCCATGTACGGCGGCCATGCGGAGGCGGGCGTAATAAAAATATCCACAATACGCCCGTCCGACGGGTATGACGCCAACGTCAATGCGCTGTACGGCTCTTACGGGCTTTACGACGTTTCCGCGTGGGCTTCCGGAAGGGAGGGAGACGCCTTTTTTTCCGCGAATGTTTCGACATACAACTACGACGGCTATCGGGAATTCTCCGAAGCGTGGTCGAACGGCGCGGGGCTTATGTGCGGATACGATATCTCCGAAGGGTCCTCGATAATTTTAAGGGGCGATTACAGCGAATCATACATACAGTATCCTGAAGCGCTTTCGTGGGCGGATTTCCAGGACGATCCGCGCAAAGCCTCCGGATACAGCATGGCGTTTCACGACAAGACGGGATTATATACGGCCAATCTCAAATCGGAAACCGACAGCGCAAAAGGAGACGCAACTTTCGGCCTGCGCTTTCGGGACAGGAGAATTTACGACTACGGCAAGGAAATGCCGAAATATAACAACCAGTGGACGTATTCGTTCTCGCCGCGCGTCGATATAACGGCGATAGAGGATACAAACATTTTTGCCGGGGTTGACGCAAACTATTCGAATATAGACTATTGGCAGCAGTCGAAAAACATAATTTACGATGTTTTGTACTCCGACAGAACTTCAAAGGTTGACAGGTTGGATTTCGGCGCCTACGCCGGCGCATCGCACGATCTGACGGAGAAATGGACCGTCAGCGGCGGGGCGCGCGCCGACGCCGCATACACTTCGGCCGCTTGGACTTCTTATGTCTGGGGGCGCTACGACACGCGCCCGGAAATTGCCGGCGATTACGACGGCTCAAAATGGGATACCGG
>CALXLM010000045.1 GCA_944389195.1 uncultured Opitutales bacterium
GGCGCGTTTTACAGGCTTTTATTTTTCGGCATGCAAAAGGTCGGCGTTTAAATTTGTGGCAGAAAAAGCTTTTAATTTTGCGCCGCCGCTTCATAAATTGAGCGAATGAAGAATTTTTATATTACGACGGCCATCGATTACGCCAACGGGTCTCCCCATCTCGGGCACGCATACGAGAAGGTGCTGACCGACGTCATTGCGCGCTACAAAAGGTTATGCGGAAAGCCCGTGTACTTTCTTACGGGATTGGACGAGCATGGACAGAAAGTGCAGCAGAGCGCGAAAAAAGCGGGCGTTTCGCCGTCGAAATTTTGCGACGAACAGGCCGAAAAATTTACGGAAATGTGTTCGAAACTCGCTATTTCCAACGACGATTATATTCGCACGTCCCAGCCGCGCCATGTAAAGGTTGTAAAAGAGATTCTTCAAAAGCTGTTTGACAAGGGCGACATTTATAAGGCCGAGTACAAGGGGTTTTATTCTGCGCGCCAGGAGCAGTTTCTCCAGGAAAAGGACAGGGTTGACGGGAAATGGCCCGAGATTTTCGGGGAGGTGACGGAGATTTCGGAAAGCAACTACTTTTTTAAAATAAGGCAGTATCAAGACTGGCTTGTGGATTTTCTCGACAGGAACGACGATTTTATATTTCCGCGCTTTAGGGCGAAGCAGGTGAAGGAATTTCTCAAGGAACCGCTTAACGACCTTTGCATATCGCGGCCGAAAGAGCGCCTCGAGTGGGGCATAGAGCTGCCGTTCGACTCCGCTTATGTCACGTACGTATGGTTCGACGCGCTTGTCAACTACATTTCGGCGGTGGGGTACGGCACTGACGAATTTTCAAAGAATTGGCCTGCGGATTTCCATGTAATCGGGAAGGACATACTCGTTCCGCCCCATTCGGTGTATTGGCCGATAATGCTTCATGCGGCGGGCATAGAGCTGCCGAAGTCGCTGCTTGTGCACGGCTGGTGGATGTCGTCCGGGGAGAAGATGTCCAAAAGTTTGGGAAATATCGTCAATCCGCTCGACCTTGTCGGCAAGTTCGGGGTCGATGCGTTCAGGTACTTTTTGATGCGCGAAATGAACGTCGGGCAGGATTCGGATTTTTCGTTCGACCTGTTCCTGACAAGGTACACGTCGGATTTGGGCAACGATTTGGGCAATCTTTTAAGCAGGCTTTTGAATATGGGCAAAAGGTATTGCGGCTCGAAGGTTCCCGCGGCCGAAGTGGAGGGCGATTTTGAAAGGGATCTTAAGGAGCTTGCCGACGCCACTTCGGGCGAAGTTTTGGAGCTTTACGAGGGAATGCAGTTCCACACCGCCCTCGAAAAGACGTTTAACTTCATACGCGCTATTAACAGGTATGCCGAACAGCGCGCTCCATGGAAACTTGCAAAGAGCGCGTCGGAGTCGGATTTGGCGGCGCTTAATTCGACCATCGCCAACATGGCGGAGGGGCTGCGGCTGTCGGCGGTTCTTATCGCGCCCGTAATGCCAGGCGTTTCCGAAAGGATATTGTCGCTTTTGGGCGCGGAAAAGGCGGAAAGATTTGACGGTAATGCCAAATGGTCCGGCGTCCTCGCGGGAAAGACCCTCGGGCAGCAGGAAATACTTTTTCCAAGGCCGGCGGCAGAATAGCAGAATATGGACATACGCGGCTTGTTTTTGGACAACCCACGTCGCAGAAGAATATTGGTCGGCGGGGGCGCTTTAAAGGTTGGGCTTTGCGAGGTCGAGCTTGATTCCACCCGTTTGCGGGACGGTAAAACCCGGCCCAACAAGCCCGTCAGAATATACGATACTTGCGGAGCGTGGGCCGATCCTGATTTTCATTTTGACACTTCCAAGGGGCTTCCGAAAATCCGCGAACCGTGGATAGAGCGGCGCGGGGATACCGAAGCGGCGGGCGTTGTCGCGCATTCCGAAAAAAACCCCTTCGGGGGGAGGGAGGTGCGCCGCGCCAAATCTGGAGAACGCCCGACACAGCTGGCTTATGCAAAAAGGGGGGTGGTCACTCCGGAAATGGAGTATGTGGCGCTGCGCGAAAATCTCGCGCTTCTCAACGGTGTCGAGGGCGGAATGTCGCCGGACGCCCCCCGCGATTCGCTTTTACGCCAGCACAGGGGGTCGCCTAATCGCCCAGATTTTAAGATAACGCCAGAGTTCGTGCGCGGAGAAGTTGCGGCGGGAAGGGCGATTATACCGGCCAATATAAACCACCCTGAGCTCGAGCCCGCCGCTATAGGCAAAAATTTCCTCACTAAAATAAATACGAATATAGGCAACAGTTCCATGGCGTCTTCGATAGCCGAGGAGGTTGAGAAGATGTTGTGGGCCATAAAATGGGGGTCCGACACGCTTATGGACCTGTCAACCGGAGCCGATATAAGCGACACGAGGGAATGGATTGTCCGCAACTGCCCGACTCCTGTCGGAACTGTTCCGTTGTACCAGGCTTTGGAGAGGGTCGGAGGCATTGCCGAAGACCTTACATGGGAGGTTTACCGCGACGTTCTCATAGAGCAGGCAGAACAGGGCGTTGACTATTTTACGGTGCACGCCGGCGTGCTGTCTAAGTTTCTGCCCGCCGCCGCGCGGCGCATGGCGGGCATAGCGTCCCGCGGAGGTTCTATTATGGCGAAATGGATGCTTGCGCACAATCGCGAAAATTTTCTTTTCGAACATTGGGACGATATTTGCGACATAATGTCGCGCTACGACGTATCTTTTTCGATAGGCGACGGGTTGCGCCCGGGGGCCATAGCCGACGCCAACGATTCCGCGCAGCTCGGCGAACTCAAGGTCCAGGGAGAGCTTTGCAGGCGCGCGTGGGCTTTCGGCGTTCAGGTTATGTGCGAGGGCCCCGGGCATGTTCCGCTCCAGATGATAAACGAAAACATGGATTGCCAGTCGGAATGGTGTTCGGAGGCCCCGTTTTACACTTTGGGGCCGCTTGTAAGCGACATAGCCGCCGGATACGACCATATTACCGCGGCGATAGGCGCCGCCGTTATAGGTTGGAGGGGGGCCGCCATGTTGTGCTATGTGACGCCAAAGGAGCATTTGGGGCTTCCCGAGCGCGGCGACGTCAGGGAGGGAGTTGTGACTTTCAAACTCGCCGCGCACGCCGCCGATTTGGCAAAGGGGCACCCGGCTGCGCAGTACCGCGACAACGCCATGAGCCTTGCGCGCGCCGAGTTTAGGTGGCGCGACCAAATAAACCTTTCGCTCGATCCGGAAAGGGCGGAATCGTTTAGGCGCAAAAACGATGCGGATTTTATCAGGGATAACGGAGAGTCGCACCACTGTACGATGTGCGGGCCGAAATTCTGTTCTATGCGGGCTTCAATAGAGATTAAGGAAAAATTCAAAACATGCGGGGAGGCTGATGCGCTATGAGCGAAAAATGGGCTGGCGAACTTTTTAAGTGCGGTTATAACTGCGCACAGGCTGTGTTTGCGGCGCGCGCGAGCAAGTTCGGTATCGATACCGAGACGGCGCTTAAGCTGTCCGCGCCGCTTGGCGCGGGCGTCGGAAGAATGAGGGAGGTTTGCGGCGCGTTTTCGGCGTGCGCGATGCTCGTGGGGCTGAAAAAAGCGTCGGCGGAACCGTCTGAAGACAGGAAGAGGGAGATTTACGAGCTTACGCAAAAACTCGCGGAAGACTTTAAGCGCGAAAACGGCTCCATAATCTGCCGCGATATCCTCAAACTGCAAAAGGACGCCGCGGTGTCTCCTGTGCCGTCGCCGCGCACCGACGAGTACTACGCAAAGCGCCCGTGCTTAAAGGTCGTGGAATCGGCCGACGCGCTCGCGATAAAATACATGGAATCTTAACTGCTCCGTTAATGTTTATTCGGCGATGGGAGGGCGCCGGCGGAGGGCTGGCCGCAATATGGCGCCGATGGACATTCGAAAATGTCGCCGCGCATTCCGCGTTTTCGGCGCGCGGTTGGCGGGGCGGACCATTCTGTGGTGCTTCGACATGTGCGCGGGGAAGCCTTTGCGCATTGGCGGGGCGGACCATTTGCCGGCCGCCGAAGCGTTGGCGCGCTTTGCCATGCGCTGTATGGATTTTTTTCTGTGGAGGACGCCGCAAAAAAGCCCGCATTTTTCGAAATGATGCCGGGCTTTTTGGGGCCGGAAAACCGTGCGAGCGGCGCGCGGCAAACGGAAATCGGCGGCTTGTTTCCGGAAATTGATTAGCCAAACAGGCGCGGAGGCGCCCTGTCGGCGGTTGCCTGCGCACTGTTCTTCGACGTGGGCATACGCGGGTTGTCTTGGCCGTTTCTGTCACGCAGAAACCATGCGACTGTCATTGCCGAATTCGCCGTAAAAAGCCCCACGCCTGTGAACATCAGGAAAATTCCCACCAATCTTCCCTCCTGCGTGACGGGATTTATTCCGCTTGCTCCGACGGTCGTAATGGTGTTTGCGCACCACCACAAGGCGTCCGAGGCGTCCACGATGGTCGCGCCTTTTGCGTTGCGCTCGAAAGACAATATGAGCGAACCGCATATTGCCATGCTTGCCAACATCAATGTTGCGGTTGCGGCGAAACCGCTTTTGAACTTGTTTTCAAAAAAATATTCGGACAATCTCATGGTTGCCCGCATGGCTCTTATGGCGCGTATAATGCGCAGAGCTTGGAACAATCTTCCCCATCTTAGAGGGGCCACGTTGGGAATGCTCGACAAAACGTCTATCCAGCCGTACTTCCAATAGGCCAATCTGTCGGGAGCGGCGAGCCACCTGAGGAACGCGTCGGCGAGAAAGAACGCGCACGCCGCTGTATCGCCGTATCCAAGATACCTGCTAAGTTCGGGGTTTTTTGGCCCAACGCTCCCGTATATCAGCGCAAATACTACATACGCCGACAGGAAAAGAATAAGCCCGTTCCACGCCCCGCCGGGCTCCCATTTCGACTTTCTGTATTCGGAGGTCGTCATTTTTTCCATATCGGCGCGCACGGCGGTTTTTTAAGGCTTACAGCATCGCCGCAATGCCCGACTGCGCCGCGTACGCGGCGATTCCCGAGGCGTATCCCATAAAAGCCGCCGGCGTCACTTTTTTTAAGTACCATACAAACGTGATTTTTTCGAGGCCCATGACAATCACGCCTGCGGCCGATCCAATTATGAGCATGCTTCCGCCCACGCCCGCGCAATACGCGAGAGTCTGCCAAAACACGCCGTCCTGCACGAAGTTTAGAAGATACGGAATCTCGGATGAGGCCGCCGCCACGCCCGGGGTCGGCATGGTGTAGGCGCCCATGGCGCCCGCGACGAGCGGCACGTTGTCGACTATCGCCGAGAGTATCCCGATAATCGAGTTTATTACATACGCGTTGTGCACATGCGTATCGAGAAAATCAGACACCAATTTGAGAACCCCGGCGCTTTGGAGGGCGGCCACCGACATGAGAATGCCGACAAAAAAAACGACGGTCGTAATGTCTATCCTGCCGATGATGTTCTGTACCCTGAACTGCTGCGACGGCGCAACCCCCGATTTTCTGTTATACATCATTTCCAGTAAAATCCATATCAGGCCGAACGCGAGCAAAATTCCCATGAACGGCGGAAGCCCCGTTATGGCCTTGAATACGGGCACGCTTACCAGGGCGGATATTCCGGACAGAAGTATTGCCAGCCTTTCTTTCGGGGTCATGGACAGCGACGCGTTTTGCCTGTGTGTTATTGCCGGAGTTTCCACGGTTCCGGATCCGAGAAATTTCGAGACTATCAGCAGAGGCACGAGCATGGAGAGAAGCGACGGCAAAAACAGGTCTCTCATTAGGGGAATGGTCGTCACGTTTTCGCCCATCCAAAGCATTATTGTGGTGACGTCTCCGGTGGGGGTCCATGCACCGCCGCTGTTTGCGGATATGACTATCATGCTGGCATACAGCCATCTGTCTTTTTTTGAGGCGACAAGCTTGCGCAAAAGCATCGTCATTACTATCGCCGTCGTGAGGTTGTCGAGCACCGCCGACATGAAAAACGTCACGAGCGAAAGTATCCACAAAAGCTTTCTTTTCTCGTCGGTCCTGATTTTGTTTGTGACGACCGAGAACCCGCCGTGCACGTCGATTACCTCGACTATCGTCATGGCTCCTATAAGGTAAAGTATGATTTGCGCGTATTCGCCGAGATATTCCACCACCTGGAAATTGGACACGAATTTCGCGCACTGCATTGCGGGGGCCATTTTTAAATACTCGGGGCTGGCGCTTATGAAACGCTCGAATTGCGCCGCGTTTTCCCCCGATATCACGGATTCTCCGCTGAAGGCGTACAATACCCAAAGCGACATTCCCAAAACTATCGCCGTGGCCGCCTTGTTTATTTTCACTTCATGTTCCATGGCGATAAGCGCGTATCCCGCCACGAAAACAACAACCATTA
This sequence comes from uncultured Opitutales bacterium, assembly GCA_944389195.1. Lineage (GTDB taxonomy): Bacteria > Verrucomicrobiota > Verrucomicrobiia > Opitutales > Intestinicryptomonadaceae > Merdousia. The sequence continues at coordinate 6,407 of CALXLM010000045.1, forward strand.
GAGTCGCCATTTATAATCCCTCGTTTTTTCTTCTCGTAAAGACCCCACTTGTATTTGGCGGAAAATGCGAGTCAACAAATAATTTCTCGATTTTGCCGCCGCGGCTTGGATTTTTCCCCCCCGCGGCTTTATGGAGCATATGTTTAGGCTTGTGTTATATGCGAAACGCCGTTTTAATCCCCGCCATGAAATATTGCTTTTTCGGTAGGACCGTTTTTTTTGCCGCAATAATCTCCGCGTGCGCCGGCGTTTTTGCCGGAACCGGCAAGCCGCCGCGCGATTTGCGGGACATTTTGTGCCAGGCCGCAGCAAACGGGCAAAAGTCGGTTTCAATCGAAGGGAAATACGCCATCGACAGGCCTTTGGAGTTCGATTCGTCGTTTAGCGGCATGACCATCGACGGCGGCGGCAAATGCGTTATAAGCGGCGGAAGGGTTGTGAAGGGCTGGACGCGCGACGGGAAATTTCTTAAGGCGAAGGTGGATTTTCCGAAAATCGAAGCCCTGTTCGTAAACGGCAGGCGCGCGAACGTGGCGCAGGGAAACATTTCGCATTTTTATTCGCAGGCGGGAGACGACATCAATGCGGTAGTCGTGCGCAACGGGGATCTGGGAGGCTTGGAGGCTTTTCCGGCCGACAGGCTTTCGGGGGCGTATTTCGACTGCTACGCAGTGTGGATCAATATAAAGTGTCCGATTGTGCGGATAGAGAAAAATCCGGACGGCGAAACTTCGACGGTATTTATAAAAAACCCGGGGGATTCGCTGTTTAAGCGCGACAAGAATCCGAGGTTCCGCATATCGAACGCGTTTGCGGTGCTTGACGAGCCGGGGGAGTTTTGTTTCGAGCAGTCGTCTAAAACGCTTTGGTATTTTCCGCGTAGCGGCGAGGACGCCTCCAACATAACGGCTGTTTATCCGGTTATAAGCAGGCTGGTCAGAGCGGCGGGCGAGTCTCCGGAGCGGCCGCTTGCAAATTTTACGATAAAAGGCGTCGTGTTCGAACACGCGGGGCATTTGCCGAAAGACGCAAGGTCGTGCTATGCCTCGCAGGCGGCGTTCAACATCGGCGGGGCGGTTTTTTTCGAGAACGTAAAAAATCTGGCGTTTAAAGACAACGTTGTACGCCATACGAACACATACGGACTTGAGATACGTTCGGGGGCGGTTGGCGCGGCGGTTTTAAAAAACGAATTCTTCGACAACGGAGCCGGCGGGATAAGGGTGGGGGATTCACCGAAAAACATTAGAAAAGGTCTGCCGGATACCAAAAATATAGAGGTCGCCGACAACATAGTGTATTCGTACGGGCGCTACGACAAGGCCGGCGTGGGGATAATATATTTCGACGTCGGCAATATCAAAGTGGACCACAATACGGTCTTTGACGGCTATTATAGCGGAATTTCCGGAGGGTGGACTTGGGGGTACGCCCCCACAAAGACAATCGGCAACTCTATAACAAACAACAGGATTTTCAACATAGGCTACGGGCTTCTTTGCGATATGGGCGGCATTTATACTCTCGGATCGCATAAAAATTCCGTGATATCGGGCAACGAAATAAGCGGCGTGCGCCGCCACAGATACGGAGGCTGGGGAATCTACAACGACGAGGGCAGCGCGGACTTCATCGTGGAAAACAATTACGCGCACCATAATAGCGAGGACGGCTACCACCAGCATTACGGCCTGAACAACGTTGTCAGGAACAACATATTTGCATACGGCGATGTGTCGCAGATAGCTCTTTCGCGTTTGGGCGTCAAGTATCCCGACGAGTTGGTTTTCGAGCGGAATGTCGTTGTGTACCGCTCTCCGGCCAGACTTTTTAGAAACGCCGAAGTCATTACGCGCCTCAACGGAAAGTTCGACTCCAACCTGTATTGGAACGATGTCGGGAAAGTGGAATTCTTCGGAATGGAGCTCGGGGAGTGGCGCCGGAAATACGGCCAGGACAAGTCTTCGGTAGTGGAAAACCCCGAATTTAAAGACGGCGCTTTCGGAAGCGACGCGTACAAAAAAATAGGATTTAAACCATTCAGCACAAAAGGCGCCGGCGTGCGCGGGAAAATGAAGAGGCGCCTGAAAAACATACTCGAAAACTATGAATATCCTCCGACTGTAAGGGTTCCAATAAAGCCGGAATGGACGGTGGCATTTAAGGAGGACCTCTCAGGAACAATGCTCGGCGGGCGTCCGCCTTTGGCCAAAATAGATTCGGCAAACGGCGGCTTCGACGTGTCGGTTCTGGAGGACAAGAGCGGAAGGTTTGTGCGCTATGTGGACTCGTTCAGAAAAAGCAAGCCTTATATGCCAACGTCGTATTACAACGTTTCGCTCGCCGCCGGAAAACGCGGAAGGCTGTCTTTCGAAATTCGCGTCGGCAAGAGTTCGACGTTTTTTGTGGAATGCCGGGGGGACACCGGATTTCCCGGGCCGATGTTGAATGTCGTTAAAGGAAAGATTGTTGACGGAAAACGAACAGTTGCGCTGCCTCTCGGAAAATGGTTGGGCGTCGAAATCGTATTCAAACAGGGCGCCGACAAATCTTATTCGCTTAGGGTTTGCGACGGCAAGACGCCCGTTTTTAACGCGGAAAAACTCGAATACGGAGCGGCTCCGATGTCGTCTTTCGGCGATATAGTCGTGGCGCAGACCTCGAATGAAGACAACGCGTATTTTGACATACGCAATATGGATTTCGGAGAGGCGTCGCCGAAGTAGTCCGGGCGCTCCAAAGCGCGCAGCGGATAAAATTTTTTGGGGAGCCGCAAAAGCGCGGTTGCCTGAAATGCGCCCGTTTTGCGGCGTGCGTCCGTTCTCCTGCTTTCACGCGTTTTTGGGCGCAAAAAATGCACTGCATTTTGCAGGCGCGCGGCGCCCGCACAGCGCTTGCAGAGCGCGAAAAAACTTTTAAAGCGAAATTCGGCAGCTCCGGGCCGCCCATGAATGCGTGCGGCAGGCCGCCGCGGAAATTTTGCGGGTTAAATCGTCCCGGAATCGACGCATAAGGTCTGGCCGGTTATTGATTCGGCGGCGTCTGACAATAGAAAAGCTACGGTTTCTGCAACCGACTTCACCGAAGTTTCTGCTTTTAACGAAGTCCTGGCTCTGATCTTCTCTCGCTGTTCTTCCGATAGTTTGGAGCTCATATCGGTATCCATAAATCCGGGCGACACAACGTTTGAACGCACGGATTTAGCCCCCCATTCGCGGGCGATGTTTTTCGAGAAGGCCTCTATTGCGCCCTTGCTCGCCGCGTACATGGAAAGCCCCTTGTATCCCGTGTGCGCGCTCACCGACGATATGTAAACTATGGAGCCCCCCTTTGAGTGGAGTAGCAGGTGCCTTAAAAAATATTTCGTAAGAAGCATTGGGGCGAACACGTTGGTGCGGAACATGCGTTCGATTTCGTCCAATTGCATGTTTGTGGCGATGTCGTCGTAGGCTGATGCCGCATTGTTTACAAGTGCGTCGAGACGCACGGAAGAAGATACGAAATCGGGCGAGAATATTTGCTTTCTCGCGGATTCCGGATCCGACAGGTCGGCCTGTTTGAAGAAAAACTGCCGCGCAAATTTTTCCTCCAATTCGGATATTTCAGCCGATTTGGTTCTGCTTGTGGCGTAAACGGCATGCCCCCTCTCCAAAAGAGTTTTGCATGTCGCAAGCCCCAATCCGCGCGATGCTCCCGTAAGAAGTACGTTCATTGGCGTTTTACCTTTCCCGTTCCGGTTAGGATAATTGAATCCACAAAATTTATGACTCTTGGAATGTTAAATTGTCTCATTGTTTTGGACAGGGCGGCGCGGACGTCCGATTCCGATAGGGAGGCGTTTTGCAAAAGTTTTATGTCGGCGCATAGTATGTTGCCGAGAACGGAGTTTTTCCTTCCGAAGACGCGCGCATTCGAGACTCCGTCGAGATTCTTTATCGCCTCCTCAACTTCCTCCGGGTTCACTTTGTATCCGCCCACGTTTATAAAGCTTCCGGTGCGTCCGACAAATCTGAACGACGCCCCTTCGGCGTCCGCAAATTCGACCATGTCCCCGGTTCTATAGAAGCCGTCGGATATGGGAATTCCGCCGGAATGCGGCAAAAGGGACTCATGTATAAGCAGCTCTCCGTTATCCACCCTTACAAATTCTTTCATTTCCGGCGGTATTTTGAAAATGTCGGCGTCCGAGGCCAAAAGCGCTCCCGCCTCGGTCGATGCGTATATGTTGGTTATCTTTGCGTTCGGAAATATTTTAGAAACCGCCGCGTAGAGGGAGGGTGACGACTTTTCGCCGCCGAACGTGGCGCGGACCACTTTGGGAAGCTCTCTTTCAAACGGAAGCAGCAGCCTGTAAAAAGTGGGCGTTGCGGACATGTGGGTAATCGAGCGTTCGGAAATTTCGGAGTATGTTTGTTGCCTCGGTTTTCCGAATAGGTTGACGCATGCGTTTTTATTTAATGCGGCCTGCAAAAGCACCTGCAAACCCGCCATATGAGTAGGGGCATAGCAGAAGCCCCATACGTCGCGCGAGTGTTTTTCGCCGGTCCTTATATTGCGCGCCAGAGTTTCGATAGTGTGGCAAATGCGCTTAGCGCGCCCCGTGGTGCCTGATGTATGGAGATATATTTTGGACGCGGAAGCCTTGACCGCGCCGAAAAAGTCGTCGATGCAGTTGAAGCTGCGGCGGATTGCCGGAGCCTCCCCGGGACGTGTTTCGGCACGGCCCTCGTAGAGTTCGATGTCCCGCGATTTTGCGGCGGAAATGAAAAAAATCTTGGCGAAATCGGCAAGTTCTGCCGCGCAAACTTGCGTAGGGCATTCGCTTTCCCCGTTGGCGCAATCCAGCAGCTCCCCGTACGATAGCGTTCTGTTGTCGTCTATTATGAAATCCAAGTCATTTTCCTCCGCATATCTGGCTTTGGGGCTTGGGAGGGCTGTCTGAGAAATCCGCGTCAGAGGATGCTCCGGCGAATTCCGGACTCCATTCGAGCAGACATGTTCCCCACGACAAGCCCACTCCGCACGCCGACAGCAGTATTTTGTCGCCAGGCTTTATCCTGCCGTTTAAAAACGCGTCCGCAAGCGTTATGCCGACGGTCGAACCGCCGGTGTTCCCGACGTCGTGAAGTTTAAAATGCATCTTTTCGGACGGTATCTTTAAAAGCTTTGCGAAGCTTTTTACGATAAGTTCGCTCGCCTGGTGAAAAACGAACAAGTCTATGTCTTCGATTCTTAGCCCGCTTTTGCCGAGCAGTTTCACTACCGATTTCGGAACCGAGTTTATGGCGAACAGAAAGACGTTTCCGCCGTCCATGAACATGTCGTCGAGGGAGCGCACAGCTCCCGATTTATCGGCGCTCTCAACGGAGGTTTCGGGCGTTGGGGGCTCTCTAAGCCCGCTCGTCCTGCGTATCAGATCCTTCCAGCCCCTTCCGTCCGTGCCTAAATCGAACTCTCCGAACCCGCCCGCAGAAACCTCCTCGACTATCGCCGCGACCGCGCCGTCGCCGAAAATAGGGGCGACAACGTTGTCTTTGGGGTTGATTACGCGCGTTGGAGTATCGCCCGCCAGCACGAGCGCCCGCTTCGCCATTCCGGATTTTATCCACGCATTCGCTATGGCGAGGCAATAGACAAATTGCGAACACCCGAGGTTTACGTCGAATGCCGCGCAGGACGTCGGAAGCCCGAGTTTGTTCTGAATGATACAGGCGGTTGTGGGCATTTGGTAGTCCGGCATCTGGGTCCCGAAAACCAGCAGGTCTATGCTGTTCCTGTCAACTCCCATCTCGAAAATCTTTTCGGAAGCCCTTATGGCAAAATCCGAGGCGCATTCGTCCTTTGTGGCGGCGCGGCGCTCCAGAATGCCGACTGTCGGAAAAATCTTCTTCATATAAGACTCTCCGAATCTCGACGCCAAATCGGAATTCGTGATTTTATTTTTTGGCAGAGAGTACGCCAGTGCTGTTATGCCAACTTTCATTTCAGGTTCAGCTTGTCCTTGACGTCCTTTATGTTTTCTACAAGCCCCGTTTCAAAAATGTCTATTCCGTATTCGGCTTCGAGTTTTACCGTAAACTCCGCCAAATCGAAAGAGTCGAAGCCAAGGTCGTCTCTTAACGACGTGTTTTCGGTAAGGGTGAAATCTTCGTTGATTCCCTTATTTGCACGGATTGAAAGTATTATTTCCTTAATCTTTTCCACTTTTGAACTTCATTTTCCCATGCGCAGAGGTATTGCGGGATTACCAAATGCGCTTTCGTTGTCCTTTATGCTGACTATTACCGATGAGCCGATTCCCACGCTCGCCCAATTGCCGATTTTTGAATTCGGTCTCATGCAGACGTGAGACGCCAAAAACGCCCCCTCGCCAACCTGGCAGTATCCGGTGATGTCGCAAAATCCGCTTATCGTGGCGAAGGCGCCTATTCTCGAATCGTGGCCGCAGCCGGCGGATATGTTTATCATGGCGAAATCCCCCACGCAAATATCGCAGTTGAGGGATACGAACGGACATATTACAACACCTTCCCCCAACGCAACATTGGAGCCAACATGAGCTGCCGGGTGCACAAGCGTGGCGAATTTCGCCCCGCGTGACAAAAGCTTTTCAACTGCGCGTTTTTTTGGTTTCGGCATGCCGATTGCGCAAACTAAAACGTCGTTCGGGGCGGGGTGGTAGTCGTCTAACGAGGATATTATTTCGGCGTCGTACCTGTATCCGCTCAACGCGCCGGGGTTGTCGTCTATAAACCCCTTAATTTTCCAATCTTTTCCGGCGGACATGCAGTCTTTAACATATCCGAACATTTCCCTGCCGAATCCGCCCGCGCCTACTATGACGACATCTTTCATATTGCGGCCGCTATTGTTCCGCTTTCTTGCGGAGCGTCAAATTGTACAGGTCTTCTATTGAAGAACAGCTCAAAATATCTTCGTTCGACAAACCGACTCCGTATTCGGATTTTATCGATATTATTATAGAAAGCAGCGCTATGGAGTCCCAGCATTCAAGTTTGTTGAATTTTGTAAGGGGCGTTAAATCAATATTCCCGAAGGTATCCACGTTCGATTTTAGCAACTTTATAAAATCTTCCATAAGGTGTGAGTTTAATGGAGTTTGCGGCGGCTTTTGCAACTTTATTTTTAAAGCCCGCATTCGCTCAAACTCAGCCGTGGGGGTATTATAGGTTTTTTTTAGCGTGGCGTTGCCGGTTGGGATATGTTTTCGTGTGCTCCTTTAAAGTTTTGTACGCAGCAAATTCGAGCGTGGAGTGGCTCGCGCCGCTTTGGGAGTTGCATGGAGCGGCGTTTTTTGCGTGCCGTGAAACAAGCCGGTCTATTTTTTTATCGACAGCCGCTTCCGCCGCGCCATTATGTAAATGCGTAGTATGTTTAAAAATATTTTAAGTTTTTTATGCTTGGCGGCTATGCTTGCCGGAGCTTATTTTGTTCTCTCCGATTGGGACGATGCGGTTGGAAATGTCGAAATTATAAAGCCCGAAAAACACTTGGAAACAGCCCTGCCAATGAATTTCGACGGCTTAAAGGGGAAAGATATCCCCCTGGGGGCGAACGAGGAGGTGACTCGGGCGACAGAGAAAATTTTGGCCGTAAACGAGTTCTTGAACCGCGAATATACGTTGTCCGACGGCGGCAAGTTTACCGTCTATATTTCTTATTGGGCCCCTAAAAAGGAGCCGGTGCGCGTGGCATCAACCCATACTCCCGACCGCTGTTGGGTCCGTAGCGGCTGGAAAAACGACGATTCAAAAAAAAAGCAAAGCGAGGTTTTGACTGTCGGAGGGAAAAAGCTCATGCCCGCTTATTACCGCGAATATACCGTGGAAAATATGGGCAATACCTACCGGCGTTATGTGTGGTTTTGGTTTATAACCGGCGGTAAGCGCTACGACTATAACGCTTCAGACAATTACGCTCCCAGTCCGATTATGTATGTGAAAAACATGATTAACGATGCGCTTCGGGGATCTCCAGAAATGTATTTTATAAGGGTGGACAGCGATATACCACTTGCGGAGCTTCTCAATAAAAAAGAGTTTGAAAGCGCATTGGTTAAGCTTGGCGAGCTTATCCTGTTTGAAAAGGACAATCCGGAGGGTGGGAAAAAGAAATGAGCGTTTCTGGCGGTACACTTTCGAAGATAAAATCGCTGCCTATGGCGGCGAAACTTTATTCTGTCGTATATGTAGGAATGGGCGCAACACTGTGCGTGCTGCTGTCTTACATATGGAGCAATAGGCTGGATTATTCGTTCGGATATTTCGTCCCGCTGTTTGCACTGTACATAATTTACGACAGGTCAGGAAAAATATTTGCGTATTTTTCAGAACCTTCGGGCGTATGCGGAAAATCGCCAAGAATTGCTGATGTGCTTTGCGATATGTTATTTGGAGCAATGATATTGCTGGGATTGTTCGGATATGTGTTTTTCGCATGGCTCTTTTACCTGTCGCAGAACCGCGGAACGCCGGCGTTCGTAATAACGTTTTGTTTTTCTTTCGTGTCGTTGGCCATGGCATATTTCGCTTCGGAGACAAACTCTGCCGGAGAGAAAAAGTGTTTGGGAGAACGCCTTAAATTTGTTTCGATGTTCGTATTTCCATGCTTTATATGGATTGTGGCGGTTCCGACTTTCGGGGCAGTAGAGGAGAAAATAAGCCTTATGCTGTTGTCCGTAGTTGCCGACGTTGTTTACCATATAATGGATTTCTTTGGGTACATAGTGACGCTTAGGGGAAATGTGATAGAATTTCCGAGGGGGTCAGTGGGTGTCGCCGACGCGTGCAGCGGCATTAGAAGTTTGACGGCTTGCCTTTTTGCCGGAAGTTTTTTGTCGGCAGTAATGTTGAACAGGCTCTGGAAAAAAATTGCGCTTGTGTTGCTTTCGATGGTTTTTGCATTTTTTAACAATATATTGCGCGCACTGTTTCTATCTTTTTGGGCCTATGAAAACGGTTCAGATTCCATAGGGGGGTTCGTTCACGACGCCGCGGGATACTTTGTCCTGATAATGACGGTGTTGGGGCTGTTGGTTATGGTTGGTATATTTCAGATAAACCCGGTCCCCAAGGAGTTCAGGGAGTCCCGCAAATAGCGGCGCCGGGGCGGCGGACGTTTTTTGCGTGTGGGGATTTCTATGGAACTTTCAAGGGCGGATAAGCGTTTTAAAATAAAACACTTTTGTCTGTGTGTTTCCCAGTTTTAATTTAATCCTAATTTTTGACAGTTGCCGTTTGTCGGGCAGGCGTTCGCACTTTCGCATGCGCCTTTGGCGCGGATTTCGGAACCGGTTAATCTGGCATTGCAAACGCGGCATTTTAAGCGAGAACGCTTTCAACTTCCCCAAATACGGGGAAAAAGTACTATGCAGCGTAAAGGGCGTTTCAGCTTTTTCAACGCGTAAAATAGCGTAAATGTCAAAATAGTTAAATAAAATAGCCGATGGTTTGATAGTTTTTTGCAACAACTGCTTGCCTTAAAAGCACAATATGTTTAACTTCGTTAAGTTTAAAAGTGGAATTGTTATGAAAAGACGCGATTTTATATCAAAATTATCGGGAGCTGCTCTCGCTTTGGGCTCCGCATCGACGCTGCTTTCCGCATGCGGAAAGGGAGGAAAATTCAAATTGGGTGTATGCGATTGGTCTCTCAGGCTTTCAGGCAGCCCTAAAAGTTTCGAGGTTGCGAAGTCTTTGGGGCTTGACGGTGTGCAGATTTCCATGCCGTTTAATCCTAAACTTCCGGTATTCGCATCTCCGGAAAAGATTTCCGAGTTTAAGTCCGCAATGAAGAGCACCGGGCTCGAATGCGCTTCGACCTCTCCGATGCTGAATTCGCATCCATTTATTTCCACTGAGGGAAGCGTAGAATATTGCATCGGTTCAATAGAGGCTGCGCATGCGCTCGGTGCTAAGGATATTCTTTTGCCGTTTTACGGAAAGGCGAGTCTGCTCGGCAGCGACAAGCGCATAAAAGGGGAACTTTTTAAGCCTCTTGTAGAAAGGCTTAAACTGGTAGCTCCGGTGGCCGAAAAGTTCGGAGTGACGATTGGCATGGAAAATTCGCTTAACGCCGAAGACGACATACGCATAATTGAGGCAGTGGGAAGTCCCGCGGTGCGGGTGTATTTCGATATTTTCAATTTCCAATATTACGGTTTTGAAACCGTTCCGGAAATGAAGAAACTTAAAGGTTATATAAGCCAGATACACCTAAAGGACAAGGGGCATAAACTCGACTCCAACTCTGGTTGCCCGCGCGACATGCAGGCGTGTTTTGATGCGATATTGGAAATAGGATATGACGGCTGGCTCGTGTTCGAGCTCCACGGCCACAATCCCAAAAAGGACGGTTCAATAGAGGATGTTATCAAGTACAATGCCGATTTTGTAAAAAAATCTACGCTGTTTGCTTAACCGTATTTCTTTAATAAAAGCGCCCGGATTATTTGCGACCGGGCGTTTTTTTTGCGGATTTTTCGGCCGAACGCTCCTTGTTTTGCAGGCGGGCTCGTCCTTGTGCGGTTTAATGAAACTTCGGAGGAGTTCTGGAGCCAGTGGCTTTAGGTGGCTTAAGCGTTTTATGGCTGGGGTTTTTGATTTTTCGGATACACAATAGCGCGTTATTTTCGGTAAGCATTTGCCGTTTTCATCGAAGGTTTATTCAGCTATGTGCCGCCGGGTGCGTGTCGCACATGGCTAAATGCGTTTTTCCACGATAAAATATGCAGTTTTGTGCCGATTTGCGCAATAAGATAGATGGTGCGAGCCTCCGTTTACCGTTCAAAAGTGTACTTCGGGAAAACTTCTGTACCGTATAGTTTTCGGGAGGCGCGCCGGAAAGTACGGCCGCTGCGGTATCGCGCATAATATGGTGGGGCTGCGCGCTTTGACATTGCTGTTCGACGTGTGAAACAAAATTGCCGCCTTTTTTTAAAGGCGGCAATTTTTGAGGCATGTTTTTGCCCTTTAGACCAGTTTGTAGTCCACGGGGTTCGGAACCGGGGATACCGCAAGCTTGCCGTTAAGAGACAGATTCTTGGGCATATAGTCCAACTGGGATTTTTGGGTAATCCAACTGCATTTAAGGCGCTTGCCGGCGTATGCGGACTCGCGTCCAGCAATGGCTATATAGCAGCTATCTGCGCATGTCTTCAATGTGTTTACGGGAGCCCCGTTGCGTATCGAATTAAGCAGGAACTCATGTTCGCATATAAGAGCCTGTTTTTTGGCGTGGTCTGATTTCCACGGCTTTTCACCGTATATTGTCTGCCTTTCAAAAGACATTTCAAGAACACCCTTTGTGCCTATTACTTTGAAAATAGCGTATGGCGTCGCATTCGGCTCCTGACGGCATGCCGAGGTGAGGGTTTTTCCGTCGCGGAAGTTGTATTGAACGTGGGTATTCGACTGCCTGTCGCCTTTTTGCGGCCATTCCAGATTAAGCTGCCGCCCGCCCGAACCTATCGCCTCGACGGGAATATCGTCGAAAGCCCACAGGGCCATATCGAGATTGTGTACATACTGTTCGACAAATTGGTCTCCGGAAGACCAGCGGAAGGCGAGCCAGTTGCGGAGCTGATATTCCATGTCGTCCGGTTTCAAAGAGTCGCTTTCGCCTTTAAGCGATGAGTGCATTAGGTACATCGGTTCGTATCGGAGGAAAACACCCGAGACGATGTCGCCTATTTGGCCGTCTCTTATCCTGTCGATGCCTTCCTTAATCGCTGTATGGTAGCGCATTTGCGTTCCGCATACCACCGAGAGCCCGCTTTTATCCGCAAGGGGTATGAGTTCGTTATATATTTTTCGAAGCCCCACGGCGTCTATTGCTATCGGCTTTTCGGCAAATATGTGTTTTTTTGCGCGCAGGCATTTTTCGATATGAGCCGGGCGGAATATTGGCGGAGTTGTCAGCATTATCACATCGGCATCGGTTTCCAACACTTTGTCGATGGCGTCAAAACCGACAAAAGACGTTTCGGGCGTGACTTTCCATGCGGAGTCTTTGTAGTTCGGGAATTTTTTTGCCAGATATCCCTTCAATTTGGCTTCCGCCATTTCTATCTGCGGGGCGAATATGTCGGCCGCCGCCACAAATTCTATGTTCTGGTCGGCCGCAAACATGTTGCACAAGGCGCCGGCGCCTCTGTTCCCGCACCCGACTATGGCAACTTTTATCTTATCCGAGCCCTTTGCGGCTGCGAACGAGAATCTTGGCATAACGGTTGCCGCTACTGAAGCTGCGGCAGCTGTCTTTATAAACGATTTCCTATTCATCATATTTTTATTTAATTATAATATAGATTTACTTTTAAAGCCGTTGTTTCGTGACAAGTTAAAAACCGTTAATGTAATGTTTCAACAATTATTTTGCCGGTTTTATAAATTTATAGTTTAAAATTTGCACTATTTTGGTTCATTCATTCGTTTTTTTGCGAGATTCTGCTTGCCGATAACTAACGAATTTGAGATAAATGCGGAATGAAAAACGCGTTTTCGGAAAACGCCGTGGCATACCCTAAAAGTTATGTCGGGCGCGCCGTGCTGTATCTTTTGTTCGTCGCGCCCGCGGCAATTCTCGCTTTTTTTACATTGAGGAGGTTTCTGTATGTTTTGGCGCGGGCGGCGTATAACATGTATTGTTATTCGTTTTCGCTTAAGGAGTCCCCGAGGCGCATCGTATATATCGACGCGTCGGATTGGGTTGCGGATAATCTTTCGGGATTTGCGCTGCATTTTTGCGTTCAGATTGCGTATTATATATATGCGTATTTCGACATAGTTTTTTCAATAGGCTGCTTTTTGATGGTGTGCTGGATTATCGCGCGTTTTCGAAAAAACGGGGCTTTTGGTTGCGGGGATTGGTTCCACATATTTGTATGCGCGGTTGCGCTGTACGAACTTTTTCTCGCTGCCGCCGTATTGCTTGGGCATTTCGATGGAGGGTGTGGCGGTTCGCATGCGATGTTTGCACTGCATTGTTTTTTCAGGGTTGTCCGAATTGCGGTCGAATTCGGGCTTTTATATTTTTCTGCGCGTTTCGTGTTTTTAAGAATTCCGTACGGCGAAGACGCGTCTTGGGGCGGCGAAATGTCTGCGGGAGAGTTTTTTTCGCGCAATTTCAAATGTGCGTTTGCCGCCTTAAAATCTTTCGGAATAAGAAATATTGTCTTTGCCTTTTGCGCAGTTGTCGCACTGGAATTTGTGTATTGGACGCTGCTTTCGGTTTAAGTCGGGCATTTTTATGTTATGCCGGTACTAAATAATCCGATAGCAATGCCATAGGCGCTCCAAGATATATTGGTTGACATTTGTTTGATTAAAACTTTTGGTTTTAACTTTTACAGACGAAACCGCCCGCCAAATAACGAGTTGCCAGTTCGCGGTGGGCGGCTGCGCCTTTCAGAATCTTTTTATAATTATGCCGAATATGAAAAAAACCGCAACATTGTTTTTGTCGTCGATAGTCTTGTTCGCATGTTCATGCTCCAAAAAGGAAAAGGCGCCCGCTTCGTTTCCGCCGACTCCGGCGGTTCTGGTTAAAGCGGAGGAACGCACAGTTCCGGAGTATATTTCCACGCTCGGAACCATATCTTCAAAGTGCAGCGTTAACATTGTTCCGCAGGTTTCCGGGCAGATTGTCGAAATCAGGTTCGGGCAGGGCGACCGCGTTAAAAAGGGCCAGGTTTTGGCCGTAATCGACAAACGCCCCTACGAGGCGGCGGTCAAGCAGGCGGAGGGAAACCTGAGGCAGGCCCGAGCGCAGCTTAAAATAGACCAGCTGCAGGTGGAGCGCAACAGGACGCTGGCAAAGGACAATTACGTGGACAAACAGACGTTCGACTCGCTCGTCGCAAAGGTGGAGGTTGACAAGGGGCAGGTCGAGGCGTGCGAGGCGGCCCTGGACGCTGCTAAGATAAACCTCGAATGGTGCGACGTCGTAGCTCCGGTTGACGGCAAAGTGGGATTGTATAATATTGATATCGGCAATGTTGTCGCCGCGGGGACTTCGTCAATCACGACCATCGAGCAGGTTGACGAACTTTATGTGGATTTCGTAATTCCCTCGCAAAGCCTGCATGTCGTGCAGGAGAAAATGAAGGCCGCCGGGGGAAAGCTCGACATCACCGTGTCATTCATAGAGGACGACATGTCGAATTTGTCCCGAAAGACCACCGTCGGCATAGTTCTTAACAAGATTAGATATGAGACGGGCACCGCAGTTTTGCGCGGCGTTCTCGATAACGCCGACAGCCTTTTTTGGCCGAACCAGGCCGTGAGGGTCGTATTCAATCTCGACGCGGACAAGGCGGTGCTTATACCCGACATATGCCTCCAGACGAACAGGCTCGGCGCGTATGTTTATGTGGCAACTCCTTATAAGGGTGGGGTTTACATTGTAAAAATGGTCCAGGTTGAGAAGGGGCAGCTTTACGAAAACAACAAACTCCGTCTCGTCAAGGGGCTGAAAGCCGGAGACATAGTCGTAAAGGAGGCGAGCCAGCTGCGCTTGCAGGCTGGACCGTTCGTGTACGGTGCCACTCCGCAGGGGGTTGTCCTCGACGCCGAGTGGAAACCCATAACCTCTCCGGAGGGCGTTAAAAAATTTATGGCGGAAGCCACGGCGATAGCCGACGGACTGCGGGCGGAAATGGCAAAGCGCGCCGCAGATGCTCGTTCCGGAGCGGATGCGGGGGGCTCTTCAAAAAGCGCCGCTCAGCCCGCGAAGTAGCCGGATTTTGCAAAACGCCAATTATACGGAGAAATTTTTATGCCCGAAGACAATACAGACAATTCCGCGCACTTAGTTCAGGAATCCGGGGCTGGCGGAAGATCTATTTCCGACATGTTTATAAACAGGCCGGTTATGACCGTCCTGCTCGCTGTTGCGGCGGCGTTTTTCGGTGTGTTTTGTTACAAGCAGATGCCCGTAAACGACCTTCCCGGCGTGGACTATCCCGTAATACAGGTGAGTGTTAACTATCCCGGTGCCGATCCGACAATCATGGGGGCGAACATAGCTTCTCCGCTCGAGCAGCAGTTTATGCAAATTCCGGGGATAGAGATGATTACGAGCCGCAACAGCATGGGGGCATCGTCAATCATACTGCAGTTTTCCCTCAACAAGGACATCGACGCTGCCGCCACCGACGTGCAGAGCGCAATTCAGTGCGCCATGGGCAATCTTCCGTCTGACCTTCCGTCCCCGCCGTCCTTTACGAAGGACAATCCGAACGATATGCCGATTTACATCATATCGGTCAACAGCGACGGCATGACAGTAGGCGAGCTTTACGACTACGCGTATTCGCAGGTGGCTCAACAGCTGAATATGGTCGAGGGCGTTTCAAAAGTCGATATTTACGCGGCTCCGAGGGCTGTACGCATTGAGGTTGATACGAAAAAACTCTTCAACATCGGGTATACTATGACCGACCTGTCGAACGCACTTGCGCGCTCGACCAACATGACGGGAACCGGAAATATAAACGGGCCGACGACCCAATACGTGCTTTTCCCCGATACGCAGCTTTCGAACGCGGCAGACTACGAATCGCTCGTGGTGGGCTTTAAGGACGGCTCGCCCATTTACCTGCGCGATATCGCAAAAGCTGTGGACTCCATACAGTACGACACGCTGAACATATCGTTCTTCAACCGCGCTGCTCCCGTGACAGACGCCACGTCGTCGATAGCCATGGGCATAAGAAAGCGCGCCGACGGCAATGCCGTCGCTACCGTCAAGGGTATAAAAGACATGATGGAAAAGCTCAAGCGCGAGCTGCCGGAATCGATCAAACTCTACGAATTTTACGACCGCTCGAAGCTGATTATCGACAATATCGACGACGTGAAGGAGACCCTGATGATAGCGTTTGTGCTGGTCGTGTTCGTCATTTATTTCTTTCTCGGCCGTTTTAGGGACACTTTCATACCGACTGTCGCTCTTCCGTTTTCCGTTTTGCTGACATTTGTATTCATGTACATATTCGGCTTTTCGATAAACAACCTGTCTTTAATGGGCATAACGATGGCGATAGGGTTTCTCGTGGACGACGCCATAGTCTTTTTGGAAAACACCGTCAGAAGAATGGAGGATTTCGGCGAGACTCCGCGCGCGGCGACGTTTAAGTCTGCCTCGGAAATATCTTTTACGATTTTGAGCATGACGCTGTCGCTTGCGGCGGTGTTTATTCCGCTGGCGTTCATGAGCGGCATAATGGGCAGGGTGTTCAGGGAGTTTTCTGTGACGATTATAGTAGCGACCCTCATGTCGGGGGTGGTAAGCCTTACGCTCACGCCGATGCTGTGCTCGCGCGTGCTTCAGCGCCGCAGCAAAAACTACGCCGACAAAACGGCGGTGGAAAAGATAGCCTATAACGTCGAAAAGGCGTTTCTGCGCTTTTATTCGCCGACGCTTTCGTGGATGCTGAGGCAGAATGTTTTGACGTTTTTGATAATGGTTTTGTGTTTGGGCGGCGTTGTGTATTTCGCGTCGGTTTTGCCTCAGATATTTTTCCCGGTGGGTGACAGCGGGTTCATGCAGGGTGTTTTTATAATGAACACAAAGACTTCGCCCGCCGAGCTCGGCAAGATGCAGGATAGAATTTCAGGCATAGTTTCGGGGAATCCGGCGGTAAAAAATTTTGTCATGGTTTCCGGCGTGTCGGCGTTTATCAACCAAAACATGGGTTTTGGATACATAGTTTTGGAGGACAAGTCCAAGCGCAAGCCCATTCAGCAGGTTGCGGACGAAATAAACGGCAGGGTGTCTTCGATTCCGGGGGTGGTGTCGTCGTTTACCCCGCAGCCGACGCTCAAGATATCGACGGGCGCCACGAGCACGAGACAGGGGCAGTATGCGTACTCGATAACGTCGATGAACCAGACCCAGCTCTACGCGGCGGCCGACGCTTTAGAAAAGCTTTTGATGACCAAGCGCGGGGAGTTTTTCTCGAACCTGCAGAAGGACCTGTATCTTGACAACCCGCAAATAACCCTCAAGCCTTACCGCGACAAGGCCCTCATGATGGGAATGTCGGTCAATTCTTATTCTGATGTTTTCAGGCAGTCTTTCGCGAAGTCGTTTTTCTATCTAATAAAGTCGCCGTTTCAGCAGTATTGGTCGATCCTGCAGGACAACCGCGCCGACAACGGATTTCAAGACAGCCTCTACGACCTCAACTTTACCGTCGACCAGTATATAACCGGGGGAAATCCGGTTAAGACTCTGACGGGAGGGGGGGAAGAGGCGAATCCGGCATATACGCTGTCCGGCTTGATACCGTTCGAGGCTGTTTCCACAAGCGAGCTTGTGCTTGCGCCTGTTTCGATAAACCACCTCAACAATTTTCCGTCGGTGACGTTTTTCTTCGACCTGTCCGACGGCGTGGCGATAGGCGACGTCGTGAAATGGGTAAACGCCGAGGCGGAAAAAGTTCTTCCGCAGGGCGTAAGCGGCATGTTTGTCGGGGAAGCGGTGACATTCCAGCAGACTATGCGCAGCCTTATGCTTCTTGTGGGCGTCGCGGTTTTTGTAATGTACGTGATTCTCGGCATCCTTTACGAGAGCTACGTGCATCCGTGGACAGTATTGTCGGCGCTTCCCATAGCGGTGGTTGGCGGGCTTGCCAGCTTATGGGTGTTCGGCATGGAGCTTTCCATATATTCGGCGATAGGCATATTCATGCTCATGGGGATAGTGAAAAAGAACGGCATAATGATGATAGACTTTGCAATCATGCGCGAGGCCGGAGGAATGTCGCCGCGCGACGCCGTCCACGAAGCTTGCATGGAGAGGTTCCGTCCGATTATCATGACTTCGTTCGCGGCGCTTATGGGCATGCTTCCCATCGCATTGGGATGGGGAAAGGCAGACGCGGAAAGCCGCATACCGCTCGGCGTTGTTGTTGTGGGTGGACTTGTGTTTTCCCAACTGATTACGCTCTACGTCACGCCGGTGATATATCTTTGGTTCGACTGGGTCCAGACCCGGATACTCGATAAAATTCCGTTTTTTGCAAGGGGGCACATAACATTTCCGAGCGGAGACTGATTTGCTATGAAGAATAACGTTTTTATATTTCTTGCCGCGGCGGCTTTCGCGTTTTTGTTCGGATGCGTAAACGTCGACGACGAAGTGTCCGAAACTCCGAGCGTGTATTGGAAACCTCCAAAAGGGGCCATGCCGTCCGAATACTATCTTCCGTCGCAGATAAAAACCGACACCATTGAAAGCGGAAAGGGCGCACAAGGGGAATCTGTTGGCAGTTCTAGTTCTAATAAGAATAAGGCGGAAAATTCTGCTTCCGACAAGGCGGAAAAGCGCGGCTCGGAGAATGGGCAAAATGCTAGTACGGTAAACGGCGAAGGCTTGCCGGGGTCCGTCGCAGAAAAATCAGCGGGAGCAGGCGTAGGCCTGTCTGCTTCGGAAAAAATGCTTGCCGGTAAAACTCTCGACCTTCCCGATTTAGTCGATATCGCCCTTGAAAACAATACTTCCACGCGCATGTATTGGTTTCAGGCCAAACAGTACGCCGCCGCGCAAGGCAAGGCGGAATCTTCGTATTATCCGCAGGTTTCTGTCGGGGCGCAGATTTACAGAAGCAAGACTAAACCGAGCCTTGGCTACTCCATGGGCATACCGATAGGCGCATACTATGAAACAGCATACGGCCCGTCTGCGGAAATAACATGGCTGCTTTACGATTTCGGTGGGCGCGAGGCTCGCGTAGATTCTGCGCGGGAAGCGTTAAGGGCTGCGAATTTCGAATACAATCAGGCTTTGCAGGACGTGTTCTTAAACGTCAACGTGGCATACTACCAATATTACGCGGCGGTCGGGGGAGTGAAAGCTGCAAAACTGAGCCTCGAAGATTCAAAAACGTCGTTTGAGGCCGCAACGAGAAAATTGAACGAAGGTGTAGGAAACAAGCAGGACATGCTCAACGCCCTCGCGTCGCTGAAAAACGCCGAATTTGAGATGGAAAGCAAGATAGCCGACGTCGAGACGGCAAGGGCGAATTTGGCGAACGCCATCGGAGTGGGCGCGTCGGACATCTCGAACGTGTCGGAGGACGTTAGAATTCCTAAATCCCCGGAGACGGCGAAAAAAATAGACGAACTTATAGCCAAAGCCCTACGTTCAAGGCAGTCGCTTTTGGCGGGCTACGCGCAGTTGCGCAAAACAAAAAGCGACGTCGTTGCCGCGCAGCGCAATTTTCTTCCTCAAATAGGCGCGCAGGGAAGCGCGACGTACATGTGGTACACCGGAAACGGCCGTTCCGACCAATATCAATACCAAGTTGGGCTTACCGCCAGCTGGAGCATATTTGAGGGCTTTGCAAGAAAATACGACCTCATAAGCGCAAAGGCGGCCGAACGCGCGCAGGCTCAGCAGCTGAAATCCGAGGAAATACAGATAATGTCGGACGTTTGGGCGTACTATCACGTTTACCAGAGCGCGTTGAAGCAGGTGGCGAGTTCAGAGGCGAGCGTCAAGGCGAGCGAAGAGGCATATGAGGCCACCAGAATCGGCTTTGCAAACGGGGTAAATACCGTGACAGACCTGCTCAATTCGCAGTCGCGCCTGGCATCGGCCCGCCAGACGAACGTTAGCGCGCTGGCGACTCTTTCGACGTCGATTGCGCGGTTGTCCCATGCAGTTGGGGCTGTTTCGTCTTTGGGAAAGAATTAGTTTGCGGGGCAATACACGTTTCGGATTTTCACGCCGTTTAATTTACGCCGTTTAAAAGTGTTCGGACATTTGGGCGCATAATGCGCGCAACAATTCCTGCGTATTTTTTTCTTTTGCGGAAACTTTTGCGGGTGGTGGTGGGTAAACATTTTTGTTCCGTATTTGATTTCCCCTTTTTGTGGGTGTTCTAAAACGGATATTTGCAATGCAAGCATTCTTTTATGCATGCAGTATTTGTCCGGCGTTTGTCCGGCGCATGGGGGCGTCCGCGTGGCATATGGTGTTTGCTGCGGATATGGATTTTGCTCCAGTCCGCAGTGTTTGCCACGCGTATGCGCGTTTGCCTGTGCTATAAGGCATACCGGACGTGCCGCGAGATTTTAAGGGGTTTTTGCTGCGCCTTTTCTTGTGAGTCATTTTCTTTTTGCGGGGGTCTTCTGGGGGAAGTGCGGCTGGTTGCGATGAGATTTTACGTATTGCGTGGCCGTTATTTTTTTTAGAAACGTCAAAAAAGGTTTGATATTCTTTTATTCAAAGGATTAACTATAATCCAAATAGGCAATAATATATGTTTTCTATGAAAAAGTTTTCTACTTTTACGGTATTGTTGTTGGCATTAGCCACTCCCACAGCGTTCGGCGCGATAAGGTATCTGTCCGGAAATGTGTCCACAAACCCCACGACGAGCATTTTCGAAAAAATTACAAACAGCGACTATTGGAGGGTCAACGCCGACACGACGTTTACGGTCGATACGTTTACGGAGGACGAACCGCTCGACCTTATAAAAAACGTTTCTGGAGACGTTTTCGTTTCGTACGGGAACG
Source organism: uncultured Opitutales bacterium (assembly GCA_944389195.1). Lineage (GTDB taxonomy): Bacteria > Verrucomicrobiota > Verrucomicrobiia > Opitutales > Intestinicryptomonadaceae > Merdousia. Next base: position 26,956 of record CALXLM010000045.1, read on the forward strand.
TGGTGGTCAACGAATCCTGCGGCTTAAAGATAACGTCGTCGATTTTCCACGACAGCTACGAGATGCCGACGATGTGCGACGGCGAAATCAACGGGTTGCTGTATGTTGACATCAGAGGCGCCATAACGGTGTTTTCAAATAACGGAAAATTCACCATAAACGGAAAATTTAAGACGCCCGACAGCGTGCGCGTAAAGAGCGGTGTTCTGACTGTTTCTGAATCCGCCGGCAAAGGGGCTTTCATGTCCGCGAAAGGCATAGATTCGCGCGGCATAAAGGGGTACGAAGCCAGATTTGTGCTTGACAGCGCATGGGCTTTTTGCAGCGCGGTTTCGGAATCGTCCAGCGGCGTGATAACCACAACGCACGCAAACGACATCCGCATGATGAGCACCAACCCGAACGGGGTTTTCATTATAGATGTAGGGGCCTCCCAGAGGATAAGAAATATCGAGTTCCAAAAAAACACGCAGTCCGATTCGGATCTGGTATTCAATTTCAAAAACGGCGACGCCGTAGTGATAGCAAACGATATTACCACGCTGTCCGGGCGCGTCATAGATTCCACTACGTCGCAATATCTTTCATTCGAAAATTTCAAAAACAACAGGTTCTTTTTTACCGCGGATCTCACGTCGAGACTGTCGGAGGACAAAATCAAGGTTACATACAACAATACAGTCGGGTATGTGGGGCTAAAGGGGACCGTTGAGGGCGGAAAAAGCGTGTCGGGCTTTGTGCTCGAAAAGGGACAGACGACCGGCTCCAATGGGGAGACCCTGAACGGCTGGTGGCTGAACGTGGCTGTGTCGATATCCAAGGATCTTCCTTCGGAGGTGGCGGCCTACGACGGCAGGACGCTGACGCTTAATTTTGAGGCGGCATCTCCCGTAAGCGGCTTGCCCCTTAAATACGCATGGTATGTCAAAAAAGTCGGTTCCGACGAATTCGAGCTTTTGGATGGGGATGCCAGCAGCTACAGCTTCCAGTTCGACAAGTCGATGGTGGGCGACCAATACAAGTGCGCCGTCACCGACGGTACGTTTTCTGCGGAGTCGAGCGTGGCAACGTTAAGACTTCAGGAGGGCGTTTCTTTTTATAAGGATCTTCCCGCATCCTACGGGGCGTTGGAAAACAGAGGCGTGACGCTTTCGGTGGAAGCCGATTCCCCGCTCGAAAATCCGCAATTCGAGTACAAGTGGTATGTAAAGAAGGCCGGTTCCGACAGCTTTGAACTGCTTCCGGAAACTTCCGACAAATACGAGTTTGTGTTTACGCCCGACATGGTGGGCGACCAATACAAATGCGTCGTTTCGGACGGGCAGGATTCGTGCGAATCTACGGTGACAACGCTTTCGCAAAGGCCGGCAATTGAAATTACGACAGACCTTCCCGATACGCTGGAGACTTTCGAGCGAGATTCTGTCACGCTCTCGGTAGTAGCCCAAGGCAATATAGACGGAGCAAAGTTGACATATAAGTGGTATTCCAAAAAGTCCGGGGCGGATACGTTTACTGCGGTATCGGGGGCGAGGAGCGACCTTAAGGTCACCACATCTGCAGCCTTGGACGGCTGCGAGTACAAGTGCGTAATATCTTGCGCGGAATTTTCAGCCGAGTCCAACGCAGTAAAATTTGAAGTCAGGGCGCTTCCGAAGGTGACAGGGCAGCCGAAGTCGTTTACCGTGTATAGTGGTGGCAGCGGCGAGATGAGCGTAAGCGCGACCGGGCACAATTTGACGTACCAGTGGCAGATGTACGACAACGAACTGAGGCAGTGGGTTGACATAGCGGGTGCGACGTCGTCGACTTTGTCGCAGTCCGAGATACCTTATTCGTCGAATCTGACGAAGTTTAGGTGCATAGTTTCGAACGACGGCGAGAACCAGGTGATATCTTCGGCTGTGACGATGACCGTAAGGCAGACGGCGGAATTTTCCGTGCAGCCTGAGCCTGTGA
>CALXLM010000046.1 GCA_944389195.1 uncultured Opitutales bacterium
GACATGTTGGCCAAAAGGTTCGGTATCATAAACGGCGAAACGCGGCGCGCACCGCGCTCGATAAACGCGCGCGACTGCTTTTCGATTGTGTCCATGCCTCCGACCCCGGAACCTATAATTACCCCGAAACGCTCCTGTTTAACGTTTACCCCAGGTTCAAGCCCTGCGTCTTTCATCGCCAGTTTAGACGCAGCCACTGCGAAGTGCGTATATCTGTCGCTGCGCTTGGCCTCCTTGGGATCCATATATTTTGTAGCGTCGAAGTTTCTGCATTCGGCCGCAACCTGGCAGTTCAAATTGCTCGCGTCGAAAAGCGAAACCCTGTCAATACCGTTTTTCCCGTTTTTTAGGGCGTCCCAAAAGGTCTCAACCCCGTCTCCAAAAGGCGATATTACGCCGATACCAGTGACAACAATGCGTTCTTTCATACAAATCCTATCTATTCTTCGTCAGTTTAACAAGCAACCGCAGGTTAGACCAGCAATTTTGCCGACCGCGCAACCAAGCCATCCCGCCTTGCGCGGCGCCTAAAGCGCCGTCCGCCGCGCGACCGGCCAAAAAAAAACGACCCGTTAGACAGCATAAATCGGGCTGCAAACGGGCCGGTAAAATTAGTTAACCCGCCTTATTTATTCGACTTGGACTCGATATACTCGATAACCTTGCCGACTGTCGTAAGCTTTTCGGCGTCCGACTCCGGTATTTCCGTTCCGCCCATCTGATCCTTGAACTCTTCTTCAAAAGCCATGATGAGCTCAACGGTATCGAGCGAATCTGCTCCGAGGTCATCTATAAAGCTGGCCTCGGGGGTGATTTGCTCCTCATTGACGTTTAGCTGGTTAACTATGATTTCCTTTACTCTTTGTTCTATGTCTGACATCTTTGTTTGTCCTTTTGAGGTTGTCTCATTCAAGAATTATCCCAAATCTTCTCAATTCGGAAAATATTGTAAAGCTTTTTTTCCAGGCGGAATTTGGCTTCTCCCGGAAAGTTCACCCTACCATTTTATGCCGGCTTGCAAAGAAAACACGCTGGCGTATCCGGTATAATACCCCTTAAGAGTGCCCATTCCGGACGGACTGACATTGTTGACCGACGGCTCGTCAAGAAACATAATGTAAGTGTAGCCGAAATTTATCGTTATGTTTTCATACTTGTACCCAATGCCGCAAGAAAGCCACAGGCGATCGGTGCAAGGAATGCGCGCAGTGCGGAACTCAGAATTGCGAACGGGAGATTCGTCCCAAGCAACGCCCCATCGGAAAACAAGGTTATCGTCGAACGACGGATTGTAATGCATGCCGAAGGCAACCCTCGACGTATCCTTCCAATTCTCATGTACGGGACGTCCCCCCACAGTTCCGCCGCCGTCGGTGTATTTTATGTCGAGATATTCGAACGCGCTCCAACCTGTCCATGCGTAGTCGAGCATCACGGCAAAACGGTCAAGCTCCCCCCAAAGTTTCTGGTAAACTCCGACGTTTACTGTCTGCGGAAGCGTAATGTCGCATTTGATGGATTTCAAATCCGCAGCGCCCATAAAGGTTGTGCACGCATTGCCGCTCAAATCGTGGCTGACTTCGCTTCTCCAACTGACACCTATTTTTCCGCCCTCAGCATACTTTATCGTCGCGCCCACGAGAGCTCCGGCTCCCCAGCTTTCGCCGGACAAGCGCATGTCGGCATCGATCGGATAGCCGGTATATGCGCTTTGCGTGAGCAAGGCGTGCATCCAGTTTGCGGAAGCTCCGGCGGATATCGAAAGCCAGTCAGTCACCTTGTAGGCTATGCTCGGATTGATGTCTATCGTGGTCAAATCGGAATTTAAGGCGTGGTAGCGCCCAACCCAACCGTCGTCATAGTCGGTTTCAAGCCCATATGTTGCGGTCGTTGAAAAAGTAAACGCCCAATTGTCGTCAAAACGGTAAACCGTGTAGAAATTCGGAACATATGCAACCTGACCCGCATTGCCGCCGGTTCCTCCAGTCATTTCATTTCCGCCGGGGCCGGTCGTGCCCTGGTTGTTAAATTCAAAACTCGGAACCACAAAATTTATTCCCGACTCCATGTCGATATCCCCAACTTTTATCGTGTCGGAGAAAATCGACGCCGAAGGGTTCCAAAAAGCGGACGAGGCGTCGGAAGACGCATTTGCCGTAGCTCCCGCAAGAGCGGAACCTATGTTTGACGCCCCCTGTTCCAATACTTGGAAACCTGCGCCGTAGGAAATACAGGCGACAACCAACGCGCCCGCGTTCATAATTAGCTTTTTCATAGTTAATAGCAATAATATTATAGCCTCTTATAATAAAAAAGAAGCAATGCACATTTTGCACATATCGAATTCAAATAAAAGCATTTTTTGCAAAAAAAAATGCCGTCTTTTAGAAGACGGCGTTCTAATTTATAATTTATTTAGTTAATATTAAAGAGCATCTGCCATAAATGAAGGAATTTTTAAATCGCGGTTTTTTAAAACGTCATTTAGAACAGCATCTATCCACTTGCGGTCCGAAGACACTTCCGTAATGCGCAAACATTTGCCGCCTTCTCCGCTGTCCACAACGTCAAAATGGCCTATCGAAACCGTTACGGGCTCGGATTCTCCGGCGAGCGTAGCCTTAAACGTGCATGTCGCATCGGCCGTATTTAAATCGACACTTATGTCGCCGTCCTGAATGTATTGCGGGAACTTGTTTTTTATATACCCCTCAAGGGCTATCGACTTGAATTTATCGAACATCGGATACTCCTCCTTTTACCTGATTTTTCTATATTTTTGTATTAAATTGTACGCATCGTTAACGCGGCGGAGTTCATTTTCGAGAGCCGTCACGGCGTATTCGCCTATTCCTTTGCTTCTAAGCGTGTCTGGGTGCAAATCCATGCACTTGGCCCGGTACATTTTCTTGATTTCGGCGTCGCTTGCCGACGGGGAAACTCCCAAAACCGCATATGCCTCCGAGAGCTCGCTCATGCCGGGCGATGCCGAAAACGCCGATCTTCCGCCGTCCCAATCGATTTCCAAAACTCTCGCCGCCTCACGCATGGCGTCAGCCACCGACGGATTCATTCGGCCATCGGCAAGGGCGACTCGCATCAGTATCGAAAACACCGCCCCGCGCGATTCTCGCGCGGGGAAAGCGGCCGCGAGTTGCGGAAGGGCGTCGTAAAACGTCATGGAGTCGGACTTGGCCGACCTAAAGCACCTTATAGCTTCCGAACGCATCTCCGCGGAAAAACCCAAATCGGAAAATATGCGTTCAATTTCCCTTATTTCTGATTCGCTCACATGCCCGTCGATCTTTGCAAGCTTGGCAACCGCATAAAAAAGCGAATATGTTCCGGATATCTCACGCTTGCCCTCGCCGGCATTCGCCGAATCGAAAAAATGCCCCGCCGCCACGCCTATCGCCGCCCCCCACGGGCCCGCAGCCAATCCGCCTAAAATAGCACCTATTATTTTCCCCTTCATTTGACAATTTTTAATTGCGGCATGATTTCCTATGCCCCTGACTTTTGCGAGAATTTTTTGCCGTTTAAACTTTTATTTTTTTAAGCCGCAATTTTCAAGAAACTTTACCGACGGCCCGACCTTCCTTATTTGCGAGCCGTCTTTGGCCACGTTAAACATGACCACGCAGTATCCGTCAAATTTTTGGCGCTTTAACTCCGCAATAAAATCGGCCAAAGGAAGCCGCCCCTTTCCGTATTCTTCGCACTCATCCGCAGAATCGAGATCCTGAATGTTTACGGCCCCGACCTTTCCGTCGAGTTTTTTAATGCACGCAACTATGTCGAATCCCGAACGCCCCCAGTGCCCACAATCAGGAAAAGCCTTCAGCGACGATTTCCCCTCGAGGGCTGAAAGCATTTTTTCCGGGGTTGCATAAGGGTATTTTTTCATCGCCGCCACGTTCTCTGCCCTATACGGGTGGTTGTACAGCCCGACCATAATTCCGTACTTTCTTGCGTATCTGTCGTAAATATCGAGCGTTTCCGGACGGGCCTCAACAGTCATTGCCTCTATCCCAAACCGCTTCGCAAAATCGAAAAGCTTTGCAATAGAAGCCTCGTCTTTTAGATATATGTGCCCTATCGATACCACCCGTATTCCAGCTGCCCTGAAGATTTCCATAGCCTCCGCCGCGGCTTCATCAGGCATGTCATAGCTGAATTTTGTATCCTTGTATTTTCCGCCGCCGCCAAGTTTCATATTCTGAAACATGGAAACTTTTGAAACTCCCATGCCCTTAATGTCGCCGAGCATCTCCGCAATTGTCATATTTTGCCATGGGTACGAACTCACAACAATCGTAGCCTCCGCAAAACATGCGATGTGCGACAGCAAAATAAACACGAAAACAAAACATTTTTTCATATATAAAACCATATAAAAAAAACAGAGACCATCAAGGAAAAATACCTCAAGCCCTCAAATTGCCATACCCGTTAAAAATCGCGCCGATACACCACAAAATTTGCGCATACCGCAATGTTCTTTTTGGTTATTTTACGAAATGGCATTTAATCCGACAAGACTCTGTTCCGCAGGCTTTTCAAGTTCCCCCGCAACCCGCCGCAATCCTGCGCAAGCGGCGGCGGAAATCCGGCTGCAAAACGCCCGCAACCTCTCAGAGCTTTCTTGTAGATATCCCCTATCCCCCCGCGCGGACCGCCGCATAGCATGCGAACCTCCGCCGCGCGTTTCACGCGCGGGCCGAACGTCGACGCGCCACTGCTATCCCCCCTATTATTATATTTTGGCCGCGCAATAACGGGACCCTTCGCCTTCCCAAAAAAGAGGATACCGCAAACTCCTGCCGCGCGAAAAAAAACGGCACACTTTCCCGGTAAAAAAAGCGGGAAACCGCTTTTATCGGCTTCCCGCAAACCTGGCGGAAAACAATGACTATTTAGCCTGTCCGCTTCCGCCGAATACGCGGGCAGTGGCGTTTAGAAAACCGTATCCGTAATGGTTGTCGGGCTCAAGATATTCGCCTTCGGTCCATTCGTTCCACGCATTGATGAAAATCAGTTTCGGCATGCCCTCCGGTATGTTTTCGTCCGCCCACGACTTCGCTATCCGCAGCGACTTTTCATATTCTTCGGGAGACTTTCCGCTGCAAATCAAAGTGGTTTTTTCGGCGGGATAGCGAGGGTTGTTGTCCCACCCCGAAGATACTATTGGGAAAAATACGCCGAAGCTGTCGCGGTAGCCGTCCCATTGGGCGACTGAATCAGAGCGCCATTTCGCATAGCCGTCTTTCCACGGCCATTTCCAGTTGTACATGGACATCGAATCGAACCCGTAATACTTCGATATTTCGGAAGCCTCGGGTTTGTCGTCGCCGCCGATGGGGGCTACCGGTTCGCCCCTGTACGACATCGACATAAAATGAAGCCCATCGAAACCGGCCTTGCGGCACTCGTCCCGGAAATGGTCGAGCGCTTTTTTCGCCGTTTCAGGGCTTCCCATGCCGCGCACGAAATTGCCGAGTTCAAAAAGCGCGAAAACCGGTCTGCCGTTTATTTTATAATAGTTGGGCTTCTTGAAGTACTCTATGAAGCGCGGAACCAATACGTTCACAAACTCGTCGTACGAAACGTCGGCGCTCCATATTCTTTTGTATTTATCTTTTCCGCCCGCTTTGTTG
>CALXLM010000047.1 GCA_944389195.1 uncultured Opitutales bacterium
GGGTTGACAACCTTTGCGGAAAATCCGGAGCCCGCCCGTTCGGACTGCCACGCTTGGAGTTCAAGCCCCAACTACCATCTGCTTTCGCTCGTCGCGGGAATCACGCCGGGAGATTACGGATTTAAAACAATAACGGTTAAACCCAATTTCGGAGGCCTAAAAAAAATACGTGCTAAAATGCCCCATCCGAACGGCATCATAGAGGTGGATATTTCCAGGGACGGAGCAGGCGTCGGCGGGAGCGTGACTTTGCCCGAGGGAACGAACGGGGAATTTATATGGCTCAAAAATAAGATTCCGCTTGTCGGCGGAAACAACAAAATAGAATGCAGATAAAGTAAAAACGGTTTTATTAAAAACGGCTCTTTATCATATTTCAGGCGGACGGCAGGAATCCGGGCGCATTATTCCACTTCGTTTTTTCACAGCCGCTAAAAAAACCGAACTCTTACGATACTGAGTCAGCCCCCGTAAAAAGCCCGCTATACAGCCGCGCCCACATCACCCAAGCGCGCCCGCCCAAATTGCGCAAGCGCGCTTAAAAAATATCGGATGACGCAAACTGCGGATTTTTCTGCTGAATCATTGTTAAACCATGAAAATTGCGGCGCATATTTAGCAAACCATATGGTTTTCCCACATTCCGAACGTGCCGTAATGCTCTTTGGAAAACGGCGAACGCACACTTATTTTAAGTATTTGCGGAAAAAACTTTCTATTTTATCGTACGGTATAAGTCCGGCGCGGTCGTCATATAGATCCACATGCGAGGCATTTGGTATAATCACCAGCTCTTTATTGTCTCCCTTAAGCATTTTAAATGCGTCTTCGCTAAAATATCGAGAATGGGCTTTTTCGCCGTGTATCATAAGAACGGCGCTTTCTATTTCTCCCGCATACGAAAGAATAGGCATGTTGATGAACGAGAGCGTTGAAGTAGCGTTCCAACCGCCATTGGAATTTAGACAGCGTTTGTGATATCCGCGCGGCGTTTTATAGTAGTCGTAATAATCCTTGAGAAATTGCGGGGCAGAAGTGGGCAATTTATCCGGAAGCCCACCGGCAAGCTCGAAAACCCCGTTCTTGTAATCTCTCGTGCGGCAGGCATTGAGGCGCCTGCGCAAAAGCATGCGCTCATTCTCGTCCATCGAGTCGAAATAGCCCTTTGCGCTTACGCGGCTCATATCATACATAGTGGAGGTCAGAGTGGCTTTGATGCGGGTGTCGATTGCCGCGGCGTTTAGAGCCATTCCGCCCCAGCCGCATATCCCTATTATGCCGATTTGTTCCGGGTCCACACAATCCAAATTGGACAAAAAATCGACAGCTGCGCAAAAGTCCTCGGTATTTATGTCGGGAGAGGCGACATAGCGAGGCAGTCCGCCGCTCTCGCCGGTATATGACGGGTCGAAAGCGACTGTTAGAAAACCGCGTTCGGCCATTTTTTGAGCGTAGAGCCCAGACGCCTGCTCTTTTACCGCGCCGAACGGACCGGCAACGGCAATTGCCGAAAGTTTGCCTTTTGCGCCTTTCGGCGCGTACATATCGGCGGCAAGAGCGATACCGTAGCGGTTTTTAAAAACCACTTTTTTGTGGATTATTTTGTCGCTCTTGGGAAATATTTTGTCCCATTCGTCGCAAAGCCTTATTTCGTCTATGTCTGTCATATGATTGCTGTTCGGTTTGAAATCTTTGTCGGTGGAGGGTGCGCAGGCGGGCGCTAAGACCAGCAAAGCGGAAAGCGCCGCAGCTTTCAGGCAGAAAATATGAATCAAGCTAAAAAAACGCATGTTTGTGCGCGTGAAGCCAAAGGCTCCGGCTCCCGCGACAAATTTGAATGTTATAGATCCGCTTATTTTCATTCCTTCTTTGAACTTCTAAGCTTTTCTGCCCATTTCCCGGGCCTCGTTTAGTTTTTTAGCGGAAACATCCCCCGGATTGAGCGCTCCCGCAGCAAACAACACTCCCTTAAGCCGGGCGCGGTCGAAACACGAAAGCCACCCTTTCACACCCTCCGATGTTCCGTCTATGGCGCCCGCGCTTGTGTCGGCGGCTGAAGCCAACAGATATATTTCCCTGAATTTATATTCCGATGAAAAAATGGGATTTGTGCGGTCGAGCAGCGTTTTCATTTGGCCGCTCATGCCGTAAAAATAGACCGGAGTGGCGAAAACGACAACGTCGGCGGAGCGCATTTTCTCCGTTATCGAGCATGCGTCGTCGCGCAAAACGCATGCGCCGGTCTTTTGGCACGCCAAACAGCCCGTGCAAAACTTTATTTCTTTCCCCCTCAACTCCTCGATTTCAACGTCGTTGCCGCTCTCGCGCGCTCCCTCGCAAAACCGCCTTGCCAGCTCGGTTGAATTGCCATTTTTTCGCGGCGAAGATGCTATCACTAATATTTTCTTTGCCATTTTAACTCCTTTGAATGAATCTTAGCATAAAATTTTAATATAGCAAATACTTATATTTTATAGCTGGATATGCTTTACAAGCATGGCAATAAACGTTAAAACGCCGGTTAATTGAAAACTGTCGTATGGAAACAAGAATCCTTAAATATTTTTTAGCCGTGGCCCGCGAAGGAAGCATAACCGGGGCGGCGAATTTTCTGCACGTCACGCAGCCGACGCTTTCGCGGCAGATAATGGAATTGGAGGGCCAGCTCGGCAAAAAGCTTTTAAAGCGCGGCAACCGCAGCGCAAGCCTCACCGAAGCCGGAATTCTTCTTAAGAAACGCGCCGAAGAGATCATTGATATGGTTGAAAAGACGCGCGCTGAGCTTTCGGACAGCGTCGGCAAGGCGTCGGGAGAAGTGCGCATAGGTGGCGGCGAGACGTGCGCCATGCGCGAAATTGCGGCGGCGGCGCAAGACGTGCGTGAAATGTATCCGGGCATAAAATACAATTTGTACAGCGGAAACGCCGACGACGTGACGGAAAAACTCGATAAGGGACTGCTCGACTTCGGGTTGCTGATACAGCCCGCCGATTTGTCCAAATACAGCCGGCTGAATCTTCCCAATAAGGACACATGGGGAATTCTGATGCGCAAGGACAATCCACTCGCGTCAAAAAGGACGGTAAGAAGGAAAGACTTGTACGGCGTGCCGCTGTTGTTGTCGCGCCAGGTGGCAGGGCGCTCCTCGCTGAAAAACAGCCTGTTGGAGTGGCTGGGAGGGGACGCGGACAATTTAAACGTCGCCGGAACATACAATTTAATCTACAACGCGGGCGCAATGGTCGCCGAGGGATTGGGCTGCGCAATAGCGCTTGACAAACTTGCAAATACGGGAGAGGGAAGCCCGCTGTGTTTCAGGCCCTTGTACCCGAAAGTGGAAGCGTCATTAAGCCTCGTTTGGAAAAGGGACAGATATTTTTCAAAGCCGGCGGAAATTTTTCTGTGCGCGCTTAAAACGCGCCTGTCCGACAAATCCGCAAAGCAGCATCTCAAGCGGCGCTTTTAGCCGCCCCGGCGGGAAAAAATTTGCATACGGCACGCAAAACAAGACGCATCATACGAGATTTTTTGCGCCGCAACGCCTGCGCACCCACACCTTCTTTCCGGCAGTTTTATGCACGGGGAATTTAAGGCGTTTGAAACTGCCCTGAAAAGTAGTCCGAATCTATGCGTTTCAAAGAATACGTTGCGTAAGTGTTTACCCCTATGTTGTATTTTATCATCAAATCGGCAAGGCGGTCTCCGTCGATTAGTATGATTTTATGGGATACGGCGGCCGCGTATGCGAGAGCTGTTTTATGGTATTTTGAAGTGGTTATAAAGATGCCCTTCTTGGAATGTTTGCCTTCCAGAGCCCCGACAAACTCCTGTATTTCCTTGCGGCCGACATCGCTTTTCCACCGTTTGGCTTGCAGGTATATCGTATCGAGCCCAAGTTTGTCCTGATTTACAATGCCGTCTATACCTTCATCGTTCGATTTTTTTGTCACCGCAGCATAAGTTCCCTTTTTCAAGCCTCCATAGCCCATCGCTTCAAGCAAATCCACCACGAGCTGTTCAAAATCGAAAGGATTCATGTTTAGTATGTTCTCCTTCAAATCCGATATGAGAGTGTCGTTCATAGATTTAAACGCTTTTGCTATGGAGTCCTCCGGAGTTGAGGATTCGTCGGTGTAAGACTCGGCTTCTTTTGGAGACTTTACTTTACCGGAATTCAAGGGTGTAACGAATTTCTTAAATCCCGCATATTTCATAAGATAATTTCTCGTCAATTTTTCCGACGAATTCCTTGCCTCCGTAATCCCTGTGGGTGTTATAGAGTAAATCCCTCTTGAAATAGACTCGATAAGTCCGGCTTTTTTAAGGTATGTGGCGGCCCAGCCGAGCCTGTTCCTCTAAATGGAAATTCCGCGCTCGGTGGGAAAGGTTTCGGAAGCTTCTTCGTCGGTGATTTTCATGCGTTTTTTTAGTTCGCACTGGATTTGAGCGGTCGATTGGGAAATTCCGCTTTCGCACAAAAAATCCAAAAGCGGGCGTGTTATATCGTCGAATTTTGGTATTGCCATGTGTTTATTTATTTCTTTTCAGCCGTTTATAGGATTGCGTAAAAATATTACAAGCCGAATTCTAAAAAAATGGTTCTTCAGCGTTTACCTTCGGCAGTCAAACTTATTGTGCTCGCTTTAAGGGAGAGAGGGGCAAGTATCATATAAAATAATTTATTATATTATCATATAGTATAACAATAAAAACTTTGAAATAACGCTTGAGGAAAAATTTTTTGCCAATATCCCCCGACGGAAATAATAGAAATTGACTGCTTCGTAAAAATGCTTTTTACTTTTTCCCGATTATGCCAAAACGCACTGATATAAAATCCATTTTAATCGTCGGTTCAGGACCGATTGTAATAGGACAGGCTTGCGAATTCGACTACTCCGGAAGCCAAGCATGCAAAGCATTGAGGGAAGAAGGCTACAAGGTTATATTGGTCAATTCCAACCCGGCCACAATCATGACAGACCCACAAATGGCCGACGTGACCTACATAGAGCCGCTCGTTCCCGAAATTCTTGAAAAAATAATCGCAAAGGAGCGTCCCGACGCCCTTTTGCCGACTCTCGGCGGCCAGACCGGGCTCAACCTCTCCGTGGAGCTCTACAAACGCGGAATTCTCGACAAATATAAAGTGGAGCTTATAGGAGCCGACGCAGAAGCCATAGAAAAGGGCGAAGACAGGGAAAAATTCAGGGAGTCGATGCTGAAGATCGGGTTGGACGTCCCGTTGAGCGCGGTTGTGCATTCGCTCAAAGAGGCTTTGGAATGGGCAGACCGGCACAAGAAGTATCCGCTTATCATACGCCCCAGCTTCACATTGGGCGGAACCGGCGGCGGCATAGCCTACAACAGGGACGAATTCGAAAGAATGGCAACCTTCGGGCTAAACGCATCTCCGGCCGGGGAGATTTTGATAGAGGAGTCCCTCCTCGGATGGAAGGAACTCGAAATGGAGGTCATGCGCGACTGCAAAGACCAATGCATAGCGATATGCTCCATAGAAAATTTCGATCCCATGGGCGTCCATACCGGAGATTCCATAACAATTGCGCCCGCGCTTACCCTGACAAACAAGGAGTATCAGCTCATGAGGGAGGCCTCGTTTGCAATCATCAGGGAAATAGGGGTAAAAAGCGGAGGCTCGAACATACAGTTTGCGTTGAATCCCGTTGACGGGCGCATGATTATAATAGAGATGAACCCGAGAGTTTCGCGTTCGTCGGCGCTCGCATCAAAAGCCACGGGATTCCCCATAGCTAAGATAGCCGCAAAACTTTCCGTCGGGTACTCATTAGACGAACTTAAAAACGATATTACAAAGGAAACGCCGGCGTGTTTTGAGCCCGCCATAGACTATGTTGTGGCAAAAGTCCCGCGTTTTGCGTTTGAAAAATTCGCCGGTTCCGACAGCACTCTGACAAGCTCCATGAAAAGCGTAGGCGAAGTAATGTCGATTGGCAGAAGCTTCAAGGAATGCCTCCAAAAAGCCCTGCGCTCGCTTGAAATAGGTGCGAGGGGGCTCGGAGGCGGAGGAAAGTTCGGCGGCAGGGAAGTCACCGACATTTCCGCTATCAGCAACGGCCTTGTACGCCCAACTGCCGAAAGAATATTTTACATGCGCTACGCACTTCTGGCGGGAATGAGCCGCGAACAAATAAGCGACTATACGAAAATCGACCCGTGGTTTGTCAACGAAGTGGCGGGCATTGTAGAAATTGAAAGCGAACTCGCCGACGCCGGAATACGTGGGCTTGATGCGGACCTTCTCGAAAGGGCAAAGAAAGCCGGCTTCACCGACCTGCAAATAGCGTCGATTTGCAATACGAAAATTAGAAATATAAAAAAATTGCGCGACGATTTCGGCATAAACACCGTTTACCGCCTTGTCGATACATGCGCGGCGGAATTTGAAGCGTACACGCCTTATTATTATTCGACCTACGGCACTGAGAACGAGCTAAAGCCCAGCGCCAGAAAGAAAATAATGATAATCGGCGGAGGCCCGAACAGGATAGGGCAGGGTATAGAATTCGACTATTGCTGCGTGCACGCGTCATTCGCGCTGCGCGAAGCCGGATATGAAACCATAATGGTAAACTCCAATCCGGAAACCGTATCCACAGACTACGACACTTCCGACAAGCTCTTTTTCGAGCCGCTCACGCTCGAAGACGTTTTGGAGGTTTACAAGCAGAACAACTGCGACGGCGCCATAGTTCAATTCGGCGGTCAAACTCCCCTGAATTTGGCAAGCGAGCTGAAGGAAAACGGAGTCAACATAATAGGCACTTCTCCCGAATCCATAGACGCAGCTGAAGACAGGGAAATATTCAAGAGAATAATCGAGAAGCTCCATTTGCGCCAGCCCGTCAACGCCACGGCTACAACTCCCGAAGACGCATACAAACTTGCGGGGCAGATAGGGTTCCCGATACTGCTGAGGCCGTCGTTCGTCCTGGGGGGCAGGGGAATGTTCATCGTTTACGGCATGGAGGAAATGAAAAAGGTCGTAAGGGAGGCCTTTGAAGCCGCCCCCGGCAAGCCGGTATTGCTCGATAAGTTCCTCGAAGACGCCATTGAACTCGACGTAGATGCCATTTCAGACGGTGAAACCACCGTGATTGGAGGCATGCTCGAACATATAGAATACGCCGGCGTGCATTCGGGCGACGCGGCCATGGTTCTGCCGCCGCATACCCTGTCGGAAAACATTCTCGACGAAGTCCGCAGGGCGACTTTCGATCTTGCAAAAGAATTGAAGGTTGTGGGGTTAATGAATATACAGTTTGCCATCAAGAAGGGCGAAGTCTATATTTTGGAGGTCAATCCGAGGGCGTCGAGGACGGTTCCTTTCACTTCGAAGGCGATAGGGGTTCCGCTGGCTAAAATAGCGGCCAGAGTCATGGCCGGAGAAAAACTGAAAGATCTCGGATTTACAAAAGAGGTTAAAATACCGTACATTGCCGTAAAGGAAAGCGTGTTCCCATTTGTGCGATTTAGCGGCGCGCCGATAATGCTGAGCCCGGAAATGCGCTCCACCGGAGAGGTGATGGGCCTCGACACCGATCTCGGCACGGCGTTTGCAAAGAGCCAAATCGCCGCACAGCCGGGTTTGCCGACTTCCGGGAACGTGTTCCTGTCGGTAAAGGACCACGACAAGGATATGGCGGTCGAAATCGCAAAATCGCTCGACAGGCTCGGCTTTAAGATATTCTCCACGGCGGGGACTGCAAAAATACTTCAAGACAACGGAATACCCGTGACGCGCACATACAAACTCAACGAGGGCGCGCGCCCGAATGTGGTGGACATGATTAAAAACGACGAGATAGCCTTGATTATTAACACCCCCTCCGGCATGTATCCGCGTTTGGACGAGAACCACATACGCCAGGAAGCGCTTCTTAAAAAGGTGTGCATGATTACCACCATCATGGGGGCCTACGCCGCCATAAGGGGAATCGAGGCTATGGGCAAAAGGGAACTGGACGTGAAATCGCTTCAGGAATATATGGCAATGTTAAACGAAACAAAGAAGTAATGCAATGAACAGCGCGGTATTGGCATTTGAAGACGGCACCGTTTACAGGGGAAAACCTTTTGGTGCAAAAAAGACGGTATTGGGAGAGGCGGTTTTCAACACGTCCATGATGGGCTATCAGGAGCTGCTCACCGATCCTTCAAACTATATGAACATCTTGGTGATGACCTTTGTCGAAATCGGCTGCTACGGGATAAACGACGAGGATTCTGAAAGCGGCGGAATAAAAGCTTCGGGGCTGGTCGTAGCCCGCGATTGCGAGATTCCGAGCAATTGGAGAAGCCGCATGGGTATCGGCGAATACCTGGAAAAAAACGGCGTTCCCGGCATAAGCGGAATCGACACGAGAACCATAACCAGAAAAATCAGATTGAACGGCTCGTTAAAGGCATGCCTTTCGACTGAGGACATTTCAGACGAGGAGGCTGTGAATTTGGCGAGGCGCTGGAGCGGAATCGAGGGCTCCAATTTCCTTAAGGATGCCACGTGCGAGTCGGCGTACCATTTCGACGATTCCGAAAAAAACATCAAGCCCTTTGAATTGGGAGGCGTGCATATAAACACAAGAAAAAGGACTTTCCCATTGTTTAAGTGCGCGGCGATAGATTACGGGGTGAAAAAGTCCCTTTTGCGGAGCCTCGCATACAGCGGGTTCGACGTGACGGTATTTCCTGCCCGCGTTTCAGCCGAAGAAATTTCGGACTTTGCGCCGCAGTGCGTTTTTCTCTCCAGCGGGGCGGGAGATCCGGCTGCCGCGCCGAAAGAAGCTGAAGTCGCGGCAAAGCTGATGAAAAAATATCCGGTTTTCGGCGTGGGATTCGGTCACCAAATAATAGCGCGCGCGCTCGGCGCTAAAACCTACAAACTAAAATTCGGGCACCACGGCGGAAATTATCCGGTCAGGAACATCGAGACGGGCAAAGTTTCAATCACGTCGCAAAACCACAGTTTCGCTTCAGACGCCGAATCGCTTGAAAATGCCGGCGCAATAGTTACGGAAGTCAACCTCGGCGACGGCACTGTGGAGGGATTGCGGCATAGGGATTTGCCTACGTTTTCTATCCAATACCATCCCGGAGCGGCTCCCGGGACACCCGGTTCGGATTATCCTTTCGACGCGTTTTACGATTTGGTAGGGAAAAATTCGTAAAGGTTTGGGCTGGGCATCGCCACGTTAAGCTGTTAAGCCGCGGCAATTAAAGTTGCGGCTTAATTTGCGTTGACACCTTCGCGCATAAAAAATACCTTGTTTATTTCCACAAGGCGACATTTCGATTCCTCTATTGGGGACTCCACAGACGAAATAATAAAGCTCTTTTCATTAGATGAAAATTCAAAAAACGCTGTCCATAGTTTATTGTTTTTTTATTTGCGCCGCAGCCTATGCCGGCGCTCAAAAGGCCATGGAAGAGGCCGAAAAGACGATATGGAGCGGTTTTATAAGCGAATACGGCTTCGTTTTGGACTATAAAGGCGAACTTCCGTCGCCGCAAGAGTGTATAGATGGCAGGCCGAACTACCTGAACTGGTGGGGGCCGACCGAGAACGCCGCAATGTTTACGGGGCTTTATCTTTCGTCCGTCTGCCAGAGGCACATGCTAAGCCCGTCGCAAGCCGACTCCGACAAGGCGCGCAAGCTGGCAAAAGGGCTGATGCTGTGCGCGTCCGTTTCGGACGTAAAAGGGTTTATTTCGCGGGGGGTCTCTTCGGACGGGAAAACGCATTATCCCATCGGTTCCGAAGACCAAACAGTTCCGTGGATTTATGGAATGTACATGTACCTTAAAAGCGATATTCCCGATGCAGAGGAGAAAAGCGCGGTGAAATCGAAAATAATAGAAGTCTGTTTAGCCTTGGACGCCAACAATTGGAATTGCCCATGCGACGGAAAATTCAGGGGCCAACACCACGGCGAACTTTCCAAGTTTAGGTTTTTTCACGCGTCCTGCTTGCTGTTCGGGCTGCGCATAATGTGGGATTTAACGCAATCGGATCATTGGCGAGAGAGGTATTACTCAGCTTTGCGCGAATCTGACAGCACTACCGGGAGAAGCAGAATAGGGATATGCGCTAAAGGCTATAGGCTTGACGACGATTGGCTTCATAACATAGATAAAAATTTTTTATGGATATATGTAAAATGCCAGGCAGTGTTGCGCGTGCTCTACGATATCGAACAGGATGCCGAGACTAAAGCGGCATATTTTTCCGGATTGCGTGCAAATGCGGAAAGCGCGTCCAAAGTTGTGCGCGAATACAAATTGTACGACAATTCCGGAAACTATCAGTTCACGAGTGCCGATTGGCGCAAAATTTACAAATGGCGCCCCCAAAAGTCGCCGAAAGACGCCGAAAATTTGGCATTGGAGCAGCTGAAATCATATCCTCACGGCTCCGCGAGAAGAATGGAGAGAAATTATATGACAAATCCACTGTCTGCCGCCGCCATGCTTGCTTTCAGCGGAGACGCGCAGTACCGCGAAGCGGTCGAAAGCGCAATTTCCCACTACGACTATTCAAAATTTCATCTCGGGGAAATCATTTACGCAAGCATTGCGTATTCCGCGTTAAAAACATATCTCGGCAAATAGCCGGCCGCATTGAATATAAAATATTTTCTTTTCGCCGAATTCGATTTGGCGGCAAGTAAAAATTGTTTCCCAATTAACGGCGTCCGGCAACGTTGCACGCATTTTGAATATGGGCACGCATAAATCCTGCCTGGAAAGAATATCCCCCAAGTGGTTTTCTTTTCGGGCGGCCTTTTAACATCTCCTTTGCAAGCAGGTTAGAGCAGGGCGCGCTGTTTAAACGGCGAATCCGCGCGTTCCAAACAGGAGGATTTTGATTGTTTGCGGCGTTATTTGCGAAAAAGTTTTTTTCTCCGTTTGCGCTTATGAGCATGTTTTTTATGTGCGTGCGCGGGAAGGGAGACGTTTTGCAGCATCTTGCAAAAGCTTGGATAATGAGCTGCGGTCTGCGTATCCTAAAATTTTTGAAACCTTTTAACTGATGCGCCCTCGCTTAATTTTTCAATCACCTTTTTCATCTTCGTTCTCCAGATATGCCTGTTAGCGTTTTTCCCGCATGCGGATTTAAAAAATGTCCTTATTTTTTTCGGCGCGGTACGAACGACGAATATTGGGAGACAGCTCGAAGTTAGGCGTAGCGCTTATCTGGAACACATGTCCGCAGGACTTGTGCGGTCTGAGAGTGCGGCGTTTGGGTTGCAAAAATAGCATTTCGACATAAAAGGGCAGGGAAGGGGATATAAAATATTCTATCACCCGGATGTTTACGCCCGACTGGAGACGGAAAAGTCGTCTGAAGAAAAAAAACAAAATATGTACGCCTAAAATAAGTTCGCCGTTTAATTTTCCGCATACAATGGGGTTCTTGTTGACAAGCTGATTTGATTATTTCATAATTAAACACAATGTTTTAACTTGTTCTGTTGAGGGTGTCATAATTATGGGTAAATTGTTTTTTTGTTTGATTTGCTGTTTTTTTATTTGTTGCGGGGTTGTTTCGGCTTTGGGAAAACCCGTTCCGGTGATATTCGATACCGATATGGGAAACGACGTGGACGACGTTTTGGCGCTATGTATGCTTTTTAATGCCGAAGACATGGGCAAATGCAGAATTTTATGCGTTGCCCACAGCAAAGACAATTTGAATTCGGCAATCGCCACCGACATAGTGGCAAAGCATTATGGCCGTTCACCTAAATATTGCGCAGTGTCTCCGGGAACGGGAGTTTCAAAGGACGACGGCTGGTACTTACAGGAAGTTTGCGAAAAGAAAAATCCAGACGGCTCGTACTTTTACCCCAGAAACTTGACTAAATCCGATCCGGTTCCAGAAAGCGTCTCGACTTTGCGCAAGTTGCTGTCCGAAGCCGAAGATTCTTCGGTGGCGTATATTTTGGTGGGATTTTCCACTAATTTGGCTAATCTGCTAAAGTCGCCTCCGGACGCCGTTTCGGAGTTGTCCGGGCGCGAGCTTGTCGCCAAAAAGGTAAAGTACGTGTAATGGCGGGGGATTTTAGCGAAAAATCTTTGAAGAATCCTAAAAAATCGCGGGCTGAATTCAACGCGGCAACAGATGTGAAATCGTCAAAATATATCTATGACAATTGTCCGGTTCCGATGTACTTCAGCGGATTTGAATTTGGCTATTCGATAAAATACCCGCGCAGCGAAATAGACGGCTTCTTTGGCGCAGGAAATCCTGTTTACGACGCATACAGCGCTTCCTCGCTAAATGTGCATCGCAAAGAAGGCAAATTCGATTGGGCGACATTCGACATGTAAAGGATGGTCCGCACAAATATTTTTTGCCGCTGGACAAACCGGCAAAACAAAAAGTGCTGGAGAAAATCGTTATTTATGCGCGGATAAAAAATCTGATGTGAATAAATGGAAATATTACAGATAAAGCTATAGAATCTAAATTTTTTGATTTCTTAAAAACAATCCAAGAGACCTATTTAAAATCAGAAGAAATAAGAACTAACAAAGATATATTTACGGAAACACGCGTTGTTCCCAAAGAACAAGGAGAATAAAATGTTTATATTGCTTTATTCTATTTTTATATTTATAAATGCGATGTTTGCTAA
>CALXLM010000048.1 GCA_944389195.1 uncultured Opitutales bacterium
TATTTATTTTTGTTGCGGGTGCGCATTATATGGGCACCCGCTTTTTTTTATTTATGATTTTGCGTTTTTTGGAAAAACAAATGTTCATTTAGGATATTATTATATTCTTGACGTTTTTTTATATGCCACCGGTTTTCGAAGGGTAAGTCGGGGAATTGAAGGATTAAGGTAAATCTTGTAAAAACTTTTATTTGTTGGGATTTATTATTATTTGTTTTTTAGCAAATTGCGTTTTATAGAAAACTTGAGCAAATTAACGGTAAAATTTTAGCAAAAATTTATTTTATTGATAAATATTCTGTTTTTGTAAAAAATATTGACATCGTTAATCTGATATATATTTAAATATTAATATGAAAAGCCCTATATGTATAGTTTTCCCCCTGATTGCTTTTAGCCAGGCAATAGCTCAGACTGTTTCAATAAATGGCTCTACTACTTCTTCGGATCCGGCACTGTTTAGTGATGCAGATGCTTGGGGTGGAACGGTTCCCACATTTTCAAACACTACAACTGTGCAGCTTGATGGTATTGCTGGAAATGTCAATTACTATGAAGTGGACAGCCATATAACAATAAATAAGCTCAAAACTGTTGCCAACGTGGACGGAAGTTTTTATCTAAGTTCCGGCAATTATACTGTCACGTTTGATATTAATGCCACTACTCCTGGAGCAGTCAACGATGTGATAACCTTTAGCAACGGATCTGTGGGAACCTTTACTCTCGGACCCGGAATTTACGACATTATTTCATCGTCTTCCGTGACGGGAACCGATGCCTATGCGCGCATATGTATGGTGACAGATCCTCTGTCCGAAGACCCCCCAAAGACGTTTACATTCGCGGCGGGGTCGGTTGTTAACGCCTATACTACGCTTTCGCTTTCCGGAACTGTGGGCGCATACGGCACATATAATGTTGCAGGCGCTATAAACACATGGACGACCGAAGGGGATAATCCGGGAGTTTTGACAATAGACTGGACAGCAAATCCCTACGGAACTGGCGGCGGAACGCGCACAAAGGTGCTGGTAAACGACGGCGGTTCAATTTCTACGGGGACCTTGAATTTGAGGCCGAGAACCTACCTTACGATTGAAAGCGGCGGAAAGCTCGAAGTGCAAAACGATCTGAACTGGTCTCTTTCAGATATGAATCCCGGCGGGCAGCTGGAAGTTCAGACTGGCGCTACTGCAAATATAGGTTCTTTAATTTTTAAGGCTACTTCTTCAACCCTTATAGGTTCGCAGAAGCTGCTTGCTACGGGAGGTAAGATTAATGTAGGTTCTGCCAATTTGCAGGGATCCCTTTCTCTTATAGAAGCTTCGGACAGCGGCCTTATAAATATAGGTGATTTTTCGGCGTCGGCCGGGACATTGTCTGCGGCAACTAACGGCGTTGTAAACGTCACGGGCATTGGCTCGCTATCCTCCGTCACTCTTAAGGCGAGCGATGGTGGCTCGGTTAATTTCAAGTCCGGTTCCTCTATAGATGTCACTTCGGTCACTTTAAACACTTCGGGAACCGGCGCAATAAACTTTGAAAAAGGTTCGGCACTTAATGTTGCCAATAATTTTACGGTAGGCGGAACAGGTACCATCAATATTGACGGCGATTTTGTTTCATCTTTGACCGGAACCGCTAGTTTTTATAGTATGACTATAAACCAAAATGCTTCAGTGGTATTCGGTGAAAACGCAACTTTTACCGGCAACGAGTATAACAGATTCTCTCTTAGTGGAAAACTAATAGTAAATTCGGGTAAAAATTCTATAGTCACAAATCAGATTGTATTTTGGGGAAAAGCAAATTACTTGGAGTTAAACGGTGAAAATTCTTTTATCACCTCTTCAGGAAGCAATGAAACTATGTTAAATATAACCGAATATTCTTTAGTAAATATACTTGTAAGCGAAACGAACACATTTGGCGAACTCTTATTGCAAAAAGATTCTAAAACTTATATAGATTTGGATTTTGCTTCTGCCGACGACTATATATCCTTTAGCAAGGCGACATTGACGGGCGGTATAGGAGATGTGTATGTCAATAACTTTGAAAACAACCGCATAAAGTTTATGAGCGATTCAATCGGAGATTTAAATCTTTACGATTTTAACGGCAATGTTTTGGATTATGAATTAATTCAAGACACCGTAAACGGCGGTTGGTGGTTGAATGCCGTGGTTCCCGAACCGGCGGAATGGGCGGCGATTTTCGGCGGATTGGCCTTCGCTTTCTCGCTATGGCGCCGCCGCAGGTAATGTTATTATTTTAACCGTAAAAACGGCGCGTTTTAAGCGCCGTTTTTTTTTGTTTATAAGTTTTATCTTTTATTCTCTATTTGCGATATGAGCTTTTGAAGGCTTTGCATGGTGCTGCCGAGTCTATTTTCAAAATCGGCCACATTCATTTTTCTGTCTCCTCTGTACCAGTTTTTCCATTTGCCCTGCGTGTTGATTTCCATGCCTTCGCGTATGTGTTTTAAAGAGTTGCGGGCCGAATTAAGCAGGCTTAGGCATTTTTCAAATTCTTCTTTGTTGAATGCGATTCTTGCCTCTACCGAAAATTTGCATATTTCTGAAAATCCGAGCATGACGAGCGAATGCGATAACAGGTTTGCCCTCAAAAAATCGCGCTCCCGCTTAGGAAGGCTTTCCGACAGCGATCGTATTTCTTCCGACGCCTTTTTGAAATCGCCGGCTTGTTTCGCGATATGGGCTAAGCGAAATTCATAGCTTCCCTTATCCGGATACGCGTCTCCGAGCATGACAAAGACAAAGCGCTTCATTTCGGTTTGTTTTTTGTTTTCTCCGCCGCCTTTGCGCTCGTTTTTAAGGTATGCCGCAAGCGATTTTTTCGAGGCTGACGCTTTCCTTATTTGACTGAAGTTTGCCAGCGCTTCGTTGCGGCAGTTGCCGTCGAGCCAGAACGGGACCTTTCTTGACGGGTGCATCGAAAAACACCGGTAATATTTTTCGTATGCGGCGGCCATTGCCTGTCCGTGTTCGGGGAAGTGTTCCGACATGAAATCCGACAATCCGCCGTCGGGTTTTACGGAATTGAGGTCGAACAGGGCTTTTGCGCTCGTTTCTATGCCGACGACAAACTCGCGGACGTTTGAGACGTTCATTACTACGTAATCGGTGGAACTTTTGTCCAGCGCCTCTTTCAGCACCTTTGCGGTTTGCGACGGGGGGACCGCATGCGCCATGTGCGGCCCGCATCCCCAAAGCTGGTGGTGGTAGTATATGCCGTATTTGTACTCCGGCATGCGCTCTATTTTTTCGAAATCGTTCTGCATTTTCCAGCCGGGGCAGTTGTCCGAGAATACGATTGTCGTCCCCTGCGGAATTTTCAAAAATCCCTTTTCGTGAAGAACGGCGCCTTCGGCCCAGAGAGTGGCAGTCATGGGTGGATTTTCGCGCCTGTCGAATTCGCGAATTATGGCGCTTTGGGCGGCGATGGCCTCCGATATGATTTTGCCGCGCTGTTTGTCGGAATCTGGGATTTTATCGTCGGCGAACCACATGGGGCGGTCGCCGACGCCGCGCAGCCCTATTTGCCAGATTACGTTCGGCACGCCCGACCATTTTTTCGCGTAATGCCTCCATGTTTCCTCCATTTTTTCCTTGGCGGAAAAGTATGAGAAAGGGGTGTCGTTTTCGCCTTTTGCCCTCCAATAGTTTTGAAAGGTGTATCCGCTTACTCCGAGCGGTTCGATATGGTGCATGCTTATGTAGATCCCGCGCTTTGCGGCCTCCTTTACAAGGGCGGCTTCGGAAGGATTTTCGATATCCAGAAAACTGGCGGGTATTATCAGGTTGAATTTCGCGCGCACGAGAGCCTCGGCTATGCGGGCCATCAGTTTGGGGTTTACCACCTGCCTGTAAAACGCATAGTCGATGTTTCTATAGCCTTCTGCCGGATAGAACTCCGAGAGCAGGTCTTCGTCGTTTATAAACCAGCCCCTGTACTTTACCGTGGGTTCGGCGGATTTGTGCGATATGTCCCTGAGGGCGACTTTGTTTTTCTTTTTCGGTTCAAGTCCGGAGAAGAAATAGAGCGGCTGTACGCCGAGATATTTTTCGATGAAGTCGTAAACTCCGAACATTGTGCCGCGGGGATCGCTTCCGGCTATTACGAAAGAGTTGCCCCCGGCGTTTTGCATCATAAAGCATTCCCTTTTGCCTTTTAGCGATTCGGCGCTTGCGCCCAAGGCTTTTATGGCGTCCGAGAATTTTTTATTGTCGCATGTTCCTATATAGAGGGTGGGGGTATTTTTGTCGGGCGAAGCGGCAAGTTTTAATTCTGCCGGTCCGATTTTTGCCGCGTCCGACACGAGGTCTTTTACAGCAAGCCTTACGAATTCCGGCTCGCTGCGGTCGACATAAATATCCGCCGCTTTTCCGCCGTCCCACAGCGTAAATTCTTCGGCGGACAATGCGGACGCGGCCGCCATGGCGAGTATAACAAAAGATTTTTTCATATTTTGCGCGCTTAATTGCATGTGTCTTGATTTTTCGGGCGTCATGTCGGTTTCTATGCCGTTTGATTGGTAAAGTCGGATATTTTTGCGTCGAGGTAGTAGATTGTCTTTACGGCGATATTTCCCTCAGGAATGCCGAATATTTTTGCAACCGCCCGTTTGTAGATTCCGAGCTGGCGCGCGGCCGCTTCGCTGTGTGCCGCGCGCGGCTTGAAATCTATGATTGTCGCCTTTCCCGGCCTTCCTTCGGCGCACTTGAGCATGAGCCTGTCTATCGAGCCGCGGGCGAATTTCCCGTCGATAAGGGCGTCGAAGGAAAATTCGTTAAAAACTTTCGCGCCGGTGTCCTTTTTAAAAAGGGGCGCAATTTCGGGGTTGTTAAGAACCTCCGCTACCGCCGCTGCCGCGCTTTTGCGGAGGCGCTCGGGAATGCCTGCCGCCGCCGCTGCCTTCGCTGCCGTTTGGGCGGCGGATTCTTCCGCAAATATTATCCGTTCGAAAGCCGCGTGCACGGCGTTTCCGAATTCCGCGTTTTTAGGATTCAAATTTGTGGTTCTGCGTTCCTGCGGGTTTGATGGAGTTAAATGTTCAAAGAACGGCGGTTGCGCCGGCGTGACGACGGGGGAAATGGGGGCGGTTTCGGCGTTTTCTTCCGGATATTTTGCGTTCTCGTACCACGCTGTGTCTCCGTCAGAAACACCTCCGCTTGAAAGAGCCTGCAAGTATGCTTCTTTTTTTTCGGAATCCGGAATTTCTCCGCGCAATACCGGTATGAACGAGTTGAGAATAAGGTTTTTTATGCCGAAACTCTTTGCCGGCTCGAATTTTGAAAGTTCGGGCATAACCACATATACTGCGCGTTCCGCCCTCGTGAGGGCCACATACAGTTTGCATATGTTTTCAAAAGACTCGTTTTCGTTTTCCATCTTGACGCTTTCAGACAGTATGGGACTTAGCGAGCATATTATTTTTGGGGGAAAGTACGCCACCGTCAGCCGCCGCTTTTGGCCGCTTGCCGGGTCGTCTTTTACGACGTATTTCAGCCCGCGGTCCGTGCGCATGGCTATTTTGTGCAAGTCGGGAAGTATGACCATGCCGAATCCGAGCCCCTTGGATTTGTGAATGGTCATTACCTGTATCGAATTGTCGGTTGAGGAAAGCCTGAATTTTTTAAGGCGTATAAATTGCGCGCATGCGTCTATCCCCGACATGTCCGATTCGTCGAATTCACGGCACGTTTCTACAAGGCGCGCAAGGTTTTCCCTCCCCGCTTCGGAAAGTTCGATTTTGCTTTCCACAAGGTTTGCAAATTCGTCTGCGGCAGCTTTTGCCCCTCCGGAGGCCGTTTTTTCAAGGATTTTTTTTCTAAAGCCGCTTTCGGTTGCGATATCCGCAAAGGGCGTCATCTTCAAATATTGTTCGGCGGCGGTGTCGGAAGGGTGCGCGGCCAGTTGCAGTATTTGCAGGAACGCGGGAACCACCATGTTGTCGCGCGCGGCCGTTTTTTCGAGTTCGCCGGCGACCTCGATTTTAAGCTTTTCTTCGGATATTCTCGCCCTGAGATTTTTTACAACCGCCTTCACTGTGGCGTTGTCGTTCACAAGGATTGCGCAAGTTATTCCGCGCGCGGCCGGGTCGGCTTCTTTTATTATTTTAAATATTTCGCCGCATACGGCGTCGAATTCGCCGTCGGAGTCTTTCGGGGAGCGTTTCGTTAGGCGCAGTTGGGCAAGCGACGGCCGCGAAGGCTTTGCCCCGGCGCTTTCGGCCGAAATATGCGGCGAGAACATTGAGGAGAATTCCGCGGCCGCGGCCGGTTCGAACGCTTTTGCAAGGTCGGCTTCGCTCTCAAAAAACGAATTGACAATCCCTATTACATTTGCACCCGACCTCCAAGAGGTAGTCAGCTTTTCGCCGTCGAAAATTCTTTCCTGCCCGCGGTTGTAATATCTCTTCACTGAGTCGAAAAGCCGCCTGTCGCCGCCGCGCCAAGAGTATAGCGACTGTTTCGGATCCCCGACATAGAAGAAAGTTTTTTCGCCGCCGGGCGCGTCGACGATATTGTCAACTATGTTTTTAAAGAAGCTCCACTGCTGTTTTGAGGTGTCTTGAAATTCGTCGAAAAGCCAGTGGTTGAATTTCGCGTCGAGCCTGTATTCCATAAGCCCCTCAACGGGCCTGGATTCGGAGGCGAGTAAAACGGGTACGTCTTCGAACGTAAGCCTTCCGCTTCGGACGACGTTTTCTGTGTATTTCTTTTCGAACATGGCGGCGATTTTCCCCGCGGCTTTTGCTGCCTCGCACGCGCGTACGACATGCGCGCAGAGAAGGCGCGTAAGAAGCGATTTTAAAAGCTGCGCAGCGCGTTCAGATATCTCGCATTCCCTCCTTCCCGCGGCTATTTTAAAGGGGCCGTCCATTCTTCCGGCGGCGTAAATTTCGGCGAGGCGCGACAGCAGGGCGGTTGGCTTTTCCGCATTGTATCCGTTCGATTCGGCAAAAAAGGCCAATGTAGATGCGAAAGCGTCGGACAATCCTTCCGCCTTAAGAACCCCTGCAAGCTCGTCCGTTTCGCGCGCGTAGGCGTCGGGGTCCCATTTTAACAGGCTGCTTTTCGGAATTATCGCTTCGATGTTTCCCCACGAATCCGTATCGGGTGTTTCCATTAATTTGGCGCGGCTGTCGGCGATATTTTCGTAGAGCGTTCGGCGCACCGATTTTCCGTCCGCCCCGAAGGATGCGCGCTTTATGGTTTCGGAAAATTCGGAGAATGTTTTTTCGTCCACCGATTCGTCGCGCAGTATCTCGTCAACCGTCTTTTCCTCCGCGTTCCGTCTGGCGATGCCGTCTATTATTCTGATTTCGGAAAATATCGACAATTCGTTCGGGAACGCTTTAAGCAGCGAGGCGAAGAACGAATCTATGGTGCAGAGCCTGATTTTATCGAGATTTCGGACGCACTGGCGCAGGAGCAATGCCGCATGGTCGCACGTGAAAAGTCGCCCTCCCGATTTTTTCCCTACGGTAAGTCTTTCTATTTCGCCTGAGAGTTCCTCGGCGGCGCTGTCGCTCTCCGCAGCTTCTGCCAAGCGAGTCAGGATTTTTTCGAGAAATTCTCCGGCTGACTTTCTCGTAAAAGTCAGCGCGGTTATTCTCGACGGGTCGGGCAGCCCCGTTTCGGGATCGGTTTCCCTCGCGGCAAGAGCTATGAACCTGCTTGTGAGCGCGTGCGTCTTGCCGGAGCCCGCCGATGCCGACACCCTCTCGTTTTTGAATATTTCGGGTATGTTATCCGCTTTCATTGCGAAAACTCCACGGCGCTCTTGAGCGTTTCAAAATCGAGTCCGAACACGCCGTCGAAAGCGTCGAATTTTGGTTCGCGGACGGGGGCGAAGCGCATTTCGCCTATTGATTTTATTATGTCGGTTGTTTTGTCGAGGGCGGAGGATTCGTATTTTTCAATATCGTCCCAAACGTCTATTCCCGTCGACAGAGTGTCTTTCGGAGCCACAAAAAACGCCCCTATCGGGCTTTTGGCGTTTTTTATGCGGCGCAGGGCGTGGCAGTAAAGCGGAAGCTGCAGGTTTTCCCATTCGATTTCTCCGCTTCGTTTTTCCTTTAAATGTTTTGATTTTGTTATGCCCTTAAAGTTTTTTTCAAACGTCTTGTAGTCTAATACCATGAGGCGGCCGTCGTTTTCGTTCATGTCTATTCTGTCGAATACTCCCGAAAAGTCAGCCCCGCATATTTCCGTTTTGAAAGGCTCTTCGGCGGAGATTATTTTCCAGCCGCCCGCGCGGTGCCTTGCTTGGACCTCTGCGCATGCGGAAATTCTGTTGCGCAAGTTTTCAAGCTGTATTCTCACCTGGGCGCGCGGATATGCGCCGAAGGCGCCGCTTGATATGGCATCGAACAATTCGAGCAGCGCCCGGCGTATTTTTTGCGGATTTGTAGAATCAGCCGCGTCCGATTTCGAAAAATATAAAAGCGTCTTGTGGAAAAGCGATCCGAATTGCGCGGCGTCGAGCTCGCTTTTTTGCGGATCTAAAGGCTCCATGCAAAGCACGTACCTTAGATAGAACTGCCACGGGGAATCTATATATGCGTTGAGTTTTGTCGCTGAAAACTGCATTGAGAACGGCTTTAGCGGCGCGCGCAAAATCCATTCCGGCGACTGTTTCGAAGGAGTTTTCAAAATTTTTGGTTCGGAAAATAAAAGCCTTACGCGTTTCGGAAGCTCGGAGGTTTGCAGAAGTATTCTGGACGGCGCGAGAGGCTCTCCTTCGACGTCGGCTTTTGGCACGCATACGGAAAGGGCATTCCCCGGCGTTCCGCGCGATTTGGCGAGGGTATTTAGCATGTAAGCGTCGCGGGCTTGTCTGTTCGTGCGGCTCCTCATGCCGAGCCTGCGGCGTATGGCGTCGTTTAAAAAGATTCCGTCCGACGCGTCGAGGGGGACAACCGTCTCGTTCATATCGCAAAGCGCGACATGCGGATTGGGCGACCAAAATATCTCCATCCAGTCTTGTAGCGGTATGCGTTTTTCGTCGGCTGCGGGCTGAATGTTCGACGCTTTAAGGTGCTCCAATGCGATTTTAAAAACCTCTTTCGACAGAAGGCTCACTCCTGAAAGCTTTTCGGCGTCTCCTATTTCGTCGAGAGACTCGCGCAATATTTCAGCTGCGAGATTTTCAGCTTCCTCTCCCACCTCGCCGGGAATTAGTTTTTCTACGGCGTTTTGTAGGCTTTTTACGGCGTCTTCCCCTCCGTTTCCGGCTATTCCCTCGGCGAAATCGAACAAATCCGAAAGGTATTCCAGCCCGGAGCAATCCTGATTGTCGCGATTCTGAGCTTTTGCCAAGCGCGCCGAGAGCATGCCGCGCGCTTGGTCGATGTCGGCGCAGGCGCTTTCATTCTGTATGAAATCGAGGTCGGTTAGAATTTTGTCAGGGTTTCTGCCGAATTTTTCCGATATCGCGCGGAGAACAAACGGATTTCTTACGAGATTCAAAAAATTGGCGTAAGAGGAATCATTGGAAAATAAAGCCGTGCTTTTAACCAGATTCCCGACGGCGGTCTGCGATAAATCGCTGCCGTCAAGCGTGACGGCGTTTATCCCCGCAACGGCCATTTCGCGTTTGAATACTTCGGCGGACGATTTTTGTTCGCAGGCGACCGACAGAACTGAATAAACTTTGTCTCCGTAGGCCTTCGCAAGCGATGCGACTGCTTTTGCCTGTTCCTTGACGTCCGGATAGACGCGTATGTCGGAATTCTTTACGGCGTCCAATATTCCGCAGAAAGTTTCGGGCGCAGGCGTCCCGCAGGCGTCGAACATTTCCGGTTGCCAATCTCCGAATATTGCAACAACCACCCGTTTGCCTAATGCGTCAAACCTTTTTGCCAGCGATTTTAATAGCGCCGAAACGTCGGGGTTGCCGACAATCGCCAGCGTTTCTGTATTGGAGTTCGCCGATAGTTCGAGCGCCCTTTCAAGCGATTCGACCCTCGGAATTTTTCCCATGTTTTCGGCCTTTTCAAAAAACAGCGCCTCCAATTCCGCCAAATCCCTCCAGCGCTCGGCATCGGGAGAATCGGAAAGGATTTCCGCCGCGCGCGATATCGTTAACAGATTGTCGGCGAGCGACTCTTGCAGAAACATCAGCTCTCCGGCCACATCGAAAAAATCGGGGCGTTTAGGCGCGCCGTTGGGAAAGAGGGCGTAGCGCGCCCGTAGTCCGCCGCGCGCGAGAACGTCCATCCATAGCGTGCGCGTCTGCGTCGCCGTCAGAACGGACTCGCGCAAACCGCCTTGTCGCGCGGACAGTTCGTCCTCAAGAGTAGATATGCGCAGTTGGGAGTACGATTCTATCCCGCGCGATACACATTCGGCGAATATTGCCCCGCGCAAATTTTTCGCCGCCGTGCGCGTTGGAACAAGCGCAAGTATTCCGTCAAAGCTTGCCGGGCGGTTATCCAGACGGTCTGCGAAGAAATCCAAAAACCAGCCCGCCCCGCATTCAGGGAGCGGACCGCCGGGTTTTATGAAATATCTCTCAATCACGGTATATTGCGCCGGGCACGATAATATTTTCCCATTTTATTGCGGCTTTCACCGCCCGAACGGAGTTATTTTACCCGTATACATTATATAGGCGGGCTCAAATATGAACTTTTCGAATTTTTCCCTGTTGGCGTCGAAATATTTCCGGTTCCGCTCAAAGAGCATTGCGCGCTTGTCGAAGCCCTTTTGTGAGACCTTTATTTCAATATTGCGTTTTTTTACATCTTTGAAATCGGCAAGCCTTATTATTTGCAGGCGCGGATACGTGCAATACCCGTCAAACATTTTCCGCTCGCCGATTTTTTCGCCGTCGGCAAAAATTTCAATTAATCCGCCTTGGGGGCCGATAAGGGAGAATGCGTTCAGCGCCTTTCCCTCAAAAACAAATTTCGCCGACGCCGGTGGATTCATCTTTGCAATGGCGCTTATCGCCCTGCGGCCCCCCGTGTTTGAAGATACTTGCGCGTCGCCTTCCAGCTTTATTAGAGGCGAGCTTATCTCGAGCGATTTTGCGTTTTCAAGATTGTTTGGCGTTATCGGGGGCGGAAGCGCGCCGCGCCGTTTTGCGCCAGGCATTTTTTCGATCTTTTCAAGAGAGCGTTTTAGCGCCTTCGTATAGAGTACGTGCCCGGTGTTAGGATACGGGTGCACTCCGTCTTTCGAAAACACTATTTGTCCCGAGGCGTTTTTGGGAATCGACGTTTCGGCGTCGAGCGTTGAACCGGAAACGGCTGACATGCTGCCTCCTGGTTCGGCCATTACGAGCTTTCCGTCCTTTTGAAGGCGGGCAACTTCAATGCACATGTTTATAGATGGTATCCCGTAGCGGTCAGCTACGTCTTCCATCGCCAGTTCCGACGCAAACATCGCGCCGTCGCGGACGGTGTTTAGCTGCTTTACGGTGAATGTATATACAAAGCATATGTCGGTTTCGGGGAGGGCGGCTCTAATTTGACGGACTATTCCCTCCATGGATTCAATAACGTTTTGGGGAGGGGTTGAAGAATCGTTTACGGCGAATTCCACGAACACCAAATCGGGAGAATGTTCTATTACGTCGCGCTTTGCTCTGAACGCCCCGAGATAGGAGCCCGTTCCGCCAATGGCCGAATTGACGGCTTTGATTTTGGATTTCGGGAATTTTTCTTTAAAATATTTCTCGCTTTGTATTCTCCATCCGGGCTGTTCAGTTATGCTGCCGCCGAAATAAACTATGGTCGCAGGCTTGCCGCTTTTTAATTTTTTGTAAAAATACGGCAGGCCGTCGCGCGCGCGCAGTTCCGCGGCAGGCCTTTGCGCGGGGGTGTATGCTGGGCTGGCTTCCGGCGCTGCGCAAAGAACGCCGCAATATATGGCCAATAGCAATGCGAAGCATAAATTCGTTTTCATGGCTTATGTTAATAATGCTTTACACAATAAAAGACAAGTCTCGTATGCTTTTTTTCAATTTGCATGGATTTAAAGGCTTAAAAAAAATGCCGCAAAGGGATAAAACCCTGCGGCATTTTTTAATCTTTAACCTTCTAAATTAGAAGAGAACCTGAACCTGGGCACGAACGCTGTTGCTGTACAGACGGTCGCACAATGCACCCGCAGATATCGATTCCTGGTCGAAATAACCGAACTCGTAGCCGAGAGACGTCTTAACCGACGGAGTCGCATACCAGTTTACGCCGATATAGCCGGTTGTAGCCTGGTTGAAGCCCAGTCCGGAGAATTCCGAATAAACCGCGCCGCCGTTGGCATAAACATAGGACCAGCGAGCAACCGGCTCGATCGCGCCCCATTCGCCGATATCCATCTTGTACGCAACCGTGAGGTTGGAGCCGAGCGGAGTGCGGCAGATGCCGTTGTTGAACTGGTAATCTTCGTACTGCTGGAGGAAGAATTCGGCGATGAATGTCAAACCTCTCCAATTAAACGTCGCATAGGGGTTGATTCCCCAGATGCTGCCGCGCGAATCGCCGACAACAGTATTATACATTCCCTGGGGAGCATAGCCGAAGTTGACTCCGAAGTCGTAAGCGAGAGCTTCGCCGTTGATTTCGGCAACATTCTTATACCCCATAGATGCATAGAAGCTCAAAGCGCTGCTGTTCTGGGCGCTCGTGAGGAAGTCATCCGTCGATTCCGTCAAACCGGAAGTGACTGCGAGGCTGTAGTAAAGGCCTTCAACCTGGGTGATGTTTCCGTCCCAGAAGACACCTACAGTACGGCTTCCGAAATTCCTCGATTCGTTTAAGCCTTCGCCGCGCGTAAAGAAGTTTGTCGCTATTGAACGCTCGATAGCCAGCTGTCCGAAGTCGCACATGTTCTGTTCATAGCCCATGTTGACCTTGCGGAGACCGAGTTGGAGCGTGCCGTTGATATAGTCGAGGTCGATTTTCTTCGAAGCTACGACCTTGTCGAGGTAGTTGCGTCCGGCGCCTTCCGTGCCGAAATCCGTGACGACCGTCGCGCTCCAACCAGCACCTACGTCGGCTTCAACTCCGAGCTTTACATAACGGAGAGTAAAACCGCTTTCCTGCTGGGGATTTTGGGCATTATTGCCAGATTTTACGCTGTCTTCGGCCCATGTGTACCAGCCCTGGGCTCCGCCGAAGATTTTTATCGACTTAGTGCTCTTCGTGGCGGGTGTGACCGCTACCGATTCTTTCGCAATTTGAGCCGCCTCCTGCTGGGTAAGCATGCCCTTCTTTACGAGAGTTTCGAGGAGAGCTTTATCTTGCGCGTTTGCCGCAATTGCTGCACCCGCGACGAGTAAGCTTATAATTACTTTTTTCATATCTTATTTGTAGTTTGTTTGGTTTTAGCCGGAAATTGCGCGCATATTAATGCGGAAACAATTAACCGATTCTTATAGCATCCTTTCAGAATTCTTACAGAAATCAAGCATTTTTTTAACAATGCGTATTTACAAGAGCGCGGTTGCGCGCGCCGATGCGGCGCTTTATTTCAGCCCGCTGCCCGCGCAAAAAAAATATGCGCGGCATATTTAAACCGGCAAAGGGGGGGGGTATCCCAACAGCGGCTTTTCGCCGATATTAAAGGCCTCGAAAAGGCTTGCCGCGTCGGCGGAAAAGCCGAAGTCGTCCGTGCCGACCACTTTCGCCGCATACTTGTACCACGGCTGGGATATCCCTGCCTCTATCGCTATCCTGTTTTTGCATGAAGAAGGCAGAACGCCTTCGCGGTATTCCTCCTCCTGCCTTTCGAAAAGTTCCATTGACGGCATGGACACGACGCGCGTGGACGGTTCAGACTCTCCCGCCTTCAAAGCCCATTGCAGCTCCGATCCAGATGCGATTATTATCTTCTTAAGCGGTTCGGATTCTTTTTTTGCGACGTATGCGCCCTTGAGTGTCCCGTTCCTTTTTGTCCGGGCGTCAACAGACTTCAGCAGGGGAAGGTCCTGCCTGGAAAGAACTAGCGCCGTCGGGCCGTCGCGCCTGGCAAGCGCCGCCGCCCACGCTCCGGCGCATTCTTCCGAATCCGCCGGACGAATTACGTCGAGGCGCGGTATGCACCGCAAAATTGCCGCCATCTCCACCGGCTGGTGCGTAGGGCCGTCCATGCCCACGCCTATCGAATCGTGCGTGAATATGTATTGCATCCGAAGGCGCGACAGCGCCGATACGCGGACTGAACCCAGCATGTATCCGGCAAATGTCAGAAAAGTCGCGCAGGAGGGTTCGAAAATTCCGCAGTAGGCGATGCCGTTCGATATCGCGCCCATCGCGTGTTCCCTGATGCCAAACCAGATGTTTCGCCCCGCGCGTGAAGAAGGCGAAAAGTCTCCGCAGCCTTTGAGATAGTTTTTTGTAGAGCCGAAAAGGTCGGCGGCGCCGGTGACCATAAACGGCAATTTTTCGGCAAGAATATTCATTATTTTGCCGCTTGACGAACGCGTCGCGCTTTTGTCGTCTTCGGGAAATTCTGGTATGAGCTTTAGAATCTCTCCGGCCGATTCGCTTCCCTTTTTGCAAATGCAGGCATCGAGTTTCTTTGCCAGATTGGGCTCTTTCAAAGCCCATTCCGAGAACGACGCCTCCCATGCTCCGCGCTCCGCGCTTCTGCGTTTTTGCGCTTCGGCAAAGTATGCGTATGTTTGTCCGCTTACGTAAAATTTTTGTTCGGGCAATCCGAGCGCTTTGCGCGCCGAATCGGCGAATTTTGCGCCGCCCTCTCCGTGGCCCTTCGCCGAATTTTCAACTTCGGGTATTCCCTTGGCAATGGTCGTCTTGAAAATAACGAGCCTTGGCTTGCCCGATTGTGAGTCTCTCGCTGCCGTCAGTGCCGCGCGTATGGCGTCGATGTCGTGCCCGTCGGATTTAAAGACTTCCCAGCCGTACGATTCGAAGCGCGCGGCAGTGTCTTCGGCCATTGTCCTTTCGGCCATCGCGTCGAGAGTGACGTCGTTGGAGTCGTACATTAAAACGAGATTGTCGAGCTTTTGCAGGCCGGCGATTGCGGCGGCTTCGGCGGAGACGCCCTCCTGTATGCACCCGTCGCCGGCAAGACACCATACCTTATGCCCGAATATCTTGCGGCCAGGGGTGTTGAAGGCCGCTTCCGCCATCTTTTCGGAAATCGCCATGCCGACTGCATTGCCGATTCCCTGCCCGAGTGGCCCGCTTGTGGCTTCCACGCCGGGCGTCTCTCCGAATTCGGGGTGGCCGGGGGTTTTGGAACCCTTCTTGCGAAAGTTTTTTATGTCGTCAATCGAAACGTCGTATCCGGATATGTGGAGCCATGAATATAGAAACATGCTGCCGTGTCCGGCGCTAAGCACGAATTTGTCGCGGTCGAGCCAATCGGGGCATTTCGGATCGACTTTTAAAATTTCCCCGAAAAGGACGGTTCCGATTTCGGCGCATCCCAGAGGAAGGCCGAGGTGCCCGGAGGAACATTCATGTATTGCGTCTATTGCCAGACCTCTGGCTTCGTTGGCGGCATTTTGAAGAATTTCGTTGCTCATTTTGCGGTTTCGGTGGGTTTTTAAATTTTATGTTATCGTCTATAGTTTCCCGCGCGGATTTCAACCCTTTTGTGTGAAACCTGCGTTCGGCTTTTTTTTGAAATATTACTTTCCCATTCCAAAGCGAGGAAATTGCTTTTTTATTTTTCAGCAAGGTCGCATGCTGTAAAAATAATATTGAAATATGGAAACGCTTTGTGATAGAAAATACGGATATGATTAAATTTGCCAGATTTCAGCTTTTCTTTGCGGGATTGCTATTTGCGGCGTTTTCGGTTTTTGCGGCCAACGCAAACTATACGAAAAACTCCCTTTATAAATTGCGCCCCCTCGATGTTTTAACGATAAAAGTTTTTCAGGAGCCCGATTTGGATACCGTTTACAAGGTAAGCCAAAACGGCATGATAGTGCTACCGCTCATAAATGCTGTGAAGGTTTCGGGTTTAACCGTTCAGGAGGCTCAAAAGCTTATTAAGGAACTTTATGAAAAAGATTATCTTGTAAATGCGGACGTCTCCATATTCATTTCCGAATACTCTCCGCAGCGCGTGTATGTCATCGGACAGGTAAACAGGCCGGGAGAGGTTGTTTTCCCGCCGGAGGAGACGATGACGCTTTCAAAGGCGATTGCCGGCGCTTCCGGAACCACGCGCCTTGCCAATTTGCGCTCCATAAACGTCAAGCGTTTGCTCTCGAACGGCGAAGTGAAGGTTTTTGAGGTGGATTTCCGTGCCATATTAAACAACGACCAGGCAAAGGATTTTCCAATCTACGAAGGCGACACTATCGAGGTTCCGGAGGCCATGTTTTAATCCAGCGTTGCGCGTTTAATGCCCCGCGTTTTTCTGGGGCAGGCGTTTGCATAATTTAAAATTTTAAATCGAATTCTTTTGCATTATGGAAAGCGACGAAAACAACGAACAAAAACCGCACATTCAGCCGGATCCGCAAGGCCAGCCCAAGACGGTGAAGAAAAAGAAAGTCATTGTCGGCGGAGGCGGATATGGATACGGCGGCGCTTACGGCGGCGGATACGGTAGTTA
This sequence comes from uncultured Opitutales bacterium, assembly GCA_944389195.1. Taxonomy (GTDB): domain Bacteria; phylum Verrucomicrobiota; class Verrucomicrobiia; order Opitutales; family Intestinicryptomonadaceae; genus Merdousia. The sequence continues at coordinate 16,578 of CALXLM010000048.1, forward strand.
TGGCAATTACGGCGGTTATGGCAATTACGGCGGTTATTACGGCAATTACGGCGCGAGGGTTCCAGAGATGGGCGCCGGCAGCGGAATACCGAACCGCACATTCCGCGATTATATGATGATTTTGAGGGAAAGGATATGGTATATAATCGTAACCTTTTTCGTTATTTTCGCCGGCATATTGCTTTATACTTTTAGAATGACCCCCATTTATACGTCGGTTGCCACCGTGCAGATTTTGAGGGATTCCGATGTCCCGATCGACGGTCCAGGCGGCGTGCAAAGGAGCCGAAACGAAATGATTGCTTCCACCGAGGACTTCAATACGCAGGTAAAACTGATGGAGAGTTTGGAAGTTGTCAGCGCCGTCAGGGCAAGGCTTAAGGACGAAGACATTAAGCGTCTGATGAATCCTTACAATGATATGATAACTTTCGGACCCAAGCGTACCGAAATGGAAATTCTTCAGGAAAACAGGTCGATTGTCCCCGAAAGGCTGGCGCTTATAGTAAGGGTGGTGTTCAGCCATCCAGACGCCCAGTTGGCGGCAAAAATAGCCAATCTTTTCGCCAGCGAATACATATCGTACACCCATCAGGTGAGGGTCCAAAAGTTGATGAACTCAATAGACGAACTTCGCACAAAAGTTTCCCAACAGGAAGCGAAGGTCAAGGAGCTCGACAAGAAGTTGGTGGAATACAGGAAGGAGCACGGCGCGGTGTCTCTCGACCAGATCGACGACGTTGACCGCAACGAGTTGCGCGATATCAACGCGATCTTGACGAACGATAAGAGGGTGTTTGATTCGATGTCCACACAATGGGATCTCGTTCAGGAATACAAGCGAGAGAATAAGGACTTGTGTACTCTGCCTTTTATAGCCGAAATATATTCTGTTTCGAAGCTTGTCACCGATAAATCCACCCAGCAAGTCGCTGTAGCTACGCTTGAAAAGCGGTACAAGGAAAAACATCCGCGCATGATAGAGGCCCGCAAGACGCTCGACCAGCTGGAGAAGGAGCTTTCGATGGCTGTCGAGGCGGCCTGCGCAAAGGTCCAGGCAGGGTATGAAAACGCGAAGCAGAATTACGAGCAGACCCAGAAGCGCCTAAGCGTGAAAAAGGAAGAGATCCTTCAGCTCGGACAGAAGGCTATTGTGTATAAGTCGATAGAGCGCGAACGTCAGGTTGCTGAAGGCATGCACCAGTCTTTAATTTCTTCTTTAAATGTCCGCACAGCCCAGGTAAGTCTTATAAACGAAGGCGCGAACATTGTTGACAGGGCGGGAATATCTCCGCGCCCGTCCAGTCCGAATTATGTTTTGAATATAATATTTGGAATTTTTGCCGGCATAGCCGGAGGCATCTGCATGGCCTTGCTTGTGGCATTCTTTGACGACCGCGCAAAGAGCGCCTACGACGTCGAATCTGTGATAGGCCTTCCGCTTTTGGGCGTCATACCGAGAATCAAAAGGTTGAATTCGTCGGAGAAGGCGCAGGTTGCAGCATCGAACGCCGACAGGGCCACAACGGAGGCGTTCCGCTCGCTTTATTCCACGCTCAAGGTCAATTCTCTAAGCAAGAGCGCCAAGGCGATATTGTTTACAAGCACGACTCCTTCCGAGGGGAAATCTTTTGTGGTGACAAATCTTGCCTTTACATGCGCGCTTAATGGCGAGAAGGTAATAATAATAGACGCCGACTTGCGCTTGCCTGCCCTTGCGAAAATACTCGGGATTAATGTAAAGGAGGGGCTGGTAAGTTGCATAGAGGAGGGCAAGCCTCTCGAGGACGCAATAATACGCGATTATTTCCCGAATCTCGACGTGCTTGTATGCGAAAAGCGCGCGGCGAATCCCACGCAGATGCTGAATTCGGACGAGTTTATATCCCTCATATCGTCTTTGCGCGACAAATACGACAAAATATTTGTCGATTCCCCGCCGATAGGGGCCGTAAGCGACGCAATATCGCTATTGCCGAATATGGACGGCATAATTTACATAATCAAGTTTAACGTGGCAAAGAGGAAGGTCGTAAGAAATTATGTCCGTAGAATGATGGAGGCCAACGTTCCGGTGTTCGGTGCGGTTATGAATATGGTGAACTCGAGCGTGTCGTCCACATACAGCCTAAATTATTACGATAAGAATTACCAGAGCTACTATTCCGCTCCGCCGGATACTGAGCCGCGCGGCGACGAACACGGCGGAGAGGGGCTTGACGAGGAGGCTCCCAAACATTCATAAGGCTTTGTCGGTTATTTTGCCAGATGACAAAAGATCCGCCGATTTTGGCGGATCTTTTTGCGTTTTTCCGCGGCGCGGCGACATCGCGTATGGCCTTTCGGTTTGTCCGTGTTTTGGAAGTATTCTGCGTAAACGGTTGACAGGCTGCATGCGCGCGTTATAGATGCGTTTGCGTTATGAGTGGAGAATTTATGCATCGTTGGAAATTTTTTAAGGCTGGAAGTTCCTACCAGGTTTCGATAGACGCCGCCGACGACATTAAAAACATAAGATTTTTAGACAAAAAGCTGTGGTCGGCGCTTGCGTGCCCGACCTCGGGTTTGGCGTTTGACACCAAGCTTCTTAAAGCTTTGGACTCGGACGGCGACGGAAGAATACGACATGCTGACATAGTAGGGGCAGCAGAGAGGCTCTGTTCGTCTTTGAAGGACGTCTCAGCGTTGTTTGAGGAGTCGCCTTCGCTGCCGCTTTCAAACATAAACGACGAAACGGACGAAGGCAGGACTCTTTTGGCGAGCGCACGCACGGTTTTGGAAAACATAGGAAAAGCCGGCGCGAACGAAATATCCGTCAATGATTTTTCCGACACGGCAAAAATTTTTGCCGACAGCGCATTTAACGCCGACGGCGTTATCACGGAGCTTTCATGCGGAGGCGACGATTCCTTAAAGGCGCTTTTTTGCGATATTTTGTCGGTATCGGAACCGAAAATCGACAGATCTGGGAGGGCGGGAATTGACGCCGGCGACATCGTGAGCTTTTTCGAACAGGCCTCGTCCTATATTTCGTGGCTGGATAAAAAGGCCGAAAATCCGGGGATTTCGCCTTTCGGCGACGAAACAGCCGGCGCTTACGGGATTTATATTTCGGTAAAAGGCAAGATAGAAGATTATTTTATCCGTTCTGAGGCGGCGCGTTTCGATCCCGATGCTGCTGCTGCAGTCAATGCCGGTGCGGAACGCATTTCAAAGGTGTTTGAAGGGCTGGTAAGCCGGTCGGACGAGAATCTTAAAAGCCTTCCGGCTGCGCGGATTTCGGCGGACGGAACGCTCGATCTTCTCGGGGCGGTAAACCCGGCATGGGAGGGGCTTTTTACCGAGGCATGCGGACGTTTTATCGTTCCGGTTTGCGGAACATCGAAGATAACGGCTGCCTTGTGGAGTCGCGTGGTTGAGGCATTTGCCCCATATGAGAAATGGGCGGCTGCCCGTCCAGAATGCCGAGCGGCGAAGATTCCGGAGGAGCGTCTGCGCCTGATTCTTTCGGAAAACAAGATGGACGCCCTGTTGTCCGCCGTGGCTGCCGACGCCGCGGTGGCGGCGGAGGTTGAGGACATTGAAGACGTGGAGGAGCTCGTCAGGCTGAATAAGAGTTTTTGCTCGCTTCTTCGCAATTTTGTGAGCTTTCAGGATTTCTACCGCAACAGCGCCGGGGCCATATTTCAATTTGGCAGCCTTTACATAGACAGCCGCAAATGTTCCCTTTGCATGAAAGTCGGCGACGTATCCAAACATTCGGCTATGGCGGCCCTTTCATACGGTTATTTGCTTTATTGCGCTTGCAAGCGGAAGGGCGAATCCGACATGAATATCGTAGCTGTTGTCACGGCGGGCGATTCCGACAATCTCATAGTCGGGAAAAACGGAATATTCTACGACCGGGCAGGGCGCGATTGGGACGCTACTGTCGTTAAAATAGTTGACAACCCCATAGGGATAGCTCAAGCGTTCTTTTCGCCGTACAAGCGGCTTGTAAAGTGGGCGAGCGAGCAGATTGCCAAACGGGCCCTTTCTGCCGACCGTGATATAGTTTCGGACATTCAAAAGGGGGCAGTTGTTGACGATAAAACAAAGAAAATAGATATCGGAACCGTTGCGGCTTTGGGCGTAGCGGTGGGGGGGATTACCACGGCGTTCGGTATAATATTCGGGGCGTTTGTAAAGCTTGGGGTTTGGATGCCTCTGGGCGTAGCCGGGATAATTTTGGCTATATCGCTCCCTTCGGTGGCCATTGCGGCGATGAAGCTCGGTCTTAGAAACATTTCCCCGATTCTCGACGCCAACGGTTGGGCGGTTAACAGCAAGGCAGGCGTCAATATGGTGTTCGGCGCGCGCCTGACGCAAACCGCGCGCCGGCTTGTCGAAGGCGGAAAAGACTGACGCCGCCGCGGGTGTGGAGGGGCGCCTTGTTTGGCGGTTTTGCGCGCAAATTCGCGCGCGTCGGCACTTGCGGGGCAGTCACTTTCTGCTGCGGATTAGGGCGTTTGGTGCGCGGGTGATCGGCGAACGGGCGGCGCGTATAAAACATTGGGCATTTTAGGTGCGAACACCTGCAGGCAGACGGCGCGTATGGAAGTGTTTGGCCAATCAAGGCGCGCGGTAAAACTGTTTCGCCATGGCGGCGCTTAGAATTGAAACTCCCTGTTTATGGGCGGTTCTGGGGGGAAATTGTCGCCCGGCTTGGGGTTGTGAATGTGGCGCGGAGCCTTGCCGAGCCTTGTTTCCACGGCTTCGTCTATTTCGCGTATTATGCGTTCGCATATTTTTTTTACGTGCATTTGAAGCCATACGGCGGTAGAAGTCTCGAGAGTATATTTGTTCGGGCCGTAGGCGTCTATCCTGCCGTTTTCCAGAAGCATGTCGTTTTGGGCGAATTCAGCTTCGCTGCCCTCGCTGTAAACGGCGAAAGTTTTGCCTCCGCCTTTTCTGACAACCGAAAACACCGGGACATCGCTCGGGCCGTCGGCAATGTATATCATGTTCCGGATAGGCACGCGCCTGTCTTCCGGGGCTATGTGCGAATTTACATCTATTGCCGGATTTTTGTTGGTTCCCTTGTTTATTTCGAAAACAAAGCGCGTTTTTATGGTATTATCGACAATCATACCTATTTGGTTTATCTGCGTCGAGAGGGACGACAGGTCGAACTCCGGCTGTTTTGAAAAATACGGGGGAAGTGGCTCCTCGACAAATTCGCACCCGAATATTCCGTCAACATGGCGCGCTATTTTGCTTCCCCTTATCATTTCCGCAAGTCCCGTACTGATGATGTAGTGTTCGAGCGAGATATCTGCGTTTCTGGCTTTTGCCGCGCTTTTTACGGTGTTTCTAAGAACCCCGAAGAATTCGGGTATGCCTTCGCAAAATTCGAGCTTTTCCCCAAGTTTCCGGAGCTTTGCATTGCTCAACCCTCCCATATAGCCGCTTTTTACAAAACTCAAAAGGTGGTTTAGATAGACGGTTTCGGGAGACACCCTTATGCCGCGCTCGGCGTATATGGACGGCAGCATGTTTACCTCCCGCCAAAAGAGCTTTTCGTCCACGCCGTATTCCCGAAAAATCGGGGTTTGCATATATCCAGGAATAAGCGTTTTGTCAAAATCCCAAATGCACGCTATTATATTGCTTGAACGCATGGTGGTGTCGTTTCTCTTGTCCATTTCTTTTTAGAGCAAAACAGAATATTTTTTTCTTTGCAAGTATCTTTGGATTTCTAAAAATACTTTGGAGAAATGGCGCGTGCAAGGGAAGATGCGGAGGCTTCCGGAGGCTCCGGAAGCGGTGGATCCGAAAAGGGGCTTGTGGTGTCGGTATTGCACGACATCAGCAGGGCGGCCGTGCGCATGAAGGACGTTTCAGTTCTTCTCGGGGAAGTTCTCGACATACTTTCGCGTAGAATGAGCCTCTCGCGCGGAACGGTGACCCTCAGAAACGGAGACATTCTTACGATTTGCGCTTCGCACGGGCTCAGCGACGAGGAGCGCAAGAGGGGTGTTTACAGAATGGGCGAAGGTGTCACCGGAGACGTCGCTGCGCGCGGAGTTTCAAGGGTGGTTCCCGACATATCGGCAAGCCCCGATTTTCTCAACAGGACAATGAGCCGTTCGCCGTCGGCCAAAACGGCGTTTCTATGCGTTCCCATTTTCAATCGCGGCAACGTTATAGGGACACTTAGCATAGACAGGATAAACCCGTCGGAAAACGTCCTAAAACGCGATTTAAAGCTTTTGGAGACCATTGCCAACATAATCACCGACGCCGTCACGGTGCTGTTTCTCGAGCGCGAGGAAACCGAAAAACTAAACTCCGAAAACCGCGAACTCCGAAAAAAAATAGATCTTCAGTTGCGCCCGAAAAACGCCATAGGAAACACCGCCGCCATGATAAAAACCTACGAGCTTATAGCCAAGGCGGGAGAGGGAACGGCGCATGTGCTTATACGTGGGGAGGTCGGCGCCGGCAAGGATTTTGCCATGAGGGCGATTGCAAATTGCGCGCGCTGGAGGGATAAGCCTTTGGAAATTCTCGATTGCTCCACCATGCGCGATTCGCTCATAGACGCCGAGCTTTTCGGATCGGAAAATCCCCGCCGTGCTGGGCTTTTGGAAAGGGCCGACGGTGGCATCGTTTATTTGGATTCCATAGGGCTGATAGGCAAGCCTCTGCAGATAAAGCTGCTGAAATATCTGGCGTCAGGGGAGTTTTCGCGTTTCGGCGGAAGCGATGTTCTGAAATCCTCCGCGCGGATAATCGCATCGACTTCCGGGGACCTCGAAGGCAGAATGCGCGACGGCATTATCAGGCCGGACTTCTACTATCAGATGTCGATATTCACGATTTTCATACCGCCTCTCAGGCAAAGGCGGAGGGATATTCCCGCGCTTGCGAAATTCTTTCTCCAGAAACACGCCCGCCTGCGCGAAAAAAAAGTGACGTCGATAAGCGCGGGCGCAATGAATATGCTATGCGCGTACCATTGGCCAAGCAACGTCCGGGAGCTTGAAAACTGCATAGAGCGCGCAGTTATAATCGCGGCGGGGCAGTCGGTTGTGGAGTCCGACTTGCCTCCTTCGCTTCAAACCCCCCAGTCAACAAACACTTCAAAGCTTAAGACTGAAAAAAACATAGACTTTTCAAAGATGGTAGCCGAGTTTGAAAGGGAGATAATAGTGGAGGTTTTGGCTTCAAACGGCGGAAACGCATCAGCGGCTGCGCGCCAGCTTTCGGTGTCGCGCCGGATACTAAACTATAAGATAAAGCAGCTTTCAATAGCGCCAAAGACTTTTAAGGCGCTAAAGAAATAGGGCGCTTCCTGCGGTTTAGCCCCCGTCTTGCTGCCGTTTGGCCGCGCGGCGTTTAGCGTCAGCCCAATATGCGGCATAGTGGAAAATGACGCCGCAGCTTGCGCATTTTTTGTAGTCGATTTTCGCCGCCGACTTTTCAAACAGTGACGCGATGCTGGAAGGGGTCTGGGCATGAGGAGCCATCGCAGCAACGAGAGCTATTTCTCCGGTTTCGCGTATTGTCCGCCAGACGTTCCGCGTTTTGCCGAGTTTGGGTATCATGTATCCATTGCGGTTCTCCCATTTTTCGGGCCGGCGCCAGTCTCCATACAGCATTTCGGTGTCTGCATTGTCGAAACGCCTCTCTATGGCGGGCACAAACTTTAAGCACAGGGTGGGTATTTTATCCATAATCCGGCCTATTCGAGACTTGATGTTTTCATCTTTTTCAAGCGCGAATAAAACTTCGAGAGATGCCTGCATTTGCAAAAATGAATAAACCGGCGTGCGGGAATTTACTTTTATTTGTTCAGACACCGACACAGATTCTTCTATCAGCGAGCGGTAAAGCCCGAAATACTCGGCATCTTTCGAGACGTCCCATGCGGCCGCGTACGCCATTGCCAGCCTTGCGGCGACGTGCGGGCTTTCGCATGTAAAGCGGCTTATGCGGAGGGCGCATGGCTTTCCATCGAGGCGTAGGGAGTCGAAGTCGTTTTTGCTTGCGACGTTTCGGCGGAGCCTTGCCGCTATCCGGAGGAGTGCGCCCTTGATTTTCACTTTGTCGGCGGCGTCGCACATGGGGCTTTTATAGTAGCGCCACATGCCGTGTATGCAATGGGTGTATTGGTCCACGGACGAGTTTATGTAAACGCTTTTGCCGTCTTCGGGGCATATTCCGCGCGCAACGAATCCGTCGGGAAGCACGAGGCTGTCGAGCCCGTTCAACACGAGCTTCGCGCGAGCGGCGATAGCCGAGTTTTTTGTAGCATCGAATTCGTCGGTCAGAGCCGCCAGAACTACTCCCCCGAGTATTGCGCAATCCTCCATGCCCGTGGCGTATCCGCACGGGTTGGGGTATTGGCGTTTCACCTCATCGGCTGTCGGAAGGTGCGATTGGCAGGTTTCAGGGTTGTAGGAGGTCAGACATTCGTAAAAAAGGTTTGTTTTCGGGATAAAGAATCTCGACCACATGACATTTTCTGCTACGGTTATCTTTTCGGGATTAATGCCGGCGAATGCGGCGGATATCGCGAAAAATGCAAGTATTGCAGCGGAGCGTTTAGGAATCATGCCGTTAAAGTCTCAAAAAACCGTCGGAAAATCAAAAATATTTTTTATAACGTTTCCGGCGGGGTATTCTTTAAAGTCCTTGACTCGCGCCGTCCGAAGTAAATCATAACCCGAAAAGATATATTCAAATGGACAGATATATAAAGCCCGATTCCGAAATTATGAAAAAGCTCGACGCGTTCGCCGCCGGGTTACGTTCGCGCCGTTTCAACCAATTAGGTTATCCCTTCGACCAGGAGACATCTATGGCTGGCTTTTACCGGTGGCTTGCCGGCACGGGGCTTTGCGACCTTACCCTTATAAACGTGGGAGACCCGTTCAAGAGGGATTGGGATATGCTGAATACCGACGCGTTCGAGCGCGAGTGCGTGAATTTTATAGCCAGCTCGCTCGGATTTAAAGGCGGGCATTGGGGCGTCATATCGAACGGCGGAACCGACGGCAATATGCACGGGCTTTATTTCGGGCGGCGGGTTTTGGAGGCGCGTTCAAATGTGCCTTCCGTGCTTTACGTTTCGGACGAGGCGCATTATTCGGTTAAAAAACTCGGAGATATTCTGGGTATGGAAACGCGGACGATACGCGCTCTTGAAGCCGGTTCCATGGACGTCGAGGATTTTGAAATGAAACTCGACCCGAACCGTCCGGCGCTTGTGGCCATAGCCGTCGGGGGAACTTTCAAAGGGGCCATAGACGACCAGCTGGCTATATCCGAAGCGCTAAAAAAAGCAAATCCTCCCGCCGTGTACAGGCATCTCGACGCCGCGCTATTCGGCGGCTATCTCCCGTTTCTCGACGATCCGCAGGCGAGGGGAATCCTCGATGCTGAAGCTATGGGTTTCGATTCCGTTGCGGTTTCAGGCCACAAGTTTTACGGCCTAAACGAGCCTGCTGGAATATTTGTGTGCCGCGGGGAGATTTTAGAGCATGTACAGAACAGCCCGGTGCCGTATTTAAACGGGCTTATCCCTACGATAAGCTGTTCGAGAAGTGGATTCGACGCGCTTAAGCTTTTTTGGCGCATTTCGATTTTCGGGAAGGAAGGCCTGCGCAGGCAGGCTGAGCGCGTTCTTGAAAACGCCGAATATTTTTATCGCGCGCTCGAAAAAAGGGGCGTGCCGGTATGGCGCAACCCCTATTCAAATACGGTCGTCTTCCGGCGCCCTCCCGACGAAATAATCCACAAGTACGCGCTGGCTTGCTCCGACGACCTCCATTGGGGGAGGCTTTCGCATGCGGTCGTCATGCAGTACTTTACGAAGGAGCTTTGCGATTCCGTAGCCGACGACATCGCGGGAATGCGCGCGTAAACCACTTTGCGCGCCATGGAATCCGCATGGCGCGTTTTAGGCGCCGGATTTCGGTTCGTTAATTTCCGCTTCGGAGATAGTTTTGCCCGTTCCGAAACGGCGCATTTGGCCGCCTAATCTGCTCAGGAGCCTTTTGGTGAAAGGGCAAAAAGGCCGATGGCCGCATGTTTCATTTTTGGCGTCCAGCCCCCGACATGGATACCGCCGAAAGCGCGGATATTGCGGCGGTGTCGGTGCGAAGCACGCGCCTGCCGAGCGATACCAGAAGGTATCCCGCTTTTCTTAGCGTGTCGCGGTCGCTGCGGTCGAAGCCGCGTTCGCCGCCGATGGCAAGGCATACGCGCGTTCCTCCGCAGCGGGCGAGCGCGTCGGACGCGGTCGATTCGGCTTCGTAAACGTCCGGCGCAATTTTAAGGCGGGGTTCGCCGCCTTCGGCTTCGAGCATTGCGAGTGCTTCGGCGAGCGATTCTGCGGTTTCGAAATCCGGAATATGCGTGGAGCACGCCTGTTCCGCGCCTTTTTCCAGCCATTCCCCATATTCTCCTTTGGAGTACAGCCCGCTTTTGAGATAGCCGCGCTCCCCTTTTGATGCGGCGTAAAAAACAAGCTTCTTTACGCCGAAACACGCCGCTTCAAAGAGAATTCTTTGCGCTATTTGGGGGCGGGCAAACGCCGCCGCAAAGAAAACATTCATAGGCGGAGGATTCGGCGCGGAAGACAATGGATAAAGCAGCGCCCCGCCGCCTTCCGTGCGGGAAAAGCGGCAGACAAACAGCCCGGAATTTGCAAGTCCTGCAAATATCTTTCCGCCGTCGGGGGTTTTTAGGACGTTTTCAATATGGGTTAATTTGGGGTCGCCGGCGCGCAACTTAAAAGGCGGGGGAGTTTTAAATATCAGGCAGTTCATAATTTTATGTGGTACAATACATCTTCGGTCACCTTTTTAAAGAAAGATTTTTCCGCGCGGGAAAGCGCGAAATTGCGGCGGGAAGGCCTGCCGCCCCGCATGCAGCCGCTCGGTTTGGGGAATATTCCGCTTTCATGCAGGTAAATTTATATGTTGAAATTGTTGTGGCAATATGTTGATATGAAGAAATGAACCCTCAGTTTACATCAGAAGACGAAGCGGCTCTGCGGGAGACGCTCAAGCGTTGTTCGCCATCCACCATAGAAAAGGCGGTGGAATTTAGGAAGACGGGGAATCCCGAACTTGTGGGCGACGTCGTAATAGGAATAATAGAGCGGTTTGTCGAGCCCGACAAGCGAGATTTGCTTAAAAACCCCCCGGATTCTTTGGTGATAATAGAAGATCTGTCGCTGGATTCGCTAACCATGGTCGAAATAGTTTTGGCCGTGGAGGACGCCATAGGGACGACGATAGCCGAAGACGAAGTTCAAAAATTGAAAACTCTCGGGGACATTAAAAACTTTATAAGGGAAAAGGTGTCCCAATAGTAGAAGCGGCGTTTCGCGCGCTCGGCCGCGCGCGGACGGCTTTCAACTTAGAATATTTCGTCTTTTCGGCGTGCCGAAAGGCATGGATGCCTGTCAAATGGAAGATATTTCCGAAATACCAAATTCAGTAATAGTAAGACGCCTCACCAAGTGCTACGGCTCGGTCAAGGCGGTCGAAAACGTGTCGTTTAGAATAGGCAAGGGCGAGGTTGTGGGATTTCTCGGCCCGAACGGCGCCGGCAAGAGCACCACGATGAAAATCATCGCGGGCCTGATGCCTGCGACGTCGGGTAGCGTGCATATTTGCGGGATAAGCGTTGCAAACAATCCCGACATAGCCAGAAGGCACATCGCTTTTATGCCGGAAAACAATCCGCTTCCGGAGGATTTGCGCGTGGGCGAGTATCTCAGGTTCCGCGCGCGCGTGAAAGACGTTCCCGAGGCCGACGTTAAAAAGCGCGTGGACGAGGCCATGGAAATATGCCAGCTCAAAAGGTCGGCGTCCAAGAAAATCATAGGCAATCTGTCGAAGGGCTTCAGGCAGAGGGTCGGAATAGCCGACGCAATACTTTCCCGCCCCGACGTGATCATTCTCGACGAGCCCACCATCGGTTTGGACCCGCACCAGATTATCGCCATACGCGAGCTGATTTGCTCGCTGCGCGGCAAAATGAGCGTAATCATAAGCAGCCACATATTGCCGGAGATTGAACTCGTATGCGACCGCGTTATAATAATCAACCAGGGAACGGTGGTGGCGAGCGGGTCTCCGGAAAGCCTGAGAAAAGACTTTATCCCCTACGACAAATACGAAGTGTCGCTGCGGGCGTCTCCCGAAAGGTTTGTAGATGTGCTCGCAAACATGCAACTCGACTTGTCAGTGGTGTCTCATTCTGAGCCCGACGAAAACGGATACGTAGATTATGTGTTGCAGGCTCCGCAAAATTCGAGGCTCGGGGCGGCAATAATAGGGGAGCTGTCGAAGGACACCGTTCTGATGCCGAGTCTGGTCGCATACAGAAAGCCGTCTCTGGAGGAGATATTCATGGCCGCGACGCGCCGCAGCTGGGAACAGCTGCGCGATTTGCCGGAGACTTCCAAAATGGTTGACGAAATCGACAAGGAGGCTACTGAAAAATGAGAAGGTTTCGAATACTCGTCCGCCAGCAGATATGGCAGATGTTCATATCGCCGTCAACCTACATAGCGGCGTTTCTGTTTTTAAGCTTCATGGGGCTGATGTATTTGCTGGCGTTGGTTGAGGTGGGCCGCGCGGCCAGCGAAAATTCTCCGATATCGAATTTTTTGTCGGTTTTTTGGGTGCCCGTGCTTTTTATGGTCCCGCTGCTTACGATGCGCTCTTTGGCCGACGAGCGCCGCTCTGGGACGCTTGAGGCTCTAATGACAACCCCTGTGACGGCATGGCAGATAGTATTGGCTAAATTCTTGGCTTGTTATTTTCTTTACGCGCTGCTTTGGTTTTCCACGCTTCTGTTCCCCTTGATATCGCGTTTTTGGCTTCCGCAGATTGCGGCAGATCCGCGCTTTTTCGACATTCCGCAGATATTGACGGGGTACCTTTTCATACTCGTAAGCGGGGCGATGTATGTGGCGGTGGGGGTTTTTGCGAGTTCGTTGACGCGCACAACTCTCGTGGCTGGAATGTTATCGTTTTGCATATTGTTTCTCGTAATAGTGGGTGCAGGCATGTTGTCGAAGTTTCCCCTTCCTGACTCGGTGTCGTGGCTTTCTCCCACAAGCGAGTATTTGCAAACTTTCAGGCATTTCGACGATTTTATCTCTTCGGTGATGGACACGCGCCCGTTTTTCTTTTATGCGAGCACAACGCTTGTCCTCTTATCCATAACGTCTTTGGTCACGGAGTCTAAGAATACATGAACCCGAGGTTTGAAGATTTCAAAGTCACCACGCGCGTGCGCAGGCTTAATTTGTGGCTGCAGATTTTGCTTGGGATACTGCTTTACGCCGGGCTTAACTTTTTGGCTGCGCGCCATTATTCAAGGTGGGACGTATCTGAGAACCGCCGGAATTCGCTGTCTCCGGAAAGCGTAGCGTACGTCAAGAATCTGCGCGAACCCGTGGAGATATACGCGGTTGTCTCAATGGGCAGAAACGACGCCGAAAGCGCGGCCATCGTGCGCGACTTCAACACCCTTTTTAGGCAGTACGAGTACGCGTCGAACAAATCGGCTCCCATAACCGCAAGATTTATAAACGCGCACATAGAAAATAAGCGCGCCGAGGAGCTGGCGGCGCGTTTCGGGAACGATCTCGAAGAGTGCGTGATAGTGGCGTCCGGAAACCGTTTCAAGCGCATTCCCATACTCGAATTTTACAGCGTGGAGGACGGCGCACGCAAGGATTTCAAGGGTGAAAGCCTCATAAGTTCTGCAATTCTCAACGTCTCCACCGGCAAGGACACAAAAATATATTTTCTGAAGGGGCACGGTGAGATGAGCATAAAGAGCCCGAACGGCTCGCGCGGTCTGTCGGAATACGCCTCGGCCTTGGCGGCCCGCAATTACAAGGTGGAGGAGCTTGACCTCAGCGAGACGAAAGACGTTCCCGAAGACGCCGACATGCTCGTCATAGCCGGGGCGAAATCCACGTTTCTTCCGCGCGAAATCGACGCGCTGAGAAAGTACCTTTTAAAGGAGAACGGGCGGGGCGTCGTCTTTTTGGAGATGGGCTCGCTGCTCGGGCTTGAGGATATCTTTTACGAATGGGGTATCATGAGCGACGACATGCTTATTCTCGATTCGGGAGGCGACTACGAGAGCGCTTCCGGCGACCTTATCGCGCGCAGTTTTCCGCGCAAGCCGCATCCGATAGTAAAGTATCTGATAGATTCCGGGACTCCGGTGCAGTTCGGCTCTGCGCGTCCGGTGCGTCCCGACATGGGGTCGCCCATCGACGAAACCCTCAAGATATTTCCGATAATTTTAAGCAGCCCCACAAGCTGGGCGGAAAGGTCTTACGTTCGCGGAGGGCTTCAAAAGTACGACGAATCCTCAGACCTCATAGGGCCGCTGCCGCTTGCCATGGTTGCCACGCGCTCTGCTGGCGGAGACCTCGGGCTAAACATACCCGGCGGCAAGCTTGCCGTTTTCGGAGACGAAAATTTTATAGCTAACAAATGGTTCAACCGGCTCGGCAATTCGAAACTTGCGCTCAATGTAGTCGATTGGATGTTTGAGGAAAACAACATGCTAAACATACCTCCGAGGCCTCTCAAGACGTTTTCATTGACGCTTTCGCAGGGCGACACCATATCTTTGGCGTGGCGCTTCCTCTTGGTTCCGGCTGTGGCGCTATTGTTGTGCATTGCCGTTTTTGTCGCGCGCCGCCGATGAGAGAAAGGGGTTTTTATGCGGTTTAGACTTACGATTCTTCTCCTGTTTGCAAACATCGCCTTGTTTGTTTCGCTTTGGTTTCTCGAAAGGGACGATTCCGACGCCCTCGCGCCGGCCGCCGACACCGTTCCTTTCACCGTGCTTGAAATATCTGGCAAAGGCATAGACAAGCCGCGCGTGCTTAAGTTTGAGAACAACAGATGGCGGATAACTGCGCCGATAAACTGGCCGGCGAACCTGTTCGCCGTAAACCGCATAAGAAACCAGATAGAGTTTCTCGACAGGGAGGCGAGCTTTTCCCTTTCCGAAGTTAAACAGCACGGGCATACCCTTGCCGAATACGGGCTGGACGATCCGGCGTACACTTTCCGGTACGGCGACGGCAAAAAAATGTACACGCTCAAAATCGGCAAAAGCGCGCCCGTCGGAGACCGTATTTACATGCTCGACCAAAGCGGCGACAAAATCATCGTTGTCGACAAGGAGTTTGTCGACAGCCTTGTAGTCGATACCGAGCGTCTCCGCAACCAGAACGTTTTCGACATACCCCGCTTTGAGGTTTCGGCGTTTTCCATAAGAATGCCGTCGGACGAGTCTGCAAATTCCATAAAAGGGAATTTCCGGCGCATAGGGCTTGTAAGGGACGGTAGTAAATGGAAATTTGAGACGCCGATTGTAGCCTCGGCAGATTCTAACGAGGTTGACGCGTTTCTCGGCGAAATATGCCAGATTTCTGCAAAAAGTTTTCCGAATATAACCGCGGCTGAGGCGGGTTTCGATATTTCGGCGCTTCCCACTACCGTCACTATTGAAGGCACAAACCGCCGCCAAGTTTTGCTCATAGGCGGAAAAACGAAGGACGGAACGCAGGTTTACGCGCGCTTGGAGGACAACCCTACGATTTTCACGCTTGATGCTTCGGCTTTTAGGAACCTTTCCGATATTCAGACAACCCTGCGCGACAAGTCGCTTATGCGTTTCGACATTGAAAAGATAACGAGCCTCGATATTTCGAAAGGCGGCAGGGTGGTGCGTTTCAGCCGCCTGAAAAGCGGGGTTTGGGACGTCACCGGAGAGGACTCCAAGGGCGCGGTGGTCACTTATAAGGCCGATGCGCAGGCTCTCGCGGCGCTTTTGCTAAAGCTTTCGAAAATGAGGGTCAGGCAGTTTGTGAGCGACGCTCCGGGTGAAAACGTCGCCCCTTACGGCATTGTGCCGTCGTCGTTGAAGATAACGGTGACGCAGTCCGACCAGTCCGCGTCGGGCCTTTCGATAGGGAAAGCGTACGAAAACGGCGGCGAGAAGCTCGTTTACGCCAGACTCGACGGCTCAGACGCCATTTTCGGGATATCTGGCGACATTGCGGAACTGTCGGATACTGACATTTTAAGGTACCGCTCAAAGATAGTTGAGTTCCTTCCCGAAAAGGCGACTATAACGTCGATAAAAATTTCCGAAAAGGATACTGGAATAGCGCTCTTTGAGATGTCGTCGAAAAACGGGGATTTTCCCGCGCAGCTTGCTAAAATGGACGAGCGCAAAAAGGTTGCCGCCCGTAGGATATTGGATTCAGCCAAAATATTCGTAGTGAAAAATTATGCGGACTATCCTTTTTCCGATAAAGGTTTGACGGTCGGAGGAAAGCTTGTGCCGTGGCATTATACAATGCGCGTAAATTACGACGTTAAGGGAACGGGATCGAGCGTGCCGGAGTCGAAAAGTTGGATGTTCAGCAGGCGGATAGGCGGCCTTACGCAGTACGGAAGCTGCGAAAAGTCGAACGTTCCGTTTCTTTTGCCGGAGGATTTCATAGACGCCTTGTTTGAGTTTACGCGCGATTCAGTAGTATCGGGCGAACTCGAGAAAACGCTTCCCGCCGCTCCGCTGAAGAAAACCTCAAAGTGAAATTTAACAAGACAGGATTGCGCATATCGACGTTTGTTTTAAACGCGTTTTGGCGTTCCCTTTTTGTGTTAAATGCTTTTCTCGCGGCGCTTTTTGTTTTTCAGGCCGCAGTCTTGTCCGTCGTGTTTTGGAATTTTAGAATGTCGCTTCCCGATTGGCTTTCCGACAGGGTTCAGGACGAAATAGAAAAGATGGGGCTGGTTGTAGGCTTCGCCTCTGCAACAATTGACTTTAAGGGGAATTTGTCGCTGGATTCCGTCGAAGCGCGGTTTAACGGAACTCCGGAGAATTTTTTTAAGGCCCGCAGGGTGTGCGCGTCATTTCGGCTGGCTCCGCTGCTGTTCGGCGAAGTCTCGTTAAAATCGCTGCGCGTGCTCGACGGGCGGCTCGGCCCGACTTACGAGGATATCGACAAGAAACCAATAGTAAAATCGCTTTATCTCGACATAGACAGGCGGGGGCAGTGGTGGCGCGTGAACGCATTGAACATGAGGTTGGGAAAACTGTCGGTGGATTCGTCGGGATTTGTAAATTCAAATTTTGACCCAGACGAAATTTTCGGAGTCACTCCGCCCGAATCGGCTGCCGTAGAGCCTCAGGCGCGGGCTTCCGGAAAAATCGAGGACAAAATGGCTTTTGCGGCGAGAAAATTCGACGCAGTCATGTCGAGATACCCCGAGCTGAAGCGGCGCGTCGATATGCTTAAAGACCCCATGTTGGATTTGAGCTTCTCCCTTTTCGGGGGCGGGGAGAACTTTGCGTCGATAAACCTTGCTTCCGGCGGCGTCGTTTTCGATTTGGGCGGCGCGGAGACGGAGATTAAAAATTTTAGGATACGCGCCGATTACGACGGCACCTCCGACGGCGGTAAAGCAGTGGTGCAGGTTTGGGCGGAGAATTTTTTGCGCAGGGATTTCCCGTCATTCCAAAACGTCGACGCGCGCGCGGACGTTTTTTTGGACGGGAATTATTGGCATCTTGAGGACGTCGACTTGGCGGTGAAAAGCATTTCGTACGACGGCACGGAGATAGGCAACGTGTGGCTTCGCAAGAAATTTCTCGACGTTTCCAACTGGCGCGACAACTGGAGGGTGTTCGCGTCTCTCGACATACACAGATTCGGCGGGGAGTTTTCCGTCGGGGACGATATGTGCATAGATTTCAGCTTCGACGGGAGGATAGACCCGGTGATTTTGCTTTCAAGGCCGGAGTTGGCCGGCATAGAGGAGCTGCGCCATTTTAAATTTCCGGACGGCGTTGAGCTTGTAGGCGGCGGAAAAATAATGCCGCGGTCGGGAAGCGCCGATTTGCGGCTCGGTGTGAGGGCGGTGAACTGTCTTATAATGGACATTCCCGTCGCTTCGGCGTCGGGCAGGGTTTCGTTTGCGACTTCCGAGGGCGTTTTAAGGGCAGAAAACCTCAAAGTGGAGTCCGCGGAGGGCTGGGGCGTCAGGGGGGCGTACATTCAAAACATGGGCACGGCGGAGTACCGCGTGCGCGTGGAAGGCGACATAAGGCCGATGGCGATTTCCCACTTTATGGAAAAATGGTGGGAACGCATCATGAAGAATTTTTGTTTTGAAGGAAAGTCCAACTTCCCGACGGCGGACGTTTCGGTTGAGGGGAAATGGGGAAATCCGGAGCGCATATGGTGTTTTGCGAGGGCATCCGGCCGCGACGCCGAATACGGCGGCGAAAAATTCGGGGGCTTTTCGCTCAACGTGCTTGTCAGCCCGGAAAGGATAGCCCTTTACGACGTAGAAATAACCGCGGAATCGCGTTCGGCGTCTGGGTCCATAGAATGGACGTATCCGGGGGGCGGGATAACGTCGTTCTCCGAGCAGCGCATTTTTCTTCGGTCTGATTTGAATCCGCGCGAACTTGTGGCTCTCGGGGGCGACGATGTTTCCGAGGTTCTCGAAATTGTAAAGTTCGGGGAGGCTCCGCGGATTTCTTTCGGAGGGATCTTGCGCAATCCGCGCAACAATCCGGGCGGGCTGCACGACGTTTTCAACGCTACGGTTGATGCTCCGGGGGAGACGGACGTTTGCGGGGCGAAGTTTTACGACTCGAAATTCAAGGCGCGTAGCGACAAAATAGACACGCAGATAGACGATGCGTCTTTCACTTTTTGCGGGGGAAGCGGCGGGGGTTTTATAAACCTCCATAAGTCAGGACAGATTATGGAGTTTGACGGAAGCTTTCACGCCGATAAAATGAACCAGGCCTCATTTACCGATTTTCTCTATTCGCTCGGTTCGGTCGAAAAAGATTCGAAAAACGCTTCGTCCGGCGATATGGAAAATGTAGAAAAACGAAAAGAACATTCTAAAAAATCGTTTGTTGACGGCGGCGAAAACGGGTTTATAACCATGTCGATTTCGCTCAAGGGCGATACGTCCGACATCGCCCAGTCCGTTGGCGGGGGATATGCGAATGTGGAGAATGCCGAGCTGATAAAGCTGAACTTGTTCGGGGCGGTTTCGAGGGCCCTTTCGGCGATGCGCCTTCCGTTTGGGTCGTTCGACATCACATACGCCTACAGCCCGTTTGAAATATCGGACGGCACGGTGAAGTTTACCAAGCTTGAAATGGGCGGACCCGTCATGAGGATAAAGGGCGCGGCCGCGTACAATTTTGTCGAGGACGACATCGACGCATCGCTGACCATCAGGCCGTTCGGCGGTTTGACGACGCCGATTGTATCGAGCGTGGTGTCGATAATAAATCCGCTGACAAACGCTGTGCAGGTTTCGCTGGACGGTAGCCTTTCAGATCCCGAGGTAGGGGTGAACGTAAATCCCATTAAAATGTTGAAGAGCGAAAAATCCCTGCTTAAGGACATACGGGATTCGCTGTGACGTATTTTCTTGTAATGAATGCGGCGGTAGCGTAGCTTTAAGGCATGAGCAATGATGGAAAACTCCGTTGCGGCGTTGTGGGCGTCGGATATCTCGGCCAACACCATGCGCGCATATATTCCGAATTGGAATCCACCGAACTGGTCGGCGTTTGCGACAGCGATCCGGCACGTGCGGCGGAGATAGCTTCTAAGTACGGGTGCAGGGTGTTTGGCTCTGCTGCGGAACTCGGCGCAGCATGCGAGGCGGTAAGTGTTGTCGTACCCACGGACCGGCACACGGAAATCGCAATGCCGCTTCTCGACCAGGGGTGCGACCTTCTTATCGAAAAGCCTATATGTACTTCTGTGGAGGACGCCGAGGCGATAGTTGAAAAGGCCCGCCGGAACAATCTCATAGTCCAAGTGGGCCACATAGAGCACTTTAATCCGGTAATGGAGTTTATGGAGTCGAGGGTTGACAATCCGCGTTTCATAACCGCCGACAGGCTCGCGCCGTTCAATCCGCGCGGAACTGAAGTGGGGGTGGTCCTCGACCTTATGATTCACGACATAGGCGTCGTCTTAAAACTCGCCAATTCGCATGTCGAAAAAATCGAGGCCGTCGGCGTAAACGTTTTGAGCAAAAGCGAAGACATAGCCAACGCTCGCATTCAGTTTTCAAACAAGTGCGTTGCGAACCTTAACGTGAGCCGCGTAAGCCTCAAAAAGCTGAGGGAAATAAGGATATTTCAGCCCGGGACATATATGTCTTTGGACTATATGAACCAAAAAGGGCATGTGATACGCATAAAGGGCGCCACGGAAATTATTCCGGAGGAGGTCCCGATAGAAAAGCACGAACCGCTGAAAACGGAGCTTGCAAGCTTTGCCGACTGCGTCGTAAACAAAAAGAACCCGAAAGTCGACGCTAAGCTCGGCCTGAGCGCGCTCGAGGTGGCGTTGGAAATCACCCGCCAGATCCGCGTGCAAATGGGCGAAGAAGTCGGCCGCTGCTCGTGATGAACGGGGTCTTGTCCAGGCGCTCGTTTTCCTTCGACGCCCCTGCGGGCGGGCATTGCGATTTGCTTGTTGTTGCCGGAGAGCATTCGGGCGACGAACAGGCCGCGCGCATGGTTTCCTCTGCGCTTGAGGTGAATCCCGGCTTGAGGATATGCGCCTTCGGGGGCGAAGGCCTGAAAAATGCGGGCGCGCAGCTGCTGTTCGATATGACCAGTTTTTCTGTCGTTGGGCTTGTGGAGGTGCTGAAAAATTACGGCTTTTTCAAAAGCCTTTCGGAGGCGGTAGCCGAATGGGTTGCGCAGCACAGGCCGAAAGCGGTTTGTTTCGTTGACTATCCGGGTTTTAATCTGCATTTGGCGGGCATCTTAAAGAAGCGCGGAGTCAGCGTGAAGGGGGGCGGAAACGTAAAACTGCTGTATTATATCAGCCCGCAAATATGGGCATGGAAGGCGTCCCGCAGATTCAAAATGGCGGCTTTGCTCGACGCGCTCGCCGTCATTTTCCCGTTCGAGGAGGATTGCTATTCCGACACGGATTTGGAGACGGCATTTGTGGGGCATCCGTTTCTTTCGCCTGCTTACGAGTCTCCAGTGCGGTACGATGTGTCTGGTGAAATACTTCTTTTGGCGGGTAGCAGGGCGATAGCTGTGTCGAGAATATTTCCGATAATGGTGGAGGCCTTGGAGAAACTGCCCGGTGAAAGGGCGGTTGCGGTTTATCCGACAGACGCCATAAGGGACACCATAATGGGCGTTTTGGCAAAAAAAACCGGCGTTGCGCCGCGCGTCCGCGTAATACCGAGCTCTTCCGAAACCGTTGCGGCGAAAGCCGTCATGATGAGCTCGGGGACGATGTCGCTGGCGTGCTCGCTCGAGGGCATTCCAGGAGCGGTGGTTTACAAGGCCAATCCGATTACCTATTTCGTGGGGCGGTCGCTTGTAAAAATAA
The DNA here is from genome assembly GCA_944389195.1 of uncultured Opitutales bacterium. Classification (GTDB taxonomy): domain Bacteria; phylum Verrucomicrobiota; class Verrucomicrobiia; order Opitutales; family Intestinicryptomonadaceae; genus Merdousia. The sequence continues at coordinate 38,032 of CALXLM010000048.1, forward strand.
AATATTTGAGCATAGCAAACATTCTTTTAGACGCCCCCGCATGGCCCGAATTTATTCAGTTTGATGCCTCGCCTAAAAAGCTTGCGGAGCATATTTACAAGTGCATTCACGACCCTTCGGAGAGAGCAAAATTTGCGCGTTTTGCCGCAGAGTTGAAATCGCTTTTGCGCGCGCCGGCAAAAATGTCGGCCTCGGAATGGATTTTAAAAAACATCTCATAGGCCGCGCCGCAGGTCGGCCGTTCGGTATGCCGCGCGCGTTTTTCCCGCTAAATGCGGAACGCAAAACGGCGGGGATCTCTCTCGCGCCTTCCCCGCCGTTTGCCATTTGAGGGATTGTTTTTGTCAGCCCTGCTTTAGTATTTCAAGAAGTTCCCTGTCGAGTTTTGCCCCGCGGAAGTTTTCCATTTTTGCGCCGACGCGTTCGGAGTCGATAACCCCGAAGCTGCCGCGCAAGCGCCATAAGGCCCAACCCCATTCGCGCTCCTTCATGACGTCGAGAATGTCCCTAAACCATGCGTAGGCCACGGGAGCCGGCGTCTGGTTGTGGCAGCCGAATTCCCCAACGTGTACCTTTCCGCCGAGCCTTTCCCATTCGCCCCACTGCTTTTCGTAATATGCGCGGAAGAAGTTTTTATCGTAGGTGACGCCCTTGTAATGGAGGGGCCACTTCAACTGGTCTTCGGGGAAATTCTTGAGGTGCGGCATCCATACTGCCCTGAAGTGGGTCACGGGCGAGGGCTTGTATCCGCGCGCGCTCTGATAGAAATTTTTGATGTCTGAGAATTCCTTTAGCGGTTCGTTTCCATAGTCGAATCCGTCGACGCAGATGAGCCTGTCTTTATCGACAGACCGTATCGCGCTGATTGCCGCGCGCATTACCCTTACATAGCCCTCGCGGTCGCGTTTGGGCGGCTCGTTGAGAAGGTCGAAGCTAAGCTGTGAGCTTGGAATGCCTTTGTAGCGTTCGGCGAATTTTGACCACTGGTAGCAAAACGCCTCGCACGGTGCCTCGTCTTTTAGAAGGTCTGTTTTTAGCTTTATTACCGGATCTTTGTTTACGCAGTAGCCCGGCGCGCGATGGAAATTTATATTGACATGCACACCGTATTGCCTTCCCCATTCGACGGCCTGGTCTATCTGTTTAAGGGGTTTTTCGTCCATTCTAAACCAGTCGTCCTCCGAACTCCAGCACCAGTAGCATAGAGGCAGGCGCACGAAGTCGAATCCCCATTCCTTTATTATTGCAAAATCCTCCTCATGGAAGGGGCCGAGATCGTAGTTGCCCGACCCCTTGAAAGTGTTTCCTATGGGGAGGAACATGTTTAACAGGTTGAATCCCCGCCTTCGCGGAAGCGTCAAATCCTTTGAAGCCACCGAAGCGCCTTGCGCGCGCGAAACGGTAGATATGAAGGGTGTAAATGCCGACACCGCGGCTGCCGTCTTTAAAAACTGTCTCCTTTTCATGGGAAATGATATTAAGTGTTTTCATTCCGCGGTCAACACCTTGATTGCGGAAATAAATTTAACTGCCAAACTGCTCACTAATTCCTGACAGCCGATATTATGCGAAACGCGGCGCCCATGTGCGCCGGATTTATAATTTGGACAAGCTCCCGTTTACGGACATCCATGGGGTCCGGAAGTTCCGCAATTGAACGTATTTTATTTTCGGCGTTCTTTACGAAGAACGATTCCTGGCTTTCTTCGCCGAAGTCGGAAAAGCCGCATTCTTCGGCTATGTCTTTGAACATGTCGGAGCACGGGGAGAATGTGATGTCGGTGTCTCCGGGATATAGCGTAAGGTCTGAAAAATCCGAATGTTTTCTGTATGCCCTTGCCGTTCCGTTCGGCAGCTCCAAAAGTTCGGCGGCCGATCTAAAATAGTCGGCAAAGACGATAACGCCCGACCATTTTTTTTCGCATATGCTGCGGAACAGTTCGAGAGCGTCGAACGAGACGTCGATTCTGAACCCCTCGACTTTTGCGCGCGGAAAATATTTTTCCAAAACGTCCAGTTCGCGCGCTTCGGCGTCCCCGAACGTTTCTCCGAAGGAGAATCCGCCGCCGCTTTTCTCGATGGCGACGTATCCTTTGCTCCACTTCCCTCCCGTAAATTTAAAGCGGGAAAACGGGCGGGCGTCGAGAAGTTCGTTTGAAATAAGCGCGGCGTTTTTCGGAATGGATATTTCGTCTCCGAGCCTTATTACATCCGAATTTTTTACCAGCTGCCCGCCGGGTTCGGCGCCGATTTCAACAAACCTGAAAATTTCCGGGTTTCCCCACCGTTTTTTTATAAGTGTGCGCGCCGATTCTGCGAGCAGTTCAGAAAAAATCCCTCCTTTTAAGCTCGCCGACGTATAGAAATCCGCTCCTTCGCCCCCGACGCGTTTTTTATCCGGACGCGCGTAGTACCCGAATTCCCCGTCGTATAGGCACGCACCAATAAATTCTTCCCAGGGCACTGTCGCTTTGGAGCCCTCGGCGCGCTTGCGGAAAAGTTTGTGTATAACCCCGTCCATTACGCCTTGAAACTTCCCGACTGCGCAAAAATCGCCTTCCATTCTCCCCTCGCGGAGTTTTCGGGAGGCTCAAGCGTTGACGTGGCCACAACCTGGGCGGAAGGTTCGACGCACGACCAGAACGCCTCGCGCCGCGCGCGGTCCAGTTCCCCGAGCATGTCGTCGCACAGTATGACAGGCATCACTGAACGCGCTTTTTTAAACATTTCAAATTGCGCCAGCTTTAATGCTATAACCGCCGAGCGCTGCTGCCCTTCGGAGGCGTACATTTTCGCGTCCCTTCCGCCGATCTCGATTTTAAAGTCGTCGCGGTGGGGGCCGCGCGAAGTGGTTCTGCGTTCGGCGTCTTTTTGCCTGTCTGAACGCAGCATTTTCAGAAAGTCGTCCGGTGAGGGAATGTCGCAGCTCGGCTTTATTTTTATCGAAGCTCCGCCTCCGCCTTCGCGCGCGATGGTTCCGTATTTTTCGGTTGCCAGCCTGCCGAGTTCGCCGAGAGCCTTTTCCCTTGCATCGAATATTTTTTTCGCGGATTCCGCCATCTGAAGCTCAAATGGCGCAAAGGAGGGGTCGTCGGCGTTTCCCAAGCGCAAAAGGGCGTTTCTTTGGGCGAGGGCCGCGTAATAGTTTTTCAGCTCGGCAAAGTATTCCCCGTCTATCGACGATATGAACATGTCGGCGTCTTTTCTTCGCACGTCGGGAGAGCCGCGCAGGAGTTTTATGTCGTCGTTTCCCATTGCAAGGGCGGGAAAGCGGCCTATAAAGTCGGAAAATTTGACTTCCTCATCTTCTACGAAAACCCTGCGCCTGTCCGAGATGCTGATAAGAACCTGGCATTCGCCGAACGTTTCGTGCGCGACTCCCGCAAGTATCCGCGCTTCGTTTTTGCCGCATGATACCATTGCGGACATGTCGGAGGTTCTGAACGAGCGCAAGGCGCACAGCAGGCCGAGCGCTTCAAGCAAATTTGTCTTTCCCTGTGCGTTGTTTCCGAAGATCCATACGTTAGGCGAGTCGAGCGGCACGTCGGCGAACTCGATGTTTCTGAAATTTTCAAGCCTGGCGAATTTTATCTTCACAAAAATCGAAAGAAGTGTAGGGTGGTGTGGAAATTCATCAACGCAAAACTTTACTAAAATGGAAAAGGGAACCGACTATCTGCAAAACGCCCTTGAGCGCAGGGAGGAGGATTTTGAAGCCTCGCTTCGCCCCTCCGGCTTCGACGCTTTTGCCGGACAGCCGAAAACTGTCGAGAGGCTCAGGGTTATGGTCGGGGCGGCCCGCAAGCGCGGCGATGTCCTAAACCACATACTTTTGCACGGCCCTCCCGGGCTCGGCAAGACGACCCTTGCATTCATACTCGGGAACGAGATGGGCGCCCAAGTGCGCGTGACATCCGGCCCGGTCATCGAGAAGGCCTCAGACCTCGCAGGCCTCCTGACAAATTTGCAGGAGGGCGACATACTCTTTATCGACGAAATACACAGGATATCCCGAGCCGTCGAGGAATTCTTGTACAGCGCCATGGAGGATTTTAGAATCGATATCATGATCGACCAGGGGCCCAATGCCCGCAGCGTGCGCCTGAACGTTCCGAGATTCACTCTTATCGGCGCAACAACGCGCACCGGACTGCTCACATCTCCGCTCAGAAGCCGTTTTACACTTCAAACACGGCTCGACTATTATTCTCGCGCGGACCTTATTTCAATTGTCAGGCGCTCGTGCGACCTTCTCGGAGTGGCGATAGATAAAAGCGGCGCCGACGAAATAGCGCGCAGGTCGCGGGGAACTCCGCGCATAGCCAACAATCTCATAAGGTTTGTGCGCGATTTCGCTGAGGAGCGCGCCGGCGGAAAGATTACTCGGGACGCGGCAGTGTCGGCGCTCGAGCTTCTCGAGATAGACGAAAACGGGCTTGACGAAATGGACAAGCGAATGCTCCGCGTCATGGCGCAAAACTACGGCGGTGGGCCGGTCGGCATAGGTACGATAGCCGTCGCCGTAAACGAGGAGGCCGACACCCTCGAGGAGGTTCACGAACCGTATTTGATTCAGGAGGGCTTTGTAAAACGCACGCCGCAAGGACGCGTTCTTACAGATAAGGCGTGGAAGGTTCTCGGCTTGGACGGCATATCCCGCCAGGATTCCCTGTTTTAATGGAAACGCTCGATTATATCGTAGTGGGACAGGGCATTGCTGGGTCGTGCCTTGCCCTCGAACTTCTCGACCGCGGCGCAAAGCTTAGAATATTCGACGAATCGTGGAGGGACGCCGCATGCCTTGTCGCCGCGGGCGTGATAAACCCCATAACGGGCAAGCGCCTTGTCAAAAGTTGGCGCAGCGGCGCGGCTCATCCCTATGCGAAAAAATATTACGGTGCATTGGAAGGGCGTTTTCGGGCGAAGTTTTACAGCGACAAAAGAATACTTCAACTTTGCAGGTCGGAAGAGGAAAGGGAACTTTGGCTTTCAAGAGCGGCTCTGCCGGATTACGCCGCCTTTGCGGAAGGCCCCAACAGGGCCGGCGCTTTCCCGCTTCTGAACGATTCGGAAGGCTCGTATTTTATAACACATTCGGCTTGGGTCAACGCTGCGGAACTTATGTCGTCTTTTAAAAGATTCTTTTTGTCCGCTGGGGCGCTTGCGGAGGGGGCGTTCGACTTTTCGAAATTGTCGCTGTCGGGAAGCCTGCTCGAGTATTCGGGGGTTCGCGCGCGGCGGATAGTTTTTTGCGACGGTTGGCGGGCCGTTAAAAATCCGTTTTTTTCGTGGCTGCCGTACAGGCCTGCAAAAGGCGAAATCATAACGGTTAAATCCGACGCCGAAATTCCGCCGTACATAATCCACAGGGGAAACTGGCTTATGAAATGCGGGCATGATACCTTCAGGGCCGGCTCTACATGGGATAGGGAAAACTTGAATGCCGATACGAGCCGGAAGGCATGCTGCGAACTTCTGAAGGCCGCCGAGAATATGTTTAGAGAAAAGCATTCTTTTGAGGTCGTAGGGCAAAGCGCAGGAATAAGGCCGTGCACCGCAACCACGCGCCCTCATCTGGGAGCGCATCCCGCCGACTCCAGAGTGTTGTCGTTTAACGGATTCGGCTCTAAGGGGTACGCTCTAAGTCCGTATTTTGCGCGCCATTTTTGCGATTGGCTTTGCGGCATTGCGGAACTCGATGCGGAGGCAGATTTGTCGAGGCATGTAAAAAAGTTCTACCGGCGCGGCGTTTAGGAAAAATATTTCCCACAAAAAAAGAGGGGAAAGGTTTGTCAGTAAGCGCAGCGTGCGCAACAGGCGCGCGTGTTGGCGCTGCTTTCGGCGCCTCATTTCCGCGCCCACAGAGGAAAGGTTCCGCCGCAAATACGTCAGGACTTTCGCTTAAAAATTCTAACGCAGCAAAGCGCTTTTAAAATATTTTTGCTGCTTAAAAAGATGAATTTTCTATAAATTGCAGCGCAAATTTTTGCGGGGATTTGCCCCGCCACCTTATTGCTCGCCGTTATTGGCGGGCGGCGCGCGGCAAACGCCGCGCGCGGATGCTTTTGCCGCTATGCAAGAAGGTCGATTGCGTGTTTGAGCGTTTCCGCAAAAAAATCTATCTCGTCAAGTGTGTTGTAAAAAGCCAGGGACGCGCGCGCCGTTCCCTCGATTCCGAGTGAATTCATCAGGGGCTCGGCGCAATGGTGGCCCGTCCTAACGGCTATTCCGGCGGCGTCGAGCATTACGGATATGTCGTTCGGGTGCACCCCGGGGCGGCAAAACGATGCGAGGGCCACTTTGTCTTTTGCATTGCCGAAGATCTTTATCCCGCCAATTTCCAAAAGCCTTTCGGTCAGCCGCTCGCGCAGGGCGTGTTCGTGGCGCCGCAATCCGTCGATGTCGAGGCTTGAAAGATAGTCTATTGCCGCGCCAAACCCGATTGCTCCCGCTATGTTGGGCGTTCCGGCCTCAAAGCGTTCGGGAGCCGGGCGGAAAGTGGTTCTTTCCCACGATACGTTTTCAATCATGTCTCCTCCGCATTGGTATGGAGGCATTGAATCCAATATGCTCTGCTTCGAAACCAAAACGCCGCATCCCGTAGGGCCGAAACATTTATGCGCCGACAGCGATATGAAGTCGCAATCGAGTTTCGACATGTCGTCCAACATGTGGGGCGCCGACTGCGCGGCGTCTATTGAAACCTTTGCCCCGAACTTTTTGGCAGTTTTCGATATTGCCGAAATATCGTTCACTGTTCCGAGGACGTTCGAGGCGTGCGCAACCGAAACTATCTTAGTTTTTTCGGATATTTTCCGCTCGAAGTCGTCCATGTCGAGCGATCCGTCGGGAAGAATCTTTACAATTCTGATTTTTGCCCCGGTTTTTTGCGCCGCTATCTGCCACGGAACAATGTTTGCATGGTGCTCCATTTCCGTAAGCAGAATTTCGTCGCCCTCGGCGAGGTTTGACTGCCCCCACGACTGCGCCACAATGTTCAGCGATTCGGTCGCGCCGCGGGTAAACACGGCGCAGTATTCTTTTGGCGCGTTTAGAAATTTAAGCGCTTTTTTGCGGGCGTTTTCATATTGTTCGGTCGCCCTTGCGCTCAGTTCGTGCGCGCTTCTGTGTATGTTTGCGTTGTCGCAGGCATAGAAATTCCCGATAGCCTCTATGACGCTTCTGGGCTTTTGCGATGTTGCGGCATTGTCGAAATAAACGAGTTTTTTGCCGCCGCGCACCGTTTGCGACAGCGCCGGAAAATCTTCCCTTATTTTTTGTACGTCAAATTTCATTCTTACATGCTTGCCAAAGACGCCATTATTGACAAATCAATATTTATATTGTGCCGTTTTAAAACAGACACCGCTTGAAGATTCAATCTTCAAGCGGTGCTATCTATATATGATGGGGGGAGGAAATTCTTTATGTTGTTATATTCGTAAAAAAAACGGCTGAATTCAAGTTTTTTTTAAAAAAATATTTCTATGATTATCAACATGTTAAATTTTGAGATGCGATTTTGTTGATAGATTCGGCGCAAATTTTAGCGGTTGTCCAGGCCGCCTGAAGGTTGAATCCGCCGGTGACTGCGTCGATGTCTATGCATTCCCCTGCAAAAAAAAGGTTTTCAGTTTTTTTGCTCATCATGGAGCGGAAATCTATCTCTTCACGGCAAATTCCTCCGCATGTGACAAATTCCGCCTTGTGGGCCGATTTCCCTACGCAATTTAGGCGCATTGAAAATATGTTTTCCGCAAGCGCGTTTTCGCGGCTTTTGGGCAGATTGGAAAATGTGGTGTCGGGGTTTATCCCGGCGCGGTTTGCCGCATAAGTCCAGAATCTTTGCGGAAGCCCGAATAGGGGAAGGTTGGAGACTTTTTTCTTCGGAAAATTCCGGCGCGCAATTAGAAACGCCTCATTGCGTTCCGCACCGCCGTATGCTGGCGCGAAATTGGCGCTGAAGGCGAAATTGTAGCCTTCCCTTTGAAATTCCCGCGCCCCGAATGACGAAAATTTAAGTGCGGCGGGCCCTCCTATTCCGAAATGTGTAAAGAGGAGGGCGCCTCTGGCGGAGACGCTTGCCGGCTTGCTGCGGCCGATTGAAAATTCTGCGTCGAGTTTTGCGTCGGGAATCGACACTCCCGCCATGCCGCGCCACGCCTGCTCGGAGGCGGTGTCCGTTTTGACTGAGAAAAGCGACGGCGCCGGAGGATTGGCGGATATTCCGAGATTTTCGAGGCTTTTTTTCAGGCCGTCGCATATGTTTCCGCCTACTGCCAAAACGACGGCGTCGAAAGGCCCCCGCGGAGCGCCTTTTTCAAAAAGCGAAAAGGTTCCGTCGGCGTTTTTCGACAAGCCGGTTATGCGCGCTGACAATTCTATTTTCGCGCCGTTTTGGAGGGATTTTTTTTCAAGGGCCGCAATTATTGCCTGCGAATCGTCGCATGCGGGAAAGACGCGCCCCGAGTCCTCCGTTTTCGATTCCACCCCGAGAGATCTGAAAAACGTGCGGGTGTCTTTTGCCCCGAAGCGTTTCATGGGTTTTTTAAGGCTGCCTGCCCCGCGCGGATAAAATTCTCCGATGTTTTTAGAGTCTATAAATTCGTTTGTGAAATTGCAGCGCCCCCCGCCGCTGACTTTCACTTTTCCAAGCGGGTTTTTGGCGGATTCAAACACTACGGTTTCGACTTTCCCGCTTACGTTCGCCGCGCAGAACATGCCTGCCGCCCCGCCTCCTATTATCGCCAGACGCGTCATTTCAAGCTCCCCGAAAGCGCCTCTCCGATGCGGTTTAGCGCGTATAGCGTAAGGCTGAAAAAGAAAGCCGGGAACACCAGCATCCACGGGGCATCCTCCATGTATTCCGCGCCGTCCTTTACGAGGCTTCCCCACGACGGCAACGGCGCCTGCACCCCAAGCCCAAGAAAACTTAGAAACGCCTCAAGCAGCATCACGCTCGGCACCGTCAGCGCCGCGCATACGAGTATTGGGCCGGCGGCGTTCGGAAGAATATGCCTTAACATTATATTTGTTTTCGATTGGCCGAGCGCGACAGCGGCCTCCACAAACTGCCTCGATTTCAAATCGAGCGTCGCCCCGCGCACGATACGCGCCATTGTCAGCCATTCGACGGCTCCGATTGCCACGAATATCAGCCAAATGGAGCGCCCGAACGCCAACATGAGCAATATGACGAATATTGTAAACGGCAAGGAATAGACCGTATCCACAAACCGCATCATAAGCGCGTCGATTCTGCCGCCGGCCATTCCGGAAACCAAGCCGTAGGAGACTCCTATGAGCATAGCGACTCCCGTCGCAAGCAATCCCACTGCAAAGGATATTCTGCCGCCGTACAATATGCGGCTTAGTATATCGCGGCCCAGCATGTCTGTTCCGAATAGGTGTTCTGCGCTCGGAGCGGCGCAGCCCATGGCGAGGTTTTGCTCGTCGTACGGATAGGGCGCCAAGACGGGCGCGCAAAAGCAGATCGCTACCGACAGCACAAGAAAAGCGGCGCACGCAAACGTAGTTTTGTCTCGCGATATGTTTCTTAACGCGCTTGAAAATGCCGTTTCCGCGCTTTTGCACCACGTTTTCATTTTGACATTTCCGAAGCTATGCGCGGATTTACCGCCGCAAGCAGCAGATCCGACACAAGGTTAAATATTATTATGAAGGCCGAATATATCATTACGCACCCCATGATCATTGTGTAGTCGCTGTCAAGAGCGCTCGATATGAAAAAGCGCCCGAGACCAGGAATCTGGAAGATTGTTTCCACAACAAACGATCCTGTAAGCAGAGCCGCCGCAGCGGGCCCCAGATATGATACGACGGGCTGTATTGCGTTTCTTGCAATGTGCACCAAATAAACCCGTCCGCGCGACGCCCCTTTAGCGTAAGCAGTCCGGACATACCCGCGCGAGGTTTCGGCAATGGCGCCGTTTCTGGCGAGCCTTGCAATCCACGCCGCGTAGAACATCGCGAGCGTAAGCGACGGCAATACCGCATCCGACGGCGCGTTCCAGCCCATCGCGTTGAACGCATTCAGCTTTAGGGCGAACACGAGTATGAGAAGCGGCCCGAGCACAAACGACGGCAAACAAATTCCCAAAAGGGAAAATCCGGACAGTGCCCCGCCGATTTTAGACTTGGACAGAACCGCCGACGCGAATCCTGCCGAAAGCCCGAGCGCGAGCGCTATCAAAAGGGCGCAAATACCGAGCTGAAGCGATACCGCCGCCTTTTCGGCCAGTATTTCGTTTACGCTCCAGCCTCCGTATTTGTACGACGGCCCGAGCTCGCCGCGGGAGAGGTTTTTTAGAAACGAAAAATACTGTTCGCATAGGGATTTGTCGAGGCCATAGTATTTGTTGAGCGCCTCGAGCGTTTCCGGAGACACCGGCCGCTCCCTGTCAAAAGGCCCTCCGGGAACAAAGCGCACCATGAAAAACACCGCTGTAACTATCGCGATAAACACGGGCACTGCTTCAAGCAGCCGCCTTATGAAATAGCGGATCATCTCGAATTCCCTTCCCCCCTTACGGGCGCTTCGAGCCTGACCCCGAGATAGTTGTGGTAGTCCAGCAGGTTTGCGTGCCAACCGCGCACCATTGGCGATATCCTATATACTTTTGTATAGAAATATATCGGTATCACTGGGGCGTCCGATATCATTGCGGCTTCCGCTTCCGCCAGATAAGCCAGCCTGCTGGCGTTGTCACCGGCGTTTTTTGCAAGGTCCATCAGCCCGTCGAATTTTGCGTTTTTGTATCCGCTGTGGTTTAGGCCGTTCCCCGAAATGAAGAGTTCCAGAAAGCTTTCCGGGGCGTTGTAGTCGCCCACCCAGCTTGCGCGCGCCACCTCGAAATCGCCGTCCCTCCTTGCCGCGAGATACGCAGGCCACGACACGTTGTAGAGTTCGGCGTTTATGCCCAGATTTTTTTTCCACATCTGTTGTACGGCCTCGGCTATGGGCTTGTGCTGCTCGGAGGTGTTATAGGTTATTTTCAGCGTGGGAAAGTTTTTCCCGCCAGGGTATCCGGCGTCGGCAAGAAGCCTTCTTGCTTCCGATACGTCTTCGGAGATTTTCCTGCCTTGGGGAAAGCGGTATCCGCCGCATCCTTCGGGGACAAAGTTCAAGGCGGCCTCTTGGCCCGCCCTGAGAAACGTGTCTATTATCGCCCGCCTGTCGAGCGATTTTGCGAGCGCCATTCGGACGCGTGCGTCGTTTAGCGGGGGTTTTGAGGTGTTTATAAGGTAGTAGTATACCCCCAGCCATTTGTCGCGCCGCACGGTTTCCGGCGCCTGCGACAGCGCGGAATCGAGCCTCGAAGGGGCGACGGAATCGGTGATGTGGAGCTGGCCCGCCCTAAACGCCCTGTCTTCAGTATTGATGTTCGATATGGGCAGGAATACGACGCCGTTTAGAAAGAGTTCGCCTTTGGCACGGTAGTGAGGGTTTCTCTTAAGAACTATTTTGTCGTTTATGCTCCATTTTTCCAGCTTGAAAGGCCCGTTGCATACGATGTTTCCCGGGCGCGTCCACAGGGTGTCGCGCGCGGCCCGGGCTCCGAATTTTTCCAGCGTTTTGCGCGGCAGCGGCGAATACGCGTTGTGGTAGAGCATTGATAAAAAATAAGGCGTTGGGCGTTCGAGCTCGACCTCCAAAACGCCGTCGCCAAGAGCCTTCACGCCCAGTTTTTGCGGATCGCTGATGGTCCCCGAATTGTATGCCGAGGCGTTTTTTATCGGGAAAAGCATGGACGCATATTCCGCTCCCAGCGCCGGATTCAGTATCCGCTGCCATGCATATTCAAAATCCTTCGCCGATACGCGAGATCCGTCCGACCAGCGCGCGTTTTCGTCGATATAAAACGTGTATTTCAGCCCGTCATTCGAGATTTTCCAGCTTTTTGCCGCCGCGGGACGCACCGCAAGCGTTTCGGTGTCGGCGCATACGAGCCCTTCGAACAGGCCGCAAAGTATTTTGTATTCCCCGCTGCCGGTTGACAGCGACGGATCGAGCGTCGAGGGGTCGGCCGCGTTGCCTATGATGAGCGTGCCATCTCTTGCCGCGGCTTCCGCCGGGGTCTCGCGTTTCTGGCAGCCGGAGACCGCAAACGCGCATGCCGCCGCGGCCAACAAAACCAGAAGTCTGCCTGTCGATGCGGCGGCCATTTCAGAATTTGGGAACGGAGGCGATCAGGTTTTTTGTGTACGGGTGTTTAGGGTGTTCGCACACCTCCGATGCCGGCCCCTGCTCCACTATTTTCCCGCGCGTCATGACCATTATCCTGTCGCTTAGATATTCGACGACGGCAATGTCATGGGCCACGAAAAGCAGCGTTAGGTTGAAGTCCTTCCTCAGTTTTTCGAGGAGGTTTATTATTTGGGCCTGAACGGACACGTCGAGCGCGCTTACCGGTTCGTCGCATATTATAAATTCCGGTTCCACCGCCAACGCCCGCGCGATGCCGATTCTCTGCCTCTGCCCGCCCGAAAATTCGTGGGGGAAGCGGTTCATGTGGGATTTGTCGAGCCCAACCGTTTCAAGAAGCTCTCCGACCCTCTCCCTTTTCTGTTCTTTGGTCATGCCCCTGAAATGTATGTCGAGCGGCTCGGATACGATTTTGAAGATGTCCATGCGCGGGTTCAGCGAATTGAACGGATCCTGAAATATCATTTGTATTTTTTTTCGATACGGCATGAATTCGCGCTCGCCCATTGACGATATTTCCGTTCCGCGGTAGAATATTTTTCCGCCCGATACGGGCGCGAGCTTTATTATGGCGCGGCCCGTTGTGGTCTTTCCCGACCCGCTTTCGCCGACAAGCCCTACGATTTCACCGCGCGATATTTCAAAGCTCACGCCGTCAACGGCGTTGAATTTTTCCTTTGATGATGCGAAAAGCCCCGCGCCGATTGAATACGACACCTTTAGATTTTCCACTTTTATAAGGGGGGCAGGGGGTGTTTCAGAGTTTGTCATAATCGATGGGTTCCAATTTTCTTCCGCGGGCTCCGAGTCTGGGTATGCAGTTTATAAGCGCGCGGGTGTATGGGTGGCGCGGGTTGTGCAACACGTCCCGGCACGCCCCCTCCTCGACAATGTTCCCGCGGAACATCACGATTACGCGTTCGCAAAGTTCTGATATGATTCCGAAATTGTGTGTTATCAGCAGAAGCGACATCCTGCGCTTTTGCCGCACCGATTTTAAAAGGTCTATTATTTGCTTTTGAATCGTCACGTCCAGGGCCGTTGTGGGTTCGTCGGCCACAAGAAGGCGGGGCTTGCATGCGAGCGCCATTGCAATCATCGCGCGCTGCTGCATGCCCCCTGAAAGCTCGTACGGATAGGAGTCGCAGCGCTTTTGGGGCTCGAGTATGCCGACTTCGCGCAGCGATTCCACTACTTTCTCGCGCACATTTTTTTCTTCCGGAAAGTGTAGCCTTATTGCCTCGGCTATTTGGTAGCCAACCGTGAATACCGGATTCAGCGACGTAGAAGGCTCCTGGAATATGTACGCAATTTGCCTTCCGCGTATTTTCCGCAGGTCTTTCTCCGACATGCTCCCGATATTCGTTCCGTCGAAGCTTATTTCTCCGGAAACTTTGCACGCCGGCGGCGGCGGAAGAAGCCTGGTAAGGCTCATAGCGGTGACGGTCTTCCCCGAGCCGCTCTCGCCGACAATAGCGACGGATTCGTTTTCGCCGAGCCGGAAACTTATTCCCTTTACCGCTTCGGTGGAAGTGTCGCGCGCCGAAAACGTTATCTTCAGGTTTTTGACTTCAAGAAGACTCATAGCTCATTTCCCGATTTTTTTTGTCATTGAGATTTCGTTGCGCCCGTTGCGGCGGCGGTACGACACGGAGTCCATCGTCTTTAGTATGAAAAATATGCCGAGCCCCCCGACTTCTCGGCTTTCGACGCTTGAGGCGGTGTCGGGTTTTGAAGCGTCGGTAAGCGGGTTAAAGGCGGGGGCTTCGTCGCAGACAGTGGCGGCGACAAAGCCTCCGGACATTTTCAGCTCGATTTCAATGTTTTTTGACGGGTCGCATTTATATCCGTGCATTACGGCGTTCGTGAAAATCTCGTCTATGCATAGGTTTAACGCGTAGGCCGACGCCCCGTCGACGCCGTTTTCACGGCAGAAGTTTCCGATGTCGGAATAGACTTCGTCGAGGTTAGCCAATGTTGCCGCGTAGGTTTTTTTCATGGCTATTTCAGTACTATTTCGCACAGCGAGAAATCGTCTTCAAATTGTTCGCTTTGCTGGGCGTTTTGGGAGAATCTTACCATGGAGTCGACTTTGCTCTCCCCGGCGGGCGGAGAATCCACCAGGGCTTTTGCAAATTCGTCAACGCTCATCATTCCCGATTTGTCGGCATATTCCACTTCATAGACGCCGTCGCTGAAGACGTACAGTTTCGATCCGCGGGGGACTTCCACGCTGAGGCTTGAAAATTTTGCGTCGGGCATTCCACCTATTACGATTCCTCCTGTCATCAACTTGCTGTATTTGCCCCCCGATACGAGTATGGCTGGGGGATGACCGCCGGACGCGAACGACAGCTTTCTTGAGAGCGTGTCGTAAACCCCGTACCACAGCGTGAAATACATTCCGTTTTGCTTTTCCATGTCGAAGGCGTTGTTTAGGCCGGAAAGAACCTGTCCGGGCATAGAAAAATCGACCCCCGCCAAACTCTGCGAGCGGAGAACGTTCATGGCCGACACCGACAGCAGGGCGGCGCCCACCCCGTGGCCGCATACGTCGAGCAGATACACGGCAAAGCGGTTTTCATCGAGCCACCCGTATCCGAAACAATCTCCGCCGAGCGCTGTGGAGCTTTTGAACACCCAATCGGTGGCGACCTTGCCGTCAGAGAATTTTTTGGGGAGAAGGCTTTTTACATAGTGTTCGGCTTCGTCGAGTTCGTTCTTGAGAGCGTTTTGGCTCTCCTGAAGCTTCCGCATGGCTTCGTTCCTTTCAAGCAGGGCCGTATAGGCGCCGGAATGGTATCGCACGCGCGCCACAACTTCGAGCTTGTCGGGAAATTTAACCATATAATCGTTCGCTCCGCTTTCGAATGCCCTGTATTTTGTGTCGGGCTCCTCTTTTGACGACAGCACTATTAGGGGAATGTCGCGCGTTTTCGGATTTGCGCGGAAAAATTTCACCAGCGTCAGTCCGTCAACGTCAGGCATTACGAGATCCTGAAGTATGACCGTGGGGGAAACGTCGTCCGCGGTTTGGAGCGCCTCAGTAGGGTTGCGGCAGAAGTGGAACTCTATGTCGCCTTGGTCCGAAAGCATTCTGCGCACGGCTTCTCCTATTATGGGTTGGTCGTCCACAAGCAGCACTACAATCGGTTTGTGCGATGAGTTTTTAAACATTTCCTTAGTTTCAAAAATAGCTCAAAAAAACGCAATTCTAATTTTGGGAAAAGGCAAGCCGCCGGAATCGGGCTTTTGCTCGATGGTTTTCGTTTCGTAGCGGTGAAACTGATATTTTTCGGATTTACAGTTTCGTTGTATTTATCGGCATGGACGGCGCATAAGCCAAAAAAGCGTGAAAGAACGTTCTCGCGTGGCGGCAGCGCCGGTAAAACAATTCGTTATTTCTGGGTTTTTTTATATGCAGCAACCAGCGCTTTCGGGCGGAAAACAACCGCGATGATAAACGGAGAACCGGCAATATTTTCTTTTGCAAAGCTTTTTATTGAAGGCGGAATTTTATTAATTGTTTTTATTTTATGCTTTGGGGAGAGTTGGATATGCGTTTTTTAAGAGAACATGTATTGTAAAAGAAAAAGCGCGCTTTGCAGGGATACGCTTCCGCCAAATCCTAAAACGTCGAATGCCTTGCGCACGCGCTTCGGGCGCTTAAAAAAGTAGAATTAGAAGCGGCCATAGCAAGCGCGTCGGCGACAGGGCTAATATGCAAAATTATCGGATACAGCAAAGCACTGTTGAAATGGCGATATACAAACACCGCTAAAACAAATTGAAATTTATGCCGTATCGGAAAAATATAAATGATATGGGAGAAGTTATCGTAAATATATTTTATTTAATATCGTGATAGGCGAACACGCGATGCATAAACAGTACAAGTTTACTGCAACCATAGCTAACTTAATGCATTATAGGATATGCGATATCATTAATAAGAAAAAAGCGATATGGGAAACGCTATAATGTTTTACAGAGGACGGGAAAACGCGAAGGCAACATGCCGTTGACTTAAACAGATGATACATCGGCGTTGCCAAAAGAATTAAATTTAGAAAAATCCGCCAGCATGAAAACTATTTGTCCGCCAGTTGCCTTTCAATCCGCTCCGCCGTGTGGAAGAATCTTTTGAGGCGAGGCAAAATAGCAATATTTAAGTATCAATGAGCCAGTTTCAGGATTACAACGCCGGAAAGAATAAGCGCAATGGCAAAGGCGCGCCAAAGTGTCAAGGGATCCGAAAAAAACGCGACTCCCAATACAAAAGTTCCAATAGCGCCGATGGAAGTCCATACGACGTAGGCGGTTCCTATTGAAATTTCGCGTTGGGCCAAGTATAGCAAATATCCGCTGAGCGCCATAGCAAACGCCGAAAATATAATCCAGAAAAACTTATATTGAGAATTATGCGCGAGTTTAAAACCCAAGGGCCAGCCTATCTCGGAAATTCCCGCTAAAATTAAATATAGCCAAGCCATATCAATATCGAAATAATAAATTAATATAGAGCCTAAATGGAGAGTGGAAATTCAAAATTGTTGCATGATGTTTTCAAGCGCTTTGTTTCGCATATTCAAACTTTTTACAATATGCAGTATCCATCATAAAAATTGAACAGCTTTGGCATTTGGCAAAACTTTTATAACTACCGTCGTTAAGGAGTTCGCGCAATGGGGTAAACTATGAAAAATCTATACCCCAATAACCGCTATCCCCCAATTTATGGCGTTACCTCCGAAATATTGGCTTCCTCAAAATTCCTATTCCGCAACTTTTGGCATTGCCAAAAAAGAGCAGCCGCAAATTGCCGCATATATTTTTCTGCCATTCAAAGTGGTTGACCGATAGGGACTCGAACCCCAACAAAAGGTGCCAGAAACCTTTGTGCTACCATTACACCATCGGTCAATTTTTAAAGCTATACAAGTATCCGCCTTTCAAAGCGTTTGTCAAGGCGTTTTTTCCGCTTAACATGAGCCGTTTCCCGATCTTTTACCCAGATAACGTGCGGAAAACCGGAATGTTTCGAAAATATTAATATATTTGACAACCCTTCACTAACAAAGTTGTCTTGTTTGAATAATGGAAGAAAGGCAGCATAAATTGTCGGAGAATCTCGAGGACTACCTTGAGACGATTTCTTCGCTTGAAGCCAAGCACGGCATGGCGAGGCCCACCGACATCGCGAATGCCATGAACGTTAAAAAACCCTCCGTGACGGCGGCTCTCAATGCCCTCGCGGAACGCGGGCTTGTGGAATACGAAAAATATAGGCCCGTGACCCTCACAAAGGACGGAAAGACCGTTGCGGATTCGGTCCGCCGCAAACACGAGCTTCTGAGCAGCTTTTTTACGGACGTTCTCGGCGTCAACGCCTCGTCCGCCGATTTGGCCGCTTGCAAGATGGAGCACGCTTTGGAGGACGGCATAATGAAAAAGCTCGTCAAGTTTTTAAAGGGACTGGGCGGCGGAATGTGCTGCGGTTGCCCCAATAAAAACAACAAGCTTGCATGCGGAAACTGCCCGCATTCGATAGCGCTTTCCGATTTGCCGGTGGGCGACAGGGCGCTCGTCCTTTCCATAGATTCGAAAATAGGAAACATAGGAACTTACGCCGGAATGGGACTGACAATAGGATCCATCGTCGAGATTGTGCGCATCGCGCCGCTTGGGGATCCGGTTCTCATAAAAGTCCACGGTTCTGAAATATCAATGCGCAAAGACCAACTCAAATATATAAAAGTAAAGCGTATCTGAGGTTGATTTTTTTTAAATACAAGTTAGACACACCTAACAGAATATGAAAAAAACACCGTTTAAAATTCTTCTTGTCGGAAACCCGAATTGCGGAAAAACGACGATATTCAATTCGCTTTGTTCCATGAACGCAAAGGTTGGGAATTATTCCGGTGTGACCGTTGACTGCAAGTGCGGGGTTTTTGAGACGCCGTCCGTTTCGGTTCAGGTTGACGATCTTCCCGGCGTTTATACGCTTTCCGCATCGACGGCCGAGGAGCGCGTGGCGCGCGACGCCGTTAGCGACGGAGATTTCGACCTAATTTTAAATATAGTGGACGCCTCGAATTTCGAGAGAAATTTGTATCTCACCGTGCAGTTGGCCGAGATGAAACTTCCGATGGCGGTGGTCCTAAACATGACCGACGAGTTGGAAAAAAACGGGAAATACATAGATGTAAACGGGCTTTCCGCGGCATTGGGCGTTCCGGTTTCGACATGTGTCGGATACGACGCAAAATCGATAGAAGCGCTGAAGGTGTTTATAGAAAAAAATCTCGGAGCCTGCACTTTGGCGCACTTTCCTTGGGAGAATCTGCCCGACAACATACTGTCCGAAAGGATCGCGTCGCTTTCCCGCCTTTTGCGCGACGCCCTTCCCGAGGACATGCAGCAGTGGGCTGGGTGGTTTGCGGTGCGCGTCCTCGAAAACGACTCCCTTGTTTTAAAGTCGATAGACGAGAAGACGCCGCATATCGCAGATCTCGTGCGCAAGGCCCGTTCGGATTTTGAAAGTCAGACCGGCGAGCTGCCCGAAACCCTCGTGGCTGCCGCGCGCTACGGGCTTATTGACAAGCTTTGCATGCCGTTTCTGAAGACCCGCGAAAGCCGCCGCGCCGATTTTACCCGCATTCTCGATTCCGTCTTTTTGAACAGGTACGCAGGCATACCTATTTTTTTCGCGCTCATGTTTTGCGTGTTTGAATTTGTATTTGCCGTGGGGGACCCTCTGATGGGGCTTCTCGAAGACTTCTTTTCTTGGGCGGGTTCGGCGCTTTCGGAAACATGGAAGGGCGGGGGAATCGTCAAGGATTTTGTAATAAACGGAGCCATAGGCGGTGTAGGCGGGGTTTTTGTATTTCTGCCGAACATAGTTCTTTTATTTTTTGCTCTGTCGATTTTGGAGGACAGCGGATACATGGCGCGGGCGGCTTTCCTTTGCGACCGTTTCATGAAGCGTTTCGGCCTGAGCGGATCGAGCGTAATCCCGATGCTTATCGGGTTCGGGTGTTCTGTGCCCGCGATAATCGGTGCCCGCACGCTCAAGTCGAGGACGGAAAGGCTGGCGACGATAATGGTTATACCGCTTTTTAGCTGCGGTGCGAGATTTCCCGTGTATGTTTTGCTGATACCGGCGTTTTTCGCCCCGGAATACTGCGCGTTGGTCATGTTCGGCCTGTATCTGACCGGGATAATTGCGGCGATGCTGTTTGCGCGTATTCTAAGATCTACCGTTTTGCGCGGGGGGGCGTCGGCGTTTTTGATAGAACTGCCGCCGTACCGGCTGCCTCGGCTGAAAAACATTTGGATTCAAGTGGAATCGCGCGCGGGGGATTTTATAAAAAAGGCCGGCACGGTGATTTTTTCGATGTCGCTCGTTTTATGGGCGCTTTCAACTTTTCCGAAAAGTGAAAAAATCGAGGGGGCGTACGAAACGGCGCTGGCCGCCGTTTCTTCCGACGCTTCGCTTTCCGATGCGGAAAAATCCGTTAAGATCTCGGCGCTCGATTCGGGCTATGTTAGGGAAAGGTTCGACTATACCGTAATGGGGCGCTTGGGAAATTTTCTCGAACCGGCCTTCAAGCCGCTCGGTTTCGACAATAAAATCGTGAGCGCGCTGTTGGCGTCGCTGGCGGCGAAGGAGGTTTTTATAACCCAAATGGGCATAATATACGGGTTCTCAGACAGCTCCGACGAGGAGTCGCCCGCTTTGCGCGAAAGGATTTCGGCGGACTACTCGCCCGTCAGGGGAGCCAGCATATTGCTCTTTATTTTGCTTACCGCCCCGTGCATAGCCACGATAGGCACGTCGTATTCCGAAACGAAGTCCGTTTTGTTCGCTGCTGCGCAATTTTTCGGGCTGGCGGCTTTGGCGTATTCCGTGTCGCTGGTATTTTACCAGATTGCGTCACAATTTTGAGGTTTTGCCTCCGGCGCGTTTCATATTTTAATAACGGTTTTAAAGTGTTGACAGCGCTCCCCGTTTTGATTTTGATTATAGTGCAGGAGGGGGCG
Source organism: uncultured Opitutales bacterium (assembly GCA_944389195.1). GTDB lineage: Bacteria > Verrucomicrobiota > Verrucomicrobiia > Opitutales > Intestinicryptomonadaceae > Merdousia. Next base: position 58,304 of record CALXLM010000048.1, read on the forward strand.
GTGTTCGGATAATATATTGTTTTTTTTGATTTTTCCGCCGTTCGCATTGCCGTTATGAAAGAGATATTTTTAAGCGACGATATAAGGGAAATCCATATTCCGCTGATATTTTCCACGTCCGGTGGGGCGCGGGCCGAATTAGACAAAGCCGAAAAGCTTTTGAAAGCTTCAGGCGCTGAAATAGTTTCGTTTGAGGCGAGCGCCGGAAGTTTTGCCGACGACGCGTTGTCTGAGTTTACTCGCGGGGCGCGGTATCCGGTAAACAGAATTGTTCCCCTCGACGAACATGCCGTTCCTGTTTTGGGCGGAGCGCACATAACGGCTGTGGCGGGCGCGAAGCCGCGTTTTGCAAAGACGGAAGACGGCATGGCGGCGTCGGAGTATTCCGACGGTGCGTTCGAATACTGCCGCACTTTCGGAATTGTGTCCGACGTTGAAAATTCAAGACCCTACGAGCATACAATGGACAATCTCGAGAGGATAGAGCGGGCGCTAAACCTTTTCGGCTTTACCTACAACGACATTGTAAGGACTTGGTTTTACAACGACGACATACTTTCGTGGTATTCCGATTTTAACAGGGCCCGCACGGATTTTTATTCGCGAAGGGGGATTTTCGACGGACTTTTGCCAGCCAGCACCGGAATCGGCGCGCCGAACAAACGAAAACGCAGGATAACGAGCGGGGCGATCGCCCTTAAAAAAATCGGCGATGGTTCCGTTTGCGAGGTATTGTCTCCGTTGCAGTGCGGCGCGCCGGAGTACGGCAGCTCGTTTTCGAGGGCTGTTGAAATATCCACCCCGAGGTCGCGGCGCGTTATGGTTTCTGGGACTGCAAGCATAGAGAAGGGCGGCAAGACTGCATTTGTGGGGGATATAGAAAAGCAGGTTGATTTGACGATGCGCGTGATAGGCGCTATTTTGGAATCGCGCGGAATGTCTTTTAAGGATACCGTAAGGAGCGTGGTTTATTGCCTTAAGCCTGAATATTTTGAATATTTTAAGGATTGGGAGCGCGCCAACACGCCGATTGCGCATGTGCCGTCGTACAGCATAGTCTGCCGCTCGGACCTTCTGTTCGAGGTCGAGCTGGAGGCGGCGGTTTCGCGTTAGGCCGCGTTTGCGCTTTCATGTAAAGCCGCCGAGCATGCTCATTGCGTCCGCCGGCGGCGTGCGGTTTTTTTTCTCGCAATTTTTTCTTTCCGGATATTTTTTGTGCGGTATGAAAAATGTTGCTGTCATCGATTACGGGATGGGCAATTTAATGAGCGTTCTAAAGGCGTGGCAACACGTCGGGGCGGCGTCCCGAATCATATCGTCACCGTCGGAGATTGCCGGTTCGGACATTTTAGTGTTTCCCGGGCAGGGCTGCATCGTGGACGCAATGAGGCTTTTAAAATCGACCGGCTTCGATTCGGCAATACGGGATTGGATAGCCGCCGACAAGCCGTTTTTCGGGATATGCCTCGGATTGCAGGCGCTTTTCGAATATTCCGAAGAGGGAGATGTGGAGTGTTTGGGGGTATTTAAGGGGTGCGTGAGGCGTTTCCGCCTCGGAAAAGAATTCAAGGTTCCACACATGGGCTGGAACAGCGTAAAATTCAACCGGACACCGCGCGGGCGGGCGCTCCTCGACGGCATATCCGACTCCGACCAGTTCTATTTCGTGCACAGCTATTATGTCGAGGCTTCCCAACCCGAGATTGTTCTGGGCTCCACTGATTACGGCGGCTGCGTTTTTGCAAGCGCGGTGTTGTCCGGCAACCTTGCGGCCACGCAGTTTCACCCCGAAAAAAGCCAGTCGATGGGTTTGCGTTTGTATTCCAATTTTCTGTCGGCGGCGCGTTAGGGATTTTTTTGTTGCAAACCGCGCAAAATCTAAAACATTAGGGAACATCGAAGATCCCGATCTAACTACGAATATGAGCAACCCCGAATCAGCAAAAATAATTTTAGACGAAAAGACCTACGAGTTTCCCGTTGTCGAGGGAACGGAGGGCGAAAAGGCCATAGACATATCAAAGCTTCGAGAAAAGACGGGGTACATCACTCTTGACGAAGGCTTTGCCAATACGGGAGCGTGCGTAAGCGATATTACCTATATCGACGGCGAAAAGGGCAAACTTTGCTACAGGGGGATACCGATAGAGGTTCTTGCCGAAAATTCCACTTTTATAGAAACCGCATACCTTATAATTTACGGCGATCTTCCGACACGCAAGCAAATGAGCGCGTTTTCCCAAAAGGTGTTGCGCAACGCGAGCCTGCACGAGGGCATGATGCACTTTTTTGACGGTGGATTCCCGTTTACGGCGCATCCGATGGCCATATTGTCGTCGCTGTTGAATTCCGTCGGGTGTTATTATCCCAACATGGTGACAAACCATCGGGAGCAGGACCTTGAGCATTTTGACGACGCCGCGGCCCTGTTGTTGAGCAAGGTGAGGACGATTGCGGCGATGGCTTATCGAATGAAGAACGGTCTGCCGCTGATTTATCCAAAGCGCGATTTGGGATACAGCCAGAATTTCTTGCACATGATGTTTACCGAGCCCTACCACGAATATTATCCGCACGACGATATAACCAAGGCGCTCGACCTCATTCTGCTTTTGCACGCCGACCACGAGCAAAACTGTTCTACGTCCACCGTTAGAATGGTCGCCAGTTCAGGAGCAAATTTGTTTGCGTCGGTTTCGGCTGGAGTGTGCGCTCTGTGGGGGCCGCTTCACGGAGGGGCCAACCAGCAGGTTATTCAAATGCTCGAAGAGATTCACAGAAGCGGGGACGACGGAAGCAAGTTTATAGAATTGGCAAAGCAGGGCAAGGCCAGGCTCATGGGTTTCGGGCACCGCCTTTACAAAACCTACGATCCTCGCGCGAAGATATTGCGCCAGGCCGCCGAAAAAGTTTTGAAAATAGTCAAATTGAAGGATCCACTTTTGGATATCGCACAGCATCTTGAGGAGAAGGCAAGAAGCGACGAATATTTCGTTTCGCGCAACCTTTATCCGAACGTGGATTTTTATAGCGGCATTATTTTGAAGGCAATCGGAATGCCGACGGACATGTTTACGGTGATGTTTGCGATAGGCAGAATGCCGGGGTGGATTGCGCATTGGCGCGAAGTCGCATCTAAAATAAAGGGGAAAATAAACAGGCCTCGGCAGGTGTATTGCGGGTCTCCGATGCGCGACTATATAAAGATGCGCTATCGCGAGGGCGAAATCCCTTCCGATTGGGAGTCGGACGAACATAAGTCTTTCGGCGGCGGGTCTTCTGAAAATGCGTCCGCAAAGGCGTAGCGGTTTTTTGCGGTTTTGCGGCCTCGGGCGGCTCCGATTTTTTGCCGGCATTTGCGCGTATTGCGGCGCCGGATTGTGAGTCGCGCGGTTTCTGTCATAAAAAAAGCCCGCGGACATTTTAGTCCGCGGACTTGCAGCGTAATTATGATTAGAAGAAAGTATGGGGAGGGTGCGCGTTCGGCGTCAATTACCGCGTTTGTCGGTATTGCGCTCCCAATGCTTTTTATGCGCGCAGCCGCACGAGTTCGGTTTGCATCCTCCGCAGCATGAACATTCGCCGCTGGCGACTTTTTTTATTGTCCGCGATATCGCAACGATAGCCGCATAGGCGAGGATAACACCGAATATTACCGATAATACAGTTTCCATCGTTTTCCTTTGTTTTATGGGATAAGCTTAGTTCCGATGCCAAAAAGCAAGCATGTTTGGTAAACTGCGGCAGTTGCCGCGTAGGCTACTGCAAACAAAGCCAAAGCTTCAACCAGCATCAGTTTCCATGAATTGAGCTCGCGTTTCATGACAGCCAGAGTTGCAAGGCACGGAATCGACATTAGCGAAAACAGCATTATGCAAAATCCCTGTGCCGGAGTGTAATTTTTAGCCAAGCGCTCGCGCAGTGTATCCGAATTTTCGTCGGTTTCGCCCTCCGCATAGAGTATTCCGAGTTGCGAGACGAAAACTTCCTTTGCGGCGAGCGCGCCTATGCTTGCCGTGGTAAGTTTCCAGTCGAATCCTATCGGGGAAAACATTGGTTCCAAAAACTTTCCGATGCGGCCTGACGCCGTGTATTCCAGCATTTCAGAGCTTTTTTCATTTTCGAGTGCGGCGATGATTCCGTTGATTTTTTCCTCAGGCTCCCCTTTTTCTTTTCCCGTTTTCATCGCTTGTTCGGCGATGGCGTCGTAGTCTTTTGAAAAAACGGTTTTTTGGGGATAAGTGTTTGCGATGAAGAGTAAAACAGATGTCGCAAGAATTATGGTTCCTGCCTTATGGAGGTATATTTTCCCCCTGTCCCACATGTGCAGGAGAAGGCTTCTTACGGTCGGGATTCTATAAGGTGGAAGCTCCATCAGATAGATTTCTCCGTCTCCCTTAAATAGCGTGTTCCGCATTATTTTTGCCGCCAGCAGCGCGACTGCAACACCTATTATATAAATTATCCACATCATTGCAGCCTGATATTCCGCGGCGAAGAAGGCGGGGATCACAAGCGCATAAATGGGAAGACGCGCGCCGCAACTCATGAGTGGAAGGACCATTATCGTCACGGTTCTGTCGCGCTCAGACTCTATGCAGCGCGTGGCCATAATTGCCGGAACATTGCAGCCGAAACCGAGAACGAGCGGTACAAACGAGCGTCCCTGAAGCCCGAACTTTCTCATTATTCCGTCCATTATGAACGCGGCGCGCGCCATGTAACCTGAATCTTCGAGAATTGCTATCGCAAAAAACAAAAACAGGATATTGGGCAGAAATACAATCACGCCGCCTACGCCGCCTATTATTCCGTCTGTTAACAGCGACCTCCAAAATGGGAGGGTATTTTCGTCCCACGCCGCCTTTACGGAGTCCGACATGAAGCCGAAGGCGGCTTCTATCCAGTCCATGAACGGCTGGGCGCAGGTGAATGTGAAAAAGAAAGTCAGATAAATTATGATTAAAAAAAGCGGGAATCCGAAAAATTTGTTCGCCATTACGGCGTCGATTTTATCGGATATTTCGCGGCGGCGTTCGCGCGAGGCGGATACGGCGCCGGCACAAGCGCCGGCGATCATTGCATAGCGCCTGTCGGCCATGTAGCTTTCCGGGTCTATGGCGTGTTTTTCGCGCAGGTGGCGCATCTGGTTTAAAGCTTCCGGTTTTGCCTGGTTTAACTCCGGTATTGCCGCAACACACGAGTCGTTTTCAAGCAGTTTGATTGCAAAGAAACGCACCGGTATGTGGCTTATGTTTTTTCCGCCGTATTTTTCCACGGCTTCGGACACTGCCCGGATTGCGTCGTCTGTATCCGTGCCGTAAGCCGGCATAGGCCGCGCGCTTCTCGTCTGAAGCTTCAGCGTTTTTGCGATTTTAGACGCAAGCTCCTCGATGCCGGATCCGGTGCGCCCTATAGTTTGGACAATCGGCGCGCCGAAATATTTTTCAAGTTTGGGCATGTCGAAGGAGAGGCCTTTTTTCTTTGCGTCGTCGCTCATGTTGAAAGCCAAAACCATCGGTATGCCAAGCTCCGCCAGCTGCGTTGTCAGGTACAGGTTTCTGCGCGGTATTGACGAATCGACTACGTTTATTATCAGATCGACGCCTTTTTTTGTGAGCTCCGCGAAGGCGATTTTCTCCTCGGGAGATCCCGACGAAAGCGAATATATTCCGGGAAGATCCACGATTTCCACGGAAATATCGCCTATTTCAAAGAAGCCAGACTTGCTTTCCACCGTCACGCCTGAATAGTTTCCCACATGTTGGCGCGCGCCCGTTAGGGCGTTAAAAATAGAAGTCTTGCCGCAATTTGGATTGCCGGCAAGAACGGCTTTAAATCGCTTTTTCATTTTTGCGGACTTTCGTTAAGATGTTTTTTGCATCGCGCGCGTGGAAGGCCATACTCGTTTCCATAACGCGGACACGCAGAAGACCCCCGAACAGCGACTTTGCTTCGAGTATGAGGTCGGCGCCCGCCATTATTCCCACGTCGGCAAATTTTTTTCTGCCGCGCATATTCGGCAGTATTTTTATGATTGTCGCTTCCGCGCCGACGGGAAGGTCGGCGAGGGGGACGCTTTCGTTGTTTTTATCTTTCATAGTCAATCCTTTTTTCGGAACCGTTCCGCCTTAAAAGTTCACTTCCAATCTTGCGCCGGTCACGTATGCGGCGCGCGTGCGACCGTTTTGATCGACGGTATTAAAATATGCCTGAAAGCTCGGCTGAAGCGCTATGGCGCCCGTAAGCTGGAGCCTGTATGTCACTTCAATCATATTGTCCCAACGTTTTAGTCCGTCGGTTTCGCGCGCGCCGCGGCCGGTTTCAATTACCGAATATCCGAGCGCGAACACGTCGCCGGAACGGCCGGGTATGGGCCCAAACCAGTTGATTCCGCAGTCCGCGTATTTTGTGCAGCCGGCTATGTTTTCGTCTGGCGCCCAGGCGGCTCTTGCAAAACCTCCGAGGATCGCGCTCCCGTCACTATCGGTTATAAAATCCTGCTGCACTCCGACGTAAAACGAGTAGAAGTTTCTTTCGGTCAAACCCGTGCGGTAGTCGTTAAATTTTCCACTATGGTAATTTCCTCCTAAAATAGCCCGTCCGGACAGGCCGGATTGGCGTAGTTGAATCCGAACTGGTACCAAACAGCGACGTTTTGGAGCCCGTAGTCGAAACCGTGGTTGCCGGAAACGTCCTCCCCGCAGTCTCCGTTATAGACGCCGGCTGTGGCGTCGAACTTTTCGCCGCCCCAATAAGCGACAGCCCCGAGCGTAGCGAGGGAATATTGCGAGAAGGCGACTGTCCCGTTGGAGAGGGAGTCTCCGGCGTTTGCGGGAATCGTCCCGAAGCTTGAATTGAGAAAGATATCGGCGTAGTCCATGCCCATGAAATCTTCGTCGGCCGCAAGCTGCCCGACTCTAAAGCCGATGTTCCCAAACTCGGTTTCAAATTCGTTTTTGTAGAAAATTTCAAAAACGCGCACCATTTCCCCGGAAAATATGTTGCTTGGACTGCTATATGCGCCGAGCTTGTCGTCAAAGGCGGATGATTCTGCATAATAAAAGGCGCTCAAACCTATAGAGCCCAGATTGTTCAGCTTTGCGGGTTTCGATATGTCCTGTTCGAAACCGAGTGTAAAAAGCGAGTACCATGAAGTTCCGGTTTCAATTCCCCCGCTTAGGTTGCTCCATTGTTCCCCCGTCCATGTGAGAAGGGGGGAGAAACCGCTGTCGGGTGCGCATTTGTCGATAATTTCCCCGATTGCGAGGCTGTCTCTTTCCGCCCATCCTAAATTATCCTGGCCGCTGGAAGCTTTGCCGGGTATCCGGACTGAAGGGTCGCCAGAGGGCGGATTTGCTTTCTGCTCCTGCGCAAATGCGCTGGACGCCGTTAATATTGCGCACATTGCGAATATTATTTTTAATTTCATGCGTTTCATTGTCGTTGTATTGTTGTTATGGAAAACTGGATTTAAGAAATGCGCGCCGCCCAAAATAGATGGACTTGGCTATTATTAGTCTTATCTAACTTTTGTGCATCAAATGAAGGAAAACAGGATTGTCAATAAAAAAGTTAGCTTTATCTAACTTTTATAAATTTCGTATGTTTCAGCAGTAAATTGGCGGAACGGACGGGGTGCTACGCGCGGGACTGACGAGGTATTTCCGTAAGTTTTTTTATAAAAGCGCCGGCGTGACAAGTTTGGCCTCATAAATTTTTTATTGGTTGCAAAAAGAGCCGATTTCGGGTTTGATGGTAAAAATGGAAAATAAGAAGGCTATCGTAATCGGCGCGGGTGTAAGCGGCATGACCGCGGCGTTAAAGCTCAAGGACAGGGGTTTTGAAGTCACCGTACTCGAAAGGGAATCGAGAGGGGGAGGTGTGATAGGCACTTTTTCCAAAGACGGTTTCAGGGCGGAAAGCGGTTCGAATTCCGTAATGGTTCAAAGCCAAAGAACGCTGGATTTTCTCGACAGGCTGGCAGTCAAGTCGAAGATGGAGTTGTCCAATTCCGTCGCAAAAAAGCGGTTTTTTGTCAAAGGCGGGAAACCGCGAGCGGTTCCAATGGGGCCGTTTTCGCTTATGTTTACGCCCCTGTTTTCCCTACTGGGCAAAATAAGGCTGCTGTGCGAGCCTTTTATAGGCCCAGTTAAGTCGGAAGATCCAAGCGTTGCAGACTTTACGCTTCACCGTTTCGGGCGCGACGTTCTCGACTATGCGATGAACCCGTTTATGGCGGGAGTTTACGGGGGGGATCCCGAAAAGCTTTCGGCAAGATACGCCTTCCCGCCGTTTTGGAATCTGGAAAAAAAATACGGCTCTGTAATACGCGGAGCCATCAAGTCTATGAAGGAGAAAAAGGCGGCCGGAAACTTTTTCAAGCCGATGATGATTTCCTTTGAGGGCGGAATGGAAACTTTAGTCGGCGCCCTCTCGAAGAATCTCGGGGAAAGCCTAAAATGCGGAGCCAAGCCGTTATCGATAGATTTTAGCGGCCGAGGCTGGCAGGTGGAGTGGGTTTCCGGCGATGAGGAGACATGCGACAATTACGACGCCCTTGTGATAGCGGTCCCGGCGGCGGAAATAAAATCGCTGCCTTTTGCGGGAAGCCTTGCGGCCGAGCTCGCTCCCCTTGACGGGATAAAGTATGCGCCAGTTGCCACTTTCACGTTGGGGTTTAAAAGGTCACAGGTGGCGCACAGGCTCGACGGATTCGGAGCGCTTACTCCGGCGAAGGAAAATCTCAACATTCTCGGGTCGCTGTTCGTGTCGAGCATATTCAAGGGCCGCGCTCCGGAAGGTTATGTCGCGCTAACCAACTACATCGGCGGAATGCGCCATCCGGAATACGCTTCGCTTCCGGAGGGCGAAATGCTGAAGCTGGTGCTTGCCGACATCGAAAAGATTCTCGGCGTTTCCGGCGAACCTTGTTTTAAAAAGCTGTTTGTGTGGAGCCATGCGATACCGCAATACAATGTGGGCTACGGTGAATTTCTTGAGGTTATGGACGAGGCCGAACGCAAATTTCCGAATTTGGCGCTTGTCGGAGCGTATCGCGGCGGAGTCGGCGTAAGCTCGTGCGTTGAGAGCGCGCTTTCGGCGGCTTCCAAACTCGCCGACCGGCTGTCTTAAAAGTGGCAAAAGCTCAGATAATAGTAAATCTCGGCGCCCCTTCCGATTTTTCGCGCGGGGCGGCGGAGAATTTTTTGGGCGAATTTCTTTCCGATCCATACATTCTGCCCCTTCCCGGATTTTTGAGAAGGGGGGCGGCGCGCATCATAGCCCGAAGAAGGGCTGAGCGCTATGTCGCCGCGGCGAAGTCGATCGCAGTCGGCGGCGAGTTCCCCGTCGTGCACTATACGGAATCCCTTGCGGAAAAAGTCCGCCGCATGTCCGGAGTGCCGACATACGCGGCCTTTTGTTTCGGGCGGTCGAGAATCGCCGACGTCGTGTCACGCGCTATGGGCGAGGGGTTCGATTCGTTTAGGTTCATACCGGCGTATCCGCAAAACTCCCTTTCAATGACGCAGTCGGCAAAGATTTCGGCCTGTTCCGCGGCGCGCGGGGCGGATTTAAAATTTTTGGATTCGTATTGCTCGCATCCGCTTTACATAGGGGCTTTGGCGGAGTCGCTTTCGGAAATCGGCGACAGCGCGGTTGTGGCGTCGTTCCATTCCGTTCCGCTTTCACATTTGAAGGGGAGCCCGTATGCGTCCGAGTGCGAAAAAACTGTTGGGCTTTTGTGCGAAAAAACCGGGCGTAAAAACATGCTGCTGGGGTGGCAGTCGAAAATGGGGAAGGGCAAGTGGCTGGAGCCTTCGACTGAAGAAATATTGCGAAAAATAGCCGCGCGCGGCGTGCGCAGGGTTGCGGTGGTTTGCCCGGGGTTTTCGTGCGACTGCACCGAAACGCTTGTCGAAATATGCGCCGAGGCGCGAGCGAGTTTTCTTGAATCCGGCGGAAAGGATTTTACATATTGTCCGTGTCTAAACGATTCCGACGCGCACGCCGAAATGTTTTGCAAACTTTTTGAGGAGATGAAATGACGACGACGATATTTGTTTTTATGGCGGGAATTTGCTATCTTGCGTCGCTTGCGTTCGTGAATTTCGGCGTCCCGACTGACGCTAAAAGGAGAAGGGCTCTTGTCGCCGCTTTGGCCGGATTCGCATTTCAGACGGCGGCGCTCGGTTTTAGATGCTGGCAGACTGGCAGGGCGCCCGTCGTGACCTCCTACGAATTGGTGGAGACTATAGCGTGGCTGCTTGTGGCGTTGCAGCTGGCGGTTTCATTTTCGCTCAAAATAGGCCTCGCCGGAATTTTCTCGATGCTTCCTGCGGCAGTGCTGACGCTTTTGCCGGTGGGGTGCCCGATGTTTGCTTCAGCGATGTCCGGAACGCCGAAAGCCTCCGTGCATTTTGCCGCAGCGCACGGCATACTTGCGGCGCTTTCATACTCTTTTCTTGCTGCCGCCGCCGTATTCGGTGGCCTTTATCTGGTACAGCAGAAATCGCTTAGGGAAAAGTCAAATTCTGTGACGGCCCGCATGCTGCCGTCGCTTCAGACCCTTGAAAAGGGGACGGGGGCTTTCGTTTCGACATCGGCGGTTTCAATGCTGGCTTCCATTGTGGTAGGAATGTTTGCGGCGGCGGACATGGATTTGAACGGGATAATGGTTTTCAAATTTGCGGTTGGAGCCTCGCTTTTTTCAATGCAGGCGCTTCTTTGCGTCTTCTCGCTGGCGGGAGCGGTCAGGGGGGCGCGCCTTGCAAAGTTTTCGCTTGTTCTTTTCATTGCGGCAATGGCGATGCTCGTGCCTATCGAGCTTAGAACGGTAATGTGATGAATGCTGAAAATATATCTAAAAAACTGATGGAAATTATGCGCGGCAAAAACTATGTTCCGCGCACTGTGCACGAGATCGCCTCCGAGCTTAAGCTCGACAGAAAAGACGTATTGAAACTTAAAAAAATTCTCGCCGACATGGTAAGGTGCGGTACCGTAGCCCGCGTGAAAGGCGACAGATACGGGGCCCTCGAGGAGTTGGATCTCGTAAGCGGAACCATAGACTTCAGGTCGAGCGGGCGCGCGTCGATGCTCCTTGCCGATGGCACCGGCGTCGAGTTTCGGCCCGAGGATACAGGCGTGGCGCTAAACGGTGACAAAGTCTTGGCGCGCATATTGCCAAATACCGCCGGGAGGCTGGCGAGAGCGCAAGGAAGGGACTTCGGACAAAAAAGAAACCGCAAATTCCGCGAAAAGCCCGATACCGATTTAGGCGTTAAAAAGTATGCGCGCGTAGTGCGCGTCCTTGAGCGCAGAAACCAAAAAGTTGTGGGCACACTCCGTCGTTCGTACAATTTTTGGCACGTCGTGCCCGACGACCCCAAGTTCTTTTACGACATTATCGTGGCCGATCCGAAAAAATCGGGCCTTGTACCCGTTCCGGAGGAGAACGACAAGGTCGTAGTAAAACTCAACGAATGGCACCAAAGGCATATAAATCCGTCCGGGGAGGTCGTGGAGGCTCTCGGCGAAAGCCACACTCCGATGGCGGAGTACCGCGCGATACTGGTCAAGTACGACCTGTCGGAGACGTTCCCGCAAGGCGTTGTGGCCGAGCTTGGCGCCATTCCTTCGGAAGTGACGAAAAAGGACATCGCCGGCCGCTGCGACATGCGCGGCAAATTTACGATAACGATAGACCCGGAGGACGCCAAGGATTTTGACGATGCAATCTCGCTTGTGCGCGACTCCGAAGGCTGGGAGCTTGGAGTGCATATCGCCGACGTGTCCTATTACGTAAGGCCCAACACCGCCATAGACAGGGAGGCTGAGGCCCGCGGAAATTCTACCTACCTTGTGGGGACGGTGCTCCCGATGCTTCCTTTCGAGCTTTCAAACGGAATATGCAGCCTTGTTGAAGACACGGATAGGCTCGTTAAAAGCGTTTTTATGCGTTTTGACGACACCGGCGCGCGCAAAAGCGTAAGATTTGCAAATTCGGTTATCAGAAGTTCAAAGCGCCTCAGCTACGAGCAGGCGCACGCGCTTATCACCGAGGACGACATCGACAAAATAATATCAGTCGCCCCTCCCGAAAGCTATGAAACCGCGTTCGGCGGGAAACCGCTCGGCGACCTACCCGCAAAGGAACTGCAAAATTTGAGGTTCATGCTCAGAAAAATGTGGGCGATAGCCTCATTGCTGCGCAAGCGCAGAATGCGCGAGGGCAGTCTCGACTTGGAACTGCCGGAATTTAAGATATTCTGCGACAAGGACGGATACGCGGACAGAATAGAAAAAATAGACTACAACGAAAGCCACCAGCTCATAGAGGAGTTCATGCTTGCTGCAAACGAAGCGGTCGCTCAGGAGCTGTTCTCAAACCACATTCCGTTCATATCGCGAGTGCACGACGATCCGGACGTGGAAAAGTTGGGCGAATTGCGCCAGGAACTTGAGACGTTTGGAATATATTGCGGTGATTTGACATCGAGAAGGGAGATTATAAGGGTTCTTGCCGAAATTGACGGACACCAGCAAAGTTACCTGTTAAAAACGAAGTTCTTAAAAAGCCTGAAACGCGCCGTTTACAGGGCCTCCTCCGACGGCCATTACGGCTTGAACAAGGTTTATTACGCCCATTTTACGTCGCCGATAAGGCGCTATGCGGATCTGACAGTGCACCGCGCCTTGAACTACCTGATGAAATCCTCAAACATGCAATGGGCGCCGAAAGGGCCGGTGCAGGTTGTGGGAAAGGCGGCTCTCGACAAAATTTCCGAACACATATCGGCGACTGAACAGAACAGCGCCGACGCGGAAAGGGATTCCCGAAAAATCAAGCTGATGGAATATTTTGAACGCGCAATCGGCACTGGAAGGTCGTTTGAGGCGGTTGTGACTTCGGTGTCCAACCACGGCTTTTTTGTCGAGCTTACGGAGTCTATGGCATTCGGTTTCGTGCATGTCCACACCATGCGGGACGATATTTACAGGCTGAACGACGACGCCACGGAACTTAAGGGCAGAAGCGGCGGAACGGTTATACGCATAGGCGACAAAGTTCGCGTGGAGGTCGAATCGGTGGACAGGTTTAAACGGCAGATAGATTTTCATTTGGCTTGCGATTCCGATAAAAAGCGCATGAAGCGCGGCGGACGTAAAAGATAAACTAACAGGCCGCAGAGCTTTTAAGAGCCTTGCGCTGAAATGCGGGCCGCCGTGCTTTTAGCGGCGGTCTTTTTTAGGCTTCGCCCATTTTGCATCACTTAGGCAAAATGATTTTATTTTATCTTATTTAATTGATAATTAGTGCTTAAAAAATAAAACGGTTGAGCATTTTTTTTTATTTATGTAATTGAATGAAGTTTTATCCGTGTGTTAAATTTTTCACGAATTGAAAATTTAAGCATGTACGGGAAGATCAATGCAAGCGCGCCTTTAAAAAAGTTCCGCCGGAGGGGGGGTGGCTTTTTTAAACGGCTTTTTTGCATAAATTTTTCCGAAAAATTTTTCCGCGGTCGGGGGGCTTGCGGAGCGGAGAGCGGAACATGCCCCGAAGAATGGCAAAATGCGTCGGGACGCGCGCCTGCTTTTGCCGGGGAATTTTGCGGAACGGTTTCCAGATTTTCCCCGCGGCCGCCGGCAAACCGGGGCTGTCGCGCGATGGGCGGCGGATTGCCCGCCGTCGGGGCGCACCGCCGTTTCAATGTTAACTGACGTTGCAAAAGATGGAAAACATATCACTTCAAGGGTTCGACTATGTCGCGATTTTAATTTACATCGCGCTGATGGCGGTCATAGGCTTTACTTTCGGGTGGCTTGTAAAGGATTCAAGTTCCTATTTCAAGGGGGGCGGAACGATACCGTGGGTGATGGCCACAATTACGAATTACATGGGCCTTTTCAGCACGTTCGTTTTTGTGGCGTACGCCGGAATAGCCTACGAGTGCGGCTTGGTTTCGATAACGGTGTTTTTGACGACCGTTCCGGGATGCCTTGTGGCGGGGCTGTATTTCGGCGCGAAATGGCGTCGCACGGGAGACACGACTCCCGTGGAGTATCTCGAGAAGAGGTACGGCTATCCGGTGCGCAAGCTCGTCATGTGGATGGGGCTCGTGATGCGGTTTCTCGACAACATGGTGCGCTTGTACGCAATCGGGATTTTCATAGCGGCGGTCACGCCGCTGTCTTTGGAGTGGTCCATAATAATATCGGGAACGATTGTGACGCTTTTCAATATCGTCGGGGGGATTTGGACTGTTTCGATAATGAGCACGGTGCAGTTCATAATTTTAATTCTCGTGACGACGATACTTCTCCCGCTCTCGATAGACGCTTCTGGCGGATTCGCGGCGCTGGCGGAAAAATTTCCGGCCCATCTCGACCCCTTAAACGGCCCCAAAGGCGAATGGCTTTGGCTCGCGGTGTATTGCGTGATGGTGATGATTAAATACAACGAAAATTGGACGTTCATCCAGAAGTTCTATTGCGTGCGCGACGAAAGCGCCGCGCGGAAAGTCGGGGTGTACAGCGGCGTTTTGTTTTTGGTGTTTTCTCCCGTGTTTCTTGTGCCTGCCGTGTTGTCCCCGCTGATTGTTCCGGAAATTCCCGATCCTGAAATGTCTTATGTCATGATATCGTCGATGCTTCTTCCAGCCGGCGTGATGGGAATAATGTTTTCGTCGATGTTTGCGGCCACGATGTCTTCGCTTAACGCCGAGTATAACATAATGGCCGGAGTCATAACGACCGACATTTACCAGCGCATGTTCAACCCGGGCGCCGACGGCGCCAAGCTTTTATCGGTTGCGAGAATATCGACAGTCGCCGTGGGCGCGATAATGATACTCGGCGCGTTTGGAATTAGAAATTTCGGCGGGGCTTTCGAGGCGAACAAATTGTTTACGGGCATATTGGCAATACCCGTGGGAATACCGCTGGTTTTGGGGATAGTATCGAAAACTCCAGATAAGAATTCGGCAATTGCCACAATCGTAGTCGGGGTGGTTCTCGGGTTAATCCTGAATATGGTTCCGCAGATTTCTTGGGAGGTGGCGACCCTCGTGGAAATACTTGCGTGCTTGGCAATATATTATTATCCGCTGTTTCTTAAGAATAGGAAATATAGCGAAGCCGAGCTGCTTTTGTTTAAAAAGATAGAGACGCCCATACCCGACGGAGAAAAACCCGTGGTTTCGCCGGAATATGTCCGTTCGCTCGTGCGCCTTTTTGTGTTTTCCATGATCGTATCGGGCCTTTTGTTCGGCGGCATGAGCATTCCGTCCGTATCAGAGAAAGGCGGAATATACGGCGTGTGCGCGGGAGCCATTTGCATTTTGGCGGCTTTTGCGATATACGCGTGGCACATTGGAGTTGCGGGCGGGGCGCCCGCAAAAAAATACGGAGGATAAATGAAATTCAAAACCGAAAATCTGTTTCTGGATTCCGACGCGGCGCGCGAGCTCTTCATCAGGGTCGCGAGCCGCCTTCCCATCATAGACTACCACAACCACCTCGACGTTTCCGCAATAGCCGAGGACAGGCGGGACTTTTCAATTGCGAGGCTTTGGGTGGTTTCAGATCCATACAAACACCGCGCCATGCGCATCGACGGAGTGCCTGAGAGGGAAATCAACGGTGGCGCTTCGGATTCGGAAAAATTCGCGGCGTGGGCCCGCACATGCCCGCGCACGTGGGGGAATCCGCTCTTCCACTGGTCGGCGATGGAGCTGCGCTCCATTTTCGGAATAGACGACGTGCTGTGCGAAACGAACGCGCCCGGGATAATGGAGAAGTGCGATTCTATTTTGGCGCGCGAAAATCTAACCGCAAACGCGATTTTGCGGAGATGGAACGTCGAGGCGCTGTGCACTTCCGAAGATTTGCTTGCGGACGTTTCGGTTCACGCGGCCGCCACTTCAAAGGCTGGAAGTTTTACCGTTCTGCCTTCGCTGAGGGGGGATTCGATTTTGGCGTTCTCGTCTCCGAATTTTCCCGAGTGGCTTAGCAGGCTCGGGGCCGGGCGCGCCATAAAATCGATGGACGCGTATTTTGGCGCGCTGGCGGAAAGGCTTGATGCTTTCGGCGGGGCGTCGTGCAAAATAGCCGACCATTCTCTCGACAGCGGGTTTTACTATGAACTCCCGGGCGTATCCGAGGCCGATAACATCTTTAAGAATATAGTGGGCGGCGGCCCCGTATGCGCCCGCGACGTGTCGAAGCTGGTGTCGTTCGTTCTCCTGAAGCTTGCCGGAGAATACCGCAAGCGTGGCTGGGCATTGCAGCTGCATATCGGAGCCGAGCGCAATACAAGTTCCAGATTGAGAGGGCTTGCGGGGCCTGCCGGCGGATATGCGACAATCGGAAACCCGTGCGATATGCCGTCAATTGTCAGGTTTTTTGACGACGCCGAAAAAAACGGCGGCCTTCCCAAGGTGATATTGCACACACTTAATCCGTCTGACAACGAGGCTTTCGCAACGCTTACGGGGTCGTTTTCCGAGGACGGCGTCTGGGGAAAGATTCAGTTCGGGCCCGCATGGTGGTACAACGACCACCTTGAAGGCATAAGGGAACACCTGCGCGCGCTTTCAGGATACGGTCTGCTTTCGCGTTTCGTCGGCATGACCACAGACTCGCGAAGCTTGTTTTCGTTTTCCAGGCACGAATATTTTCGGCGCATACTTTGCGGGTATATAGGCGGATTGGCCGAGCGGGGGGAAATTCCCGGAGATTTCGATTTCTTGGCCAAGGCGGTTTCGGATATTTCATACTCGAATGCAAAAAATTGGATTTTTAATTTATGAAAAACGGAAAAGTAGCGGTGGTTACGGGCGCAGGCGGAACCCTGTGCTCGGCGATGGCGGCGGATTTGGCGTCTCGCGGGTATAGGGTTGTTCTCGTCGGCAGGGACATTAAAAAACTCGAGGCGACGGAAAGCAAAATCAGGGCGGCAGGAGGGGAATGCCTGCCCCTTTCGGCGGACGTGAGAAACGCCGGTCAGATGGAAAACCTGCACGGCAGGGTTTTGTCCGAATACGGTCCTTGCCGCGTTCTGATAAACGGAGCGGGGGGAAACCAGCCCGAGGCAGTCGCTACGATTTCCGAATTCAAGCCGGAAGAGCTGTCTCCCGGATTTTCGGGAAGGGGCTTTTTCAACATCGATATCGAAAAGTTCAGGGACGTTGCGGACGTCAACATCATGGGGACTGTCATACCGTGCCGCATCTTCGCCGCAGACATGGCGAGGTCTGGCGGGGGGTCAATAATAAACTTTGCCTCCATGAACACATACAGGCCGCTTTCGCGGGTGCCGGCATACGCACTAAGCAAGGCGGCGGTGTCGAATTTTACGCAGTGGCTTGCGGCGTATCTGGCCCCCGCGAAAATCAGGGTAAACGCGATTGCCCCCGGATTCTTCGTCAACGAAAGAAGCGCGAAGCTTCTGTTGAAGCCGGAGGGGGGATTTTCCGAAAGGGGAGCGGGCATAATAGCGCACACCCCCATGCGGCGCTTCGGCTCGGCCGAGGAGCTTGTCGGCTGCATGAACTGGCTGATAGACGACGAAAAATCGGCGTTTGTGACGGGCATAACGATTCCCATAGACGGCGGATTTTTGTCTTGTTCCGGAATTTGATTTTTTACAAAAAGGAGGTATGGGCATGTTAGTAAGAGTATTAGCCATGGTTTCTGCGCTTGCGGCGGCTTTTGTCCCGCATTCGCATTCGGCGCCGAAAATCGACGCGTCTAACGACAGAATAAAGACTGATTTGTCGGTTCCCTACAAAAAGCTCGGCGTTCTTGTGCCAAAGGACGTTTCAAAAACGAAAAACAATATCACCGTGGGCTGCGAAACGCTCGACCGCGATTACGCCGACTACGAGGCCTACAAAGAGTATCTGGCTCCCCTCGGGATAAAAAAAATCAGGCTGCAGGGCGGTTGGGCCAAGACCGAGAGGGAAAAGGGCGTTTACGACTTTTCATGGCTGGACAAAATCATAGACGATGCGCGCTCCCGCGGCCTTACGGTGTGGCTTCAGACTTCATACGGAAACACCGTGTACAAGGGCGGCGGAACCCCGTTCCTAAAGGGGGGAATGCCGTCGTCGCCCGAAGGGAAGGCCGCATGGAACAGGTGGGTCGAGGAAATGGCAAAGCGCTATGCCGGCAAAGTCGAATGGGAAATGTGGAACGAACCCGACATAAACAGAAAGACGAAAAAGTCGGAAACGATAGACATGAACGTGCGCACCATGGAAATAATACGGAAATACGACCCCGGCGCCAAGGTGGCTGGATTGGTGTTGGCTTTTACAAATCCGGTATGGTTTGAGGAATATGTGTCGATGCTTTCAAAGGAGGGCAAACTGGACGACTTTACTTGGATTTCCTATCACGGGTACAACATACGTCCGGAAGAGTCCTATAGGGATGTCGAGGAAATGGGGAAAATACTGAAAAAATATTCCGGAAAGGTTCTGCTACGCCAGGGCGAAAATGGCGCTCCGTCTGAAGGGTATCTCGGCGGCGCGATGTCAAAATTTCCGTGGACGGAACTTACGCAGGCCAAATGGAATTTGCGCAGAATGTTGGGAGACTGGGGGCGCGGCATAGAAACAAGCGTGTTTTCCATTTCCGACATGCATTACCTGCCGAGCGACTCAATTAAGATAGTGAATGTCAAGGGCCTTTTGGGAACCGATAAAAACCACAAGGTCATCCGCATAAAGAAGGCGTATTACGCCGTTCAGAATTTGGCGTCGGTGTTCGACATTCTCGACGTGCAGACGGGGCCCGGAACCGCCGCGACCGACGCGGATTTAATACTGTCCAATTTCGGGTATGTGGATAGCGAGACGAAGATGCCGTCGTGGACTGTATGGATTTGCGACGCCACGCCCACAAACGCAAACGCTCCTGTTTTTGCGGATTACAGATTTGCGGGGGGCGCCAAAATAAAAAACCCGGTTTGGGTCGATATATTGTCCGGAGGCGTGTACGAGATCCCGGAATCCGATGCGGAGCGCGACGGCTCGGATTTGAAGATAAAGAAACTTCCCGTTTACGACTCCCCTATAATAGTCACCGACAAGTCGCTTGTGGATTTTAGGGAGTAGCCGGCGCCCGCGGCGCCGCGCCCGTTTTGTCTTGATTATCCCTGATGCCCGTGTAGGTTTACGGCAGATGGCCAGAAAACCTAAGAGGCGCGTCACGCAAACCGAAATAGCAGGGGATTTGGGGGTTTCTAAATCCACGGTGTCGCTTGCGTTTTCCGGGTCGGGCAAAGTTTCTGCGCGGCTGCGCCGTAAAATTTTGGACTACGCGCGCAAGCGCGGATACAAAAAAGACCACCTTTTGTCTTCGGCGATGTCGAGCATAAAGAGGTCGCGAAAAAGCGGGGACTATCTCGAAACGATAGTTCTCATAAACGCCAACGCCGACAGAAACGTTCCGGAGAGGTATCCGATATTCTCAAAATATATAGAGGGGGTAAAAACCGGCGCGCGCGAGCTCGGCTACGGGATATATCCGGTTTGGCTATACGAGAACCCTCCCGGGCGCCTTCGCAGAATTCTCGAGTCCCGCGGCATTCGCGGGGGGATTGTGGTCGGGCATGCGGGGGGAAAAAAGCTGCCTCCGGAATATTCTGAGGTGTGGCGGAATTTCAAATTCGTCGCCGCCGGCACAAAGACTTTCTCGCCCGCTATTGATTTTGTATCGTCGGACAAATTCCTTATCGCCCAATACGTCACGAATAAAATAATAAAGATGGGATACAGGAGGCCGAGCATGATCATTGACGAACATTTCGACGAGATAGTGGAGGGTAGAACAATTGGAGGCTTTCTCAGGGCCCAGCTTACCCTCGACGAAGATTGCAGGGTTCCGCCGTTCTTTAAGGTCAGACAGGCCAAACAAAATCGGAAAATACTTTCCGACTGGCTCGAAAAATACAAACCCGACGCAGTTATGTGCACCTCGAATTCGACGAGCGAATGGATGTCCACGCCCGCAGTGTCGTCGCTGATATCAAAATACGCCGTGCAGATAAACATGGAGCTTAAATCGGCGGAGAACGGCTGGAATGCTATAGACAAAAACTACGAGCTTGTCGGCTGTTTTGCGGTAAGAAAGCTGTTTGAGATACTCAATACTGCAAAGTCCCCGTCGATGCGGAAGGCGGTCACCGCCACGATAGTGCAGCCGCGCTGGAACAGAAAGCTTATCGGATTTTAGCGTTTGTGTGGCAGGGCGCTCCGGTGGGAGGTGCGGCCTAAACCAAAATAAACTCGACAAAATTGTGAAAAAATGCGACGAATGCATTGCGGCGTTGCGGGGGCATTGCGTATTTTTACGCGCGTATGTTTTAGCGGCGCTTGAAATACTTATCGCAAATGAATTTAAAGTCCAAAAATGTTCTGGTCACCGGCGCGGATGGGTTTATAGGGTCGCATCTCGTGGAAAATCTGGTGAGGCGCGGCGCAAATGTAAAGGCGTTGTCGCAGTACAACTCTTTCAATAATTGGGGTTGGCTCGAATCCATAGACTGCAAAGACGAGGTGGAGGTTTTGTGCGGCGACGTGCGCGACGCGCACTGCGTAAAAAAGTTTTCCAAAAACACCGACGTAATTTTCCATCTTGCGGCGCTTATAGCCATTCCATATTCCTATGTGGCTCCGGACAGCTATGTCGACACCAACGTGAAGGGGACGCTGAATGTCTGCCAGGCCGCGCTCGACAACGGCGTTTCAAAAGTCGTCCACACCTCCACAAGCGAGGTTTACGGGACGGCAAAATACGTTCCGATAGACGAGAAACACCCCATTCAGCCACAGTCTCCGTATTCGGCGACTAAAATCGGGGCGGACTGCATTGCTGAAAGTTTCCACAGGGCTTTCGGTTTGCCTCTCGTGACGGCGCGCCCGTTCAATACATACGGGCCCCGCCAGTCGGCGCGGGCGGTGATTCCGTCGATAATAATACAATTGGCGTCCGGGCGTAAAAAAATAGAGCTTGGGGATACGTCGCCGACGCGCGATTTCAATTTTGTGAAGGATACATGCGACGGTTTCGCCGCGCTTGCGGAATCTGAGGGCGCATCGGGGGAGGTCGTAAACATATGCTCGAATTGCGAAATATCCATAGCCGATACTTTTGAAATCATCAACGGCATAATGGGCTCCGGGGCCGAAATAGTGCGCGACCAAAAACGCGTTCGGCCTAAAAATTCCGAGGTAAACAGGCTATGGGGCGACAATTCGAAAATAAAGTCTTTGACTGGGTTTTCGCCGAAATACGACATCAAAAGGGGCCTTGCGGAGACGGTAGAGTGGTTTTTGAACCCCGAAAATCTGTCGAAATACAAAGCCGACATATATAATATATAGGTTTTCCGAAATGAAAGATTTGATACTTTTGGGCGCGGGCGGACATGCAAAGTCTTGCATCGACGCTGTTGAAGCCGGCGGTGTTTACCGCATTGTCGGCCTGATTGACGCCCCGGAAAAGCTTGGTTCGGAAGTGTTTGGATACAGGGTGATAGGCTGCGACGGCGACCTTCCGGATTTTGTCGGAAAGGACGTGGAGTTTTTAGTGTCTTTAGGGCAGCTGCGTTCGTGCGCCCGCCGCGAGGGGCTTTTTGCGGAGCTTAAAAAGTTGGGGTTAAAGCCCGCCACAGTAGTTTCGCCGCTGGCGAGGGTGTCCCCGCACGCGTCGATAGGCCAGGGCAGCGCGGTGCTGCATTTTGCGCTTGTAAACGCCGGGGCTAAAGTGGGGGAAAATTGCATAATAAACTCGAAGGCCATCGTCGAGCACGACGCCGAAATAGGGGACAATTGCCATATATCCACGGCAGCCGTCATAAACGGTGGGGCTAAAGTGCGCATGAGGTCTTTTGTGGGAAGCAATGCCACGGTTTCGCACGGGGCGGAGGTTCCCGAGGGGTCGTTTGTCAAAGCCGGAAGTGTCGTCAAATGAGCGGTGTTTTCATAATAGCCGAAGCGGGGGTAAACCACAACGGAAGCGTGGAGACGGCAAGGAGGCTCGTGGACGCCGCATGCCAGGCCGGCTGCGACGCCGTGAAGTTTCAGACTTTTAAGGCGTCGGCCCTGGCAAGAACCGACGCCCCGAAGGCGCGCTACCAAAAAGGCGAAAACCGATCGGAAAGCCAGTTCGAGATGCTAAAAAAACTCGAACTTACAAGGTCGGATACCCGCGCATTGCAAAGGTACTGCGCAAAGAGGGGCATAATGTTTCTTTCGTCGCCGTTTGATTCCGAAAGCGCGGAGTTTCTCCATTCGATAGGCGTTTCGATTTTTAAGATTCCGTCGGGCGAAATAACGAACCTTCCGTATTTGAGAAAGATAAACTCGTTCGGGCGCGAAGTTTTGCTGTCTACTGGAATGTCGAATCTTTCCGAGGTGGCCGCGGCCGTGAGGGTTTTCGACAAATGCAAGGTGTCGCTTCTGCACTGCACGACGGAATATCCATGCCCGTTCGACTCAGTGAATTTGAGGGCGATGCTTTCGCTTAAAAAAAAGTTCGGATTGGAAGTGGGGTATTCCGACCACACCATGGGAATAGAGGTTTCGATAGCGGCTGCTGCTCTCGGGGCGTCGGTGATTGAAAAACATTTTACGCTCTCGAGAAAAATGGAGGGTCCGGACCACAAGGCGAGCCTTGAACCGCGCGAATTGAGGGAGCTTGTCTCGGCGGTGCGGAATGTTTCGGACGCGCTCGGGGACGGCGTTAAAAGGCCGTCGCGGGCGGAAACGGCAAATATTGCCGTGGCGCGCAAGTCGATTGTGGCCGGAAGGCGCATAAGAAAGGGCGAAATTTTTTGCGACGAAAATTTGGCCGCGAAACGCCCCGGAATCGGGATATCTCCGATGATGTGGGATTTTGTCTCCGGAAAAACCGCAAAAAAAGATTTTAACAAGGACGATTTGATAACCCTATGAAAATATGCGTAATAACCGCCGCGCGCTCCGAATACGGGCTTTTGAGGGGATTGATTTCGGAGCTTTTAAAAAGGCCTGGGGCGGACGTGCGGCTGCTCGTCACGGGGGCGCATCTCGACAAAGATGCCGGGAATACGGTCGGAGAAATATACGGGGACGGGTTTAAAATTGCCGCCAAGGTCCCTATATGCGCGGGCGATTCGAAATTGGGGGTCATTGACACAATGGCGGCTGCAATGTCGAAGGCGGGCAGGGCTCTTGCAAAAATAAATCCCGACATTGTCGTCATACTCGGAGACAGATACGAGTCGCTTGCTATTGCCTCTGCATGCTGCGTTCTCGGTTTGCCAATAGCGCACATACACGGGGGAGAGTTGACTTTCGGGGCCTTCGACGACGCCTTCAGGCACGCCATAACAAAAATGAGCCGCCTGCATTTCGCCTCTTGCGAGGCTTACAGGAGGCGTATAATACAAATGGGGGAAAATCCGAAAACCGTCTTTAATGTCGGTGCTCTCGGGGTCGAAAATATCAGTCGGCTTCCTCTTTTGTCGAAATCCGAAATAGAAAAGGCTACGGGAATTGCAGATGCGTCGAAGACGCTTCTTGCGACTTTTCACCCGGTGACTACGGAGACCGACACCCAGGAGGCTCAAATGGAGGAGCTGCTGTGCGCGCTCGCCTCGCAGGACAAGTATTTTTCGCTGTTCACATATCCCAATGCCGACACGGGGTCTAAAAAACTAAACAAGATGGTGTTGCGGTACTGCGGAAAATATCCGTCAAAATTCGCGCTTGTCGGAAGCCTTGGGTCGTTAAAATATTTGAGCCTTATGAAATATTGCGCGGCGGTCGTCGGAAATTCGTCGAGCGGAATAATCGAGGCTCCGAGCCTTAAAAGGCCTACGATAAACATCGGAAGCAGGCAAGACGGGCGAATAAGGGCGGCTTCGGTCATAGATTGTTCGGCAGAAAAGGGGGCCATACTCCGCGCCTTAGCAAGGGCCGGAAGCGCGGCTTTTGCAAAGTCGCTTTTGGGCGCCAAAAGTCCGTACGGCGGAAAACGCACTGCGAAACTCATAGCAGACAAACTGCTTTCCGAAACTCCAAAAATAACGGGAAAAAAAATATTTTTCGACATATGAACAAAGACGCCCATTTAATAGGCTTAAAAAGCACAGTAATAGAAGCTCTCGGCAAAATGAACGGAATTCCGAGCGGAATGCCGCTGGTTCTATTCGTTATTTCCGAAAACGGCAAAGTTGTTGGAAGCGTGACAGACGGGGATATCAGAAGGGCGCTTGTAGGGGGGGCGCGCCTCGATTCGCAGATATGCCGCGTCATGAACAAAAAATTTCACTATGTTTTGGACAAGCGAGATTATAAGAAAGTCAGGGAATTCCGGGACGCTAACCTTCAGCTTGTCCCGCATATTTCAAAGAGTGGCAAGCTTTTGGACATTATAAATCTCAGGCAGAAGCGCGCATGCCTTCCGATAGACGCCGTTATAATGGCCGGCGGCAAAGGAATAAGGCTTCAACCGTATACAAACGACATTCCAAAACCTTTGCTTCCAATACAGGACAAGCCGATAATCGCCCACAATATCGACAGGTTGATGGCGTACGGCGTGGAAAAATTCCATATTTCCGTCAACCACATGAAGGGGCAGATAATGGACTATGTGGGGAAGCACTACGGACATCTCGGCGTGGATTTTATAGAGGAGGGCAATCCCCTCGGCACGATAGGTTCAGTAAGATTGGCAAAAAAGTTTTTTAACGACGACATTCTCGTTATAAACGCCGACATACTTTCAAACATAGATTTCGAGGACTTTTTCCTAAAATACAAGGAGGGCGGCGCCGACATGAGCGTGGCGGCGTTTGCGATGAAAATCGACGTTCCGTACGCCGTGCTTGAAACCTCGGGAAACATGATAAGGGGCTTTTCGGAAAAACCCACGTACAATTATTATTCCAACGCGGGCATATATCTTTTCGGGAAGAAAACGGTGAAATCCATTCCTAAAAACGTTCCCTATAACGCGACGGATATGGTCGAAAAACTCATATCAAAAGGGAAAAAAGTGTCGTATTTTCCGATAGTCGGATACTGGCTCGACATCGGAACTACCCAGAACTATTCAAAGGCTAAACGCGACATAAACTATATAAAGCTGTAGCATGCTAAACGGGAAAAAAATAATAGCCGTAATACCGGCAAGAAGCGGCTCGAAGGGCTTGAAAGACAAAAATATAAAGCCTTTGTTGGGGCGTCCGCTTTTGTCGTACACGGTCGAGGCCGCGCGCAAAAGCGGGGTGTTCGACAGAATAGTGCTGTCCACAGACAGCAGAAGATATGCCAAGATAGGAATGGATTGCGGCGCGGAAGTTCCGTTTTTGCGCCATAGGCGAACATCGGGCGACGGGGCTTCCTCTTGGGGTGTCGTCGCCGAAACGCTTTCTAGGCTCGGGGAGAATTTTGACGTAGTTGCGCTTTTGCAGCCCACGTCTCCGCTTCGGTCGGCCCGTTCCGTGAGGGGGGCCCTTGCCGAGTTTTTTGAAAAGGACGCTGACGCGGTCGTAAGCGTGTGCGAGTTTCCGCATTCTAAGGCATGGATAAACACCCTTCCGAAGAGCCTTTCCATGAGGAATTTTGTCGAAAAAAAACACGCGAACAAGCCGCGCCAAAAACTCGGCCCATGCTACATCTTAAACGGCGCTGTTTATATAGTGAAAACAAGATTTGTAAAAGCATCGCTCGATTTGTTTTCGCTTAAAACTTACGCATATATAATGGACCGCGAGGAGTCGGTGGACATAGACTGCGGGTTCGATTTTAAAATGGCGGAATTTATATTACGGAACGGAAGAAAATGAAAAAAATAATACTATGGGGATTTAGCGAGAAAATCGCCGGCGCCGTCGAAAAACTCGGAAATGTCGAGGTTATCAAATGCTTTTGCCGGCGTTCCAAACTGAACAACTGCCGCATAGATTTGGACGAGTATAGGCCCTACGACAAGCGCGTGTACGAAGAGGCGTATAAATGCCTCGGGCGTTATTTCGCGAGCAGAAACAGGCCCAAACAGATTTATCTGCGAGCGGAAAAATTCTACGACTATGTGGACTATTTCAACATATACTTTCAGTATTTTTACAATCTCATCGCCGACGAGAAACCCGACGCGATTTTTTTCGACAATATTCCGCATATCGGCCCGGATATAGTATTTCACGAAATAGCCAAGGCTATGGGTGTAAAGAACGTGCTATTCCACCAGACGCTGTTCCCCAATCGCGTAATGTATTGCAGCTCCGTTGAAAAGCTCGGGGACGCGGAACACATGATGAAGATGAGCGACGATTCTTTCGTCATAGAAAAGAAGTTTAAAAAGGATCTTTTTTACATGCGGAAGAATTTTCTACGTGTCGGAATTTTCAGAAACATACGGGTTATGCGCCATTTGTATTTGTCTGTGGTCAATCTGATAAAATTGCCGTACACGCTCGAATATCGCCGCAGGATGCGCGCGTGCATTTCAAAAGACGTGGATTTCACAAAGAACTTCGTCTATTTTCCGCTGCATTTGCAGCCAGAGATGACGACAGATTCTCTCGGGGGGATTTATTGCGACCAAATGCTGGCAATTGAGCGCGTCTCGGAGCTTTTGCCGGACGGGTGGTTCGTATACGTCAAGGAGAACCCGTACCAGGACGAATTCAGGCGCGGAAGATGTTTCTTTCAGCGCCTTAAAATGCTGAAGAATGTCAGGCTTGTCCCGAACGAAACCTCCACTTACGACCTTATCGAAAAGTCGAGATTCGTGGCCACGATAACCGGAACCGCCGGTTGGGAGGCTCTTACGGGCGGCCGAAACGTTCTCACATTCGGACACGCATGGTATAAGCGCATGCCGGGCGCGTTTTCTTATTCGCAGGATTTTAAACTGGACGACATTCTAAACTATAAAATAGACCACTCGGAACTCCAGGCGGAGTTCGACAAATTCTACAAGCGGCTCGGTGAGGCCGTGGTCGTGGACGACTATAAGAAAATAGTAAAAAATTTCGACGCCGAAAAAAATGTTCTTAGCGTGGCGCGCCTTGTCGAAAAGCTTGCATTGGACTGGAATCCGAAATGACAAATGCGGGTATAGTTGTATTTTTTTATCCGATAAAAAAACTTCGAATCGGTAAATTTCTATTTAAATAATTTTATTTAAGGCCGATAGATAATGCGTTGCGGTTCGGCTAAAGGTTTTGAACGGACAACATGGGCGAGCTGGACGGTTAATATACGGATAAGAAGATGACTGACATAGGAATGCCGCTTGCATTTTTCGCGTTGGTGATAGCGTCGATATGCACATTGCGATATGCGCTTATGTATTGGCTTGACGCGGATTACGCTTTTGAGTGTTTTCAGCAACAGAATCTTGAGGAAAAGTTTAGTTCTGAATTTTTTTCCAAATGGAGAAAAATAAAATGCGCAAAGTGCATCGCGGCGTTTATAGTGCTTTTTGCCTCCGCTTTAACCGTGTCTTATTTGTTATTTTTTTAGAGATTCAAGTTTTGGTCTGCAAAGTTTGGCGTAAAAAGCAGGTGCGCAAATGGCGCATTTTAGCCGCAAATATTCGGGACGGAACATAGGCATAGGCGCATCTCAGGCTTTTCGAGCACCGCGTATTTGTTGGAATCGTGGATAGGGGGTGGCTATTCCGGAATTGTGCTCGGCCCGTGCTTTTTTTGGTAATGGCGGGCGATTAGTGAAAGTAAGGCACCCAAAAATCCGCCGAATATTACTATTGCCGAAAAAGTCGTTTCAACGGATCCGATTCCAGTGCAGGGGGCGGCTATGGAACCCAGAAAAAACGGAAGAGCTCCCAATAAAGCCGCTGCCGTACCAGCATTTTTATGTTGGCTGTCAAGTACGATTGCGGCTGCCGCCGGCGCGGAGATTCCGTACATGGCCATCATCGCCATGAGTACAATTTCCACCGCTACGACCCCCGCTCCCGAAGATAAAAGAACTGCTTCGACAACAGCTCCTATAAAAACGCCGAAACCGCTGAACACGACAGCTGTTCTTCTTTGCTTAAATTTTGAGGATAGCCCAGCTCCAACGGCGATGGCCACGGCGTTTGCGGCGAAAATTCCGCCGAATTGCATCGGGCTTAAAGCGTAAATTCCCTCGAATATGAAAGGGGAAGCCGATATGTATGTAAACAGAATTATGGCCATTGCGCCCTGTTGCAAAATATATGAAAGGGCCACGCTGTCGCAGAATACGTTTTTGTAAAGTTTAAATACGGCCAGCATTGACAGTGCGGAGCGGCGCGATTTATCGAGCGATTCCCTAAGCCCGTAGGAAAGCGCAAGCAGAACTACTCCGACCGCAAAAAGACACGCGAATATCCCCCTCCAGTCGGAAAAGGTAAGCGTTATTCCGCCGACGATGGGAGCTGCAACCGGAGCTATGCTGTGTACGGCCGCTATAAGCGCAAGAAATTTGGCCAATTCCATGCCCGAATATTTGTCGGAAGATATGGACCGTGAAAGTACTATTCCTCCCGCTCCGGCTATTCCTTGAAAGAAGCGCATCAATATAAAGAAGAAGATGTCGGTTGCAAGTATGCACCCAAACGAAGCGGCCACGAACATCCACATTGAAAATAAAAGGGGCATTCTGCGGCCGAATTTGTCGCTGAGGGGGCCTATGAAAATTTGTCCTATTGCGAGTCCCAGCATGCAAACGCTCATGCTCATCTGGATCCAAAAGGGCGTAGTTTTAAAGGCTTCGGGCAGGGTCGGCAAAGCCGGGAGGTACATATCAGTGACAAATGGGCCGAATGCCGATAATCCTGCAAGTGTAATTAGAAATATGGCATGCTTTAGGTTTTTCATTTAAAAAATCAGATTTATATAACGGTTTTTCGGTAAAACAATATATTTTACACGTTGCGGAAAAATTTCGGATTTGGATATAAACATAAACGCCGGAGAAGGCATGGTATTTGATTTGTTTTTAATATGAGTTTGGGTTGCAAGGTCTCAAATTCCCACGGGAAAACAACCCTCGAATTCGCGATACAATGGATTGTCGTTATAATACACGATGGTTCAATATTATAATATGCAGAAGTTTTTATATGTTATATGCTTTCTTGCTGTGGTCGAAATCTTTGGGTTATATATTTCCAATAACGCGAAATTGGGGAAATGCGGAATAGAGGTTAGACGACTTTTAAAGTATCTGTTGTGTTTTTTATATGGTAAGCGGCAAGCCATAAAGGTGTCAATAAATCGTGGCGAATATTCAAAGTACGGTATATTCTGTGCTAATTATAGCAAAATATGAAAGGTGTCGCGGTTTGTTGTTTTAATATAGAATGAATAATCTGCGAGTACACGCGTTTGCGGAGGAATTTAGCATGTGAGTTAAAACAGAAAGTTGTATGCTTATATAACCGAAAATTTAGGCATCTTGAGACATGATGGCATAGCGTGTTATGATGTTTGAACGCGATACAAGGAAGGTGATAAAAAGGAGAATTCGGCGGTTGGGTGGGACGCGATGTAAATGCGATATACCGAAGGTTGCATATTAAGTTAATTGGGAATATAAAAATGGAAAGTTTTTATCCGAAGAAGCTCTCTCTTTGCGCATGCAACCGCAGGCCGGATATTGTCGGCGAATCAATCTGCGCGGCATTGGCGAAAGCAAAGCATGTAAATAACGGAATAACGCCTGTTTTCAAATTTAGGTGTTGAAAAAAATACCACCATCGGGTGCAACCCGGCGGCGGTTTAACTAAAATTATGGTAGGGGTCGGATTCGAACCGACGAACATCGGAGATGAACGGATTTACAGTCCGCGCCCTTTAGCCTCTTGGATACCCTACCTTATATAAAGAATAGTCATTTGAATATGTATGCTGCATTTTTATCATCAAGCTTTTTTTTATATTTATTCGTTCAAAATTTTGCTTGTTTTGCATATTCTTTAAATTTATCAAACAGTTATGAAACGTTTATTTACAGGCGTACTATTATTATTGTCAACTTTCTTAGCTTCGGCGGTTGCGGACGATATTTATTCCCAGAGTCTTACCGCAATCTTTGCCACTCCAGAAGATGCTTCAAAGGCTGCCGCTGAAATCCTGCAATTCCCTAACGGCAAAAAAATAGCGTTTTCCACTCGCTGGGACGATACGAACCCGCGCCATTTGGATACGGCCAAAATGCTTTCGGAACGCGGACTTTTTGCGACATGCTATCTCGTCGGATTGCATTTCGACAAAAAGTCGGTTGCAACCGTGAGCGGTATTTTGGAGTTGGGCGGGGCGATCGGCGCGCACTGCATTTCACACCCGCATCTTGAAACACTTTTGCCGAACGAAATTTTTCGCGAAATAGCCTATGAGCGCGCCGTGCTCGAATCGCGTTTCGACACGAATGTTGTCGGATTCGTTCTGCCATATATGTCGTATTCGTCGGAAATTGATCCTAAAGTGAAAACATGCGTCGGGCTTTCCATATCGAACGCCGGGTACCGCGTTTCTCCGGAAATATTTCCGGAAAACCATAAAAGATTTGGGATTGGGAAGTCCGACGGCGCGTATTCAAGCTGTACTTTCAGCGTTAACGACAGAAATCCAAGCCGAGAACTCATGCTGAAAAACATAGACAGGGCCCGCAAAAACATTTCGAACGGAGCGCCTCCGCATATAACTCTCGGGATACATTCGTGGCAGGACGACGACGGCTTAAAAAGGCTCGGTGAATATATCGACGAAATTAAATCGGACGATTTTTGGTATTGCAACGAAAACGATTATGCCGCGTACCGCACTCAGTTTTTAAAGTCGAAAATAAGGAAAATTTCAGACAGGGGCAATTCGGTCCTTTTTGAATTATCCCGCCCGTCTGCCTTGCACATAGGCTCAGACATACCCTTGGCCGTCAAGTTTTCCGTTCCGCCAGTTTCCGTCTTTCTCGGCGCAAAAGAATTATCTGCGGAAAACGGTTTTTACAATATACCGCAATACGCCTCCCGCGCGGTTCCCAAAAAGATAGATATGCTCGACTTTACGGGCAAGGGGGGCGGCTCTCTTGAAAGCGGCAAATTTAAAGGGCTCGATTTTTCGTTCGACTTTGATAGGGATTCGGGAGGAATCGCACTGAAGTATGGCGGGAAATCGATGATGAAAGTGTCGAATTTTAGGGCGAGATGGATTGTACCCCCATGTTATGCTACGCCTTTGGACGGCGTCGCATATAAGGGAGAGCTGTCGCTTATGGCTAAACTTGTTCCGAATCCCAAGTTGGATTATATGGAGGCGTTCTCAGAGGGGAATATGCTCGTTATGGCGCAGTGCGACTTTTTATTTGAAGGCGTTCCTGCCCGCGTTTGGCTTGCCCGCGCCGACTGCCGAACAGTTCCGGATTCCGACTGCGCGCGCGATAACGCCGCGCATTTGGGCGATTTCGACGCCTCTTTGAACGACTCTGCCAAATTCGCCGAGTTTTCAAAGCCTGGTTCCGTTTTAAAAGATTTTGCCGGCTGCTCTTGGAGCGGTAAAAGCAATAAAAGGCTGCGTGAATTTGTTGTGGACTTCAACGGTTTTAGAATTATGAAAAAATACGGCAAATCGCAAATGTCGTATTTAATCTGCGCCGATTTTGACGCGCCCGTCGCCGGCGAATACAAATTTTTTGTGTCGGATCGGGCTGTCGGCGAGATTTATCTAAACGGAAGGAAAATCGAGGCCGCAAAGTCGGGCATGAAAATAAAGCTTGGCGAAGGTTTAAACCGCATACTGCTCGTTTTGGACAACAAAGCCCTTAGGGCGAACAATCTTGTCTTTGCAGTTGCCGGAGAAAACGGTCTTTTGCCGTGCAAAGCGCCGAAATCGGTAAAATAAAATTTTATAAATTTCAATTCCCGCCCGGACGGTGCATCCGTCGGGGCGGCGTTTTTTTATTTAATGCGCCTTTTCAGACTGAATCGGGCGTTTCGTTTTTAAAGATTATCGTTGACATCGGAGGGAGCAGCGCGAATGCGCCGTATTTTCGGTTATTCACGGACGCCTTTTCTGCAACTATAAATCCGCTGTTCCCGCGGCCGCCGCCGCCGTAGCATTTTGCGTCCGTATTGATAACCTCCTCCCATTTGCCCATGCGGGGAAGCCCGATCGGATACGATTTTCTTTCGATAGGCGTAAAGTTGCAGGCGACAGCGTATGCGGTTTTCCCGTTTTCGCAGAAACGCAGGAATGTGAACACGCTGTTGTTCCCGTCGTCGGCGTTAATCCATTCGAAGCCAATGGGATTAAAATCGTTTGCCGCGAGTGAATCGTCGTTTTTATACAAATTGGCAACGTCGCGCACGACGTTTTTGACGCCCTCGTGTTCGGCATATTGCAACAGGGACCATTCGAGTGACTCGTCGTAGCGCCATTCGTGCCCTTGGGCGATTTCATCTCCCATGAAAAGGGTTTTTTTGCCGGGCCACATCCACATATACGCATATAGCGCCCGCAGGTTTGCTATTTTGTCGCCCCAGTATGCGCCGCCCATTTTCCCCACCATCGGGCTTTTCCCGTGAACGACTTCGTCATGCGAATATACCAGCATGAATTTTTCCGTGAACTGGTACATTGAAGGGAACGTCATTTTGTTGTGGTGGTATTTGCGGTTGATCGGATCCTCTTTAAAATAGTCGAGGGTGTCGTGCATCCAGCCGAGATTCCATTTGAGGTCGAAGCC
The DNA here is from genome assembly GCA_944389195.1 of uncultured Opitutales bacterium. GTDB lineage: Bacteria > Verrucomicrobiota > Verrucomicrobiia > Opitutales > Intestinicryptomonadaceae > Merdousia. The sequence goes on from CALXLM010000048.1 coordinate 91,048, forward strand.
TAAACCGCCGTCCGAGGTGGGGGCGGTCACGCCGCGAAATGTGGTACTTTCCTCGGCTATCATGAGCGATCCCCTGAATTCTTCGTGCACGGTATCGGTCGTGTTTTTTATGAAATTTATGGCTTCCAGATTTTCGCTTCCGCCGTATTTGTTCGGTATCCAATCGCGGCGCGAGAAGTTTAGGTACAGCATCGACGCCACGGCATCGACCCGGAGCCCGTCTATGTGGAACCTGTCGAACCACGCGAGGGCGCTTCCCATAAGAAAATTTGAAACTTCGTTGCGGCCGTAGTTGAAGCACAGCGTTCCCCAATCCGGATTTGTTCCTAACCGCGGATCCTGGTGCTCGTAAAGGCACGAACCGTCATAGCCGGCAAGTGCGAACGAGTCTCTGGGAAAATGCGCTGGAACCCAGTCCATAATCACGCCGATTCCGTTTTGGTGGAGGGTGTCTATCATTTCCATGAACTCGCGCGGCGTTCCGTAGCGGTTTGTCGGCGCGTAAAAGCCCGTCACCTGGTATCCCCACGACCCTTCAAACGGGTATTCAGAAAGCGGCATGAACTCGACATGCGTGAATCCCATTTCTGTGCAATACTCCGCGAGCTGGCGGCCGATTTCGACATACGACAGCGGCCGAAATCCGTCTTCCGGAACGCGTTTCCACGAGCCCAGATGAACTTCATAGACGGATATGGGGCGCCTGCTCCAGTCCGTTTTAGCGCGCGCCTCGAGCCATTGCGCGTCCTTCCATTCGTATCCGGCAAGGTCGCAGACTATGGAACTGTTGTAGGGCGGAGCTTCGAAACGCACCGCATACGGGTCGATTTTTAGGAAGGGTGTGTCGTTGTTTGCGGCCAGAATTTCGTATTTATATTTTGCGCCGGGTTCCACTCCGGGAATGAATATTTCCCATATTCCCGATCTTCCGAGCGCGCGCATTTGGTGGTAGCGCCCGTCCCAGCCGTTGAAATCTCCTACGACGCTCACCCTGCGGGCAGTCGGCGCCCAGACTGCGAACGAAACGCCGCTTATGCCGCCGACCGTGCGCGGATGCGAGCCGAGCTTTTCGTAAATCTTCCTGTCTTTGCCGGCGCCTATAAGGTATAAGTCTTCGTCGCTTAATGTTGGCAGAAACGAGTACGGATCATAGAACTGCCTGATTTCGCCGTTATACCTGCGCGTGCGCAGGCGGTAGGGGAAAATTTTGCGCGCGCCCTTTATGAAAATTTCGAACAACCCGGATTCATCGAGCTTTTTCATGGGCTTTCGCGCTTTTTCCTCGTCGCGCAGATCCACCAGCGTGCAAGTTTTGGCGTCCCGCAGATACGCCCTGACGACAATGCCTCCCCTGCATTTGTGCATGCCCAAAAGATCGTGGGGAAGGGCGCAACGGGCTGACGTAAGGGTTTTTATTTCGTCTTTCGAGATAACCATGTTTTTCCTTTTTTATCGGCGAAGTGACAGCGGCTTGCCGATTATTTCAGACAGCACGACCGCGCGTCGAAGGTCGCTTTTGCCCAATACAATGCGGGAAAGCGCGGCGCCGTCGAACTCCGGTTTTTCAGGCGGAACCCGCATTTTCGGAAAATTTCGCAGCGGAATTTCGGGAACATCCGGCACCGGAGGTTTTTTGGAGCGCAGCGCGGGCGCGGTTCTTTGCGGTTTTTGCAGTTGGGATTTCGCTTCTTTGATGTGCTGCTCCATGTCCATTACGACGTCCGCTTCCCACGCGCTTGCCGGGGGCGCGGACGTTTTTGCAGGCTTGCCGGAGGCGTTCCCTTTCGCGGATTTTTCGGCATTGTCGAAATCATACCTTTGTCCATCGGCCTTTTCGTTTGTAAAGAGTTTGGAAACGAAGACAATCAGGGCGTATAGTATGATTGCGAATATTGTTATATTGTCGAAGAGGAAATCCATAACGTCTTATTTATTCTTCGGCTTGTCTCCCGAAATGCTTTCCCTCATGGCGGTGTCGGCCTGAATATTTTGCATTCTATAATAGTCCATAAAGCCCATTTTGCCGCTCCTGAGAGATTCCGCGAGCGCAAGCGGAACCTGCGCTTCGGCCTCCACGACTTTTGCCTTCATGTCCTCAACCTTGGCCTTCATTTCCTGCTCAAGCGCTACGGCCGCCGCCCTCCTTATTTCGGCCTGCGCTTGCGCCATATTTTTGTTCGCTATGGCCTGGGCCTCCTGCAGCTGCGCCCCGACGTTTTCTCCGACGTCGACGTCGGCTATGTCTATGGAAAGTATTTCGTAGGCCGTTCCGGAGTCGAGGCCGCGCTCAAGAACCACCTTTGAAATTCTGTCGGGATGTTCGAGCACGAATTTGTAGGAGTCGGCCGAGCCGATTGTCGTGACGATGCCCTCGCCTACGCGCGCGATGATCGTTTCCTCTTGCGCTCCGCCGACAAACCTTTCGAGATTCGTGCGGACAGTCACGCGCGCGCGCACTTTTACCTGTATTCCGTCCTTTGCCACGCCGTCTATTGAACGCCGCCCGGAATTAGGATTCGGGCAGTCTATGACTTTGGGATTTATCGACGTTCGCACGGCCTCTCCGACAGTCTTTCCTGTGCCCTTTGTCGCAAGGTCAATGGCGCACGCCTGTTTCCACGACAGATCCATGCTCGCCTTTTCCGCCGCTATCAGCGCCTGAATCGTCTGTATGAGGTGTCCTTCCGCCAAATAATGCTCTTCAAGCTGGTTTATGCTCAAATCCAATCCAGCCTTTACCGCCATTATGCGCGAATCCACTATCATGCCGTACGGAACTCCGCGCAGCCGCATGGCAATTAGCGTCAAAATGCTTACCGGCGCCCCGGCAAGCATTGCCTTCAGCCAAGTGTTTATAAAAGATATTACCACCACCAGCGCTATGATTCCGATAATGCCGCCGACTACTGTTGCTATTATTATTATGTTCATGTTGCTATTATTTCGTTAAATTTTTCTAACCTTCAATTCGAAAGCGGAAGCCCCGGTGACTTTGAGCGCGTCGCCCGCGTCTGCGCTCGACGTTTCGCAGCGGGCGTCGTATGGAACTCCGTCTATTTCCGCCTTTCCTGTCGGCGACAGCGGGGTAAGCGCCACGGCGTTTTTTCCCACAAGCTTTGAAAAATCGGGTGCGGGCGCGCGTCCGTCCTGCTTTGAATTCAAGTACAATTTTTTCCCGAATGATGTTTTTGGAATGACGTATAGCCATGCGAGAAACGCCGAAACGCACATCGCCGCGGAGACAATTCCGGCCGCAGCGGCGGCCCATACCCCGAAAGCGTCGTATGCAAACCAGACGGCGCCCGCGTAGCATGCGACCCCCATAATAGCCCAGACTCCGCCAACCAATACGGTTTCGAGAAAAACGAGTATCGTGCCGACTATTAAAAGCAAGAAGATTGTCAACATGGCTTTAGTTTACTTCTTTTACCAAGAAATTAAAATCTTTTTTTCCCACAACTTCAACTTTTGCGCCGGACGGTATGTGGGAAAATGCCGACGTGGCTTCGACGATTTTACCGCCTACATCTATTCTGCCTGACGGCATAAGAGCCGAGACCGCAATTCCTACATCTCCTTTTTTTACGGGTTCCGATGTTTCTTGCTTTTCTTCTGTTTTGTTAAGAACGAGCTTTTGCGCGAACGAAGAAGATGGCAAAAATTTCCAGATTGCGGCTATAGCCGCCGCCGAGACCGCGATTCCCGCGGCAACTTCAAACAGCCCGCCCAAAAATCCGTCTAAGTTGTATTCAAAGCCGCGTTCCGGCCAGATGTCGCCCAAAGCCCAAGCCAGCGAGCCGACTATAAGCGCGGCGCCTATGAGCGCTGGAAAAAACAGCCCCGGGAAAACAAAAATTTCCACGGCTACCAGAGCCGCGCCCAGAATGAAAAAAATTATGCCTTCGTGCCCGGCGGCTCCGCAAATGTTCGCGCCCACAAAGACTATGAGAAGCGCGCACGCGCCTATTCCGCTAAGCAGTCCGAATCCGCCGCTTTTTACGTCTATGAAAACCAATAAAAATCCGAGCCCGATTAATATCGGGGATATTGCCGATATGTATTTTGCAGCGGTTTCCGACCACGTTATTTCAACGTCCGTAATTTCCGGGTTTTCCAGCGACTTGGCTTTTAATATTTCCGCAGCGTCTTTTGCCGTGCCGTTGGACAGCAGGGGCTTGCCTCCCACAATTTCTGCGGCTTCCTTTGCGGTAAGGCTGAGGAGCTCGCCTTTTTTCTTCAGGGTTTTCCCGCCTATTTTCAGCTCGAAATCGGGGTCGTACATGGCGCGTTGAATGTCGGAGCGCCGATGGTTTTCGCTGTTTAGCGAACGTACTTTTGCCCCGATGAACGAGGCTATTTTGCGGCGCATGGAGTCGTCTATGTCGGCGCCCGCCGAGTTTACGGCTTCGGCGGCGCCCATAATGCCACCGGGGGCGAAATAAATCTCCGAGCACGCCGAGGCGATAAAAGATCCCGCGCTTATAGCGTTCGGGTTGACATGGCATATTGTTAGTCCCTTAAAATTCCCGAGAGCCTCCATTATTTTCACTGTGGAATCCAAATCGCCGCCGGGAGTGTCGAGATCGAGCATCAGGATTTTTGCTCCGTCGGCGTTGGCCACGCGGATTGCCCGCTTGACTATGTACACTTGCGGGGAGGATATTTGGCCGTCTATTTTCACCCTGTAAACTTTCTGGGGCGGTTCTTTTTTTGCGTCTTTCGGCGCGCCCGAAACGCAGCATGCGCACAGCGAAACGCAAAGCAGGGCTGTAAGAATTTTTTTCATGCCTCCATTTTATACGGTGTTGGGTTCCATTTCCATAAAAATCGCGCGATATTTTCGCCCATATGCCCTATGTATTTCTTTCAGGGATTCCGGATATTTTGAATCTTCTTATTCGCTCTATGCTCAACAAAAACGCCGCCGAGCTTAGCGCAACGCACGCTCCGATGCACGCTCCGTTTGAAAAACCGGCTATGATGCCGCACAGCAGAAGGCCCATGCCCATTGTAAGGCCCCATAGCGACGACAATACGCTCAGCAGCCAGCCGCGCCGGCTTTCGTCGGCCGTGTCCGAAAACATGGACAGTATGACGTAGTATGCGAGTGAAAAACCGACCGCCATAAAAAAGGCGTCCGCCCATATCAGCATTCCGAGATCCTTGAAAAACAGCAGACCGCAGGTGACAATGCACATTGTCATGGAAAAGCGGAGAACGAAATTTTTGGAAAATTTTGATAGCATTTGGGGGCCTATGTACGCAAAAACAATGCTTGCAAAAACGCCCTCGAGAGACATGAACGCCGCGATTTCCTTTACTGAAAATTCGAATGTTTGGGCCAGCGCTATCGGCGTAATCGCGACATAGCAACCCGCGGCGACTTCCGCCAGAATAAAAATCGCTACAAGCTGTCTTGCGGGCCTTATTCTAAACAGAATGGATATGTCGGTAATGCCGGCCGTCCATTTTATTTTTTTTAGGTCGGACTTCGTCACGGCGTTTCCAGACGGAATTTTTTTCCATAGCAGAGCCAGCATGCCGGCAAACATCAGCGCCAAGACAAAGAAGGGCGCGCTCCACGCAAGCGCCGGCGCATTTTCGTCGATAAGGACCGCCGCAAACGCCGGACCTGCCATGAATCCGACACTCATTGCAAGAAGCGATGCGCCCAAGTAGAAATTCTTCTGACTTTCCGAGCCGCATTTGTCCAGAAGCGCAGCCTGTATCACGCCATCTACCCCCGCCGTCGCACCCACGAGCGCGCGGCCGATTGCGAACACGGCCAAAGACATCGCCTCCATGCCGGCGCCCTGTCCGGCGCAGCCCGCAATGGTTCCCAAAAGCGCGGCGACAAGGACGGGGCGCCGGCCTATCGTGTCGGAAACTGCGCCTATTACGGGCGCGCACAAAAACACGAGAATTGGATATACCGCGAGGACAAATCCGTAAAAAAATTTGTGGGCCGCCTGCGACGCCCCGGCAAGCATGTCGTGTTCAGCCGATATGGGGTCTGCGAGGGTGGGCGCCAAAACCGGAATGACCATGCTCTCGCACACCAAGTGGAAAAATAGGATGCCGAGCAGCGGCCCCGTAAACCAAAGCGATATTTTGTTGTTTCCGCGCATGCGCCGCAATGGAAGAGCATCACTTTTCGGCGACGTCTCCCAACAGCCTGTATGTGGACTCAGGCAGGTTTTTGTTTTCTATGGCCCACAGGCAGTATTTCTTTACAAGCGGGAAGCGTCCGGCATTTTGAAGGAGAGATTTTAGCGCCACGGTGTGGTAGGCTCCGAGCATAAATTTTTTCCAATCCTCCTTTTTTTCGGGTTTTTTATTTTCGTCGAGTGACTTGCGGGTGAATTTCGCCTCCTCGACATACATGAGCAAATCCATTATGCGCCGCACGGGACGGTATGTCCCGTCGGCGAAAAACTCGCCCCAGAGAATGTCTATCTGCACCGCCCCGAGAACGGGGTCCCAATCCTTGTAGGGGTCGGGGATTTTCGCGTTTCTGATGGCGTCCTGATACTCCTTTTCGGCGGGCGTCAGAATATTGAAGTCTATGCGGGCTTCGTCGAGTATTGCGAACAGAAATATGATTTTTGCGCGGTCGAGCGGCGTGTAGTTTACAAAAGACTCCCTCATTGCCGGCAAAAGAAAAGAATTCCGCTTGAAAGCCGCGCGGAAGAATCCGAGATATATGTAGTTTAAATCGTTGGGCGCGCCTTTCTGCTCTAAATTCAACTCTTTGGAAAAGAAAATCGAATAAAGCGTGTCAGGCGACGGGTTGTTATAAAAGTCTAATATCGCGCTGTCGACCGCCTTTTTGTCCATCATCGGTATCGGAGCCGTCCATTCGGAAAGCCTTACGCTCGTCTTTGCCGACGCAGTCGTTTGCGAAATTGCGTCGCGCGCCTCTATTTCAAACGTGTAAAGGCCTTCGGCAAAGTTTTTGTCGAAACAGCACGATACGTATTCGTTCGACGCCACAATAACGTTTTTCGAGGCTTTCTTCCCCTTTAGCGAGACGTTGTCGGCAACCTTTGCCTTTTTGCCGGAAGGCGATATGGAATATATTGAATATGTTATGTCGAAGCCGCCGTCCTTTACGCCGGCCTTTTCGAAAAACGCAAACAGTGAAAAGTCCTGGTGGAAATAAACGCGGTTTGTCTGTATAACCTTCGGCGCTGAATCGGTGGGAAGATTGAACCACCATTCCATTTTCGGGTCTTGGGTGCTTGCGGCGATTTGTGCGGCGAACTCCGATTCGGCCGACGAAACGGCGGCCGATGCGGCAAGGATAATCGCGGCGAATATTATGCGCAGTTTTTTCATATTTGCGTATGTTTGCATTGTTTATCGGAGAAATGCTTAAAAATTTCAAATTCGTCCGTTTTGGCGGAGAAAGTTTTCTACTTCGGGAATATCCTCCTTGTATGTCACGCCCTGCCATCGCTCCGCCGTCGGAAGGATTTTTGCCGAAGTCTGTTTAGCGCGTATGGCTGCGTCCACGGCGGCAGGCAGGTAAAATTCGGCTGTTTGGCTTTTCGAATTTGCCGACAGAAATCTGTCGAATTCACCGCCGAGCATGTCCATAAATCCTTTTGGAAACGCCCAGAAATTCAACGATGCGAATTCCTTTCCGGAAAACGACGAGCCGTCGGAGCTTTCGATTTTTATCGGGGAGTCGGAAACCTTCCTGAGCCCGGAAAACTCCCTTACGCCCGTCAGCATCATGTTTTCGTCGTGCGAACATATGCCGCGCGACACTGTTCCGTTTTTTGAAAGGGTGTTTTCAAGCAAGTATCCCGCCAGCGCGCTTTGCGCGGGCAGGGCGGAATCCAGAAATGCCGAGGCGAGTTCGTACGCGCCCCTTCCGTAATAGTCGTCGGCGTTTATGGCAAGGAAGCTTTCGGATATTTCGCCGGCGCACGCCAGAACCGCGTGCCCGGTGCCCCACGGTTTTGTGCGGCCCTCCGGAAGGCGGTAGTTTTTTTTGTCCTGGAAGACATAGCGGACGTCGAGCGTGTTTTCGTATTTTCCGGAAACGTCGCTGCGGAACACCTTTTCAATGTCTGATCTTATCACAAACACCGCCTTGCCTATTCCGCACGCCTTCGCGTCTTCGAGTGCAAAGTCGATCATCGCCTTTTTCGACGGGCCGAATTTTGCGGTTTGTTTCAGGCCGCCGAAGCGGCTTCCCATTCCAGCCGCCATCACTATGATAGATTTTTCCATGATTTTTAAATTTATACTTTGTGGGTGAAAATATGGGCGATTGCCGCGCCCGCCGCGTCGGCTTCGTCCGACGGAAGAATCGGCGCTCCGGCGACTATTCCCGCCACGGAGCGCGCAACCTGCTCTTTGCTGGCGCGCCCGTATCCTATTACCGCTTGTTTTATTCTCAAAGGGGGGTATTCGAACACTTCGAGGTTCTGGCTGGCGGCCGCTGCTATCGCCGCCCCGCGCGACGACCCCAATATGAGGGCGGTCCTGAAGTTCTGAACGTAAACGCTTTGTTCTATCGCGACGCATGACGGCTTGTTGCGCGCTATCATGGCGGTTGTCTCTGCGAGTATTCGGGCAAGGCATTCCGGCATAGTGAGAGAAGGGTTGTTTTTGACAGTTTTGGATTCGACGTATCTTAGCGAGCCGTCGCCGAGCGACTCTATAACCGTTAGCCCGGTTCCGCGCAGGCTGGGGTCTATTCCGAGAACGATGCCGCGCATCTGCCTTCCCGCGGAGCTTGCCGGAGGCTGGAGGCCCGTCTTGCGCCGTTTCCCGCGCGCGGAATGTCCGCATGCGGCCGTACTTCCGCCCAATACGGCTTGCGTCCACAGAGCTCTTCCCGATTTTGCCATTTGCGTAAAAGTATTTAGCCTATAACCGTGCCTTGCGAGTATATTTTTGAAAAAAATCCCATATAGTCTTTACAGAAGCCGTTCCTATGCGATACTTTTTTGCAAAAACTTGCATTTTATGGAAAAGATATACAACGCCATCATACTGCTGTTGCTATTTGCGACGGCCGCGATGGGTTGCCTGCTGTATTTGAAGTGGATCGGGGTGCGCGAGGAAAACATAGAGCGCAGGCTCGACGAGTCGCGCCTCGTTTACCAGCTTGGCAGGCTTTCCGAGGAAAAGGCGTATAAGGAGGAATATTACCACAGGCTGCTCCACGACGAGGCTTTCGCGGAAAGGGTGATTCGGGAAAAACTCGGGTTTGTCGGCAAAAACGAGGTCGTTTTCAGGTTTAAGGATTCCACTCCCGTAAGCGTCGACACGCGCTTTGCCCCGAGATTTTTCCCGAAATCTTCAAACGCCGGCAGGGACGAACCCGAGCCGGTCACCCTTGAGGAAAAAACAGACGGCGACGGCAGCGCCGAAAAAAAATCTTTTTTGCGCCGCATTTTTTCCGGTTCGCACGGGGACGTTGACGGTTCCGGGGCAGGCGTAAAGGCGGAAGATTCGAAAAGCGGTCAAAGCGTGGGCGGCGCTTCGGGGGTCAAAATAGGCGTTGAAAATTCGGCGTTAAGGCCGATAGAGCCGTTTAAGTCAGGCGGCGGGGCTTCCGCCGGAGATTCCGCTTTTATCCGTTCGGTTCCGCCGGAGGCGGGCGGCGCTGGGGCGGAATCCGCCCCGTCGGCGCAGAATGCCGGATCGCGGGTTGAGCCGCCCGAAAAAAATAAACCGTCGCCGAATGCCATACGTTTTCGCGCAAACTGAATTTACGAAAATGGCGCTTAAAATAATAAAAGCTTGGTGGATAAACGCCCATGAAATAGCGGTGGTCTTTAACCGCGACATAACGTTTGTGCCGGACGTGTCGGTTGTCGGGGCGCAATTTTTGCCGGACTGTAAAATCGCGAGGGCGTCGGGGCGCGACTTCGCGAAATATTCGTCGTATTTCATATCGGGCGGCCTTGTCCATTTTCTTTTAGACGACAGCAATTTTCAGAACATACGGGCGTCGCGCGATGCCGACTATTACGTATGCGGGGATTTTAACGGTTGGGAGAAGGCGATAGGCGACCCCGCATGGCGCATGAAACCGTCGAGCGGAGAGTTTGAAAGAAAGCTCGAAGTTCCAACGGATAAGCTCGCACTTAAGAGGCGCACCGGCTACTTTAAATTCGCCGGAGCCGACGGGCGCTGGCTCGAACCGATGCCGAGCCTTCCAAATGTTGAACGCGACAGGGACGGAAATTCAAATCTGCGTTTGAGCCTCGACAAAACCGGATTGCATGTGTTTGTGGTCTCTTTCGAAGGCGTTTGTTCGCTTGCCGACGACATAAGTCTGTATTTTCCGCAGCTTTCGCTTTCGTGTTCTGTGGATTTTGCGGAGAGGCTTTTGAACGTATATTCCCACGCCCCATTGGGGGCGCGCCTGTCGAACGGCAGGACGCAGTTTTCGATATTCGCGCCGCGCGCAACGGCGGCGTGGGTGGTTTGGGGCGCCAAGGGGGAAAATATAGGACACGTGGCGGAGGCGGAATCGCATGACGGAGCCGTTTGGACGGCTTCCGTAAGCGGAGATTTGTCGGGAGCAAGGTATTACTGGCATATAAATGGTAAAAATAAGGACAGCACTACGGAGTTTGCGCCGGAAAAGCCTTTGACGGACCCGTACGCCAACGCAATGCTTTCTTCTAACGGGCCGTCCGTCGTGAAGTTCGACTGCTCCCTCCCGTCTTGCGTGGAAGGCTTTTCGCCGCCGCATTGGCACGACTTGGCAATAATGGAAATACATTTGCGCGACGTTCTCGCCCGCGCACAGGCCGATATTTCCGACGGCGAACGACTGACTTTTGAAGGCTTGGAAAAATGGCTGAAATCCGATTCGTGTTATTTGCGCCAAACCGGCGTAAACTGCGTGGAGCTTCAGCCTGTGCAGGAGTTTACAGCCGCAAAAAAAACCGACTACGAATGGGGCTATATGCCCGTAAACTGGTTCTCTCCGTCCAGCTCCTACGCGTCAAACCCCGAGGAGTGTTCGCAAAACGAGGATTTCGCGCGGCTTGTGGGGGCCTTCCACAAAGCCGGATTGGCAGTAATACTCGATGTCGTTTACAACCATATGGGCGAGCCCAACTGCCTTTTGGGCGTTGACAAAGAGTATTATTTTGAAACCGATATGGCTGGCGGGCTGACAAATTTCAGCGGGTGCGGCAACGATTTCCGCGCCAAGTCCCCGATGGCGAAACGCATGATTTTGGACAGCCTGAAAAAGCTCGTGCTCAACTACGGCGTTGACGGCTTCAGATTCGACCTCGCCGAGCTTGTCGGGTTGGGGGTATTGCGCGAAATAGAGCGCGAGTTGAAAAAAATAAAGCCTTCCGTCATATTGATTGCCGAACCGTGGAGCTTTAGGGGGCACATAGCGGGGGCCTTGCGCGATACGGGCCTGGCTTCGTGGAACGACGGGTTCCGCGAGTTTATGTTGTCCTATGCTTTGGGCCGGGGAGATTCGGAGGGCTTTAAATATTTCGTGTCGGGAAGCCGCGACACTTCGCGCTTTTGCGCCCAAAGCGTCAACTACCTTGAAAGCCACGACGACAAATGCCTGTTTGACCGCATTACGGAAATGTACGACCACCCGTCGGTTGACGATTTGCGGCGCTATAAAATGGCGCACGCCCTTCTTATGCTGTCGGTCGGAATACCGATGGTTGCCGAGGGCTTCGACCTCTTGCGCACAAAATACGGCAAAAACAATACCTATAAGGACGGCGCGGCGAACATGCTCGACTACTCGAGAGCCATGCGCTTTACGGGAGTGTGCCAGTGGTTGCGCTCGCTTGTCAGATTCCGGCTTTCGGCGCGCGGCGGTGCCATGCGCATCGACGGCCCGCTGCCAGACGGCTGGTTGAAATTTTACACGTCGGCCGATTCTCCGTCAGCGGCCGTCATGTTTAACGCCTGCGGGTGCGGCTGCTTAAAGCGCATATTTGCCGCCTTCAACCCGTCGGATTCCGAAAGCGAATTGGCCGTTGAAAGCGATTTGGACGAGAATTTCGTCCAGATTGCCGATATTGACAGGTTCGACCTGCGCGGTTTGGAAAATCCGGCAAGCCCGCTTTACAGGGGAGTCCTGAATCTTCCCCGCGTATCCTTCTCGCTTTGGGCGGAGATTTGAGGACTTGGGGAAGCGTGTCGAGATAAAAAAAAGAAACCCTCCTGCGGAAGGGTTTCCCTGTTCCATAACAACATACCTAATTGCGCGTTATTTTTTGAAATAACGGTTGTAAAGTCCCTGGAATGCGCAGCCGTGGCGGGCTTCGTCCTTGCACATCTCGTGCACGGTGTCGTGTATGGCGTCGTACCCGAGTTCCTTGGCGCGTTTGGCTATTTTTAATTTGCCTTCGGTTGCGCCGTGTTCGGCGTCTATGCGCATCTGCAGATTTTTTGCGGTGTCGGGTTCAACCACCTCTCCGAGAAGCTCCGCGAATTTGGCGGCATGCTCGGCCTCTTCAAACGCTATCCTTTTGTATGCTTCGGCAACCTCCGGATACCCCTCCCTGTCGGCCTGTCGGCTCATGGCAAGGTACATTCCCACTTCCGTGCATTCTCCCGTAAAGTTGGCGCGGAGGCCCTCCACGACTTCCTCGTCGAGCCCCTTGGCGACCCCTATCCTGTGTTCGTCGGCCCAAACGAGTTTTTCGCCGCTTTCGACCGCTTCAAATTTAGATTTGGGAGCTTTGCATTGCGGGCAGAAATCGGGTATGTTTTCGCCCTCCATTATGTATCCGCAGACTGTGCATCTTGTCTTTTTCATTTTATTTCCTTCCGTTCTTTACGCTTTATAAGTTAAGATAATAATGGTACTATAATACCGTTATTTTTATAAAAGCAAGATTTTTTTTAAAAAAAAGAAATTTTATTTCGTTCCGACAAGCGACATTCCGAACGAAAGCCAAAATGGAAGCGTCGCAATTGCGGCCAGGGAAGTCGCCAGAACTATCTGGACCGCTATTTTCGGATATCCCCCGAATGACTTTGCAAGCACCGCCGCCATTATTCCCGCGGGAGAAAGCGACATGAGGACAAGCAAAGACTTTAGGGTCGGGTCGAGCGGAAGCAGCCAGGCTGCCGCCACAAACAGCGCCGGAAGCGCCCCCATTCTCATGAAGAGCGCCGTTGAGACAATCCTCCATGAAAATCCGTCGCGTCCGAGCATGTCTGACATGAGGGCTCCGAATATCATCAGGTTCAGTGGAATCGCGCACGCCCCGACAAAGCCAAGAAACGTTTTAACCGATTCCGGCACGAAGTTTGCCGCGCCGCTCCATACAAGCAGAAGGCCTATAAAAACCGCCCAAACCGGGCCGCGCATCAGGAAATCGAGCGATACTCTTTTTGCGTTTGACAAAAGCAGATAGCCCGCCGACCAAAATACGAGGTCGCAGCCGACGTTGTGCGTTATGAGTATTCCCATCATTTCTCCGCCGCCGTCCCACAAAATCGCCACGAGGGCTATAAGGAAAAAACCGTAGTTTTGAGTGGCGGTGGTGACTGCAAATGTTCGCAGGCCGTCGCCGACTTTCAATCCGATGAGCTTTCCCGAAATCCATGTGAGCAAAAATGAGGCCAAAAGGCCTGTCGCGCCCAGGGCGATTGTGGCGATTGAAAAGCCCACGCTTTCGAGTTTTTTGTTCCCGAGCATGTTCGAAAGAATAAAGCACGGCAAAGAAAACTCCACCGCGATTTTCAGAAGGCTCGCGTCGGCCTCGGGCTTTATCCAGCCTATTCTTCTTGCGAACCACCCGGCGCATATCGTTGCGTAAATGGGAAATATTGCGCCGAGCATCGACAATGTTGATAATTCTTTCATCTTTAAAACAAAAATCCCCGACGTTTTCGGACGTTGGAAAAAATAATGCAATCCTTTTTATAGGGGCGTGAATCCGGGCGCGATTTAAAGATTTTTAACCTGTCAATCCCGCTGCCGGAAACGCGGCGGCTGGGGGGCACTTGCGGGAGCATTGCCCTTTTGCGGCGTTTGCCTGCCGGCTTTCGGTTTTGCGTTTTTTAACGCGCGTTTGTATGAGCCGCGGGCGTGCGAGGGGAGGGGGCATGCTTCGGCATGGAAGCGGTGCGGATATTTCCGCGGCCGAAGGGAATATTGTGGCCGCAGCAGGCGCTGCGTGTATGCCGTTCCGCCGCACTTCGCGCGGCGTAATCCGGCGATTGCGCCTTGCATCATAGGCGCGCGGGCGGCCCATATGCAGCCGACGATTCTCTTATTGACGGCCGCCGCGCGGGCGAAGAATATCGGCATCATGAAAAAAACAAAGGAATTCCTTGCGATTGCGGCTGCCGTGTGCGCTGCGATTTTTGCGCTTTCGGGCTGTTCGGGCGAAAAAATAGAGTTAAAAAAATCCGAAATTGCCGACAAAATAAAGGGCGGTTGGGCCGGACAGATAATTGGCTGCACCTACGGCGGGCCGACGGAGTTTAAATACAAACAAAAGATAATTCCCGACGAAGTAAAAATAAAATGGGATCCAAACCGCCCGATTGCAACAGGAGTATTCGGAGGGCTTTACGACGACCTTTATCTCGACATAACTTTTATGGACGTTTTCGAGCGTTTCGGGTTCGGCGCTCCGCGCATTGAATTCCAACGCGCAGTAGGGGAGTCCACATACTATCTTTGGGCGGCAAACAGGGCCGCGCGCTTTGCGTGGCTCGACGGGTTTCAGCGCGGCGAACCCACTTCATGGAGGGTTAACCCGTCGTACAACGATATAGACTTTCAAATAGAGGCGGATTTTGCCGGGCTGATGGCGCCCGCGCTTCCGAACGAGGCGGTTAAATTCGCCGAACCTGCGGGCCGGTCTATAAACTCGAACGACGGCTTTTACTGCGGCGCGTATGTTGCGGCAATGTACGCGCTGGCGTTTGTCAGCAGTGATATGGAGTATGTCGCAAGCCGGGCCCTGAAGGTTTTGCCCTCCGAAAGCCGCACGCGGAAAATGATGTCCGACGTAATCGATTGGTACAAACAAAACCCTTCGGACTGGAAGGCCGCATGGCAAAAGTTCGAGGACGCCTACGTGAAAAAGCACGACGCCAATTTCGGAAGCTGCTATATACATGCGCCCATCAACTGCGCATACATACTGATAGGCCTTCTCTACGGCGGCGGGGATTTCGAAAAAACAATAGACATATCCACAAGGTGCGGGCTGGATTCCGACTGCAATCCGGCGAACGCCGGAGGCATACTCGCAACCGCCATCGGCTATTCGAAAATTCCTGAGAAGTTTAGAAAGCCCCTCGAGGCTTGCAGCGACAAGCTTTTCTTGGGAACTTCGTATTCTCCCGACAAGGTTTACAAGACCGGCCTCAAGCATGCGCTCGCAGTTTTGAAGGCAAGCGGAGCCGAGTTCGACGGCGATACAATTAGCGTTCCCGTAAGGCCGTTGACGGAATTGCCGCTTGAAAGTGACGCTCCGTCAAAAGGCGAGGTTTCGTCCAAATATGTTTCGGTAAAATTTGCGGATTCCGTGTCGGTGGAGTTTGAAGGGTGCGGAGTGGTATTATATCCGGACGAAAAATTTTGCAAAGCCTTCAAGGATTTTGCAGACTCGCAAAAACAGAGGGGATTTGCTGGCGAAATAGCCGTATTTCTCGACGGCAAAGAAGTCCGAACTGCAAAATTCTTCACCGAAAACTATCGCAATCAGCGTTCGTTTATATTTGCGGAGCGCGGTATCGAAAACGGGAAGCACAGGCTCGAGTTGAGGTTTGCAAACGCCAAAAAGGGATTCCCGGATTTTTCCGGGAGCCTACAGGTTTTCTCCCGCGTAAAATAGAGTGGCGATTCGCGGCGGGAACAGGCGCAATGACCAAAAGCGGGTCCTAAATCGCATTGAATTTAAGAATTTCGCCAAACTTGGGGGAGGGCTTTATCTGTTTTAAGGTATAGCGCCGTTTTTTTAGCTGCATTTTTCTTTTTGTTTGGCGATATTCTTAAGCTTTTGGGGGTAATCACTCCGGCAGTTGGGCTGCGCACTTAGGCCTTTTATTGATTCGATTTGTCCAGCTGCGGACTTCTTGGTGTCGATAAGCAGTCTTGCGGGCGGTTGTTTTTTTCTAAAGACGGAGCGTGGATTCTAAAGACGGCGCATATTGCGTTTTTTGCTTGCGCGCCGAATGATGCGGGCGGCTTGCTGCGCCTACGCTGTCTGCTTTCGCAAGAAGCGTTTTATTTACATGGCGTTTCTGCGCCGGGCATAGCGGGTTTTGCCCGCAGTGGAAAACCCGTTTCTTTAGTCGGTGTACATGTGGCAAGCGCAACGTTGCCAAAGAACACCATTTTTTTATCTTTGATTCGCAATTTTTGAAAAATCCCATTCATGAATAAAAATTTAAAAAAAAGCTATTTTATCGTTTGTTTTTGCGTCGGCTTTTTTAATGGATCAAAAGAACAAATTTTTTAGCCGTAAATAGCAAAATCGTAAAGGTTCTTTCTCGGTATTATGAACAAGAAACGCGCATGGGCGATTTGAAATTGTTTTACGTATGGAAATTCGCAAATTTCGGTAAATATGGCTCGACGCGCAACGGCGGCATTTTAAATGCATGATTTGATTTGGGTATTGGGCTTGGGATTTATATGTTTCGGTTTTTGCGCGGCAATTTCAATGGAAATTTGGGCTTCGGAAGAATCAATCGGAAAAGTTTTTCGATTTTTTGCAATGGCATTTCCGAAGCTGATGTCGCTGTGCATTCCATTTTTTAAGTTGCAGCCGGTTAATTGCGGATAACGCAGAGTAAAAATTACACGCTTTTGCATTTACCGCGATTCTTATAACAAGCGATATTAAAATACCCGCTAAACTAAAATACCCTAATACATTTATAAGCGCCGTTTTTTATTCCCGCGCGCAAAATATTTCGGACTTTTTGTGTGTTTGCGCGAATATTTTAGCGCCCCACCGATTGCGAGGATAGGTGGCCGCGGCCCATGCGCTTGGAGAATACGGCGCAAATTCGCCATCCCGGCCCTTGCAAGCCTTGCGCCGTATGCGTATCGCATGCGCGCAAACGCCCGCGCAGGCGAGGCTGGGCATGCAACTTTATTTGCCGTGGTGGGAGGAGGCCCGTTCAGTGCATTGTGAACGAAAACCTCAAAAAGTGTTGCTTTGCTACATGTCGCGCGGCTGTTTAAAGGACTTTAAAGTGGACGAGGCAATGCCGCGCAGGGCCGCCGCGTCGCCGTCGTCTATTTCCGGCGGAACGTATTTGATGTCGGCAGGATCCCTATCGAACAGAAATCCGAACCACACGCATGCCTGAAGATATTTTCCGCGCGCGTTCAGATGTATGGAATCACGGACGATTGAAAGTTTTCCGTTCTTGCCTTTTTTCCAATTCAAGTTGCCGACTACGTCGCCGGCCTGCTTGGGGAGGTCGGGCCATCTGCAATCACGCAGTTCTTCCGCAGTGTATGGCTTGAAAGGTTTGCTTTCTGCGGCGCGGTAGTTTTGTACGGCAAGCCCTGATGGGATTATTCTCAGCCCCATTTTTTTGGCGGCGCCGGCGTAGTTTTTTTCGAGGCGTTCAAACATTTCGCCCTGCGTAATGCCCCATTGCCCGCCCTCGGAAATGCGGGGATCGTCCGAACGGTACGACCATGTCTGTTGGATTACAACCTCGGCGGACGGGGCGTTTTTTCTAACGTAGTCGAATATGTTTTTTGCGTATGGGAAATACGTTTCTGGCCTCCAACTCGCGTGGCTCGCTTGCTGTATAGTCACGATGTCCCACTGTCTGCTTTTCAGTATCTCCCTAAGCGAAGCGCGCCCGTTCCTGTAAAGTTTTTTTGACGGGTCTGCCTCCTCTTCAGATATATATTTCCAGTGTCTGTGAAGCTCGCATCCGCCGTGGTTCGCGCGCTCGATAACCAGGTCGCAGCCGGGCATCGATTCTGCAATTTTAGGCAGATAGCTGAATACGCTGTCGGCAAAACTGTTGCCTATTGTAAGGACCTTCACCTCTTTCGGAAACGCGAGGCATGCGGCAAAAACCAAATAAACAAGTACTGCAATCGACCTTTTCATTTTGCCATAGTGTTTTTTTTGAATCTCAACAGTCAAGTAAAAAAGACTTGCGTTGAATGTTGACTGGTTAGCCATAGCATTATAGCATGCCGCCATGATTTCAAATTTGGGACCTATGAAAGGGATATCGTATTTTTTTGTTTTTTTGCTTGCCGCCATATGCGCTCACGCCGCGTCTTACACTTCTTCAATAAAGCTTTTGGACGGCGAAAAATGGTGGGGGGGAGCCACGGCGTTGGGGCATATGCTTCCGCTTTCCGACGGCGGCAAAACCTGCGACCTGCGCAAGACGTGCTACAGCAACCAGGCCGCCCCGCTGCTTGTTTCCTCCAAGGGGAGATATATTTGGAGCGACAAGCCGTTTGCCTTTAAAATTAAGGACGGCAGCCTTGTAATTGTTTCCGATTTCGAAAAGGTGGAGCCGGCAAAAGCTGGTAAGACGCTTAAGGACGCGTACTTGGCCGCCTCGAAAAAACATTTTCCCCCCGACGGGAAAATACCGCCTGAGGAGTTTTTCTCAAAGCCCCAGTTTAATACTTGGATTGAACTCGTAAGGAATCAGAACCAACCCGATATTGAAAAATATGCGGAAGCGATTGTTGCCAACGGTTTCCCATGCGGCGTGATAATGATAGACGGAGGGTGGGAACGTTATTACGGAATGCTCGAATTTAGGACCGATAGATTTCCGAATGCCAAAGCCCTAAACGAAAAGCTCCATAAAATGGGCTTTAAAGTGCTGTATTGGGTGGGGCCGTTTGTCGCCAGCGCGGGGGGAGAATATTTGGAATGGCGCAACGAAGGCGTTTTATTGCAGTCGAAGAAGGGCAAAAAACTCAAAAACGGCCGGCGCGACATTGCAATATGCCCGTTTTGGAGCGGATACACCGCACTGTACGACATGACAAACAAGAAAGCGCGCGACCATTTTATTGCCCGACTCAAAAAACTTCAGTCCGATTACTCCATCGACGGTTTCAAATTCGACGGCGGAGACAGCCATTACGTGACCTCTCCCGACATTCTTTTCGATTCGCCGGACAACGTTCCCAACGATTACACAGAGGAATGGGCGAAGATCGGGCTTGAATTTCCCTACAACGAGTACAGGGCGTGCTGGAAGATGGGCGGAAGGGCCATCGTGCAAAGGCTTCTCGACAAATACTATTCGTGGAACGATTTAAAGCTGCTCGTTCCCCATATGGTCGCGGCCGGGCTTATCGGCCATGCCTATACGTGCCCCGACATGATAGGCGGAGGCGATTACATATCGTTTTTCAACGTGGACCAGAGCAAGCTCGACCAGAGGCTGATTGTGCGCTTCGCGCAGGCCTCCGCGCTCATGCCGATGATGCAGTTTTCCCTTGCGCCGTGGCGTGTGCTCGACAAAAAACACCTCGATTTATGCCGTCAAGCCGCGAATCTCCATGTTAAATTCGGAGATTACATTTTAAAAATGGCGCGGCACGCGTCGAAATCCGGAGAACCGATTGTTCGGGCGATGGAATACGAGTTCCCGAACCAGGGATTTGAGGAGTGCAAAGACCAGTACATGCTCGGAGACAAATATCTCGTTGCGCCGGTTCTGACTCCGGACGATTTCCGCAGCGTCAGACTTCCGGACGGCAAATGGCGCGACGAACTCGGAAATGTTTACGAGGGAGGAAAAACCGTGCGCATTGACGCTCCCATAGAGCGCCTCCCTTATTTCGAGCGGCTCTGATGCGTAGCATGCGCCTTTTCGTGCGCGGAAGCGCCGGGCGTTTGCGCGGGCCTGGAAAATACGCGCCCGGCACGCGTGTTTTAAATCGGCGTTCCCGGCTTTGCGGGGGAATGCGGTTCTCGGAAATAAATCCTGCGGCGCCGGAACGCGGCGTTGAAATGCGGAGACGCGCATTCGTGGCAGGTGGCGCGGAGATTTTTGGCGGCGGAAGCCCGCGCGGAAACCGCCAAAACGCGGTTAATGTTCATTCGGCGGAAGCGCAGCATTGCGCTTTTTTGAATCTCGGCAGATACGCATGGCGCGTTTTTTCCACGGTTTATGCGGAAACTTGCTTGACATTGGGGGGGCAGCGCCGTTAGCGTCTAACAAATTTCTTGTAAAAAACGTCCGTCCTATTTTAAAGCGCAGTTAATTCCACTCAAGCTATGATAAGAAAAATAACGCCGTCCGACAGGGAGCTGTATCTGAAACTTTCGGGAATGCTTTATTCGTCCGAAGCCGTATCGGGGCCGATACCGGAAAGCCGCCGCATCGCCGCGTTTGAGGAAATGATGCGCTCCGACGCCTATCTTATCGGGGTTGTGGCCGAATGCGGCGGCGTTGCGGCGGGATACGGTTTGGCGAGCAAAATGTATTCGCAGGAGGCTGGGGGCATCGTTTTGTGGCTTGAGGAGCTGTTTATACTGCCAGAGTACCGCTCGCGCGGATTGGGAATGGAATTTTTCGAATATATGGCGAATATTTCGGGTGTTGCAAGAATGCGCTTGGAGTTTGCGCCGGAAAATCTGCGGGCCGAATCGCTTTACAGGCGTCTCGGCTTTGTAGGCGTTCCATACAAACAGCTGATGAAAGACCTGCGATAGGAGGAGAGCGTCCGCGCTCTTCGCCGCTTGGCAGAGCGTAATTTTACGGCATTTGCGCCGGGTTTTTAAATATGCGCTGTTATTGCGGAGACGATGGAATCGTTTGGGGATGCTTAAAAAGTATTGATAAAAATAAGCCGGAAGTCAGTTTTGTCGGTTATGAATTTTTTAAGCAGGATAGGGCTCGAACCGTTTATAATTTGCCTTTTTGCGTCGATAGCTTTGGCATGGGCCGCTCCGGAAGTGGGAAATTTCGCGGTGGCGGGAATTTCGCTTGGAGACGCCGCTTCATGGGGCGTAGTGGGGATATTCTTTTTTTACGGGCTCAGGCTGGACCGCCGCAAGCTAAGGGCGGGGCTTGTAAATGTTAGGCTACATATCCTTGTGCATTTGTCGACGTTCGTGCTGTTCCCGGCGATTGTATTGTGCGCGATGTCGGTTTGCGGCGCCTTTGAGGCGGAGGGGGACCTTCACTGGCTTTGGTTGGGAACGTTTTTTTTGGCTACGCTTCCGTCAACGGTATCTTCCAGCGTGGTAATGGTGTCGATAGCGGGCGGAAACATGCCTGCTGCTATTTTTAACGCGAGCATATCGAGTTTATTGGGGGTTTTTATAACGCCGCTTTGGATGAGCCTGTTCCTCGAGGGGGTGGACGGTTCGCGCGGGCTCGCGGAGGTGATTGTCAAACTTGTAGTGCAGGTGATAATTCCTGTGGTTGCGGGAATTGCGCTCAACCCGAAGTTCGGATTCTTTGCGGAGGCGCACAGGAAAGCTTTGAGAAATTTCGACCAGTTCGTAATTCTTATGATAGTCTATACGTCGTTTTGCGATTCTTTTGAAAAGCGAATGTTTTCTGGCTTTCCCGTTTCGGATTTGGTCGTTTTGTCGGCGGCGATGGTTGTTCTGTTTTTTGCTGCGATGGCGGTGGTGTGGCTTTTCTGCCGCATCATGGGCTTCAACAGGGAGGATACGATAACCGCCGTTTTTTGCGGCTCGAAAAAGTCGCTTGTGCACGGATCTGTTATGAGCAAGGTGCTTTTCGACAATCCCGCAGTCATAGGGGTGGTACTCTTGCCTACAATGCTGTATCACGCCTATCAACTGATCATAGTTTCGGTCATAGCGCAGAAGTTGGGAAGGCCGGGGCAAAAAGGCGCGTAGCTTGTTTGTTGCTATTGAACGAAACTATTTTCCGAAATGTTCTGAAAATAAAGGGCATTCCCTGAAGATGCCGATTAATCCGCCGCTGCGGGGCGGGAAGAGGCGGGCAGCAAAACTGAAACGCGTCGCGGCGGGCATTTACGGCGGAGCTTTTTTTGCGCGGGCAAAAATACCGGCATGTGTATATGGTTTTTTGGGCGCAAAAATAGCGCGAAACCGTATGATATTTAGAAGCATGGCACCAGTTTGGTTTGGTCGAAGAACCGCCGGCACCCGCGGAAATTGTGGGGCGGTTAAGCAATCTCTATTTTGGCGCCTCGGGTGTGCGGTTTCTTCACTGCGGGCGCGTTTGCTTGCGGATTCTTTTTCTTGAATATCCGTAAATGGCTGTGCCGTTTGCGCAGAATGGCTCCGATTTGCAGGTTGCATATTTTCGCGGATTTGGCCATGCCTCCTTTTGCATGAGGCTGCAGGTTAGATTAGAATAAACAAACATGCGCGATATCCCCTTGCTTTCAGGTAGCCTGCGTATAATGATGCAACGCCATAGGCAACCAGATAAATGGCGCGGGCGGATAAGCGCATAGATGGTAGAGTTTATTTCAGGGTTTTGGGAATAAGGTTTTTTTGCGAGTATCAACGTATTTTTGAACTGTGTTTGATAGTATAGTTTTATTGTAAGCGACAGACTGGTCTTTTCCCTTTACTTGGGGGTTAAATTATCCTATTTATTAATTGCTTCTTTGGCTTAATTTTTCGGCTGAATAAAGTTTTTTGGGAAAAAGAATGACTATAAAAAAATTATTGGAAATTGCGTTTGCGCCATTTTTATTTGCACTTTCGTGCGTATGCGCGGATTTGCAAGGCGCCGGGACGGTTTCGTTGCCCGGGCAGAACGGAAAGACTCCCGCCATAGACTATTCGTATTTTCCAAGCCGGCTGCACGCGTTTGTATTTAGAAATTGGACTTGCGTTCCGGTGGGACGCCTTGCGCAAACCGTCGGAGCAACGGAGGAACAGATACGCTCTGTCGCCTCCATGATGGGTTTGCCGGAACAGGGCAAGGTAGAGGGCGCATGGAAGGATAAGGGGTATATAACGGTTTTGAGGAGAAATTGGCATATGCTCGATTATCCGCAGCTTCTGGTTCTGCTTGGAATGTCGGCCGAGGAGCTCGAATTCAAGCTTATAGCCGACGACTTTCTTTACATAAAACTCGGTTCCGTAAAACCCAAATGCGGGCCTCTCAAATACTCCGAGCCGGATGCCGCAATATCGACAAAGTGCGCCGAGTTTAAGAAGCTTATGCAGGCCGAAGGCGCGGACAGACTTTTTAAGGGCGCCGAAAGGTTTAAGTTTAACGATGAAATGTCGCTCATGCCCGAAGGCACCGCCCGGGAGCCCCAAAAGGGAAACATAGTGATGGCGTATCCGTATTTTTCCGAATACGGAGACT
Organism: uncultured Opitutales bacterium; assembly: GCA_944389195.1. GTDB lineage: Bacteria > Verrucomicrobiota > Verrucomicrobiia > Opitutales > Intestinicryptomonadaceae > Merdousia. The sequence goes on from CALXLM010000048.1 coordinate 114,322, forward strand.
GCCTTCTTGACGACGATGTTTCTTCGTATTCCGACGCGCTTTTGAGGCATTACCAGAAGGTGGGGGTAAACGCCGTGTGGATGCATGTCGTTCTTCGAACCCTCGTCGAAAACGGCGGCATATACGACGATTCCCCCGACGCCCCCCGCAGGCTGAAAAATCTCAACAAGCTTGTCTCCAGAGCCGAAAAATACGGCATAAAGGTGTTCTTATATTTGAACGAGCCGCGTGCCATGCCGCCTAAATTTTTTGAATCTTCACCCGGACGAGCCGCGTTGAAAGGCACTCCGGACGGCGGAATGATAGCCCTTTGCACCTCCCAAAAGCCCGTTTTGGACTGGCTCGAAAACGCCACAGCGCGGCTTTTCAAAGCTGTGCCGAAGCTCGGCGGAGTGTTTACCATAACCGCCTCTGAATGCCTTACAAATTGCCTGTCGCACAGATTGGCCAAGGATATTTGCAAGGTGTGCGCCGCGCGCGGCAGCCCCGTGATTGTATCGGAGGTAAACAATGCAATTTTCCGCGGAATGCGTTCGGCGAGCAAGAACGCGGAAATGATAGTTTGGGATTGGGGGTGGCGGCCGGAGGCGGTCGAAGGCACCGTGGAGCTTCTTGAGAGGGACTGCATTTTGATGTGCGTAAGCGAGTGGGATTTGTCGTTTAAACGGGGCCCCGTGGAGAGCAGCGTAAACGAATATTGCATATCCTGTTCGGATTCTGCTCCGGGGCCGCGGGCAAGGAACCTTTGGAGCCTTGCAAAAAAGCGGGGGATGCGCGCGATGGCCAAAGTTCAGGTTAACACCTCTTGGGAGTTTTCTCCTGTCCCGTATATTCCTTATGTGGACATTGTGGCGAGGCACTCTAAGAATTTAAAGGATATGGGCGTCGGGAACGTCCTTTTGAATTGGAGTTTGGGCGGTTATCCGTCGGTCAACATAGAGGCGTTCAATTCTTTCGACAAATCTCTTTCCGTTGAGGAAAATTTGCGCAAGATAGCCCTGCGCCGATACGGTGAAAAAGCGTCCGCCCATGTTTTGAGGGCGTGGACTGAATTTTCGGACGCGTGGAGGGAATATCCTTTTGATATAACATTGGCTTATTTTGGAGTCCAGCACATGGGGGCGGCTAATCCCGTGTATGTTAAACCGAGCGGCTACCGGGCGACCATGGTAGGCATTCCGTACGATAATTTAAGGTTGTGGCGCTCAAAGTATCCCGAAGGCGTCTTGATAAGCCAGCTTGAAAAAGTTGTATCCGGTTTGGACAGGGGCATAGCCTCCCTGATTGAGGCAGAATCCTCGGGCGGCCTAAAGGAGGAGGCGGGGAGGGAAATTTCGGCGCAGATACGCTACGCCCGCTGCGCTCTTATAAGCCTGAAGAGTTTTGCCAACCAGTCGCGCTTTATAATCCTCAGGGACAGAATTTTTACCTCCGCCTCAAGGGAGGCGTTCGACGCCGACAAAGAAAAAATGCTTGCCCTGCTAAGCGATGAAAAACTCCTCGCCCGCGAAATGTACAAACTTTGCCTCGAGGACGAATTTATCGGCTATGAAGCATCAAACCATTATTTTTATATACCGGCGGATTTATTGGAGAAAATCGCATCTGTTGAATATGCTTGCAATTATTTCCGCGCCAAAAATTTTGAAGGCATAAAAAAGTGATGCCGCCGAAACTTTCCTGCGGTTGTGAGCATATTAAAGACTCGGAATTTGCGTTCAATCGGAGCATTTTTCTTTTATGTGCTTAAATTCTTGCGTCGATTGCGGGATTGTGGCTTTTGGGGCAGGATTATTATTAGAATGCGGTTAGTGTGTTTTTTGTGGTTCGGCAGGAAAGTTTGCGCATAAGTCGATTATAGCTCAGTACATGTGTTCCTGTTGTTCCGCCTTCGGCTATGCCGCGCAGCGTTAGAGGCCCATGCTATAATGTCAGCTATTGGAGTGGACGGAAGCTGGTGGCTAAAAATAACTTAAGTTTTCGCGCATATGTATGCTAGAAATACTGGGTAAAAATCCGTTTGCATGCGTGGGGAGGTATTTTTTTTGTGAAGCCGATACTGAAACTTTGAAAATAAAAGTCAAAAAAACTCTTGACGAGGCGGAACATAAACGTAAAGTCATTTATTTTTCATTAAAAATGAATACGACAATAGCAAAGAAAGAGGATAAGAAGCAGTGGTATGTGGTTGACGCCACCGACCAGGTGCTTGGGCGCCTTGCAGTCAAGATTGCGAACGTGCTGCGCGGCCGCAACAAACCCATTTATACTCCCCATGTAGATTGCGGCGACCATGTAATTGTTATAAACGCCGAGAAAGTCAAGGTCACTGGCAAGAAGGAGGAGGAGAAGGAGTATATGTTTTATTCGGGATATGTCGGGGGCGAAAAGTATGTTAAGCTCTCCGAGTTTCGCGCACGCAGGCCTGAATATCTCATAGAGGCCGCCGTAAGGGGAATGCTTCCCAAGAACAAGCTCGCAAGAGATATGTTTATGAAGCTTCACGTTTATGCGGGCGCGGAGCATCCGCATGCCGCCCAACAACCAAAACCATTTAACTTCTAATTAGCGACATGAGCGATAGCGAAATTTTTGTTTCCGTGGGACGCCGCAAGACGTCGGTTGCCCGCGCGCGTCTTACAAAAGGGTCGGGCAAGCTTACGGTTAACGACAAGCCCATCGACGAATACTGCAACACGGACCAGCTTTCAATGCTGGCGCTCCGCCCTCTTGCATGCACGTCAATGCGCAACGCGGTTGACGCCGACATAAGCGTCAAGGGCGGCGGTCCCGTCGGACAGGCTGGGGCTATCAGCCACGCGCTTGCAAGGGCGCTCCAAAAGATGGACGATTCTCTCAGGGCGGTTCTCAAGCAAAACGGACTCATAACCAGGGATCCGCGATCTAAGGAACGCAAAAAATCGGGACAGCCCGGCGCGCGCAAACGCTTCCAGTTCTCAAAGCGTTAATCCGCAGGAGAATTTTTCTTATACTCGAAGCCCTTCCGCGCAAGCGGTGGGGCTTTTGTACTTTCTAAGATTTAACGAAAAATTTTTAACAGCCCCCTCGTATTTTAAGAAATTTGTTTTCTTGGCAGGGCGGCAAACATTTTTTTAAGGCTATGGAAAAGAAAATCAAGGCGGGAATAACCGGAGCTTCCGGATATGCCGGAATAGAACTCGTAAAAATTCTGGCGCGCCACCCGAACGCGGAATTGGCGTGCGTGACGTCGCGCAGTCTCGCGGGAAAGCCGGTGGTTGACACCATGCCGTCGCTCCGCCATTTGATAAGGCCCGACATGGCGTTTTTGCCTTCGGATCCCGAAGAACAGGCTGGAATGGACGTCGACGTATGGTTTTTGGCGCTTCCTCACGGGGCTGCGGCCGAATACGCCAAGCCGCTGGTTGAAGCCGGGAAAACTGTAATAGACCTTTCGGCCGACTTCCGCCTTAATTCACTCGACACGTACAGGGAATACTACGGCGGCGACCATCGCGCCCCGGACTTGTTAAAGCTCGGTAAATACGTCGTAGCCGAGCTTTTCCCCGTATCGGCTTCCGACAGGCTTATAGCTTGCGCCGGGTGCTATCCGACGAGCATTCTCATACCGCTTATTCCGCTGGTTAGGGAAGGGGCCGTTGAGCTTGAACATATTGTGATAGACAGTTATAGCGGAGTCTCCGGCGCCGGCAGGAAGGCCGACATGGGCTATATTTTTTGCGAGCGCAACGAAAGCGCGAAGGCGTACGGCATACCGAAACACAGGCATTTGTCCGAGATAGAGGAGGAGCTGTCGATAGCCGCCGGCAGGAAAGTCGCGGTTCAGTTCAATCCTCATCTGGCTCCGATGACGCGCGGCATATCGACCACAATTACCCTTCCGTGCAAACTCGGAAATGTGGAAGAAATCTACGGTATATGGCGCAAATATTACGGAGGAAGGCCTTTTGTGGGCGTTTTGCCTTCGGGCTCTTATCCGGACACTCTGCATGTATCGAACACGAACAGATGCGACATTTCGGCATTTTTAGATTCGCGCACCGGAAACGCCGTGCTGTGCAGCGCCATAGACAATCTTGTGAAGGGCGCGAGCGGGCAGGCGGTTCAGATAATGAATCTTATTTTCGGTTTCGACGAGACTGCGGGCTTGGCGTAGGGCATATTAAAGTTAAAATTAAACAAGGCGTTTTTAAAAAATGGATAGGAACTATAAAATAGAGACGTTTGAAGACGTTTCGGGACTCGGGCTTATAAAAGGCTTTAAAGTGGCGGGCGCTGCATGTGACATACGCAATAAGGGAGATGTTTCCCGCCTTGATGTTGCGCTTGTCGTTTCGGATTCTCCGGCGACAGCTTCCGGAGTTTTCACAACAAACGATGTCAAGGCTGCGCCCGTTGTTGTTGACATGCGCCATCTCGAGGTTTCAGCGAAGGCGAAGGCTATCGTCGCCAACAGCGGCAACGCCAACGCATGCACCGGGGAGCGCGGAATGAGGGACGCGGTTGACACATGTAAATTTACGGCTGGCATTTTAGGCGCAAAGCCCGAGCAGGTCCTCGTATGTTCCACGGGGCGCATAGGCGAGTTCATGCCCATGGAAAAGCTGCGCAGCGGAATAAAAAGCGCGGCGGATAATCTGTCTTCGTCGGACGCTGCAGGGGCTGCTGCGGCGTCGGCCATAATGACGTCTGACACGCGGCCGAAAACCGTTCTTGTAAACGTGGAATTTGACGGCAAAAAGTTTAGCGTGGCGGGCATGGCGAAGGGCGCCGGCATGATAGAGCCGAACATGGCAACCATGCTTGCGTTTCTTGCAAGCGACGTTTCGATATCGCAGAACCTATTGAAAGAGACGCTAAAGGCCGCGGCAAACAAGACTTTCAACCGCATAACTGTCGACGGCGACATGAGCACGAACGACACCGTTCTCTGCCTTTGCAACGGTTCCGGAGGGGTGGAAATTTCTGAGTCAGACGCCGACGCGATAGAGGCGTTTAGGGCGGCGGTTGCGGAGGCATGCAGGGTTCTTGCTCGCAAAATCGTGGGCGACGGCGAGAAAATAACGAAAGTTGTGGAGGTAAAGGTTGTGGGGGCGCGCGACGACGCCCAGGCCGAAAAAATATGCCGTTCAGTCGGGAATTCGCTGCTTGTGAAGTCGTCGTGGTACGGATGCGATCCTAACTGGGGGCGCTTGACCGACGCTGCCGGGTACGCGCGCACGGGAATAGAGCTCGACAAGCTTGATTTGTTCTACGACGGCGTCGAGGTTTTGCGCAAGGGCCAGCCAGTGGACGGAAACAAGCCACTTTGGAAGAAAATAGTTTCAAATAAGACGTTTGGAATTCTTATAAATCTTAATCTCGGTTCGGCGGAGGATTCTATCCTTGCGGCGGATCTTACCGAGGGGTATGTGAATTTCAACAAGGGGGAATGACGCTGCCGTCAAACGGGAAAGTCGTTGTTGCAGCTTTTAAAAATTTTTTCGGAGATGGAAAATAGCAGCATTGAAGAGGTGACCAAAAAGGCGGGAATACTGATAGAGGCGCTCCCGTACATTCAGCGTTTTAAGGGCTCGATATTTGTGGTCAAATACGGCGGGGCGTTTATGGACGATCCCAATCCGGAGGTGCGGGCGTCGGTGGCGCAGGATATAGCTTTTCTTGCTGCCGTCGGAATAAACGTGGTGGTGGTCCACGGGGGGGGGAAGGCCATAAGCCGCGCGATGTCCAAGGCGGGGTTAAAGGCGGAGTTTAAAAACGGAATGCGCGTGACCGACCAAAAGACGGTTCTTATCGCCGAAGACGTTTTAAACAACGAGATAAACGCCGAAATCGCCGGGCTTTTAAAAGCGCAGGGCTGTTCGCCAATACGCTTTCGCGGCAACGACGTCCTGTGTTGCGAAAAATTTACGCCATTCGATGAAAGCGGCTCTCCCATAGACATAGGATACGTCGGCAAGATAAATTCCGTAAAGGCCAAACTCATCAAGAAGGCGATAGCCGACGGACACACGCCCGTAGTCTCGCCGATAGCCGAAGGCGCCGACATGCACCCGTACAACACGAACGCGGACGTTGCGGCGTCGTCTGTCGCAGCGGCGCTGAAGGCGCGCAGGCTCGTGTTCCTGTGCGACGTTCCCGGATTGATGAGGAATCCGGAGGATAGATCCACGCTCATATCGCATTTAAAGGTCGACGAGGTTGATGGCTTGAAGCGCGACGGGGTCATAGGCGGCGGAATGATGCCTAAAGTCGATGCCGGAGTTGACGCGATACGCAAAGGCGTAAGAAGGGTCCACTTTGTTGACGGATATATGCCGCACAGCATACTTTTGGAAATTTTTACTGACAGGGGGATAGGCACTGAAATCGTGACGTCCGCAAAATAGGAGGATTAAATGACATTGAGGGAAAAAATTTCAAAATACGCAATGCCCGCCTTCGGGAAGCGCGATTTTGTCGTATCGCGCGGCAAGGGGCGCAAATTATACGACGACAAAGGGCGCGAATATCTCGATTTCGGCGCGGGGATAGCCGTCGCGAGCATCGGCCACTGCCATCCTGCCTGGGTCAGGGCGGTTTCGAAGCAGGCGGGAGTTTTGGCGCATTGCAGCAACCTTTACCTTACCAAACCGAATGCTGACTTGTCGGAAAAGCTCGTAGGCAAGATAGGGCGCGGGAAGGTTTTTATATGCAATAGCGGAACGGAGGCCAACGAGGCGCTCATAAAGGCGGCGCGTCTGCACGGCTTAAAAGTTTCGGGCGCGGAGGGTAAAAAATATAAAATCGTCACGGCCGTTGACGGTTTTCACGGCAGAACCATGGGCTGCGTTGCGGCAACCGCCCAGAGAAAAATCCAAAAGGGCTTTTCGCCGATGCTCGAAGGCTTTGAGTACGCCGCATTCAACGATATCGATTCGTTTGAAAAGGCCGTTGACGACGACACCGCCGCGGTTATAGTCGAGCCGGTGCAGGGCGAAAGCGGCGTCACGCCGGCCAAGCGCGAGTTTCTAAAAGCCCTCAAGTCGATATGCAAAAAAAAGAACGCCCTTTTGCTTTTCGACGAGGTGCAGTGCGGATTTGGCCGCAGCGGGGCGTTTTTGGCGTCCCAGCGCATAGGGGTAAAACCGGACGGCGTTTCCATGGCGAAGGGGCTCGGCGGCGGATTCCCGATAGGGGCCATTTGGCTTTCGTCTCCGCATGCCGACTTGTTTACGCCCGGTTCGCACGGCACCACCTTCGGGGGCAACGCGCTCGCGTGCGCCGCCGCATTGGCGACCATTTCCGTTGTGGAAAAGGAGCGCCTTGTGGAAAACGCCGCCAAAATGGGGGAACGTTTGTCTGCGGGGCTGTCTAAAGTGGCGGCGAAATATCCCCATATAGTAAAGCTCGAAAGGGGCCTCGGGCTTATGCGGGCGGTTCTTTTCAACGGGCCGTATTCAAATTCGGACATTTGCGCAAGGCTTAGGGAGAACGGCCTGATACTCATTCCGGCCGGATCGAACGCCCTGCGCTTCCTTCCTGCGCTCAACGTGAAGGCGACGGAGATCGACAGAGCATTGAAAATTTTGGACAAAACATTGGGAGAACTTTAAAATGGCAAGATCGTTTTTAAAAGATACCGACTTTACTGAAAAGGAGGCAGCGGAGGTGTTTGCGCTCGCGCACCGCTACAAGAAGCTCCGCTCCGCTGGCAGGCTCGATGTCCTTCAGGGACAAAGTTGGGGGTTGATTTTTTTCAAGAAAAGCACGCGCACAAGGCTGTCGTTTGAGGCCGGCGTTTACGAATTGGGTGGGCATCCGATGGTAATAAACGCTTCGGATCTCCAGCTTTCTCGCGGCGAGACAGTGGAGGATACGGCAAAAATAATGGGCAGGTTTCTGCACGGAATAGTAATCAGAACCTTCGAGCAGGAGATGGTTGAAAAGTTTGCGGAAAACTCCGGGTTGCCTGTCGTCAACGCCCTTACAGACCTTCTTCACCCGTGCCAGAGCTATACGGACATGTTTACGATGATGGAGTTTTTCAGCGCAGGCGAACCCGACGTGGATTCGCTTAAAGGCAAAAAGCTTGCGTTTTTCGGAGACACCGCGTGCAATATGGCGTATTCGCTCGCGCTTTCGGGCGGCATGTTCGGCATGGAGGTAGTGCTGTGCGGACCCGAAGAGTTTGCCCCGCAACCCGTCCTTGACGGACTTTTCAAAGAGGCTGGCATTTCAAAAACTTTCAGATTTACAAGCGATCCCGAGGACGCCGCCAGGGGCGCCGACGCCGTATATACCGACGTTTGGGTCAGCATGGGGAAAGAGGAGGAAAAGGCGGAAAGGCTTAAAATAATGGCTCCGTACCAAGTTAACGAGAAGCTTTTCGGCCTGTCCGGCAAAAATTCCATATTTATGCATTGCCTTCCCGCCCATTCCGGGGAGGAGGTTTCAGAGGGCGTTTTGCGCTCGAAAAGAAGCGTCATATTCGACCAAGCCGAAAACCGGTTGCATGTCCAAAAGGCGATTTTAAGCATGCTCGTCAAAAAAAACCGCGGCACCGGCGGCATTTAAAGCTTCCATTGCGCCAAAATTAGACTATAAAAAACCGAAATTTTTATTAGGAGAGTGAAATGAAAGTAGTACTCGCATATTCGGGAGGTCTCGACACCTCCGTTATCGTCAAGTGGATCAAAGACCGCTTCAATGCGGAAGTGGTTACGTTTGCCGCAAACGTCGGGCAGGAAGAGGAGCTCGCGGGGTTGGCGGAAAAGGCCAAGGCGACGGGGGCGTCGGCCCACTATACCGTGGACTTGCAGGACGAGTTTGTTTCCGACTTCATATATCCGATGATAAGGGCGAACGCGATTTACGAAGGCCAGTATTATCTGGGCACGTCGATTGCGCGGCCGCTCATAGCCAAGGCGCAGGTGGAAATAGCCAAAGCCGAAAACGCCGACGCCGTGGCGCACGGGGCTACCGGCAAGGGCAACGACCAATGCCGCTTTGAAATATCCTATGCGGCGCTGGCTCCGGATTTGCAGATCATATCCCCGTGGAGAATGGACGAATTCCGCGAGAAATTCCCCGGAAGAAGCGAAATGATAGCATACTGCCGCGAGCACAACATCAATGTCGAGGCTTCCGCCAAAAAGCCTTATTCTATGGACAGGAACATGCTCCATATCTCCTATGAGGCGGGCATTCTCGAAGATCCGTGGTTTGATCCCACCGTCCCCGAAAACAAGGGCATGTTTAAGACGACCGTTTCGCCTGAAGACGCGCCCGACAAGCCGACGTATATCGAATTGACGTTTGAAAAGGGCGATTGCGTGGCGGTTGACGGGAAGAGAATGAAGCCTTCCGACGTTCTTAGAACGCTCAATAAAATAGGCGGAGCCAACGGCATAGGCAGGGTTGACATAGTGGAAAACCGTTTTGTCGGCATGAAGAGCAGGGGCGTTTACGAAACTCCCGGAGGCACGATTCTCGAATTCGCCCACCGCAACATGGAGACTATTACCATGGACAGGGAGCTTATGCACCTGCGCGACACCCTTATCCCCAAATATGCCGAGCTTATCTACAACGGTTTCTGGTACGCGCCCGAGCGCGAGGCATTGCAGGCGTTCATAGACAAAAGCCAGGATTCCGTAAGCGGAGTAGTAAGGCTCAAGCTTTACAAGGGCGGCATTACATGCGTAGGGAGAAAGAGCGAGCTGAGCCTGTACGACGCCAACATCGCAAGCATGGAGGGCGTAAAGAGCGAGTACAACCAGGACGACGCTACAGGATTCATCAAGCTGCAGTCGCTGCGTTTGCGCCAGCGCGCAAAAAAACAGGGAGTATCGAAAGAGGCTTTCGCAACGAAGTCAAAGCTCGTGAGAGAGTAGGCTATGAGGATATGCTGCATAGGTGCCGGATATGTCGGCGGCCCGACAATGACTGTCATTGCGCGGAAATGTCCCGACATTCGCGTCGATGTGGTCGACGTGAACCGCGAGCGCATTGCGGCTTGGAATTCCGATAGCCTTCCCGTATTCGAACCGGGGCTTGACGAGCTTGTAAAGGAGGTGCGCGGCAAAAATTTATTTTTTACCGCGGACGTGGAATATTCCGTTGAAAAGGCCGACATCGTTTTCATATCTGTCAACACTCCCACAAAGACCTACGGATACGGCGCGGGAAGCGCGTCGGATTTAAGCTTTGTGGAGTCGTGCGCGCGCTCGATAGCCCGCGCTTCTAAAGACGGAAAAATAGTCGTTGAAAAGTCGACCATGCCCGTGCGCACTGCCGAAGTGATAAAGACGATATTGGAGTCTTCGGGGTATAAGTTCCACGTTTTGTCGAACCCCGAGTTTCTCGCCGAGGGAACGGCCGTGCGCGACCTTGAAAATCCTGACAGGGTGCTTATAGGCGGGGACGACGCCACTGAGGAAGGCCGTGCGGCAATCGAGACTTTGGCGTCGATTTACGCCCGCTGGGTACCGCGCGAAAAAATAATAAAGACCAACCTGTGGTCGAGCGAGCTGAGCAAGCTTACGGCAAACGCGTTTTTGGCGCAGCGCATAAGCTCCATAAACGCAATCAGCGCGCTCTGCGAGGCCACGGGGGCCGATGTTGACCAGGTCGCGGCTGCGGTCGGCAGCGACTCGAGAATAGGTTCCAAATTTTTGAAAAGTTCCGTAGGCTACGGCGGTTCGTGTTTTCAAAAAGACCTTCTGAACCTCATATATCTTTGCGAACATTTCAATCTGCCTAAGGTCGCCGATTATTGGCGGGCCGTCGTGGACATGAACGCGTTTCAAAAGCGCCGCTTTTCCGCCGACATAGTTGAGAGAATGTTCAAAAACATAAGCGGGAAGCGCATTGCGATATTCGGTTTCGCTTTTAAGGAGAATACGAACGACACGCGAGAATCTCCGGCAATCGACATTTGCAGGGATTTGTTGAGCGAGTGCGCGCGCCTTGCGTTTTACGACCCCAAGGTGTCTGATGGTCAGATACTGTCCGACTTGGGCCTTTCGGAAGGCGACGGGCGCGTAGAGTTTTGCAAATCTCCGTACGAGGCCGCGGAAAATTCGCACGCAATTGTTTTGTTGACACACTGGGACGAATTTAGGAAACTCGACTACGAGAAAATCAGAAAGACTATGCAGACACCCGCTTGGATATTCGACGGCAGAAACTGCTTAGACCACCGACTTCTTGCGGAAATCGGGTTCCTTGTCCGCGGAATCGGGAAGGGGAATTTGGCGTAGACTGGTTTTTGAGGAAGAGTCGGAATTTGGTTGAGCGCGCATCCCCTTCGGGAAACGCGCTTGATTTTTTTTACGGGAATACAGATTTTAAACGGAACAATACGAAATGAAAGACAACAGCATATTAAAATATAAACGCCGGTTCGACGTTTCCCTGCCGGACAGGCAGTGGCCCGACAAAAAGATCGATTGTGCGCCGGCTTGGTGCAGCGTCGATTTGCGCGACGGCAACCAGGCGCTCGCGGTGCCCATGAATGTTGACCAGAAACTCCGCCTTTTCAACACTCTCGTAAAAATAGGATTTAAGGAGATAGAGGTCGGATTTCCGTCGGCGAGCGAAACGGAATACGATTTCATAAGGAAAATAATCGACGAAAATCTCGTGCCGGACGACGTCACTTTGCAGGTTCTCACACAAAGCCGCGAGCATCTTATACGCAAGACGTTCGATGCCATACGCGGCTGTAAGAACGCCATCGTGCATTTGTACAACAGCACCTCGGCGCTGCAGCGCAAGGTGACTTTCAGAATGTCGCGCGGTGAGATTATAGAAATTGCGCGCCGGGGGGCGGAACTTGTAAAGTCGCTTTCGGAAGAAGCTGAAAAATCTGGCACTCGCGTGAGAATGGAGTATTCTCCCGAAAGTTTCAGCGACACCGAGCTTGATTTTGCGTTGGAAATTTGCGAGGCCGTAAAGGAAATCTGGAAACCGACGCCGCAAAATAAGCTGATTGTAAATCTGCCCGAGACTGTCCAATACAACCCTCCAAACATATACGCCGACCAGATAGAGTGGGTTTCCAGGCATATATCCGACCGAGACTGCGTTGAAATAAGCCTGCATACGCACAACGACCGCGGCACCGGAGTGGCTTCCACGGAACTTGGGATAATGGCTGGAGCCGAGAGGGTGGAGGGCACTCTTTTCGGGAACGGGGAGCGCACCGGAAATCTCGATATCGTGACGGTCGCGCTGAACATGTTTGCCGAGGGGGTTGATCCCAAACTCGACTTTTCGGATTTGCCGGGAATACGGGCAGTTTACGAGGAATGCACGGGAATGAAAGTCCCTCCGCGCCATCCGTATGCGGGCGATTTGGTCTTTACCGCCTTTAGCGGTTCGCACCAGGACGCCATAAAAAAAGGAATGGATTTGATGCGCAAGGAGCATATCGAGGAGTGGGAGGTTCCGTACCTGCTCATAGACCCCACCGACATAGGCTGTTCGTACGAGGCCATAATACGCATCAATTCGCAGAGCGGAAAGGGCGGCGTGGCCTACGTTTTGGAAAACGATTTCGGCCTTGACGTTCCGCAGGCCATGCGCCAGCAAGTGGGCGACTACATTAACGGGGCGGCCGACAAGCTCGGCAAGGAGCTTCAGCCCAACGAAATATTCGATATATTTTCGAGGGAGTTTGTCGGGCGACAGAATCCGGTTAAGCTCGAATCTTACAAAATAGACACTGACGACGGCAAGCCTGACGACGATCCAAACAGGGTATTTATAACCGCCAAGCTCCGCATAAACGGCGAGGAGAAAATATTTTCGGCGACAGGCAACGGCCCGATCAACTCGCTCGTGATGGCGTTTTCCGCAAACGGCATGAAGGATTTTAAGCTGATAGACTACCGTTCCCACGCCATAGGCAAGGGGTCGGCTACAAAATCGGCGGCTTACATTTGCCTCGAATCTCTCGGCGACGGCAAGAGGACATGGGGTGTTGGAATAGACTCCAACATAGAGTCGGCGGGCTTGAAAGGCCTGGTTTGCGCCTATAACAGAATGCGTTAGGTTGCGGCTTTCGGCCGTATGAAAACCCCGCATGCTGCGGGGTTTTTTATTTGGCGGTAATTTGGGGCGTTGAATGTCAGTCGAGCAGCCAGAGTATTGAGTCGTTTTTTTTGCCGGAGGCCTTCGTGGGGCTTTTGCTTCCGGAGACTGCCGGGAAGTTTTCGGGATTTTTGCGAAACAGAAGGTTTGCGTCCATTCCCCAGTTGTTTACTATGTTTTTTATCATAGAAATTGAAAGGCGCCTTTTGCCGCTCAATATCTCGGAAACGCGCGACCTCGAGCCAAGTTGGACGGCAAGATCTTTTCTGGTGAACCCGTTTTCCCTCATAAATTTTTCGAGGGCCGATATTTCGTCGGGCTTTTCGGCGTTGTTTTCCATGGGAAAACCGATATGGGAAATCCGTGTTTTTTGTCAAATTTTATTTCGGAAAGATTGTTTTTTGTTGCATAAACCGCGTTTTAGTCTGAAACTTTTTCAAGTTGTGGGCGTTGTCCACAAAATAAAAGAGGAGGAATTTCGTAAATACATTCGACTATGAAAAAGTTTTTGTTTGCAGCCGTTGTGCTTGCGGGTGTGGGAGCGGGCGTCTATTACGGTTTTTTTAAAAAGGACGAGGAAAAAGTGTCGTTTAGGACGGCAAGCGTCGAAACAAAGGACATTGTAAAGACGATAGACGCCACGGGAACCGTGGAGCCGGAGGATTTGGTCGATGTTGCCGCCCGGGTTTCCGGCGAAATAATCGCGTTCGGGAAGGACAAGGACGGGCGCGAGGTGGACTACGGTTCGGAGATACGCGAAGGCGACATAATAGCGCTTATAGACGACCAGATTCAGCAGTCGAACTTTTTGAGCGCCAACGCAAGGCTTGAGGCGTCGAAGGCCGCACAGGCGCAGGCCAAAGCGAATTTGATAGTAGCCGAAACAAATTTGCGCCAGGCCGAGAGGGATTGGACGCGCGCAAAGCGTCTTGGGGCGTCTGAGGCGCTTTCGCAGGCTTCGTACGACGCGTATCTTGCCGCTTGGGAAAAGGCCACGGCTGAGATAGACGTCGCCAAGGCGAAGATTTTGCAGTCAGACGCGGAGGTCGTACAGGCCGAAGCGGAGATGAAAGAGGCCAAGCGCAATTTGGAATACTGCGTTATAAAAGCCCCGGTCAACGGCGTAGTGATAGACAGAAAAGTGAACGTGGGCCAGACGGTCGTTTCAAACATGAGCGCCAGCAGCCTGTTTTCGATAGCCAAAGATTTGCGCAGAATGCAGGTTTGGGCGTCCGTCAACGAGGCCGACATCGGTGGCATTCGCAAGGGCCAGCCCGTTGTGTTTTCTGTCGACGCTTTCCCGGGCGAAAAATTCAACGGCACCGTGGAAAAAATACGCCTGAACGCCACGATGACGCAAAACGTGGTCACTTATGTTGTGGAGGTTATAACCGACAATTCGAGCCTGCGGCTTTTGCCGTACCTTTCGGCAAATTTGAATTTCGAGGTCGATAGAAAAGACAAGACGCTTGCGGTTCCTAACGCGGCGCTTCGTTTTTCGCCCGACGCCAAATATGTGCTCGGAGAAATGCCCCCGGAGAATTCCGCTTGCGTTTGGGTAGTTGCCGGAAAGGACAAATTGCGCCCGGTGCCAGTAAAGGCTTCGATAAGCGACGGAGGCTGGACTGCGGTGGAGTCTGATAAAATCAAAGAGGGCATGAAGGTGGTCACGGCGGTGGATTTGATAGGGAGGTCGTCTTCTGCGGCGAGGAATCCGTTTATGCCCAAAGTTCCGCAAAGGAAAAAGGGCAACGCAACATCGGCAGCCGCAAAGAAATAGGCAGCGTTATGAGCCTCATATCGTTGAAGGATATACAAAAGACCTATTATATGGGCGACATGTCTTTGCCCGTGCTTAAGGGCATAACGCTCGACGTAGAGCGCGGCGAAATGGTCGCGCTTACTGGGGTGTCGGGTTCCGGCAAGAGCACGCTGATGAACATACTCGGGTGTTTGGATAGGCCTACCGGCGGCGAGTATTGGCTCGACGGCAAGGAAATTTCAAAGCTTAGCAACGACGAACGGGCGGATGTAAGAAATAAAAAAATAGGATTTGTATTTCAAAACTTCAATTTGCTTTCCCGCACGACTGCCCTTGAGAATGTGATAATGCCCCTCGGATATACTGCGGCGCACCTTTCGGAAAAGAAGATGCTCGATATGGGGAAGGAGATGCTGGAGAGGGTCGGATTGGCCGACAGAATGGACCACGAGCCTTCGCGCCTTTCCGGGGGGCAGCAGCAGCGCGTGGCGATAGCGCGCGCCCTTGTAAACCGGCCCCAGATAGTTTTCGCCGACGAGCCTACCGGCAATCTCGACACTAAAATGAGCGAGGAAATCCTTAGGATTTTCAACGAGATCAACGAAAAAGACGGCGTGACAATAGTTTTGGTGACGCACGAAATGGACGTCGCGCAAAGCGCAAAGCGCATAATAAAATTAAAGGACGGTGAAATTTCGTCCGACACGGTGCTTAGAAAATGAGAAAGCTTCGCGTATTAAAATGGGCGTTGAAGGCCATCTGCAGGAATCCGACCCGCACGTTCCTGACGACGCTCGGCATAGTGATAGGCATAGCCGCGGTAATCGCTCTTATGGAGATAGGCAACGGAGCCCGCGAAACGCTTGCGCAAAACATTGCCAATATGGGCGTTAACACCATACGCGTTTGGCCCGGAACCATTACAAGGAGCGGCGTGAGTTCGGGTTCGAGCGGAAGGGCGAACATTACGCTTACCGACGTAAACGCCATTTTGAAAGGGTGTCCGTCGGTAGTTTCGGTTTCTCCTGTGGTCAACGTCAGGGGGCAGATCATTTACGGCGGGAACAATTGGAGCCCGTTTAGCATCATAGGCGTTAACGAAGACTATATGAAGATTGCTAACTGGTCTATCGAGGACGGCGAACCGATAAGCAAGCGCCATGTCACGCGCGGCTCAAAAGTGTGCCTTGTGGGATCTACTATAGTGCGCGAACTGTTTGAGGGTGAAAATCCTGTCGGAAAGAATTTGCGCATTCAGAATGTGGTTTTTAAAGTCATAGGTGTGCTTAAAACCAAAGGCGCAAATATGATGGGAATGGACCAGGACGACACTGTAATCGCCCCATGGACGACGGTAAAGACGCGCCTGCGCGGAGCTGGAAGCACTTCGCTCAGCTCTACGTCCACAACGTCGAGCACAACCACGGCGACAAGTACATCGGACCTATATGTTGGTAGTCTCGATTTGTATCCGTCGTCATCGAGTTCAAACCGCCCTCCGGTTCGCTTTGCCAACGTTGACAGCCTCATAATAGCCGCTCCGAACCAGGACGAAGTTCCGCAGGCGGTAAAGGAAATCACGGAGGTTTTGCGCGAAACCCACAGGCTCGCCCCAGAAAACGACGACGATTTTAGAATTCGCACAATGGCTGAGTTTTCGGAGTTTTTTACTTCGCAGACGGAAACCATAACAAACCTGCTTTTGTGTGTGGCTTTCGTATCGCTGTTCGTGGGCGGCATAGGCATAATGAATATAATGCTCGTTTCAGTGACGGAAAGAACGCGTGAAATCGGGCTTAGAATGGCGGTCGGCGCGCGGGGTAGCGACATATTAAAACAGTTTCTCGTGGAATCGATTGTGATATGCCTTCTCGGAGGTCTGCTCGGCATAGCTTTGGGGCACGGTCTGTCGGTGGCTTTGACAGTGCTTATGAAGTGGCCGTCGTCGGTTTCTTACGATGCGATAATTTTGGCGGTCGGGGTTTCCGTTTTCGTGGGGTTGGTGTTCGGATACTATCCCGCATGGAAGGCGGCGAGGCTCGACCCGATTGAGGCTCTTAGATATGAATAAATTTTACGGTAAAATGCTTGTTGCCGCGTTCGCCGCATCCGTTTGCGGGTGCATGGTGGGGCCGGATTTTGAAAAACCCGAAACCGCCTCCCTCCCGGAGGAATACGCCAATAAGGTCGGAGGCAAGGCGCTGACCGATTCGAGCGTGGTGCGCAAGGTATCCGACAGGGAGCTTGCAAGGTGGTGGGACGTCTTCGGAGACTCCACCCTTACGTCGCTTATAGAGCGCGCTTTCAAGAGCAATTTGGATCTCGCTTCTGCTGTGGCGAAAATTAACCAGGCGCGTTCGACCTTGGGCATCACGCAGAGCGGATTCTTTCCGTCCCTTGACGCCAATGCCTCTTTTGAAGAGGGCGGGAGAATAGATACGACCCACCCGGGATATTCTTTCGGCGCCAATGCAAGCTGGGAAATCGACATTTTTGGCGGAACACGCAGAAGCATAGAGTCGGCCGTGGAGGATTATAAGGCCGCTTTGGCGGACAAGTGCGCCACGAAAGTTTCTGTCGCCGCGGAGGTCGCAAAAAACTACTTTTTATACCGCGGCTACCAGCAGGAGCTTATCATTACGCGCAGGAACCTCGAAACGCAGAGAAAAACCTACATCGTCACGCTTCAGCGCAAGGCTAACGGCTTTGTTTCTGATCTCGACGTGGTGCGCGCGGCGGCGCAAGTTGACAGCACATCGGCCCAGATTCCGCAGCTTGAAAGCAAAAAGCTTCTGGTAAGGCATGTTCTCGAATATCTGCTTGCTTTGCCGACCGGCGCGTTGAAAGACGAACTCGCACAGCCGCGCGATTTGCCCGAACTTGAAAACTTTATTCCCGTGGGGGTGCCTGCCCAGTTGGTCAGGAGGCGTCCTGACATAATTTCTGCCGAAAACAAACTTCATGCGGCCGTCGCGAAAATCGGTTATGCGGAATCTGATTTTTACCCGAAATTCTTTGTCAACGGACAGATTTCCTATCAGGCTCCGGAAATAGGCAAGCTTGTCCAGAACCAGTACGGAACATGGTCGGTGGGGCCGAGCGCAAGCTGGAATCTTTTTCAGGCGGGCAAGACCTATTACAACGTAAAGCTTCAAAAGGCTTTGACGGAGGCCGCTGGGGTGTCTTGGAACGCCGCAGTTTTAAACGCAATCAAAGAGGTTGAGGACGCCCTCGTTTCGGCGCAAAAGGAGCGCGAAAGAATTTCGCACATAAACAAGCTTGTTGAAAACAACCAAAAGGCGTTCGAGTTGTCGTCGCGCCTCTATTCCGAAGGGGAAATCGAATTTTTGGACTTGCTTGACACGCAGCGTTCGCTCTTGTCTTCCGAGCAAAGCCAGGTTTCAAGCCGCCAGCTTTTTATTTCGAATATAATATCCCTCTACGCATCTCTCGGCGGAGGATGGGAGCTTTCTGACATGGCCGACAACCATGAAGACAACGATTGGCTGTTCTTTAACGACGCCTTTGGGGACGGCTCGAAAGCGGGCGAAAAAAAACAATAGTGCTTTAGCTGGGGGCTTTCCGCCCGTTTTGAGCGTTTTTTTGCGCCCGATAGCTAAATCATTTAAAAGGGCGATATGCCGCCGTTTGTTCAACGAAATATCTTTTTATGGGCCGCTGTCGCAGTGCGTGGCTTATGCGCAGATTAATGCACCGTTTTTTCGTGCCTTAGCGTGCTGTATCGGGCGTCGGGGTTTTTTGCGTGCCGGCGGCGGTGGTGCGGTTGCTTTGGCATAAAAAAACCGCCCGGAGGGCGGTTTTTAAATTGGGTGCAGGGATTGGATTTGAACCAATGACCTTCAGGTTATGAGCCTGACGAGCTACCAAGCTGCTCCACCCTGCGATATTGACAAGTAGTACATGCAATTCGTTTTTATGTTTCGCGCAAGCCTTTTTTTACATTATTTCCTTTAAAAAATGCGGAAGGCTTAAAAAGCGCGTTTTGCCGAAAGCCAGAGCCGATGAAATTTTATCGGTGAAGGCCGATAATTCACGGGGTTGGAACGGCTTGTTCCCCACAACCAGATAATCGGTGTTTTGGTCGATGACGGAAACAAAATTTCCGCCCTGCCTGCATATTAGGGACTTTATATATCGGGCGTCGAGGTCCCCGAAATCTCCGGCGATGGCGAAATTCTTTCGAAAATTTACCGGTGAGTAGTCGAATTCAAATTCGTTTTGCGGTTCGCCCGCATGGATTGTCGTCGGGCGCGCGGTTTTGCCGCGGGGGGAAAAGAATGTTTCAGAGCGCCTTTCCCTCATGTCGGCCGCTTTTTTGCGAAACGGTTTTTTCATGTTTTCCACGTCCGTTTTTTCGCAAAAAAGGCTGAAAATTTTTGCGCACATTTTAGCGTCGTCGAGAGCGTTGTGGTGGTTGAACGCGCCCAGCCGATAGTGTTTCGCCAAAAAGTCGAGCCTGTGGCACGGCAGTTCCCTTGCGGCCTTCCTGCTTATCGACAGTGTGCAAAGATAGTCGAAATCGGGAGGGGCGATATCGTATTTTTCAAGCGCCGCGCACAGGCATGACATATCGAAAGGCGCATTGTGCGCCACAACCACGCCTTCCAGAAAAGGCTTTATTTCGCCGAACAACTGGTCGAAGCGCGGGGAGAAACGCACGTCGAAGGGGTTGATGCCGTGAACGGCAATGTTAAGTGGGCTAAAAACGCAGCAGGGGTTTATAAGCCGGTGTATTTCGTCCACGATTTTTCCGCCTTCGACGCGCACCGCGCCGACGGCGCATATTGATGCCCGGTTCGCGTTTGCGGTTTCAAAATCTATCGCGGAAAAATTCACGCATTGATATTGCCAGCGGCGGTGTTGCCGCGTCAACGAATAAAAAAGCGGAACCGGAAAAAAATCCGGTCCCGCATGCTGTTTTCCCTTATGAAAAAAAATCGGAAGAAAAGCGGTTTTTAGTTCCAACAATGTCTGTTATGCCTCCTCGGGCATTGGCTTTTATCGCCGCTTGCATCGCAATTATTAGCGGGCCTTGCGCAGGCTTTTGCCGCCGGACACGGCGCGCACGCCTGTTTTTGGGCGCAGGTTTCTGCTGCCGGGCACGCCGTTCCGTTTTGTACCGCCGGGCAAACTGCCGGGCACGCCGCTCCGTTTTGCGTTGCCGGACATGCCGCCGGACATGCCGTATTGTCTGCGGCATGAATCAAAGTTCCCGCACACAATAGCAATGAAGTAAAAAATAGTTTCATATATAACCTTTCGCCTATTGTTGACATTAATCGGAAAATTTTGTTCCGTCTAAAATTTTCTTTCTTTCGGGGCGCCGCCGCATTGGACCGCAAGAGTTCCCGAGCGCCCGGGGAAAGGCTCCATTTTTATTTCGGCGTCCGGTATGGATTCCGGCTTTTTTAAAATTTCTTTCGCGTAGTCGTCTAACCTGATAAATTCGGTTCCAGACGATTTGAGCTTTGACAAAAAAGCGTCGAACCATTCAAGATACGCCATCCCTTCAAGCTCGGCATGCACTGTGACGACTGAATGGCGGGATTGTGATATTTTTGCCAAATACGTGTCAGACAATTCCGAAACCGGCGTTATTCCGAGGACTTCGTCCAATGTGGGAAGCGTGGACGGAATTTGCAGGGTGTTGAATTTTCGCCCTCCCATTGCCGGCATAAACGGGCATGTTCCGCGCGTGTCCGAAGCGTAAAGCATGCCGGCCTTGTCTTCTGTTTCAAGTGCGTCCGGCGTTATTTGCCAACCGGGGGCGCCGCACGATTTCGGCTCGTATCCGAATATTTTTTCAAATTCGGCGCGCGCCTTTTCGAATTCGTCGCCTATTTCCGTTGGGCGCATTGATGAAAGGCAATCCTGCCATTTGAAATGGTCCCAACAGTGTATGCCGCATTCAAAACCGCCGTCCCTTGCCGACTTCATTTGGTCCGCGCACAATTTGCCGATGCGCGGCGCTTTGAGCAGGGTTCCGTATAAAAGAGTTTTTAGGCCGTAGTTTCCTGCAACGTTCGAACGCAGGCACTTGCTTAAAAAACCCTTTCTAAAGATTCTTCTAAGCGCCTTTCCTGTGTTGTCTGGGCCCAGGGAAAATAGAAAAGTCGCGGGTATGCCGCGCTTTTTTAGAACCCTGCATAGGTTGGGAACGCCTTCTCGCGTTCCCCTGTAAGTATCAACATCGACTTTTATCGACAGTCTCATTTAGATATCCCGACGAGTTCGTAGTCTTTTTTTAGGAGATGGTAGTCGAGGGTGAGCTTGAGCGCTGTGCGAAGATCGGTTGTCGGTTTCCATCCGAGTATATTTTCGGCCTCCTTTATGGAGGGCATGCGCCGCGGAACGTCCTGATATCCTTCGCCGTAATATTCGCGCCCGGAAACGGACTCCATTTTTGCGTTTTTTGCGCGCTCGGCATATTCTGGATACTCAGAGAAAAGCTCGACAAGCATTTCGGCAAGCTCCTTTATTGAAAATTCCATATACGGATTGCCTATGTTGAATATTTTCCCGTCGGCGCAGCCGTTTTTGTTTTCAAGAATCTTAAGCAGGCATTCTATGCCGTCGTCAATAAACGTGAAGCTGCGCTTCTGGATTCCGCCGTCAACGAGTTTTATTGGCTTCCCGTGTATGATGTTGTGCGCAAACTGCGTTAAAACGCGCGAGGAACCCTCTTCTGGTGCGGTGATATCGTCGAGCTTCGGCCCTATGAAATTGAACGGCCTAAACAGCGTAAACTTGAGATTTCCGTGGTTTCCGTATGCCCATATAAGCCTGTCGAGCATCTGTTTTATGCATGAGTATATCCAGCGTTCTTTGGGAATCGGCCCGAGCACAAGCGGCGAAGAATATTCGTCGAAATCGCTGTCGGGGCACATTCCGTAAACTTCCGACGTTGATGGAAAAACGATGCGCTTTCCGTACTTGTCGCATTTTTTGACTATGTCGGCGTTTGCCTCGTAGTCCAGTTCGTAAACCCTCAGGGGGTCTTTTACGTAAAGTGTGGGGGTCGCTATGGCGACGAGGGGCACTATGACATCGCATTCTTTTATTTGCGATTCTATCCAGTCCTTATCGGTAAGGATATTCTTTTTAAAGAATTTGAACCTTTCGTGTTCGATAAAATGCTCGATTTTATTCGAGCTTAAATCCATTCCGACTATTTCCCAGTCGGTTTTGTTTAGAATTTTCCATGCGAGCGAAGATCCGATAAAACCGTTGACGCCCAATATGAATATTTTTTTTGAAGGCATAATTGTCATTTATAAAAGCAGAAAGGTTAGCGCAATCAAGTTTAAACTTGCCGCGCAATCCCGATTCTAAAAAAGCGCAATGCCTTGCGGCGCCATTCAGAAACTTCAATAATTAAAAAAAATCCGAAAAGTCCGCTTTTTATTGCTGGCATAGACGGCGGCGCCAATGCCGTCGCGCAGAAGTGGGCTGGAAGACGTCTGCCGCCGGAACTTTCTCCCGCTCCGATAAATGTCGGGCAGAATCGCCCCAAGGCTATAAACAATTGACCGCTGCGCCGTTATCGGCCCGGCGTTCGGAAGAATGCGAAACCATTTATTCGGAACGTTTTTTTGAGGTCCAGCCGTGCGAGTCGGTAAAATCCATTATGCAGTTCCAATTGTAGAGGTCTATTTGATGCGGGCCGTCATACAGAACGTATCCGAATCCTTCGCCGATATACGGTTTCATGACGCGCAAATCGTCGAGAGTCGGCGTTTTTTTTGCGCCGAACAATGCGTAGATTTTTGCGGCCTCCGCAAGCGACATAAATTCGCCTTTGGGGTCTGCCCAGTAGTCTTTAGTTCCGCTCAGCACATAAACGAGTCGCGGGGCTATCGCCGCAAGAAAATGCTGCGAATCTATCGGCATGCTTTCGATGTCTTCCCCGTATTTTTTCATTTCCGGCTGGTACCAACAGGTGAATTTCGTGGCGGCGAATTTCATATTTTCGCCGTAGTTTCTCCGGTTCATGGCAGCGCCTCCCGCGCACGAGCTGTTGGACACGACGAGGGCGAAACGCCTGTCGTACGCGCCTGCGAGCATCGCCGTTTTGCCGATACGCGAATGGCCGACGACGCCGATTTTTTCGCGGTCTATAAACGGAAGCGTCTCAAGCAGGTCCAAAGTGCGGCAGTCGCCCCATGCCCATGCTGGAATTGAGCGCGGATTTTCGTCCACGGCCGACTTGTCGAATATTTTAAAAACGGAATCCTCGTGGCACAAAACGTTTTCTTTGTCGGGATACAGTTCGTTGTAGCAGAATGTGGCTACTGCGTATCCCCGCGCGACTATTTCCCTGTTGGGGTGGCGTATAATATGTGTGCCGCGCTGATATTCGTGCGCCTTGTTGTCGGAAATCTTGCAGGCTTTATTGTTGCGCATCCAAACGCCGTCTTCGGGAAGCAGCACTTCTTTTTCAGCGGTCGTCGTATGGTTTCCACCGTAGTTCGGATAGATGAACGCCGGAACCGGATTTTCGGCCGACGCGTATTTTGGATAGTAAAGCAACACGTTGAATGTGTGCGAGCCGTTCTTGTCGGTGGATATGATTTTATATTGCCTTCTTTTTGCAATGCCGCCGAGCGCGTCGTCAGACGATTCCACAAGCTTGAATTCGAGCTTTTCCGGGCGCGGCGGCATTTTCCCGAAATATTCGTCTTCGAGAAATTTTATGACTTTCGGCCTTTCTTCATACAGCCATTGTTTTGCCGAAATCACCTTGCCGCCTCCACCGATTTTGTCGAGAATGTCCAGCTTTTTATAAATGTCGGCTTTAGATTCGTCGTAGTTTATTTCGACTTTCTCCGCGCCATTGCTGATTAGGCGCGTCTTTTGCGGTGGGGCGGGATTATACAGTTCACCTCCTGCGAGCGCGAGCGTCGAAAGCAGCATTGATGATACGACGATTTTTATTTTCAATTTCTGCATTTTTAATTCTTATTTATTAAATTAACTTTTTCCGCATAATCCATAAAATTTTTCCAGTCTTCAGGCGTTATTGAGTGCTTGCCTTCTTTGCAGTGGTATGCGATGTCTCCGAAAAAGGGATCGGGCGATTCTTCAAATTCGGATCCGGCAAAGGATTTAGAACCGAAAAGCCGGTAAACCGGAATTACGGCCTCTGCCGCCTCGAAATTTATTTTGGGGGTGGCGTACACGTCTTCTTTTGCCGTTGATATGTAGAGCGGGCGCGGCGCGATGCATGCAATCAGGGAGTATTGCTCGGCGGGCAACGGAGCTTTTCCCATGCACAGTTTTCTCAACTCCTCCATCGGTATCGCGGTTTTTTCGTTTTCCACGTATCTTTTTAGATTTTGCGAAAACCAATGCTCGAAACGCAGGTTGGGCAGAAAACATAGGCGTTTGCACCCACCTCCGTTTATGCATGCGAGCGCGAAACGCTTGTCGCATGCGGCGGCAAAAACCGCGGTTTTTGCAAGGCGCGAATGTCCGGCAAGGGATATTTTTTTTGCGTCGATTTCCGGTATGCTTTCAAGAAGGTCGCATGTCCGAATGTCTCCCCAAGCCCATGCCGGAATTGCTGTCTTCTGCCCACGTTTCCCCTCCGGAAAAATAGCGTACACGGATTTTTCCGCGCCGTCCGCACGGTCGGGGTAAACGGATTCGTAATAAAATGTTGCCACTGCAAAACCGCGCGAAACGATATCCTTTATAGGAAGCCTTCCGAGCCTTTTGCCGCGCATGTTTTCTTTTTTGCCCGGTTCCGGCGGAGGCGCTATCACCTCGTTTTCGGGGGAGACGCTGTGGTTTCCCTTAAAGTTCGGATATATGAAGGCCGGAAGTTTCCCCTCCCCAGTTTTCGGCAGATATACGAGAACGTCGAAAGAATGGGAACCGTTTTTGTCGGCGGAGATGATTTTGTATTGCCTTCTTTTTGCAATGCCGCCGAGCGCGTCGTCGGAAGATTCCACAAGCCTAAACTCGAGCTTTTCCGGGCGCGGCGGAATTTCGCCGTAAATCTGGTTTTCAAAAAAATCTATAATTTGGGGATAAGCTGTGTTTTCCCATTCTTGAGCCGAAGATATGCGAATTTTGCAGCCCGGAGGAAGCAGAATGTCGGGTAGTGGGAAATCCTTGTCGGCGTCACAGTAAGCTGCGTTGGAAATACACGCGACCGCCAAAACGGTGATTATTTTTTTTGCAGTCATTTGTCGGATAATTTTGGAGGTGACGGTTTCCATCCCCTTTTAATTGCGTAATCAATAAAATTTTTCCAATCGTACTGTGTGATATTGTGTTTCCCCGACCTTATGTGGTAGGCAACGTCTCCGTGGAAAGGGCTTTCTATTTCAAGTGCGTCGAGAGTGGGGAAATTCTTACCTCCAAAAAGTGCGAAAGCAGGGCATGCGTGTATTAATCCGAGCAGTTGACCTTCGGGGTCTGCCCAATAGTCTTCTGCGGAGCTCGTCACATAAAGCATGCGCGGGGCAATGCACGCAAGAAGGTGGTGCTGGTCTATCGGAAGGGCGCCTTCGTTGTCGGCATATTTCTTCAAGTTTGGGGAAAACCAATAAGGGAAATTGATGTTGACCATAGATGCTATGTTTTCGCCATAGCGGCGTTTCGACAACGCTTCACCCATGCAGCCTCCGTTATTGGCACAAACGTATGCAAAGCGTTCGTCGTGGGCACCGGTGACAAGGGCGGTTTTTGACAATCTGGAGTGCCCGGCCACCGCTACATGGCGCGTGTCTATTTCTGGAAGCGTTTCGAGCAGGTCCATTACGCGCATATTCCCCCACGCCCATGCCACGATTGCCGGTCCGCTTTTATCTTTTCCAAATATTTTATATACGCTTCTGTTCGCGGCTTTTTCTCCCTTTTTATCGGGGTAAAGCTCATAGTAGCAGAAAGTGGCAATCGCAAAGCCGCGCGAAACAATATCTCTTACGGGTATTCTTGTGAGCTTTTGGGCTCTAAGTTTCTCAGGGTCTGATACTCCTTTCTTATCAATCTTGTAAAATTGCGGGATAAAAACTTCCTTCTCGTCGGACACCGAATGGTTGCCGTTGAAATTTGGGCATATGAATGCGGGAATTTTCCCGGTGTCCGATTTCGGCACATATAAAAGCACGTCGAAAGTCAAGCTTCCACCGTCCGCTCCTACAGTTATTTTATACTGCCTTCGTTTTGCAATTCCCCCAAGCGCATCGTCGGACGACTCCGCAAGTTCAAATGAGAGGGATTTTGGTCTCGGAGGAATGGCGCCGTATATCTCCCTGTCGAAAAATTCTATGATTTGGGGGCGTGAAAATACGGTCCATTCTTTTGCCGATGACGTTTTACCTTTTCCGTCAAGCCTTTCAAGCACGTCAGGTATCGGATAGGCGTTTACATTTTCGGCGTCGTAAAATGTCAAGCCGTATTTTTCGAACATATATTTACTTTCGGGCTGTTTTTTTGTGACATATTTTTCTGCTTGGCATATTCCCGCCAACAGCGCGAAAGTCATTATACATGGGAAACGTATTGCGCTTAATTTCATTACTCAAACGTATGAGCAGTGGGTCAAAATGTCAACAGTAATAATGAAGACAGGAACGAATAAATTAAGAATTTTTCGAGCGGATGGCGATAGTGTTTCAGATAATTTTGGTATTTAAACATACATTTCGTTCTTATAAAGATATTGTAGCGTTGAGGAACAAACATCATAAAGGCTGTAGAGGCTTTATTTTTTTATATATGAAAACTGGGGATTATAAAATATTGAGGATTTATAAGTAGAGGGGACATTCCAATACAATAAAAAGTGAGATATAATTCGCAATCAGTATATTTCAGCCGCAAAGATCCGCTTTCTAACAAAGTTGGGGAAGGGGAAAAAGCAGGAGGGCAAAAGGGGATAAAATTTTGCATTGTCATTATGGGAATGCTTGAAGGTATTTAATAATGAAGCGGGTCTTGCGAGGCAG
>CALXLM010000049.1 GCA_944389195.1 uncultured Opitutales bacterium
GACACATTGATTTTGCCGGTACCGCTTACTTTCATAGAACTCATGGTTCTTAACGTCAGCGAATTTATATTTAACTCCCCGCCGGTTATATTGAGCGACGAATAGTTTTCCACTGTTAATGTATTCGACACCGTGTTTACGCCTCCGGCGACGTTCATAACGGCGGCAGTCGTCGAATTTGACGAGCCGACCGTCAAATTCGACGTCGAAAAACTTCCCGTTTCTCCGACGTCAACGCGGCCGTACGTATTGGAAAAAACCGTCATATTGCCTTTCACTACAAGATCACCGTCTATGATTGCCGTCGCCTTGTTTGTATTGAAAGTATTGCCGTTTACTACAAAATTATACGCGTTCAATGTTCCGCCCTGCTCCACTTTCAATGCTGCCGCAGAATCCTCGTTGGTAGCCGCCGTCGCGACAAAATTATTATTATTATTAAAAGTGACGACACCTCCGTTTTTTATGACCATCGCCGCTTCCGAATTGCCAACGGCGTAAGCGTCCACCGTGCCGTATCCGGCATTTATTTTGCCGTAAACTTCGAGAGCAGCCCCAACGTTGTCGTTAAGCGTTCCCGGATCCCTATAATTGGTCACAAGCAACTTGTGGGATGTAGTAATAGTGCCTGTTGAAGATACTATTGCCGCCGCAGAACCGCCGGAAGCGCTGTTCCCGTAAACTTCATAGCTGCCCTTCAAATCCACAGTGCCGCCATATACCACGGAAGCGTCCATGTTTTCTACCATGTTCGCCCTGACCTTGAAGTCGCCGCTTACTGAAACAGTGCTGTCTTTCGAAAAGTTTACCGACCGCCCGCTGCCATTCAAATATATGGCCGACGGCGTTGCCACGTTCAGTTGTCCTGAATCAATATATATATTGGCAGCAATATTATTCCCATTGGAAAAAAACAAAAAATTATCGGTGGCCGCTATTGTCAGAGAAGAGTTATCATTGATGCCAATATGGTATGTTCCGGCAGATCTGGGAATAAGATGTTTGACTAAATAGTCTCCATCCACGCTCACATAGCCGACTTTGTCGGAAGAATTTGCGTACGATAAATATGCCGAAATAGTTTCGCTATTTACAATAGCTCCGTCGTCCCAACTTGAAGAATCAGACCAAAGCGACGGAGTTGAAGGATCTCCAGATGCCAATATAGTGTTTGCCGCGTTCGATATGCCGGCGGAAAAAGCCGATAGCGTCAAATATAAGAACAACTTTTTCATTTTTACAATACCCCTGATTAAATGTTGACATATACTCTATAACATAAACATAAAAATATTCAACTTAAAAAAAATAGGTATTATTGTATAAACGGGCATCAATTTTTATTTACAAATGCCCCATCTATTTTCGCTTTTTAGGAATATTTTGAATTTCGTATATGTCTATACCTTCCGACGATTCGTCTTCGACCCCGCGCTTTGATGTGATAACCCTCCAGAGGCACCACCCGAACAAAACCGTCACGGAACCCGCCGAAAGGATAAAAGTCAGCCACCCTCCAAACGTCATTTTTTCCTCCTTCCAAGTTTGTCGTACCTTTTTGAGGACGAAAGTATAAGCGCAAAAAATGCGAACATTGCGACAACTATCGCCATTGTCATCAATGCCACCGCATTTGGAGGCTTGCCGTCGGCCCCGACCAAATCGGATATATAGGGCGACAACTTTCCGCTGCCGAGCAGGCCCATGACGTCCTTTGCAAACCAAGTGGCAAACACCGCCAATAACACCGTGGGAGTTATATATTTTAAGATGAATCCGCAAAACGCCGGCAACTTTATTATCGACCCCGCATTTGCCAAGCGGATACCCTTGCCGACCCCGAAATGCCACGAAAATGCGATAATCTGAATCATGGCAAAAACGTAAATCGCCACCTGCCCCATCCAGAAGTCGAGCGTATCCATAGCCTTCAGTCCCTTTGAAAAATAGACGACAAAGCCAGTTATAAAGAATGTCAGCAACCCCAGCAGCAGAGTAGAAAACCGCCTTCTAAGGCCGGTGGCCTCCTCTATGAACGCCAGGCTCGGCTGCAGCATCGAAAGAGAACTCGTCACCGCCGCCAAGAACAAAAGGAAGAAAAACAGAAATCCGAAAAACCCGCCGAGCGGCATCGACACAAAAAACAGCGGAAGCACTTTAAACCCGAGGTCGAACAGGCTCAGCCCCGCGCCTATCGCCCCAGACACCCCGAAAAACGCGACAGCCGCCGGAACCGTAATCATTCCCCCAAGGCATACTTCACAAAATTCGTTGGCGCTGCACGAAGTAAGCGAACTAAGCACAATATCGTCGCCTCTCTTTAAATAGCTCGCATAGGTCATAATCGCCCCGAACCCGACCGTTAGGCTGAAAAAAACCTGGCCGGCAGCCGCTATCCAAATTGAAGGATTCATCAGCTGCTGCGCCACCGAAATGGAGCGTATCCTCTCGCGCTGATCCGAATCCGGCGCAGTTTT
Organism: uncultured Opitutales bacterium; assembly: GCA_944389195.1. GTDB lineage: Bacteria > Verrucomicrobiota > Verrucomicrobiia > Opitutales > Intestinicryptomonadaceae > Merdousia. Next base: position 2,478 of record CALXLM010000049.1, read on the forward strand.
TATGCGTTCCATTTCCCTGTTAATTTCGTCGTTGCCCACAAGCTGGCGGACCTCCCGCCATTCTCCTCCACAATCCTCCTCAAGAACGACCTTTACCGGATTCCACATAAAACCCAATCCCTGGTTTATGGATCTTTCGGGGTGCTCGGGAGAAACGTTGGAAAGCGTCATCATTCTCGCCACGATGAGTATCGCCAAGACAATGAGCGTCGGCATGGCGTATTTGCAAAAAAGTTCTATTCCCCGCGACACCCCCCTGTATATCATCCAAAAATTGAGAAAAAACGCTATCACCAAAAATATTAAAACCTTATCTACGCCTATTCCGAAAGCCTCGCCGTTTCCCGCCGCTCCTATAAAATCGGAAAAGAATCCTCCCGACTCCTCGAGCGTCCTAAAATCGAGGGCGCCTGCCGCAAAATTATATGCGTACCCCAAACACCAAGCCTCAATGTAAATGTAATAGCAATATATCAAAACGGTAAGGACCGCGCCGGTTATCCCCACATACGCCATCTTTTTGCTCCCGCAAAAAAAGCCGAGAATTCCCGGAGGCGAATTGAACCCGTTTGCCCCTCCGTGCCGCCCCATCGTCCATTCGGCTATGGATATCGGAATTCCCACCAGAAAGAACGACAGCACATACGCAATCATAAACGCGGCGCCGCCGTACATGGCCACTTGTCCAGGAAACTTTAGAAAATTTCCAAGCCCCACAGCGCTCCCTGCTACCGCAAGGATTACCCCCAGTCTCGAATTCCAACGCTCTCCCTTCATCGTACGCCGTCCCCCTCAAGCCTTCCATCGACAAGAGACACAATGCGGTCGGCTATGTCGAGAATGCGGTTGTCGTGTGTGACCAAAACTACCGTGACTCCCAAATCTTTGGCCATTTTACGGATTATCTCCACAACTTCTCGCCCGCTTTTCTGGTCGAGCGACGCCGTAGGCTCGTCGGCCAAAACTATCGCGGGCTTGCGAATAAGCGCGCGGGCTATGGCCACTCTCTGGCGCTGCCCGCCCGAGAGATGCGAAGGCTTTTTATAAGCCTGCGAATCTATCCCCACGGTTTTAAGGGTGTCCAATGCCCGCGCTTTTGCGGTCTCGGCCGTGGCCGTATCGTCGAAAGCTAGCGGCAATTCGACATTTTGAAGAACGCTTATCGAATTTATAAGATGGTGGGTTTGGAATATAAACCCTAAACCGCGCCGTATCTTCATTAAATCCGACGGAGAAGCCCCGTTCAAATCGTGGTCTCCCACCCTTATTTCGCCCTCCTGCAGCGTCAGCTGCGCGCCGATAAGTTTTAAGAGTGTGGATTTTCCAGAACCCGAAGGTCCCATTATTATGACAATTTCGCCGGCATAAAAATCCGCGCTTATGCCGTGCAAAACCTCCTTTAGACCGTCGCCCTCAACGTAAGAGTGGCGAAGATTCCTAACGCTTATTATCGGACGTTCTGCTGTCGCCGCTTCCGACATGCCAAAATTCTCCCGTAAAATTCTTCCGGCGCAATCTGCTTGCGCCCCTTTTGCGCACCCGAAACTGCGCCCGCACGGCTCACTAAAAAGGGGACCCCTAAGGAGCCCCCGGCTTCAGGACAACGCGCCCCCTATTTAAACTTCACCACGTCAACGCGGCGGTCGTGTTTGGCTTCAGGGGAATCCTTTGCCACATCGACAATAGCCCCGGCCTCTCCGCGCGCTATAATTTCGATGCGTGACGGATCCAAACCCAGGCTTACTGCGTAATCCTGAACGGCCTTGCAGCGCCTGTCGGAAAGAAGCATGTTGTATTCTTCGGTCCCGTACCAGTCAGTGTGCCCCACTAGAACAACTTTCATGTCGGGATTGGACGAATAAAAATCAACCGCCCTTTTAACTTTGCCGCGCTCTCCAGCGCCGACAGCATATTGGTCGAACCCGAAATAGATGGTCTCCACGATGTCTTCAGGCTTGATATTGTCGGGGTTGAATCCGCCCATATCGTTGATGCCGCGGCCGGGCAAGCCGACGTCGGACATGTCGGAATCGCCGGGCAAGTCGCCGGGATTGAGTTCGTTAGACGAGCTTGTCGCGCGGGTATCGAGCGGCGACGGGCCGTCCATCGAGTCGCAAGCCGACAGAAAGAATATTGAAAACGCCACTGCGGCGAGTGTGATTGCTTTTTTCATATTTTTATTTGAACGGGTTGTCTTATTTACCAAAATTCGATGCGGTCGAGTTTCCATTTGATTTTATTTTTTGCAAGTTTTTTCTAAAATAATTTCGTGGAAAAAAGCAAAAAAGCCTAATCGTATCCGCCGCGCCTGATGTTGGGCGAAAGAATGCGCTTATGGCGCGGAAGCAAAACTATGCCCCCCCTCTTCTCTATTTCAAGCTCGGTGGAGGCCTGCTCTTTTCTCGCCTCCTCGTTCAGGCGCTCGAGCTCCGCCTGCCTTTTCTTCAGCTCCTCGATTTCCGCCTCCCTTTTCTTCAAGAGCTCCTGCATTTGCGCAATGCGTTCAAGGTACTCTTTGTTCGACGACTTTTGAATTCTCAGGCGCTCCAGATCCGATTTTGTCTGAGCCACGGTTTTTGCCAGAATATCGCGCTGCTTTGAAAGCTCCGCCGAAGCCTTTTCGGCGGAAATGCGGGCGTCGGCCTCGCGCTCGAGCTGCGCGTTGAGGCGGTCAACAATTTCCTTTTGCGAAAGCTCGCTGGTTCTTTTCGCCCTTTCAAGCATCTCCCTGGCCTCTTTTGCCTTTCTTATGTTGGCGACAGCCGTCTCCTCCGCGATGCGGCTCAGCCTCATCGCTTCAGAAGCCTTCAGCTCTATTCCGCGAGCCTGGTTTTGCGCAGCCAAGTTCTCGGCCTCCAAAAGTTGCGAATGCACCCTTTGCTGCCCGTACTTAAAAAAGAATACCACCGCCGTGAACGCGAGCAGGCACATCGCAAAAATAAGACTCCCCTGCAAATCTTTCATAAAAAACATTTAATTCCCGCGCCCGAATATTTGCAACGATAAAATAACGCCTCCGGAACACGCATAAAGAATTCCCGCCTTAAACTTTCAAAACATGTATTCCAAGCGCCCCGCCGGATACCCGCGCGCCGCCTTACTGAACCTCGAATCCCTCCGAAAGGCCAACCGTGTTCCCAGCAGAAAGCCGAAGCTCCCATTTGCGTCTAAAGCCAAGCCGCCTCATTCGGCGCGGCCAGGCTTCTTAGCGCGTAAAAGTGAAACCGCATGTACGCCTATGCCCTCGCTGCGCCCCTCCCAGCCCATTTTTTCGTTTGTGGTCGCCTTGATTCCCACCGCCGAAACCGGTATTCCGAGAGAAGCCGAAAGAACCTCTTTCATCGCCTTTATATGGGGAAGGATTTTCGGCGCCTCCGCGATTATCGAACAATCCACGTTCGACACCTCGTAGCCCATGCGGTCCGCCTCCCCGACCGCGCGCCTCAGTATCTCTTGTGAATCGATGCCCTCGCAGGACGGATCCGACGGGGGAAAATAAAAGCCAATATCCGGCAGGGCGAGCGCCCCCAATATCGAATCCGCCAGGGCGTGGCTTAAAACGTCGGCGTCCGAATGGCCGAGCAAGCCGAGTTTGGAAGGTATTTCGACGCCCCCTATTATGCACTTTCTGCCCTCCGCAAAGCGGTGGACGTCGTATCCGTGTCCTATTCTAAAATCGCAACCCATAAAATCCTACGCCTTTCCTTCCAATAAAAATTCAACGTACGCCATATCTTGCGGAACGGTTATTTTCGGATTGGGGCTCATATTCTCCACAATGGAGATTTTATGGCCGCCTGTCATGTAAGCCGCAACATCGTCGGTGACGCTTGCGCCGCTTTTTTTTACCGCGCGGTACGCCTCCAAAATGTCCGACGCCCTAAACACCTGCGGCGTTTGCATGGCCCAAAGCCTCGAGCGGTCGAGATCGTCGGGCCTTATGTTTTCAAGCGCGCCGCCGCGGGGAACTCGCTTTATCGTGTCGGTCACCCGCGCGGCTAAAACTGCGGCGCCGCAGCGCGCGGCGGCGGCGGCCAGAAGAACTATGTTCTCGGCGCCCGCAAGGGGGCGCGCACCGTCGTGGATAAAGGCAAATCCGGCCTTGTCAGAAACCGCCTCAAGCCCGTTTAAAACGCTGTCCTGGCGTTCCGCCCCGCCGCGCGCAAATTTTACGGACACGCGCCCGCGCACGCCCGGGAAAAAAACCTCGGCCGCCGCCGCTATCGCCTTTTTTTGGGCGGCGTCGCGGCAGACGAACACAATCTCCGAAACCTGTCCGCTTTCCAAAAAAGCCCTGAAAGAATGGAGAATCACCGGAAGCCCCGAAAGCAGCTCCATAACTTTGTCGGGAACCGCCCCCCTCATGCGAGACCCCCTCCCGCCCGCAAGCAGTATTGCCGCGTTTTTGGGAGGGCGCGGCGCTTTTGACAGATTTTTTCTTTTCATCGAATATCCAAATCGGAAATTATCGCCCGTGCCGCTTCAAGCGGATCGGGAGCCCTTAAAATCGGGCGCCCCACAACCACAAAATTCGCCCCGTACCGGGCTGCGTCGGCGGGGGTCATAACGCGCTTTTGTTCGTCAGGCGAAACTCCGGAAGGCCTGACGCCGGGAGTTATAAGTTTCACGTCTTCGGCGAGCGTGCCGCGCAAACGCTTTAGCTCCAACGGTGAGCAAACCAATCCGCGCAACCCAGAATCGACCGCAAGTTTGGCAAGGAGCGAAACCTGTTCCTCCGGCGGAAGCGCGACACCGGTTTCCGAAAGCCCGGCGGCGTTGAACGACGTCAGCACCGTCACTCCCAAAACCGAAAGTTCCGGATTTGTCTCCGCCGCCGCCGCGGCGGCGGCCGACATCATTTCCCTGCCTCCCGAAGCGTGCACCGTCAGCATTGAAACGGGAAGCCCATCGAGGCTCCTCACCGCGGAAGCGACGGTGTTCGGAATATCGTACAGCTTTAAATCGAGAAAAATTTTAAAGCCCATCGAGGCGACATCGCGGACAAACTCACCCCCGTAAGCTATGTACATTTGAAGGCCTATCTTCACCCATTCGAGGCCGCCTTTCAGCTTTGAAAGCATTTCCAGAGCCCCGGCCCTGTCGGGAAGGTCGAGGGCCAGTATCAATTTACAATCGTGCTTTGACATGTTGGCGCGTTTATGCCATACTGGCGCAAGAATTTCAAATAATTAATATATGAGAGTAAAAAAGTTTTCGCCGTGCAAAGTCAACCTGTCGCTCATGGTGACGGGAGTGAGGGACGACGGTTTCCACAATCTGGTGAGCCTGGCCGCTCCGGTAAAATTCGGAGACGAACTCGAAACGGAAATCTGCCCAGACGCCGATGCCGACAAAATAGAATGCGACATGGAAGGCGTCCCCCTCGACGGATCCAACCTTGTGGCCAAGGCGGCAAAATTGTTCCGCCAAAGAACGGGCTCCGATGTTTTTTTCAAGTTTAAGCTGTCAAAAAAAACGCCCCACGGAGCCGGGCTCGGAGGAGGAAGCTCCAACGGGACAACGGCCCTGGTGTCGATAAACGAGCTTTGCGGAAACATGCTTGGCGCAAAAGACCTGCTTGAAGCCGCCGCCGAACTCGGAAGCGACTGCCCGCTTTTTGTGGAAGGCAAACCCGTGGTAATGCGCGGCCGGGGCGAGAAGGTGTGCCCCCTTTTCGGAGACGCTGCCGAGTGCGTGTCGAACCTTAAGCTTTTGATATTCAAGCCGGAATTTTCAATCAATACGGCATGGGCCTACGGGCAGATGAGGGCAAATCCGACATGCTATATAGACCCCGACGAAGCCGAGTCAAAAATATCCGCCTGGCTCGAAAACCCCAGCATTTCGTCGCTGCCGTTTGAAAACAACATGCAGGCTGCCGCCTTCAAAAAATATCCGGCGCTCGAACTCGCGCTGAGCGGGGTGCGCGAAAAATTCGGCGTTCCCGCATTGATGAGCGGTTCGGGAAGCGCATGCTTCGCAGTGGTAAACGGCCTGGCGGACGAAAAAATATGCGAGCTTGAAAACTTTGTGAAATCAGAACTCGGGCGCTCGTGCCTTACGGCGCGCGCATGGTGAAAGCCCGTCCGCAAACCTGCGGGCCGGACGCTGCGGCGGCACGATAAAAACATATCCTTAAACGGGCGCTACGCCCTCGGATACGCCAGCGCACATTTGCATCGGCGAACCCACGCCGGAAAATTTCGCCGCCCATCGCGGAACGCCGCAGGGTAAAAAAACGCGCAGTTCGCGCGCAGCCCCGCCTGTTTCCATGAAGCCGCCGCCGGAACCGCCGCAGGCACAGAAACACCGCAAGGTTAATTACAAGCTTAGAATCTTTGGAATAGCCCTGCCGCATAGCATATATCCCTCGTCGTACAGGCGCGTCAAACGCGCGGGATTGCGCTCGAGCCTGTCCACCTCAAGCGGATTTTGGGGCCTTATCACTACGGCCTTTCCCTCCGACTCGAGATACTCGGCATAGGAGAGGCTTTTGTTATACCTTTCGTGGGCGCGCCTTAGGCTTTCCACAAGATTCGGATATTTCCGGTACAAAATTCCGGCGACTGGATTGTACATTGAAGGTTTTACATACCCTTTATTCCTTGTCAAAACGACTACGCATTTCTTAAATCCGTCAGATAGTGCGCGCCCGACGGGTATAGCGTCGGATATTCCTCCGTCAAGGTACGGAACGCCGTTTATTTTGGACATCGGGCAAACATACGGCAGGCTGCAAGACGCCCTGCACACGCTAAGGACGGCATCGAACGTCAGCGGCTTTCTGACGTATTCGGCCTTTCCGGTCAGGCAGTCGGTCAAGACAAAATTAAATTCTCCGGATTTTAGATAGGCGTCGAAATCGTAGGGATATATCTTTTTAGGAAGGTCGCCGAAAAGATAGTCGTAATCCATAATGCAGCCTTGCCGAAGGAGAAATCTCAATCCGATATAATTGCGCGCGGAAAGCGCGTCTATGTTGCAAAATTTGGCCCTTCCGCGCTGGCGCGAAGCGTACGACAAACCGTTGGACGCCCCCGCGGAAACGCCTATCACATAGGGAAAATAAATTCCCTCGTCCATAAGGCGGTCGAGAACGCCGGCTGTAAAAACCCCGCGCATGCCTCCCCCCTCAAGAACAAGCGGTATGTCCGAAACCATGGCAAAATAACGTAGGCCGGCAACCGCCGTTTTCAACCTAAAAAATCGGGCGGAAAGGCGCAATTGCGGATATTGATGATTGCTTATGCCATATTGCTTTGTTGACATCTTTAGGAAAAAAACAGAAACGCATCTTTAATAAAAACGAGCTAAAAAAACATCATAAAAACGACGGGGTTCATATCTCTGCCCTTTATATTGTCCGCGGAAATTTTAGCGGAAGAAACAATAACGACGGTGAAGGGCCGTCAATGGGGCAATCCCGTCAAATTCGCCGTTTTCCGACTCCACGAAACGCTTTCAAGCGCCGGAAGCGTGCGCAGCAGAGCTAAAAATCCCGCATCGACTCCGTGGCGCAGCCGGCGGCGACAATGCAGGCAGGCGCAAACACCACCGAACTCGGTTCTCTCGGGTCGATATCGGCGCGACTCACAATCGGTAAAAGCGCAGCCGGCGCAGAGCCGGCCCATGTTGCCATTTGGTTTGGGCTTTAAAAACCCAGCCCAAAATTCCACGGCAACGGCAAACTTCGACATTCTGGAAAATCCGCCGACATTGTCCTTCCGTCGGTGTGCACGCAACATCAAAGCATCAGCTTTGCGGCATAAACGCCAATGTTTCGGCGGGCGAACGCCCGCGTCCGGCAACGACCACTCCGGGCAAAGCGGTCCGAATGCTTCTAAACTCAATATCGACGGGGCGCGAACGCCGTTTGGGCAGGCAATATTGCTTTTGCCAAATACGGCGAACTGAACGCCACGGGCGGCATTACGGCGGCATGCCAACCCGCATTCGCTTCGAGCGCCCCGTCCACCGCCGCGGGCGGACCGCTTAATTCGCCCACCCCCACAACGCTCAACCGCCTTGAAAGCCGCGGAATTCCCGGAAGAGCCACCGGCGGCGAAATATGTTTTGCGTAGAGAGCGTTAATCGCGGCGGAATCCGAATGGAACCTCAATGGGAAATCGCACGTGCACAGCGGCCCCGTGTTGTGAAATGTCGCCGGCATAGCTATGCCGGGACGGTTTGAGACAAACAACCCGCGCCTTATCTCGGGGGCGGGGAAATAACCCCCAACGGGCAAATTAAACCCTCAAAGAACAGCGCTGCGCAGCCACGTTTGCTTTGCCGCGCCCGCGATTGGGCGCTTCTCAACCACACAAACCGCTTTCAAACGGCGCCACAAACGCAGAATCGGGCGAAGGCGGAAAACCATGCCCGCGCCCGACAACTCCCCAAAACTTCAAAGCGGCACAAATAACTTCGGCGAAAAACCCGGTTCACGCGGGCGGAAATGCCGCGGGCGAAGGGCATACACCATAAAATTGCATTCCGCGTTGTACAAAGACCCGCACCCCGGCGCGGCCCGCCTGTAAACGTGCGGCTGACGTACGTTCCGAAACCTGCGGAATGGGCCGCCGTTTTATGAGCGCTGGCAGCGGCCGCCGCGGCGGCGCGAAGGCGTTTCGGCATAATATAATCTCCGCGCTCACGGCTTTTGCGCCCCCTTTTCATTAAAAAAAAAATTCGTCCGGCCCGCAGCGGGGATACCTGCGGGGCGCCGGCCTGAATCCGGCCGCAACTTCCGCAGAGGAAAAAGCGCCCGCAAAAATGCCTTTTTTTTGGTTTAATCAAAAAAAAATTATTTTAGAACCGGTTTCACGATGCGAAAATTTTTCTCAAAACTCCATTGGCAGGTGGCGGCAGCATTGTTTGCGGCAGTCGCGTTGGCAGCAACATTCAGGATATTCGGCGCAGCGGAAACTCCGTTCGGCGCGGGAACGGTAAACTTGCTGTCGTCTGTCGGCAGCGTGTTCATGCGCATGCTGTCGATGATAGTCGTGCCGCTCGTGGTCACGAGCGTCGTGTGCGGCAGCATGCATCTCGGCGCAAGCGGAAAGTTTCTGAGAATAGGGGCAAAAACACTTTTATTTTACGCGGTCACCGGCCTTCTGGCAACATGCCTTGCCGTGTTTTTGATAAACGCGGCAGCTCCCGGAGACATTCCCCAAGAGACGGCAAAAAACATACTCGGCGGGCTTCCCCCGGAAAAAATCGCCCAGGAATCCCAGCAGGGCCATTCAGTATCGGAAGTCGTGCTGAGAATGTTTCCGCCGAATATCGTAGCTGCGGCGTCCGACAACACGCAGCTTCTGGGATTGATAATTTTTGCCGTCATGCTCGGGGTATTCATCAATTCCCTTCCGGAAAAACACGCGGAATTTCAGCGGAAATTATGGCAAAGCTTCAACGCCTGCTTTGAAAAAATCACATATTTTATAATGCGCTTTCTGCCGATAGGCGTGTTTGCGCTCACCGCTCCCGTGTGCGTCCGCGCCGGGCTCGACGTGATAGGCCCGGTTTTGTCGTTTTTCGTCGTCGTTGTGGCGGCGCTGCTGCTGCACGCTCTGATAACGATGTCGGCGATTCTGTACTCGGCGGGAATACCGCCAGCAAAGCATTTGAAAGCCATGATGCCGGCGATAATAACCGCATTCTCAACGTCGTCGAGCGTTGCAACGGTTCCCGTCACTCTCGAATGCGTGGAAGGTTCGGCGCGCGTCTCAAAAGATATATCGGGGTTTACAATTCCGCTCGGGGCGACGGTCAACATGAACGGAAGCGCGCTTTACGAATGCGTTGCCGTAATATTCATATCTCAGATTATGGCATCGGCGGGGGGAGCGCCGCTTGACATAGGGACACAGTTTATGGTTATAATACTCGCGCTGCTTACTTCCATCGGAGTGGCCGGGATACCATCTGCAAGCCTTGTGGCGATAGTGCTGATTATGGGGGTCGCCGGAATACCGGCCGAAGCGGTTGGCATAATTTGGATGACCGACCGCCTCCTCGACATGATGCGCACTTCCGTAAACATTTACGGAGACTCGTGCGCAGCCGTGTGGATTGCAAAAACTGAAGGCGAAAACGTCTATCCGGAAAGCTCCGAAATTAGTAAATAAAAGCG
>CALXLM010000050.1 GCA_944389195.1 uncultured Opitutales bacterium
CGTCGTTTAATATTTTGTCCATCAAAGCCGCCCTGCCAGATTCGGGAACGGCACCGGCAAGTATCGCCATTATGTTCACATGCTGGCTCGACGATACAGCTCCCTCGTAATCGACAAACACCCCGCGCTCCGCATTCCAACATCTTTCGACCACGGCCTTTATTATCTTGTCGTGCATGCGGAGATATTTGTCAGAATCCAAATGGTATCCCATATGCCGCATTAAGTCAGAGGCCTCTTTCAGCGTTAAAGCCAAATGCAGCGTGGTTATCGCCGAGCCTGCGTTTTTACCTTCGGGCGCAACGCCTATATTCCAACCCGTCGAATCTTCGCCCTTCGTAGCAGGATCCGAACTGCTCCAATCTACAAAGTTCCAAAACGGAATCCGCGGCTTTAGCAACCCCGTGGAGGGATCGATCTGTTTTTCGTACCACGACAATATATTTCGCACGCAATCGAGCTTCCCCTCAAGGAAATCTTTGTCGTTTCTGTGCAGCGCGTAATCGTTGAGCATTGAAATCCAGTAAAGCGAAAACGGCGGAATATACTGCGTTTTGCGCGATGGGTACCGAGACTGCGTTATTCCCAAGTAGTTGCACGAATGTTGAAACGCGGATATCGCCTGGCGCATGAGGCGGTCGTCTCCCGACACATACAGCGATATCAACGCCTGTATTCGGGTATCGCCCACATATTGAAGCTGTTCATAATACGGGCAGTCCATGTAAGTTTCCACGGCGCAGAGGCGCGCAGTTCGCCACCCTACTTCCCATATTTTCTCTATTGATTCGTCGTCCGAGACAAAAGAACCGTTCTCCTCAAAGGGGTATCCTGTAAAGTCGCCGTATAAATCTTCTATGACGAGCGGCTCTTCCTTTGTTTCGATATCCACGCCCACATACCTGTAAGTCCTAAACCAAAGCGGCGAAAACTCCCTGCCTAATCCGCCGTCCGGCAGAAAACGGTCGGTTACGGTAAACGATTTGTTGAAAGAGCGGCCTTCGATATCGTTTCTGTTTCCCTTTTGCCCGGAAGCGTCGAAAAGCGCTTCGGCATATTTTAACGTCACCGACGCTCCTGCGCCTCTTGAAGTCTTTAAAACTGGATATGCGTTAGTCAAAACGCCGTTGTCGAGAAGAAGGGTGCATTTCGCGTTTGCAGGCACGGTGAATTTCGATTTGCCTGATATGAAATCTGGAACCTTGCCGACTCCTGAAAAACGCCTTATAGACTTTAAGCGGACTTGCCCAGCGCCCATTTGCGGAATTCGGCGCGGCTTCAGCATCCAATTCATGTCGCCGTATTTTGAAGTCGATGTATAGGCGGCGTCCAAAGTGTCGGCATTGCGCCATCCGGAATCGTCGTATTCGGGAAGCGTCCAGCCCCAATCGTATTTTTTCCCGTCTATAGCATCGCCCGGGCCGACAAACCAATTTAACTTTATGGGTGAATATGCCTCGGATTTTTTTACTTTCCATTTTGATGGGGTTGCCAAAAACTCCTCGTTTTCGGTCGCACCGTCCAGAATAAACGCCAATCTTCTCGACATTTGCGCCACCGGAGCGGAATTCCCAGCATGCCATACGAGGGCTGCTATTGTATTTTTCCCTTCGCGCAACTGGGGGGCGATGTCGATCGTATCGTAGTACCAATTGTACAAGTCGCTTCTTGCGGGGCCGCGCGCGACGCATATTCCGTTTACATATAACACAAAACGCTGGTCGGCGGTGACGTTTACTTTAAAAGAATCGGGTTTTTCTTTTATGTCGAACGAGCGCCTAAAATGCAGCACAGCATATTCGGAAAGGGGAACCTTCGAGTTCCAAGCCCAATGGGCGCCCCAATATTGTGAATCTATTTTAGGGTCGAAATCTTTTAGCGACGCAGAAACTTCGGCACAAACAACGCAAGCGACCAATATGTAATGCAAGATTGATATTTTATTCATAATCTCCCCTTATTAATACTAATAATGTAATTATAATGTTTTCCCAATGCAACGATAAAAAAACAAAATAAACACAAATAATTGTAGCGTTAAAATAACGCTACGCGCATAAAAAATTCTTTGGGAATAATTCCGAAAATTATTTTACACCCGTCGGTTTTGGAACAACAGCATCCATGCGGAGTTGTTCGTGATATTTTGCGGCCTCTTCGTCTCCCTGCTGCGCAGCGAGCGAAAATAGGCGCAAAGCTCGTTCCCTGTCTTTTTTTACGCCTGTACCGTTCGCGTAGAGTATTCCCAAATACCTGCGGGCCTCTCGGTTCCCGAATTCCGCCGCGTTTGTCCAAATGGCTATGGCTTTTTGCAGATCGGCTTTGACACCCTCTCCGGTAAAATAACAAAGAGCCAGATATACCTGCGACTGAAGATGGCCTTGCTCCGCCGAAGCCTTCCAAAGTTCAAACGCTTTTTTTAGATCCTTTTCTTTTACTCCCTTACCTTTTGCGTAAGCAAAAGCCAAATTAAATTGTGCTTTAGGGTGGTTTTGTTTGGCGGCCTTGTCCCACCAAAACACCGCAGTGTTAGTGTCGGGAAGAACCGATATTCCACCGCTATAAGCCTGCCCCATCAGATATTGTGCTTCCGCATCGCCAAGCTTTGCCGCCTCCAACCAATATTCAATGGCCCTCGGGGGATTTCGTTTCAATCCGTTGCCCGTATACCATGCCGCGCCAATGTTTGTAAGCGCGCGCGGATTTCCGTTTTTGGCCGACTTCATCCACCAAGAAAGAGCCGTGACGTATTCAGGCGGGAATTTTCCGCCTCCCCCATCGGCATAATATTCTCCCACTTCATTTTGCGCAACGGCGTCCCCCTGGTTGGCGAGCTTCAACTTTGCGTCGATATCAAAGTCCGTCGCAAACAGAATGGCGGGCAGAATAATAAGCGGCAGCAATAAAGCGGAAATTTTTTTCATTTTTGGCATTATTTCTAATCATGAAAATAATACAAGCCAAATTCTTCAAAGCGCAAATCTGGATAGCGCCCGGCATCCGCCCGCTGCAAACTCGAAAAAAAAGCGGGGCGGCCCCTTCGCTTGCCTGCGCCCCGCCCCGCGCCGGGCGGCGCTATTCGGCTGTTATCTCATAGAATAGAGCCGGCTCGGAGAGCGAAGCTGTGTCGAGATTTATTTTCAAGACCCCGTTTTCCACTTCAAATGGAATTTTTTCCGAGCGTTTTCCGTTAAGTTTAAGAGCGTAAACTGCGTATTCTTTCGGGGAAAATAACCTGCTCCAAAACCCTTGTTCGGGGAGTTTAAATTCCGCAGAGAGTTTTCCTGTCCGCACTATTATAGGCGGTTTACCCACGTTTACGAGCACTTCGCGCGAAGGAGTGAGTTCACAATCTGTGGCTGAATTGTCGGTATTGTAAACAAGAACCATTCTGCCGCTTTCCGCAAGAGGCTTGTCGTCAATCGAAATGACCGCAACCGACGCCGGAACGCTCGTGGAATTTACTGTCAACCTTCCGACTTTAATGTTTTTCGTTTCAGGTTTCAGCGCGGCTGCCTCAGTTTTCGGAGTTGAAACCACTACCATGCCTTTCGCCAGATCCATTGTAATTTCACCCGTATCGGTTTGGAATACGCCGTTTGCGGAGTCTGTAATATTGCCGTCGGGAAGTATTTTTTTGTCCCTTAATAATTTTTCCGCAGAGGCTATGTCGAAGGTCTTTTTCTCAGAAGGAGACGGCTTTGAGCTGTTCCCCCAAATATTCGGAGCCGCGCCTTTGGGCTCCATTTCGACATCGGCAGGCTTTACCTTTATGTCCTTAAGCTCGTCGATTTTGCGAGCCGACGGAAAGGATATTCCAAATCCCGTCATAAAAGCGATTTTAGACTGTTCGTGGTTCATACCTCTGCCCATGTAGGGCGACGATTTAATATAGTTGTCGTCGTACACTACGTCAACCCTGTGCGGGCTGGGCGAAACGTCTCCTCTGTAAAACAGGAAGCTGCTGATAAATTCGTTCGCCCTGTATGTAGGAGAATTGAACACTTCGAAGCAGCCGATAGTTCCCCTTGTTGAATTTGATACGGCTTCGTCGTGAATTGTAAGGTTGTCAAAGTCTTGGAATGCGGAATAAGCTGGGAAAAGTACACCGGCCTCGTGCTTGTACTGGTTCCAATGGGAATGCTGATATTCCGTCAGCGCATATGGACGGCCGGCGATGCGCTTGTTCGCCGCGTGCAGCCAGTACGCCACCGAATATTCCGGCGTTATTGACGATTCCTGCTCCACATGCGATCCCTCGCTCATAAAAGACGATGGATGGCAAAAATACACGTTGTTGGCCATATAGCTTCCCGATTCGGCGCTCAATAGGTACACATCGGTGCGTACCGCACAGTTATGTTGGTGGAGCGGCGCTTTGAAGCCGATTTCATTCCTTATGACATTCTCGCAAAATTGCTGCATTTCTCTGGAAGAATCTATTATAAACTGCGGGATATCGACTGGATTGCGGTGTTCCGGATTTTCAAACGGTTTTATCTGTTCGAAACTTTTAAAGGATGTTTTCCATTTTTTATTTAACTCGCCGATATCCTTATATTTCTTTTTAGCCCATTTTTGGAAGGCGGAATCTCCGAACGCCCTGCCCTTTGCCGACATTCCGGAATGGAACGGATAAAGGGTGTCAAGCTCGTTAAAATACTCCGTAGTCGCTATTGACGGGTCATCTTTCCAAGCTTTTCCGGTGTACGGATTGACATGGTTTAACTGCATTTTCATCAATTTGCGCCAGGCTTCGCGCGCAGCGGGATCCCCGAATATAAATCGGCATTTTAAGTCGAAGCGGTCGGGCCATTCGAAACCCGGTTCGCCGAGATCGTGGCTCGAAAGATTCCAATGCGTATAGACGCCCTCGCGCGCAAGCGCAAAAATGAGATAGTCGTAAAGGTCGCGTATCCGGCTGTTCATTTTGTAGGGAGCATCAAATTCAATCGGGCCGCGCATGGAAATTCTCCACCGCAGCATATTATAGCCGTGCTTGCGGAACTTGCGGGCCAGCTTGTCTATATCGGCGTGGGTTTTCAATTCCTTGTTGAACCTGTCGCCAGGACGGAAATTCGTGCCCTTGAATTTTACGCGCTCATCGGGCTTGTCGGCAAAGGCGAAATGTCCGTTTTTATTTATGATAACGCGCCCGAATTTTCCCGCTGGAGCCTGCGTCATAAGTCCGGAAAGGTCGAGCGCCGAACCATCGGCTATTTCAGTATCGAAAATATCCACTGGCTTCCATTCGTTCCCGCCCAACTTGTAGGTTTTCCCCGTGGGAACTTTTTTGTCTGAAAGCGTTATTGCAAATATGTTCCATGAAACGTGGTT
>CALXLM010000051.1 GCA_944389195.1 uncultured Opitutales bacterium
GATGTGTGCATTTGCCGCTTATGCGGCAAATGTCACAAAAATTATAGAGGACGATTTTGAAAACGGCAAAGAATCGTCCTCTATTTTGGACGGGTTTATCAATACGGAGATGGCGGAAATAGTTTCCGGCGACAAGGCGGTTGACGGCAAAAAATCTTTGCGTTTGTTTTGCGAGGGTAAAAAGCTGAGCAATGTCGTAAAATTTCCGGTAAAAAACGGTGCGGTTTACATTTACGAATTTGATTATAGGGTTGAGAAACTGACGGAACGCAATCCGATTTCCCTTATGCTTGCCGACGAACGCGGGGCGCCTCCAAAATATTCGGGCGTCAAGACCGTGGCGCGCGTAAAAAATCTCAAGCTTTACACAAGGGACGGCTTTAAGGTTCCGAAAGACGGAAAAAGATACACATTTCGAGTCAACATAACCCAAAACAGCGAGATCATAATAGATAACCTAAAGATACGCGAGATAATTCCCGACGAGACAAACTCGTATCTGTTTAGCGAGAACCACGACAGATACGACTTGTTTTTCGACAAGGTTTTTCCGGGAATGTACGAATCGCCTTCGTCATGCTCGTTTTTGGATCCGTACAGAACTGTTCTCGACATGCCGCGGGAAAAGTTTTTTCAGTTTATAGACAAGAGGGGGCAATATAAATATTCCGAGTGGCCGAACAAAATAAAATCCGAATCAGATTTCGCTGAGGCCCAAGAAAAGGAAAAAGCCTTTTACGCAAAGCTGCGAAAAATTGGAGGGCGCGACAAGTACGGCGCTCTGGCCGATTCTTGCGGAGACTTCAAGCCTACGGGGAGGTTCTGCCTCGACAAGGTCGAGGGCAAATGGATGCTCCGGGCGCCGAACGGAAATTTGTTTTGGGCGTTCGGATTGAATTCCGTCGGCAATGTCCCTTCGGTGACGATAGTTGAGGGGCGTAAACATTTCTTTGAAGATATGTCTAATTTGCCGGGCTACAAATTCAGCGGGAAAATATCTTCGCCCATACGCGGTTATCCCGAGGACGCGCGTCCGGAATATTTTAATTTCGGGCTGAGAACTTTTTTCTGGAAATACGGGTTGAAGAATTTTTCGGAATTTAAAGCCAAGATGAAGGAGATTAGCGATTGGCGCATAAAGCAGTGGGGATTTACCGTGTACGGCGCATGGACTGCTTCGTACGTCACCGACAACCCGGCGCACCCGTATATCATAAACACCGACAGACCAAAGATCCGTTCGAATTTGTTAAAGGTGACGCTTTCTCCCGATCCGTCTATTCGAAAGCTTTTCCGGACGATACCCGACTTTTACGACCCGAGGTTTGCGGAAATTCTCAACAAGTCTGTGCAGTCGATGGCGCCAAAGCTTAACCACGAGCTTTGCGTGGGGGTTTTTGTCGACAACGAAATACCGTGGGAGATGAAAGAAATGTACACCGCCGAGGCGATTCTCACTTGCCCCGAAACGCAGTGCGCAAAGATTGCTTTCCGGGATTTCCTGAAGGGGCGGTACGGGGACATATCGAAGCTGAATTCTTCATGGGGCTCCAAATACTCAGATTGGGGCGCGTTTTTATCGGAGCGCGCCTTTTTGCCCAAAACTGAGGCTTCCAAAAAGGACTTGAACGATTTTGACCTGCAATTCCATGAAAAATATTACAAGATGTGCCGCGACGCCGTAAAGGCTGCATCTCCCGACGTTTTGTATTTCGGCTCGCGTTTTGCGTGGCGAAACAATAACGCGGTTATTGCGGCGGCTAAATATTGCGATGTTGTCAGCATAAACATCTACCGGTACGATTTAAACGGCTACAAGCTGCCGGACGTTCTCAAAGACAAGCCGTTGGCGATAGGGGAATTCAGCATATCGCATGCCGATTACGGACATTTTTGGAGGGGGCACAGCAGCGCATGGTCGGACAAGGATCAGGTGGCTCTTTTTAAAAATTACATGAAAAGTGTCTTGCGGCATCCGAATATCGTGAGCGCGTCGTGGTTCACATACGCTGACCAGCCGCCTACGGCGCGCCCGGACGGCGAGAACGCGTCTTTCGGCGTCGTGGACGTGTGCGACTCTCCTCATTACGGCCTGGTTAAGGCGTTCCGGGATATGTCGCGCAAAATGTATAAAGTAAGGCTTTCCGGCAAAAAATAACCGGCGTTTCGGCTTTTGCCTTGCTTTCCTCCGGCTTCCGCTATAAATTAGTTGACCGATTAACTAAAGTTTGCTTAAACGGTCGGAAGAAAGGGAGCATGATGGAAAGAACTATCCATAAAATAGCTTTGCGCGCATTGGCGGCGCTGTTTGCGCTGATATCGGCCTCCTGCGGTGAGGGCGGGAATAGCGCAGGAGGGAAAGCTTATTCCGGAAATTCTGAAGTTGCTGTGGGACTTAACGGCGAATGGACTTTGTCTTTTGCGCCTCAGCCGCAAAAGGCGGCGCGCACACCCGAGGATTTCAGAAAGTTGAAGGGCATCAAGACGGTTCCTGCCTCCGTTCCCGGATGCGTGCAGCTCGATTTGCAACGGGCCGGAATCGAGCCTGATGCGTCCGTGGGCGACAATGTGTACAAATATCGGAAGTACGAAGGGTACGAATGGATGTACTCCCGTTCCTTTAAAAAACCCGCCTTGAAGGACGGGCAGCGCGCGGTGTTAAACATGCGGGGGGTCGATACACTCGCCGACGTTTTTGTAAACGGGAAGCTTGTCGGCAGTCCGGAAAACATGTTTATAGAGCACGAATTCGACATTACGGATTTTTTGAAGGCGAAAGGAGAAAACACTGTCGATGTGATAATCCGTTCTCCTGTTTTGGAGTCTAAAAAATACGATATGATATTCGGTAGCGGAAATTACGAGCGCACCGAATACATGAACATTCGCAAGGCTCCGTCCGGATTCGGTTGGGATATCCATCCGCGCCTCGTGACGGCGGGGTTGTGGCGAGACATATCCGTGGACGTCCGCAATCCGGTAAGGATAGACGACATGTACTGCTATACAACCTCCCTGGACGCAAAAAAGCGCACCGCAAATTTGTGTGTGGACCTGCAAATAGACGCGCCCCATTCAATGCTTGAAGACTTGAGGGCCGTAATAGAGGTCTCAAAGGACGGCAAGGTTGTGCATAGGGACGAGCAACCTGTTTTTACATATGTGGCAAAGCGCGGGTTGAGTTTGAAAAACGTCGATGCGTGGTGGCCGCGCGGGTACGGCGCACAGCCGCTCTACGATATCAAAGCCGAAATAGTCGGCAAAGACGGTAAAGCTCTGGCATCGCTCGTAAAGCGCGTAGGTTTTAGAACGGTGCGCCTCGAGTTTAAGGAGCTTGAGCTTCCGGCGGAAAGCGGTATTAAAATCGCCGGCCACAGCGCGTTCGGGGATACGGCGAAAAAACTTAAGGGTGAATTTAAATTTTATGTAAACAGCGTTCCCGTATTTATAAAAGGTACGAATTGGGTTCCGCTTGACGCCTTTCATTCGAGAGATTCGCAGCATGTCGCCAAGGCTATTGATATGATTGTAGATTTGAACTGCAACATGATCAGGTGTTGGGGCGGAAACGTCTATGAAGATTCGGAATTTTTCGATTTGTGCGACAAATACGGCATACTCGTGTGGCAGGATTTTTCCCTCGCGTGTTCGGTGTATCCGCAAAACTCCGATTTTGCCAAAAAGGTGGAAAAGGAGGTCGCTTCAGTCGTAAAGAAGCTCCGAAACCATCCGTCTCTGGCGATATGGGCTGGCAACAACGAAAACGACGCGTCCTATTCGTGGAGGCCTATAAAAAAGGAGCCCGCGCACGACCGTATCAGCCGGCAGACAATTCCGAACACTCTTTACGAGTACGATTGGACCCGCCCTTACATTCCGAGTTCGCCGTATTTGTCCGACAAGGCTGTGTATGAGCCTGAAAAGTACGCCCCGCCGGAAGTCCACCTTTGGGGGCCGCGCGGATACTATAAGATTCCGTTTTACAAGAAATCGCTCGCGCCGTTCGTGAGCGAAATAGGGTACCATGGATGCCCAAACCGTTCGAGCATAGAAAAGATGATGACAAAAAAATACGTCTATCCGTGGGAAAAGGACGGTTCGTTTAATAAGGAGTGGCAGGCCAAGGCGACAATGGCGTTTAAAAACGGAAAGACCGAAACGCGCCGCAACTATTTGATGACAAAACAGGCAAAGCTGCTTTTTGGGGAATGCCCGTCGGATTTGGACGATTTCATATTCGCTTCGCAGGTCGTGCAGGCCGAGGCAAAAAAATATTTCATAGAGCTTTGGAGAACGCAAAAATTCGACCCCAAAACGGGCATTCTTTGGTGGAATCTGCGGGACGGCTGGCCGATTCTGTCGGACGCAATCGTAGATTACTACAATTCAAAGAAACTCGCATACTATTACATTAAAAGGGTGCAGGAGGACGTGTGCGTAATGGTCAACGACGATTTTCAGCTTATCGCGGCTAACGATACAATGCGCCCCGCGAAAGGCTCCGTGAAGGTCGCGGACGTCGATTCAGGCAAGGTCGTTTTTTCTTCCGATTTCCGGGTTCCTGAGAATTCAAAATCGCTGGTTGCAGACCTTCCAAAATTTGACGGGCAGGGAATGCTGCTTATCGAATATGATGTCGAAGGAGCGCCGAAATTAAACCACTATATGTACGGGTCTCCGCCGTTTTCGCTTTCAAAGTACAAAAACTGGTTCGGCAAGCTTAACGTAAAAAGGGATTAAACGGAGTTAAGGCCGGTTTTGGCGCGCGGTGGGATTTGTTGCAATTCTTATGCGCGGATTTCGGGAAGGCCGTTGGAGCGGCCGCAGAATTTTGAAAAAAAACGTCTGTGCAGTGCCGCGCTTTTTCATTCGCTTTTGAATATCGCGGCACGAAAGCGTTCTGTGTAAGCGTGCAAAAGGCGCGCCTTCTGCCGAGATGGAGACTCCAAAACATTCGGCCGAATTTAAAAAACGCGCCGCGAGTTGCACTTGCGCTTACTTTACGGCTACTCCCCCGAAGCTTGCGTTGACGTTCCCTGAGGAAAATTTAACGAAAAGCTCTTTCGAGTTTCTAACGGCTATAGGAAGGTCGAGAGTTATATAGTTCTTATCGACGTTTAACGGCTTCAGATTCGACCATTGTTTCCCGTCGGAAGACACTTCAAATTTGCTGTCTGCGCGGTTCCCGAATATGTTCGAGGCGAGCAAAACGACCTGCGAATATTCTTCGATTGAGCGCAGGTCGAGTTTAAATTCTATTTCCTTAAGATAAAAATAAAAGTATATGCATTTTGCGGCGTTAAACCAGCCTTTGACAGATATTTCGCAATAATCTTTCGACAGCGGATTAAACGCGGCTTTTGCATTGATGCCCTCGAACGGCACCTTCCATTTTTCCGGCGGAAGGTTGAAATCGAACACTTCAAAAGAGCCGCCCTTATTGCGGAACACGGCGTTTTTGATTTTCCCGTCGCTTACGCAAAAAAGCCAATAAACGGGAGCCCGGTTGTGCCGGGGCGCTTCCGCGGCAAGCTGCGGTATTTTCTTGCCGTTTGGCGTTTCGAGAACCGTCAGGCGGTTTATGTGAATATGGCCGCATATTATCTTTGTTTCAGCGTCTCTTGCCTCGAGTATTTCTCTGAGATCCCTGCTTGCCTCGTATTCCGTTGCTATGTTTCCCATCGGCTGGTGTATGAATATAGCCGTTTCCGATTTACCCGCGCTGGATAATTCGCTCTTCAGCCATTCCCGCTGTTCTTCGCCGAGCAAGGCGGTGTGCCCGCCGTTTAAAACTATGCAAAAAAGTTTGCCGAGCCAAAACGACCTGTACGGTTTCAAGCCGGGCATGGCTTTTTTAAATATGACATTCTCAAAATCGCCGGGAGCGGCGGTATCATGGTTTCCGAGAACAAGCTGGGCCTCCACGGGTTTTAGATAGTCGATGCATTCCCTTAAAATGCCGATTTCGGCGAACGCTTTTTTGTGGTTTTTAGAAACGCTGGCGAAGCACGCGTTGCCGTTGGAAATCAAATCCCCCGCAAGGAGGCAGAAGGCGGGCTGCGGATTCATAGATTTCAGCTCGTCGGCAATTTTCTTAAAAAGGGCGGTGTTTTCGCCGCTGTCGGCGTTGAAATGCGGGTCTCCTACAACCGCAAAATATGCGTTGTCTTTTGACAACGGGTCGAAGCCCGCCGTGGAAAACGCTTCGAAAGCGGTTTTAAATTCGCCAGTTTTTTTTGCGAACGCATCGCGCGCGGCAAACGGGCACAGACCCAATGCCGCGAAGACGTTTCCCAAAAATGCGCGCCTTCTCATAAGGCGGATATAAATTTAGGCCAAAGTTATTGTCAACAAATTATGCGAATCTGATTCTTGAGAGGCGCCTCTATCTACAAAGGTTTTTCTGCCGTTTCAGATTTTGCTTTGTAGCGCTCCTATCCTACGGTTTTCGATTCGATGGACTGGACGAGAATATGGACGACCTTTATGTGGATTTCTTGGGCTCGGTCGGAATATTCCGAATCCGGCGCCCGTATTTCGATGTCGGCAAGCTTTGCGAGGCGGCCTCCGCCTTTTCCGGTTAGGGCTACGACCGGCATGTGCAGCTTTCTTGCCGTTTTTGCCGCCTCCAGAACGTTTTTTGAATTGCCGCTCGTGCTTATCGCCAACAAAACGTCCCCTTTTTTGCCGAGCCCCTCTACGTACCTTGAAAATATTGCGTCTGGGCGGAAATCGTTTAGGGCGCACGTCAAATATGCGGAATCGTTGATTGCAATGGCCGGTATCGGGCGCCTGTTTTTGCGGAAGCGCGCGGTTAGTTCTTCGGCGAAATGGGTGGCGTCGCAAAGAGAGCCGCCGTTGCCGCATGCCAGTATCTTTCCCCCGTTTTTAATGGAGCGCGCCATAGCCGACGCAGCCTTTTCGATTGCGCCTATGTTTTTTTCGTCGGACGCGAACTCGGACAGCATTTCCGCCGCTTCGGCGAGGGATTTTTTTATGGAGTCTTTCATTTTTGTGCGGATTTGACAAGCAGCCCGTTGGAGGCTACGGATATTGCGGCGATGTCGCCTATCGATTCGCCGAGCATTGCCGGGACAATCCGGCACTTTGTAGCCGCGTTCGAAAGGGCTTCGGTTTCGATGACCTTTTGCATTTCGTCGCGGAACAGATTTTCCGCGCGCGCGAATATGCTTCCGATGACCACCAGCTGGGGATTTAAAATGTCTATGAGTATGGATATTCCGGCCCCGAGGTGCCTCGCCGAAATTTTGTAAACTTCCAATGCGGCGGTATCCCCCGCAAATGCGGCCTCCGCAACGCCCTTTGCCGTTATTTGCGCAAGCCCGTCGGGAGATGAGCAGTATGCGCACGGCTTTCCCGACTGGAAAAGCTCGCATGCCTTTGACCTTGCCAGTTGGGCTATACCCGAGCCGCTGCAAAAGCCCTCGAAGGATCCCGCTTTCGCGTATCCTACCGGGCCGAATTTTTCGAGGCGGATATGGCCGACTTCCCCGGCGTTGTCGTTTGTTCCCGAGTACAGTTTGCCGTCAAGTATCAGTCCTGCGCCGAGCCCGGTCCCGAACGTCATAAACACCATGTTGTCGGTTCCCCTGCCGGCTCCGTAAAGCCATTCGGCGAGGGCGCAGGCGTTTGCGTCGTTTTGCAGGAAGGCGGGCGCGCCGAACTCCCTTTCGACGATATCAACAATCGGGATATTGTCCCACCCGGGAAGGTTCGGCGGCGACATGACCGCTCCGTGCGCGCTGTCAAGGGGCCCTCCGCAGCTTATTCCGAAGGCCGAAACGCCGCTGGCTTCCATTCCGCTTTCCGCAAGAATTTCGCGCGCCGAGGCGGTTATTTTTTCTATGGTTTTGCGCGGGTTTCCCGCGCAAGTCGGAAAAGACCTTTTGGAAACGACTTCGGGGGCGCCGACGCCCGTTTCGGCCGCCAAAACGACCGCGCATTTGGTTCCGCCTATGTCGATGCCGATAAGATTTTTCATGATTTTTGCGCCTTTTAATTTAACGATTAACTAAAAATGCGCTCCAGTCAAACACAAATGGGGAGTTTTTTATTTTTTAACCCGCGGCGCCGCTCCCGTGGATCCGCGCGCTATTATTTCGGCGGGAAATACGTTCGTATAGGGCCGCCTTGAAGGAGACTCCATTCTTTTAGCTATTGTTTCGGCGCCGACGCTTCCTATGTGTTCGCAGTCGACGTGCACCGTGGTGAGTTTTGGCGTGCACCTTGTGGCGATAACGGTGTCGTCGTATCCGCAGAAGGATATGTCTTCTGGGACGCGGAATCCCATTGACTGCGCATGGCACATGAGCGAGGTCGCCACGACGTCGTTGCAGGCAAGAACCGCGGTCGGCCGCCCGCCTTTTGACAGTATTTCGCCTAATACGGCGCAGCCCTCCTCGTTGGTTTTGAAGTTTCTGTACACTTTTGCGCCGAGCCCCGCGGCCTTCATGGCTTTTAGGTATCCGTTTATCCGCATGGCCGTATTGAAGTCGAAATTGTCGTAGGCGAGATAGGCTATTTTTTTATGCCCCAAAGCGGCGAGGTGGGAGGTAAGCTTTTCGGTGGCGCGCAGCCCGTCGGTGTAAATTGAATCTATGTTTTTAAAATAGGAGTCCAGCATGAGCATGGGAAGCCCGCAGCGGCGCAGAGATGCTACTATCCGCTCTGGAATTCTTCCCAGGACGACAATGGCGTCCGCTTTTCCCCTGGCAACAAAACGCGGCTGGGAGTTGTTATCCACGTCCTCCTGCGATATTTCCGACAAAAGAATTTCAAAGCCGAGTTCTGAAAGGCGCTTTTGAAACCCGTATGTCATCGTAAGATAATATTCGCTTTTGAATATATCGACGTTTGGGCGGTAAAACACGAGGGCTACGGTTTCGGATTTCCCCATTCTTAGCGAACGAGCCGATGGGTTTATTGTGTATCCGTATTTTTTTACGATTTTAAGTATTTTATCCCGGATTTCGTCGCCGAAAAGCCCCTTTTTGTTAATTACGTTCGAAACCGTCGTTGTCGAACATCCCGCGAGCCCGGCTATGAATTTTAAGGATATTCTTTTTCGTTTTTTTGCTGCCATCGGGTATAAACTTGCACCGCTTTTTTATGCGTTCAAGCATAAAAGGATATGTCTCGGATTTTTGCGGGCTTGGGGAGGCGCAAATTTCCGGCACGCCCCTTAAAAAATTTATTTGATTTAAGGCGCGAAGGCGGCGATACTTCGGGGCGGAGAGATGAGAATAAAGAGTCTGCATATAGAAAATTTCAGGGGGCTTGTTGACGAGCGAATCGAGTTTGACAACGCTATGACCGTTTTGGCAGGAGTCAACGGAGGAGGTAAGTCGTCCGTATTGGAGGCGATATCAATTATGCTTTCGTGGCTGCCCGTCGGGCTCACAAACGGTTCGACAGTCCCGATGCCCATAAGACGTTCGGCCGTCACGAGGGGCAGGCTTTATTCCAAACTTTCGATGGTTTTGTCGGGCTGCTGTTCAGGAGACATTTCGCTTGTGCTTACAAAGCGCGTCGGCCGTTCCTCTCCGCGCGATGAAAGCGATATGAGCGGTGCTGAAAAATATGCGTCCGACATGCGCGTGCTTCTCGACTCACCAGACGGGGCAAACGTTGAAATACCGGTGTTTGCATATTACGGGGTAAACAGGAATATTTCCGGATATCCGTCTCCGCTTCCGTCGCAAACGACGGAACGAACGAGCGTGTACGCAAAAGCCTTCGACGCCGGAACGGATTTTAAGAAATTTTCAAGGTGGATGTGCGAGGCTATATCCGAACGCGAGGCCGCCATGGCCGAAGCTGCAAGGCTTCCCGCAAAAATTGCAAACCGCCGCCGCAGCGAGATCGACGCACGATATTCCGCCGTGGCCGCCGTAAAAAAGGCTTTGGCCGATTTCGGCGGTTCGTTTTGCGTATTTTCGGTAAAAGACGGAGAACTGTTTGCGGTTTCAAAAAACGTTCCGGCAGCTGACCTGTCGGCCGGCGAGAAAACCGTGGCCGCCCTGATAGCAGACATCGCCATGCGCATGTCGGTGGCCAATCCGCAGAAAAAAAATCCGCTCGACACTTCCGCGATAGTGCTGATAGACGAGCTCGACTTGCACTTGCATCCCGGCTGGCAGGCGGCGGTCGCCGAAAGGCTGCCGCGTATCTTTACCGGCACGCAGTTTGTCATATCGGCCCACTCGCCGTCGATTATGGCGCTTTCGAAAAATCTTTACAGGTTCAGGGACAGCGCCGATTCGCTGCGGCTCGAAAAAATCGGCAATTCTTTCGGGAGGGCACCGTCCGATCTGCTTTCGTCGGTTTTAAACGCTTCGCGCGAGCCTGCGACCGCCGCAAAGATTTCGCGCGTGTACGAGCTTATAGACGAGCGCAATTTCGGCGCCGCCCAAAATTTGATAGACGAACTCAACGACGCTATTCCCGACGATCCCGAGATAGTCAAGGCCGAGTATCTCGTCCGCGCTCTCGGCGGGGATTCAGCAAAATAGCATTATGCGCTGCATACCGAAACCCACCGAAGCAGACGAACCGGACGCCTTTAAACGTTGGAAAAAGCGCCACCCGCGCGCAAAATATTCTTCGTTTCACAACGTGCGGGCCAAGACCGCCTTGAAGGAGTCTCTCGTAAAGCGACAAAAATATCTGTGTTGTTATTGCGAGTCCCGGGTCACGTCCGAAACGTCGCACATTGAGCACATTGAACCGCAATACGGGGGATTGTCGGAAAAAACGATGGAATATTCTAACATGGCCATATCGTGCATAAAGGATCCGAAAAAGTTTGAGGAGGAAAACGATTTGTCGGGAATAGGGGTTTTGCGCGACGGCTATCTGCACTGCGGCCATGCGCGCGGAACTCTTCCTGCCGTATCGCCTTACGATCCGCTTTGTTCGCGTTTGTTCGCTTATTCGTTCAGCGGTGAAATAAAGGTTAATCCGGGGCTGGTCAATCCTGACGAGATAGCCATCGCGCGTGAGACTATAGACAATCTGCGCCTAAACGTCCCGCCGCTTGTGGCGGTTAGAAAAATCGCGATGTTCGAAACCGTCCGAATGCTGGAGAGCGGCGCCGCTGCGGAATCAATCCTGCGCGAGATAAACGGACGGCTTCCCCCCTTTGTCTCGTCGGCGGAGGCTGCCGTCGCCGCTTGGAAAATGTCGGTCGGTCGGGAGGAGGCGTATGGCGCGCATGCGTGAAAATCTGGAATAAAAACGTTTACGGCATGAATAAAAGCATCAGCGATACCAGAGGAGATTTCAAAGTGGGCTGCCATCTGTCTTTTGCGGGGGGCTACGCCAAAATGGTCAGGGACGCGCTTTCGATAGGCGCAAACGCAATGCAATATTTTAGCCGAAACCCGCGTGGCGGAAAATCCAAGCCCTTTGACGCTGAAGACGCGGGAAAGCTTCTGGAAACTGCCGAAAAACACAGATTTGCCCCGTTTATGGTGCATGCGCCTTATACTTACAACCCGTGTTCGGCGAATGAGGATTTAAGGAGGTTCGCGCGCGACGCAATGTCGGAGGATTTGCAGCTTCAGGCAAAAATCGGTCGGAGCTTCTACAATTTCCATCCCGGTTCGCACGTAGGTCAGGGTATTGAAAAAGGCGTTGAGCTTATAACGGAATTTCTCGACGCCGTTCTTCCTTATGCCGGGGATACTGTTGTGCTTCTGGAAACGATGTCCGGTAAGGGGAGCGAGGTGGGGTCCTCTTTCGGAGAAATTGCTAAAATAATCAGAGCGGTAAAAAATCCGGAAAAACTCGGAGTATGTCTCGACACCTGCCATGTATATTCGGCCGGATACGATATCATAAACGACCTTGACGGCGTTTTAAAAGAGTTTGACGCTGTTATCGGCCTTTCGCGGCTAAAGGCTGTACATCTGAACGACAGTGCCGAGCCTTTTGCCTCCAAAAAGGACAGGCACGCAAAAATAGGCGGAGGTTTCATAGGTCTCGATGCGGTAGCGCGCATCGTAAACCATTCCAAATTGCGCGGCCTTCCGTTTTATCTCGAAACTCCAAACGAGCTCGAGGGATATGCCGGCGAAATAAAACTTTTACGGTCCATAAGAAAGGGGGATTGACATGCTTAAAATAAGAGCGGCAATTCGGACGGTTTCCGATTGGATATCGGAGCGGCCGTATCTGTCGCTGTGCATCGGGCTGGCGATGCTGTTTGCGTTCGCCGGAGAATGCTCCAAAAGCGACTACTACGCCCGAACTTCCGAGGAAAGGGCGTATTTGAAGCTGCTAAGGGAAAGGTACGGCGGGGAGGGCAGAAAGGTGGACGCGGCGGCCGCCGCCGCGTCAATAGGGCAGGCCTGCGCATTTATAGCCGCTGCCGAGGGGGCTAAGTCGGGTTGGGACACTCCGGACGTCCGCGACTTGCTTCTGGCTACGGCCGCCGCCGAGAGCGATTTGCGGGCCCGTTTTCAGGACTCCGGCGGAGACGCCATAGGCCTTTTTCAAATCGAATACGGCACGTTCCGCGATTTGTGGAGGCGAGCGATAAAATATAAATACCCCCGCCTTTATAGAGCCATGCGGAAACACTACGGCGACGCCGAAAGCGGGGAAATAAAGTTTGAGGATTTGCAAAAAAACGACGTTGTCGGCGCGATATTTGCGCGCGTAAAATATTTCGAAAGCGGCCAGAAAACACCTTCGCGTTCAGACGTTGACGCGCAGGCCCGCTATTATAAAAACATTTATAATACGGATTCGGGCGCGGGAGACGCGGAAATTTTTAAGAGAAAGAAGAGGGCGCTTTTTTCAGAAAAATAGTGCGACATTAAATTCACTTTCAAGGGGCATTTTTTTGATTATTTTGACTTTTTTAAAAAAAAGCTTCATTTTTTTCTTTAAGGTGGGGAAACGCAAATTTTAATTTAAAAGCGCAAAAGAAGAGAATCATTGTGGATAAACTTGTGACAGAATTTTCGTCTGATTCGCATCTTCAGGGGAACAGGTATTTCAGGGTCGTCCACGGAAAGACCGACAAGTCCCATTCGGTGGGCTTGCACAAACACGATTTTATCGAGATAATGTGGGTTAGGGACGGCGGGGGGCTGCTTATAGCCGGAGGAAAGGCGCGCAAATTTTCCAAAAATTTTCTGTACATATCGAGGCCGAACGAGGTCCACGTTTTGGAGGCCGAAAAAAACACGCAAATGTACTTTACATATGTGGCCGTCGCGCGCGGCGTCATGGACAAGTTTGTCGCCGAAGTTTTGGCGGAGGAGGACGACGCCTCAAAAGAGCAGTTTACGGGCACGTCTTTGAAACTGTCGCCGTTCGAGGCGTCGTATCTCGACCGAGCCGCCTCCGAATTGGCATGGCAAAACGATTCTCTTGTTGCGATATTGCGCTTCCTTACAAATCTTTATTGGCAGTTGAAAAACGTGTTTGTGTCGGCCTTCCCCGAAATGCCCGACTGGCTTTCGGCGGCGTGCCGCCGGATTCGCAATCCTGAAAATCTGGCCCTCGGCCTTCCGAAATTCAGGGAGATATGCGGCAAGGACATGTCGTACATAAACAGGGCCATGCGCAAGTATATGAACTCCACTCCGACGGAGTTCGTAAACGACGCACGTTTGCGCTATGCTGCCTGGCTTTTAAGCACGTCCTCGTATCCTACGAGCGAAATTTCGGAAATCTGCGGCTTTTCCGATTTGCCGTATTTTTGCAGGAAATTTAAGGAGAA
The DNA here is from genome assembly GCA_944389195.1 of uncultured Opitutales bacterium. Classification (GTDB taxonomy): domain Bacteria; phylum Verrucomicrobiota; class Verrucomicrobiia; order Opitutales; family Intestinicryptomonadaceae; genus Merdousia. The sequence goes on from CALXLM010000051.1 coordinate 13,754, forward strand.
ATACGAATCCACCCCGACGCAGTTCAGAAAGAACGCGCACAACGCCGCGGAGCAGTCGGACATAAACTATTCCTATAAAATGAGGAACATTAAAAAAGTTAAAATTTAGCGTTAAAATTTTATTTTAAGAAAGGAAGATATGAAAAAAATAAGAGTATTAGTGGTCGGGTGCGGGAACATGGGTTCGTCCCATGCGCGCGCCTACAATAAATTGGACGAATTCGAGCTTGTGGGAATTGTTGACGCGAAAAAAGAGTCCGTAGACGCTTTCAACAGGTCGGTGAACGGAAATTACAGGCATTATTCCGACTATGCCGCCGCCCTTGCCGAACTTAAACCCGACGCGGTTGCAATATGCACGTATCCGAACTCCCATGAGCCCCTCGCCATTCAGGCTATGGATGCCGGCTGCCATGTTTTTGTGGAAAAGCCGATATCGTCGACAGTGGAGGGCGCAAGGCGCGTCGCAGAATATGCCAAGGCGAAGAACAAGAAGGTTGTAGTCGGCTATATTTTGCGCCACCATCCGTCGTGGATAAAGTTTATAGAGCTTGCAAAGCGGCTTGGAAAGCCTTTGGTGATGCGCATGAATTTGAACCAGCAGTCGCACGGCAAGGCATGGGAGGTCCATAAAAATCTTCTGCACTCGCTCACGCCGATTGTCGATTGCGGCGTGCATTACGCCGATGTCATGTGCCAGATGACGGAGGCAAAGCCGGTCAGGGTGACGGGCATATCCGCCAAGGTGAGCGACGAAATAGGTGGAAACGAGCGCAACTACGGGCAGTTTCAGGTAGCCTTCGACGACGGTTCCGTCGGTTGGTACGAGGCCGGTTGGGGGCCAATGATGTCGACAAACGCATTTTTTGTAAAAGACGTCATAGGCCCGAAAGGGTGTGCGTCGATTTGCGCCAAGGAGGCCGCTTCGGACAAGGCTTCAGACGATATAGATTCGCACACTAAGACGAATATGCTGCGTTTCCATTCCTCCGAGGTCGGGCCTGACGGAGAGTTCGCCAAACAGGACGAATGGATAAATACAAAAGAGGAACCCGTGCACGACGAGCTTTGCCAGCGCGAACAATTGTTTTTCCACAACGCGATAGTAAACGACGTCGATTTAAGCAGGCATTTGGAGGACGCTATAAACAGCCTCCGCATATGTTTGGCAGCCGACGAGAGCGCGCGAACCGGAAAAGTTGTCGAACTGTAGTCTGCGTTTTATATTTTGCCGCG
>CALXLM010000052.1 GCA_944389195.1 uncultured Opitutales bacterium
ACGTAATAATACGCCAAAACGGACGCTCCATGTACAAAATAGACGGTATCGTGGAGAGCCTGAAAAAAACGGACGGCGTAAAGGCTGTGGAAAAGGTCGCGCGCGGCCCCGTAATGATGATTTCGAATAACGTTCCGAATTTTCCGATACTCCGAAGTTTCGACACAATAGGCGGAGAATGCGCAATACCAATAAGCCAGAAAAATTTTGTCAGAATGGGCGACATCGACAAGCTCGACGACGACTCCATAATCATCGGGCAGCGCCTGGCCGCAAATTGCGGAATAAGCGTCGGTGACTTTGTGGAGATAGTGTCTCCGACAATGCTCGACAAAATAAAAAAAGACGAAGTACCCATGCCCGTGCGCCTCGAAGTCGTAGGCCTGCTTATGACGGACTACTCCGAGGTCGATTCCAACGTGGCGATAGTCTCCCTAAGGAGAATGCGCGACCTGTACGGGCTCGGAGACGGGACGCATGCGATAGTCCTGCGCCTCGACGACGGCGTGGACTGCGAAAAGTTCGCCAAGGAAGTCCAAAAAAAATTGCGGTACCCGATGCGCGCATCGACGTGGCTTACCTATAATGAGGCGTTTCTCCGCGTGATAAAAATGGAAAAGGTTATGATGTCGCTCATAATCGTGCTGATTATTTTGGTGGCTTCTTTTTCGATATGCATATCGCTTTACACGTCGGTATTGAGAAAAACCCGCGAAATAGGCCTCATGGCGGCCATGGGCGCGCGCCCCATGCAAATAGCTGCCATGTATTGTTTTCAGGGCTTCGTAATAGGCGTCTTCGGAGCACTTGCTGGACTGGTTCTGACATGGGTTGTGCTTTATTTCCGCGAGCCTATCGTGCAGCTTGTTGTGGGCAGGGAGTCATTAATCGAATTTTACCATTTTGCGCACCTGCCGGTAAAATACGAATTGTCGGACGCGCTATGGGCTTCTTGTTTTTCGATAGTTTTATGTACGCTTGCGGGATTTTTCCCCGCGGTGCGGGCGGCAAGGCTTAAGGCCTCGGAGGCGATGCGGAATGAATAGCGGAACCATATTGAGGGCGACCGGAGTGGGAAAGAAATTCGCGTCTCCCGACGGCGGCGAAATAGAAGTTCTCAAGGGGGTTGATCTTTCGGTGTCCCAGGGGGAAAGCGTCAGCCTTAGGGGCGAAAGCGGAGCGGGGAAAACAACCCTGTTGAACGTCGTTGCCGGGCTCGAGTCTCCTTCGGCGGGAAGCGTATTTTGGGGCGACAAAAGAATCGACAACCTGTCAAACTCCAAGCAGGCCCGCCTTCGTTCAGGCTTTATGGGGTTTGTTTTTCAAAACTACTGCCTGGTTCCGGAGCTCGACGCGTTCGAGAACGTGTGTCTGGCGGCGCGCATAGCGGGAAAATTCAACGTAGCCGCAAGAGAGCGCGCGCACGAATTGCTCGGGAGCGTAGGGCTGAAAAACCGGGAAAGGCACCTGCCGTCGCAAATGTCAGGAGGCGAAAGGCAGCGCGTAGCCATAGCGCGGGCGATAATAAACTCTCCGCAGATAATCCTCGCCGACGAGCCCACGGGAAATCTCGACGAAACAACTGCAAACGAAGTAATGGACATGTTCCTAAACTTGTGTTCCGCACGCAAAACCGCCCTACTGCTTATCACGCACAATCCGGACTTTGCAAACCGCACAGCGCGCCGCGTAAAAATGGAGCGCGGTAAAATAACTGAAATATAGCGGGTTCAACAGCCATTTTCTCGTAGGGAATGGAAGGGAATAACCGGATAGATGGTGGGCGCAACAAAACAGCCGCCGTAATAAAATGTCAATGCCGGACACATCGGGCTGCCGCATTGAAATTGTCAATGCCAGATGAAGCGGACGGACACCGTAAGGGTTAAAAAAAGGCAGATACAGGTACGCGGCGCTTGCGAGAAAAAATCCGCGCAGGACACTGCGATATACGCCAATGGAGGCTATGAAAAAACCAAACGCTACCACGCTTTGGTCTTAGATGATTTTTTCTTTATGTTTCTTTCCGGTTTTTCGATTTAAAATTAGAAGCGCGCTTAAAAAGTGTTGCAAGGAGCGCGCGGTTTAGTTGAATTAAGAGATATGCAAAATTTCTCCGGAGTATGGACGGCGCTGATCACGCCGATGACGGAATTGGGCGTCGATTACGGCGCGCTTAAAGAGTTGGTCGAAGCCCAAATCAGGGGCGGAATAAAAGGGCTTGTGGCTGTCGGAACCACCGGCGAATCGCCCACGCTCGACCATGTGGAACACATAGCCGTCATAAAAAAAGTCATAGAATACGCAGACGGCCGCATACCGGTAATAGCCGGAACAGGCTCTAACTGTACGCGAGAGGCTGTGCACCTGACGCGCGAGGCCGACGAAGCGGGCGCCGACGGTTTTTTGGTGGTCGCGCCCTACTACAACAAGCCGTCGCAAGAGGGGGTATTCCTGCACATGTCGGAAGTTGCCAAATGCACGCGCAAGCCGATATTCCTCTATTCCATACCCGGAAGGTGCGGTATCGAAATTTCCAACGACACTGCCGTAAGGCTGTACAAAAAATATCCGAATATATGCGTCATGAAAGAGGCGGGAGGCAAAGCCGAAAAGGTCAAAGACCTTTGCTCGAAGGTCAGCGGCGGCTACACCGTGCTAAGCGGAGACGACGGATTGACCGTGGATTTTATCGGCGCAGGGGCTAAAGGCATTATAAGCGTGGCTTCGAACATAGCGCCGGAAAGGATTGTGGAAATGACGGACTTGGCGCTGTCGGGGAATATGGGCAAAGCGCGGGAAATCTCCGACGCACTTTCGGGATTCTTCAAAGCTCTTTTTATAGAGCCGAACCCGGTGCCGGTAAAAACCGCAATGTGGATTAAGGGGCTGATATCAAGCCCGTATGTGCGGCTTCCGCTTTGCGGAATGTCGGCGGAAAACCTTGAAATATTGAAATCCGAAATGAAGAAGGCGGGAATTTGACATGTCGCTAAAGCTACTGATAAACGGTTCGAAGGGGCGCATGGGGCGCGCAATAGCCGAAGCCGCGGACGCCGCGGGGTTCGACTGGATAGGCTGCGACATAGGCGACGACGCAAAAGAGGCCCTCAAAAGCTGCGGCGTGGCCGTGGATTTTTCATTCCGCGACGCCACCGCGCCGCTTGCAAAGCTGTGTGCCGAAAGCGGAAAACCGCTGGTAATAGGGACCACGGGGCACTCTGCCGAACAGCGTTCGGAAATCGAGGCTTGCGCAAAGGCCATTCCGATTGTATGGGCGGGAAACTATTCTCTCGGCGTCAATCTATTAAATTATCTCGTAAAAACGGCGGCGGAAATACTCGACGAATCGTACGATGCTGAAATCGTAGAAATGCACCACCGCCATAAGAAAGACGCACCGAGCGGAACGGCTGAAAAACTCAAGGAAATAATTTTAAAGGCGCGCGGAATCGGAGAGGAGTCCGTATGCTACGGCCGAAAAGGCATGGTAGGAGAGCGCAAAACCGGGGAAGTCGGCGTGCACTCCGTGCGCGGAGGAAGCGTCGTGGGAGACCATACGGTAATATTTGCGGCGGAAGGCGAGCGTCTCGAGCTTGTCCATAAAGCCGCCGACAGGGCCATATTTGCGCGCGGGGCTGTAAAGGCGGCATCGTGGGTTGTAGGCAAGCCCGCGGGAATTTACGGCATGGAGGATGTCTTAAGCCTCAGGTAGTCAGTATAAACACAAAAAGATGCGGAGGGAGCGGTTTCAAAAAGGAACTGGCTGAACCGCAATTAAAAACGCAACAGCACTAATCATGATAGTCGCAATAAAAGGCAAACTGGCATCTTCAACGCTTTTGACGGCCGTGGTCGAAGCGTCCGGAATTTTCTACGAAATCAACATTCCAATAACGACGGCAGAACTTCTTCCGAAACCCGGAAGCGAAGTGCTTCTCCACACGGTTGCCATATACCGCGAGGACTCTCAGGCTCTTTACGGATTCGCGTCGAAATCCGACAGGGACTTCTTCAAGACAATAATAGAAAAGGTATCGGGCATAGGCCCCAAGACGGCGTTGAACATGATGAGCAGAATGTCGGTTTCGACTCTCCGCAACTCCATATCGTCCGGCGACGTGGCGACATTGTCCAAATGTCCCGGAATAGGCAAGAAAACGGCGGAGCGGCTCGTGCTCGAGCTGAAAGGAACCCTATCTGGAACGCAGGCTCCCGCGGCGGGCTGCGCCCCCGAAAGCGGCGGAAACGCCTCAGACGCGGTTGCCGCGCTTACGGCTCTCGGCTTGAAAGTTTCAGAAGCCGACAAATATGTGCGGGCCGCCGTGCAGAAGCTCGGCGAAGACGCTCCCACAGAAGCCCTCGTAAAATTTGCCCTTTCAAAATAACATGACAAAAGAAGACATTCTCAATACGCTGCGCGCGGTGAAATACCCGCCCTATTCCAAGGATATAGTTTCCTTCGGCATGGTGAAATATGTAAAAGTGGAGGGCGACCGCGCCGAAGTGCGCATATTCACCGGCGGTGACGCCGAACCGGCGAAAAAAATCGCGCTGGAATCCACAAAACTTCTCGAATCGACATATCCGAATTGCAAATTTGAGGTCGTACTGCTATCGGAGGATCCGTCCAAAAGCGCCGCGCCCGTTCCGAAATCG
>CALXLM010000053.1 GCA_944389195.1 uncultured Opitutales bacterium
CGCGTATGACGCTCTGCTCGGGAAGGTTGGCCGGATATCCGGGATTGACATGGTCCTTCCAATGGCGGTCCAAATGCCCCGAATCGTGTTCGGGATCGAAAACTCCGTATTGGCGGTTTGTAGTTTCGAACTGCGCCATATAAAACGGCTTCGCCACCTCTGCAACTTTCGCCGGGCCTTCGTCGTAAAAGTTCGAATTTGTACCCATGACAAACTTGCCCGCAGGTATCAATGTAAACCTCATTTGGACACCGTTGCCCAGATCTGCCACAATCTCCTTTGGAAGTTTCGCCGATTCGCGCATCTTAGCCGCCGCAGAAGCGTCGAACGGGAAGCCGTCAACTTTCGGAGTTTCCGCTTTAGCGTGCGTCTTTGCCGGAGCCGGAGGCTCAAATTCGCGCACGCCGCCGTCGTATGTTATGGCGTTCTGGTCTTCATGGCGGTTTGCGTATTTTGCCAAAGCCCATTGGCGGCGTTTATGGTCGTCCCAAGGTATTTTGTCGTAAACTTCCGTCCATACGCCGTGGAATGGAACGTTCAGATCTACCCATGTGCGGAGAATGTCCATAGACTCCTTGTCCAACTTTACGCCGTTATGCCCCTTTTCAAGCATTTGCACAAGCTCGCTTGTAGAGGTGTGGAATTCGAGGGGGGAAAGCATGTGCTGGTTGCTTTCCGGTCCGGATCTGCGTATGTATCTCATCAAATTAAGATACGAGGCGTTAAATCCGTTGGCGATAGAGACCGTCCTGAATACTTCCGGACCGCGTTTGAAGTTCGGACGGTCCTGTTTGGAGCCGTCGTGGCACCCTACGCAATAGCGGTCGATTACCGGCTGAACGTCGCGCTTATACGAATATCCGCGTACGTCGGCTATAAACTTTTTAATTTCCTGGGGACGCTTTCTGCCGGCGATTGCCGGCTTCGACGTGGGAGTCATGCCCTGGCTTTCGTGGCACCCTACGCAACTTTGCGTTTCGCCGGGCATAACGGTAAACCAGCTTCTCATGAGCTGCAGGGCGTTTCCGTCCTTATCGAGCGGCTGTATGGCTATCGGACGGTTTGCCGGCACTTTAAAGAATGCCGAACCATCCTCCTCGACCCGAACTGTTCCGTGTATTCTCTTGATATCCCAAGAGCCTTCTTCCGCAATGACATGGTGGTTGCCCGTATTGCGGTACCCGTAAAAGTATTCGATAACCCTGAGGGCCTTTACCGTTCCGCGCGGAACACCTTTCAAACCGTTTCCCTGATATATATCGTTAAGGAAAACATATCCATAATCGATGTCCGGATTTGTCTTGTCCATAATTTCCTGCGGCTTCGGGCGCGCCTGCAATGGCATAGGCTCCATGGCGTGGGCGTTGCCAAGATCCACAAGGGGAACCATGTTGTCAAAAGCGTCAATAAGATACAATACGAATTTTCCGCCGTAGTGGCTAAACTCTTCGCTCTGGCTTTCCTTTCCGGCGCAAACTATATACTTTTCCGAAAGCGGGAATGGATGTATTAACTGCGGCCATTTGCCGTTTACAAGCTCGTCCATGATTTTGGCATCGTATTTTCTTCCGTAAGACGGGAACTTGTGCACGCGCCCCTTTTCCTCCACGTTTCCTTTAGAAACGTCGAAAAGATGAAGCTCACCCGTGCGTCTTATGCCGTGGTGCCCTGAAACTATTCCTACGAACTTATTGGGATCTCCCGGCACCTGGCGGCAGTAAAACAGTGAATTTGGCCAAAAACTTGTAGTGCCGTAAAACGACGACTGCGCCGTTCCGTCCGGATTCATATGCATGAGAATTCTGGCGAAATAGTGGGAATTGTCCGTATATTCCCAACGGGTGTAAAGTACGCGCCCGTTTTCCATCACGACAGGCATCCAATCGGCGTCCTGCTCGAAGGTAAGCTGCCTTATTGTCTTGTCGACCTCCTCCGGGGAGCCGGCGTTCGGATCCATGACGAACAAGTTCGGAACGTAGTCGGTGCCTGCCACGCACGGCACGCCTACAAAAGTCGCGGTCGAACAATATATTATTTTCCCGTTGGGAAGATAGCACCCGTCGAAATTGTCTATATCGGGGAATATTCTGGGAGAAAGCTCCCTTACCTTGCCGGTAGCTACATCAAGCTCGTCTATGTTCCACTGGCTCTTGTCATCCAGCGATGAAAACAGCACCTTTTTGCCGTCGTATGAAATATCCAAATCAGACACGGCGGTATTTTTTTCCGGCTTGAAAACGCACTTTAGCGTCGAATCGGGGCTGGCGATGTCGAAGCCCCAAAGTTCGTCTTTGTACGAGTGCGGCCTTACGACGCGCTCGTATTTGCCATCTTTGTTCATTTTGTAGCCGTTCGTCAGAGACGTGTTGCCCTGCCAATTTGCGGGGAGCCCGGCAGCCCTCGTGCCGTAGTCGCGCTTGACGAACACCCATGACGGATACTTTTTAAGAAGGGGATTCGCCAAAAGCGCCCGCCTTGCAAAGGCCTTAAAGTCTTCCGCACGCGAAAGCGCATTTTTATCGTTGGCAAGAACCCCTTCCTTGAGCCCCTTCCATTCAGCCTCCCATTTTTTCAACTCGGCAAAAAGATTTTTGTCGTACTCCGGATACGACTTGGAGATATCCTCCATTGCGGCGCGCAAATTTTTTATGTCGTATCCGAGCGCCCTCTCGGCGCGGCGGATATTTATGCCTTCCTCAAAAATGACCACGCGCTCCACATTCGCCTGCTCTCCCGATTTTTTTGCGACGTCATCTACCCTCTTTTCGATTTCTGCGGCCGAAAACATCGACGATTCCACGAGATTCTTGAGGATCTCCGCCATGAATCCAGAGTTGTCTTCCGATGAAAAAAGGGAAGGCAAAACCTGCTGCGACCTTCGCATCTTCCAATTTTTAAGGGTCTTGGCCTCGAACGGAAAATCTTTTTCGGCCTTCTGGGCAACCAACAGAGCCGGATCGGCATACGGGGAAAATACGACGTTTTTTTCTCCCTTTGTGCTGGGGCAATAAACGATTATTTCAAGAACGTTTACCCCTTTTTTTAAGTCCAATTCCAAAACCTCAGTCGTTCCGTCGTACCCCTTTTCCCTGAGGATTTTTTTGTCGTACCCCTTTGCCTGGGCAAGTTTTCCGGGCATAACGGTCTTGAGAACCGGCTTTTTGTTCAGGCTTACCGTAAGCAAATCGATGGCAGAAATTGTCACTGGTATTTTGCAATCCTCTTTCGCCACGATATTCCGCCGCATGTAGGTGTAGGTGCTTCCCAAATAGCGCGGATTGAACTGCTGTATGTCGAACGGCTGTCCATCAACTATCTCCGGACTCTTCCAAACATTTTCATTTTCAAAAACCGCTTCGGGGTCGAATTTTCCCATGTCGAATTTTGAGACCAAATGCCACGGAAGCGCCATTGAAACCCACCACTTGTCGAACTCGACAAGTTTGGACAACTCGCTCATTTTCTCCCTGCGCCACTCTGCATACTCCGGACGCGACTTCTTCACGGTTTCGGCGAGAGTAGAGCCTTTTTGGTAAATTTTGTCCGCCGCCGCGCTTTCAGATTTCGCTAAAGACGCGCTTTGCTGGGCGAACAGGCCCGACAAAAGCGAGAGCGCAAACGCCGCCAATGCCGTTAATATTTTTTTCATTTTACCTTCCTCCGAATATAAGTAAACGTCAAACATGCAAAAGGCGCCGCCGTCTAACGGGCGCCTGAAAGGTCGCAATACATTTGGTACGCTTCATTCGGCTTCATACCCTCGTGCACGACAGCCCTTACCGCGCGTATCATCGCCGGCGGATTCTCTGACTGGAATATGTTTCTGCCCATATCCACGCCGCGCGCACCGCTCGATATCGCTTTGTACGCCAAATTCAGCGCGTCGGCTTCCGGAAGCTTTTTCCCTCCCGCAATCACAATCGGGACAGGGCAACCCGCCACGACCTTTTCAAAGCCCTCTTCGCAATAGTAGGTCTTTACGAACGTCGCCCCGTTTTCAGCGCATACCCTCGTAGCCAAGCCGAGATACCTCGCGTCGCGCACGAGATTTTTTCCGACTGCGGTCACGCCGAGTGTAGGGATTCCATAGCGCGCCGTGTAATCGGCGCACTGCGCCAGATTCTGTACAGTTTTGGCCTCAAAATTCGAATCGCCCACCGCTACCATGGGAGCAATGGCGGCCGCATCAAGCTTGATGGCGTCGTCTATGCCCACGAGACACTCGTTGTTCAGCTCCGTCAAAACGGTCGAACCCGCGCTGAAGCGCAGGGCAACGGGTTTCCCCATTTCAGGGGGAACCACCGACCTAAGCGCGCCGCGCGAACACATTATGCAGTCGGCATATTTTATGAGCGGAACAATGCTCAAATCCATGCGTTCCAATCCGCTCGTCGGCCCCATTATATATCCGTGGTCGAACGCAAGCATAACGGTGTTTCCGCTCTTGGGGTTAAAAATGCGGGCGAGCCTGTTCTGGACTCCCCAATCCGCATGCGAATTTCCCTTCAGAAAAAACGAACCGCTTTCGGCGGATACGTCCGCGCTAAAATTTTTTGCCTCCAAATTGCCTTCGTTGTCTGCCATATATATCCTTTTTATTAGTAAATTATTTTTGGGAAAAAGCGCGCGCAAAAGCCGAAAAAATTACAGCGTTTGAAACCGCGCCCGGATCGAGCGTTCCTATGGATTTTTCTCCGAGATTGCGAGCCCTTCCGAATTTAGCCGCAAGGTTCGCCGTGCTTTTTGCGCCTTCGTCCGCGGCTGCCGCCGCCGCGTCGAGCAGCTCGGCGACCGTATTGCGGCCCGCCATAGCCCGGACCGCCGGTATGAGGGCGTCAAAACACGTTTTGTCTCCGACGTCGCCCTTTACGACGTCCCTCATAGACGAAAGCCCCTTTTCAAAGGCTTTTGCAAGAGCAGATGCGCCGAGGCTTTCCGCGCCCGCGTCAATTCCGTCGGAAATGCCCATAAAAAGAGTGCCGTATATGGAGCTTGTCGATCCGTTGGAATTGGCCATGGCCGCCATGCCTCCCTCGAAAAATGCGTCCTTCAAATTGGACGCTCCCCCGACCGCGTCTGAAGCTGCGGTTATTGCGCCTTTGATTGCCACGCCGTGGTCGCCGTCGCCGCATGCGGCGTCGAGCCGGCAAAGATACTGTTCCTGCGCGGCGACATCCGCGGCCGCCGCCGCAAACATCTCCTTCAGTTTTTGAAGAGTAAGATCCATAAATCAGTCTCCCAGCGACGTCCAATACGGAGTGTCGGATTTCGCGTAAAGATATTTTTTTGTCTCGTCGTCAACGCGGCAGAGTATGAGCTGGAACCCCGCCATCTCCTGGACGGTGAGCAATTCGTCAACTATACCGCCAACGACCTCAACGCCGCGGTCGCGCGCAAGGCTTTTAACCGCCCTAAACACTATCGACATCTCCATCGGCGTCGTGGCTCCCACGCCGTTCACTACTGCAAATATCCTGTCGCCTTCCTTAAGCGACAGCGCCTTCGCCAAATTGCCGAACATGATTTCCGCCGTTTTGTCGGCCGACAGAATCGCGCTTCTGCCTCCTCCGCCCTCGCCGTGCTGTCCCATGCCGATTTCCATCTCGTCGTCTCCGAGTTCGGTAATCGGCTGTCCGTTCTGCGGGTGCGTGCAACCAGTCATTGCCACGGCCAGCGTTGCGATTCCCGCATTGAATTTTTCGGCCACCGCAAAAACCTCGTCGAGATTTTTTCCCTCCTCTGCGGCCGCTCCCGCAACTTTAAACAGAGGAATGCAGCCCGCCAAACCGCGCCTATCGGCAACAGGCGAATCAAGTCCCGCGCTGATATCGTCGGAAACGAGTATGCTTTTTACTTTTATGCCCTCGCGCTGAGCCATCTTCATGGCCATGTTTGCGCTCATGACGTCTCCAGCATGGTTTAAAACGACAAGCAAAATGCCGGCGTCGCGCTTGAATCTGCGCAATCCGGCAAGAAGCGCAACCGCGTTCGGCGCGGCGAATATGTCCCCCACGACGCTCGCGTCGAGCATGCCCTCGCCCACAAAACCGCTAAGCGCGGGCTCGTGCCCGGAACCTCCGAGCGTCAATATCGCAACTTTATCTTCGGATTTCGGCTTTGCCCTAACTACTATTTTACCCTCCGCAAGAGCCACCTTTTGGGGATATGCAGCAACAAGACCATCGAGAACCTCGGCTGTAAGATTTTCGGGAGCATTTATAAACTTTTTCATTTTCATATCAAATACGCTTTCGCCAATATTGTTTGTTATAAATAAAAAATCGGTTTACATGTGAACGAAAATCTAAAGCATAAAAAGTGCCGTTTCAAGCAATAAAATATGGCAATTTCACATTTTGAAACGAATATATTCAGCGCTTTGGCCAAAGGCGCAAAGTACACTTGCTTTTAAATTGGATACACAATAAAAGAACGATTTTATAATTCATATTTAAAATCATGCTTTAAAAGTCAAACTTTTTTTGTATTTTCAAATTGCATAAAATTTAAATCCAGATCTCCAGAAGATGAGAAAATATAAAACGAATATTTTATTTATGGACCAATACGCTCCCAAAATGGTATAAAAAATAAATTTCAGCGCCGTAAAGCCGCGCTCAGACCATTTGAAACATGCGAGCAAGCTCGGAATCGGATATTTCCTTCATTGTTGGGCGCCCGTCAGGCGACGAAGCGCCGGAGGCCCCGCTTAGGAGTTGAGCCAAAAGCTCCATGGCGGACGTTTCCGTGCATGAGAAGTTTGCCGCGCCGTACCTTCGCACAAGCATATTCGCAAAATTCTCGTCGGAAAGCTTAGATTTTCGCAATATCCTGTTTTCTTCGCGCGCAATTTCCACAAAATCGCGCACAAAATTTTCGATTTCCCCGTACTTCAGCCACACCGGCGCCCCGGTTATCCTATAAAACGACTTGCCGAAATCCTCAATTACAAATCCGCACGATTCAAAGGCTTTTCTGTTTGCAAAAAAACATTCGTCGTCGCCCCTCTCGAATTTTATCGAAATTGGGATGAGGAGATTCTGAGACAATGCGTTTTGGCTTTGCAAGTCGCGCATAATCATCTCGTATCTGACGCGCTTTAAAGCGGACGAAATGGACATTATCACCAGACCTTTCGCCGTTTCGAACAGTGCAAAGCGCTTCTTAAGGCAGCCAACATAACGCCAGGATTCGGCCAAGACTTCTTTAGGAGATTTCCCTTCCGCCACGCATCCACCAGCGCCGGCACAATTAGGATCTCCGTCACTTTGAATATCCCGACTCTGCGGGGAATCTGCAAATGCGCCTACTTGGCGAACTTCGGCGGACGCCTCTTTTAAATTCCGATTTGAATCCGCCTTTTGAAATTCGGACAAAACCGGATTCACAATACCAGTATTCGCCGAACGCCACGTGTCGCGGGGGGTAAATAGAGGAACCGGTACAGCGGGTTTTTCTTCCCGTTTTGGGAACAATTCGGAAATTTTAGCCCCGTTTTTATCTGAGAACGACGTTGTGTTTGCCTGCGATTTCTCCAATGCAGACACGAGCGATTCCAGTATAAAATCGCGCACTTGAAAATCGTTTTTCAGCCGCACTTCCCGCTTTGCGGGATGCACGTTAACGTCAACATCATTCGGATCGACCTTCAGAAAAAGGAACGCCGCCGCAAAACGCCCCTTGGGCACATATTGAGAATACGCCTCCTTTACCGCCGAATACACCGCCTTGCATTCCACGGGCCGCCCGTTGATAAACGAACATATGTTCCTCCCGGTCGGGAAGGATTCTCCCGCGCGCAATATTGCGCCCTCAAGCGACATTCTTCCAAGGGAAACCGGTTTAAGTTCCACAAGTTTCGAAGATATCTCAGATCCGAATATTCGCTCTATTCTGTCGATTATTTTGAGATTGCTTTCCGAACGAAACACCACGCGCGAGTTTTCAACGAGAGTTAGCGACAAATAGGGAAGCGCAAGCGCGTAAAGGCGGCAAAGCCTGACTATGTGCGAGGCTTCGACGTTGTCGCTTTTAAGAAATTTCCGCCTTGCCGGAACGGAGCAAAACAGGTTTTCGACGGTAATTTCGGTGCCGTCGGCCATGCCGCAATCGCGCACCGAATTTACCTCGCCCGCGTAAACGTCTATTTCTGTACCGAATTTTTGCTCTTCCGGTTTTGTGCGCATTTTAAAGCGGCTTACGCTTGCTATCGACGGCACCGCCTCGCCGCGGAATCCGTAGCTGGAAATATTAAACAAATCTTCCGGAACTCGTATTTTGCTGGTTGCGTGCGGCTCCAGGCTCATGAGGGCCTGTTGGCGCGTCATTCCGCAGCCGTCGTCGAGAACCTTTACAAAAGACTTTCCGCCGTGCTTAATTTCAATTTCGACGCGTTTAGCCCCGGCGTCTATGGCGTTCTCGAGAAGTTCTTTTGCCACCGCGGCCGGGCGCTCTATAACCTCGCCCGCCGCTATTTTGTTTGCGACATCGTCGGTCAATATTCTTATTTCTGGCGGTTCTTTTTTCATGCGTCGGTTTGTGAAAAATAATCCCAACATTCTTTTTTTTCTCAAGTAAAAAAGCCGGTTCGCTTTTGAATGCTTGCAAACGGGCCACTGTTGTGCAATACTTACCACGTTCTTGCATGCGGGCTTGGCCTTAACGCAAAAAAACCGAAGCGATGTTCCAAAGAATGCCATATGAAAACATTAAAATTTATAGCCATTGCCGCAATAGCGACATTTTCATTTTCTTTCCAGGCCCATTCCGCCTCCGCGCAAAAGTCGAACGTATATTCGGACGGCGATAACGCCTGCATGGTTGGCGACAGCATCACCGCCGGCGGGTGGTTTACATGCAACGCCATGCTCTACTACGCCACGCGTTTTCCGCACATGGAAATACGTTTTGACAACGCGGGAGTGTCCGGCGACGGCTGCAACGGAATACTTTGGCGCATGGAAAGCGACATACTTCCAAATCTCGACAAGCGCCGGACTGTCACCGCCATCATGATAGGCATGAACGACGTCGGCAGAAGCAAATTTTCAAAGCCCGAGCGGGAACGCCTCGGAGAGGAAGCCTTCCAAAATAAAATCCTGTCAGTAAGAAAAAATTACGCCGACAAGCTGTCGAGAATCGTTAAAACGCTCTCCGAAAATTCCCGGAAGCTCGTTGTCTTTACTCCGTCAATATACGACCAAACCGCGCAAGTAAAAAGCGAAAACCTAATAGGCGTAAACGACGAATTGGAAAACTTCGGGGAAATATGCAAAACGCTTTCCTCGCAAGCCGAAAACGCGGAATGCGTCGACATGTCCGCCGCAACCGGACGCGCAAACGCCGAGCTTCAAAAAAGGGAGGGAAAGGACAAAAGCGTAATCGGCCCCGACAGAATCCATCCCGGATTTGCCGGCGGCCTCGTGATGCTCGACGCCTGGCTTTCCAAATTCCGCGAACCCTCAAGGGTGTCGGAAATAGGCATCGACGCAAAATCGAAAGCTCTAAAAAACCAGTTTAACTGCGAAATATCCAATCTCAAATTCGAAAACGGCAGGATATCGTTCGACACCGAAGCCGGGGCGCTTCCGTTCCCGGTGGAAAAGAAATCGAGAAACGTCGCCGATCTGCTTGGATTCTGCGGAAAATTCAACCGCGAAATACTGCGCGTCGCCGGGCTTCCCGCAGGCAAGAAATACTCCCTTAAAATAGACGGCTCGCAAGTCGCCGTGCTCGGCTCGCAAGAGCTGTCCGACGGCGTAAATCTTGCCGAAAACCAAAAGACCCCGCAGTATTTGCAGGCAGAGTCGGTGTACGGCAAATGCCTTCTTTTCCGCTCGAAAGCCGCCGAATATAGGGGAATTTTAATGATAGAGCTGTTCAACAGGAAAGACATGGACAAACTCGACACAGACGGGAAAATCGACTTTGTAAAAAGAAAGATTCAAAACGACCCACCCGACTCGAAATTCATACTTAACGCGTGCAAGTTCTACGTAAAAAACAAGAAGCGCCAGTCCGACCTGCTTGGCGAGCTGCGGTCCATCAACGCCGACATATACGCCGCCGCAAAGCCGAAAAAACGCTCCTACGAAATCGCCGAAATCCGCCGGTAGCGGTTTTTCCAAAAAGTCGAAATTTACAGCAATCCGTCTCGACATTCCAACCGTTATTCTAATAATCGCAAGACCATGAAAATATACTTCATCGGCATATGCGGCACCGCCACCGGAAACGTGGCAATACTTATGAAACGCCTCGGGCACTCCGTTCTCGGAAGCGACTCAGGCATATACGAACCCATGAAAGGCGCCCTCGCCGAAGCCGGCATAGAAATCCGTACGGGGTGGAAGCCAAAGAATCTTGAAGATTTCAACCCAGACATCGTAGTAGTTGGAAACGCTATCAGCAGAATGAATCCCGAGTTGGAATTCATGCTGGCGGCGCGCAAATACGAATACACAAGCCTTCCGGCGCTCGTCGGCGAAAGGCTCATAGGAAGCCGAAACTCCCTTGTAGTTTCGGGAACCCACGGCAAAACGACAACCACGTCGATCGCCGCGCATCTTCTCGCGTCGGCCGGCATCGACGCTGGCTGGATGATAGGCGGCGTGCCCCAAGGCCTCGGCGGCAAAGGTTCAAACTTGGGCTCTCCCGAAGCGCCTTTCGTTATCGAAGGCGACGAATACGATACCGCCTATTTCGACAAGCGCAGCAAGTTTATCCACTACCGCCCGTTCGTACTGCTTGTAAACAACATCGAGTTCGACCACGCCGACATATTCCGCGATCTTACCGACGTTAAACGGACTTTTACCCATGTGAGAAGAATCGTCTCCCCGCTTGGGGCAATCGTCGAAAACGGCGACGATCCCAACATAGCGTCGCTTGAAAACACGCCTTGGACAAAAAGGATAAAAGTAGGATTCGGCAGTCACTGCGATGTCCTGATAAAAGACTTTTCCCAGTGCGCCGACTCTTCGTCATTTACCCTCGAATACGGCTCAGCGAGGAAAAAAGTTGAGTGGGGATTGCAGGGCGAATACAACGCCAGAAACGCGGCTATGGCCGCCGTTGGGGCGTCTTTAGTGCTCGGGGCGTCGAATCCCCTCGACATTGATTTGTCGCCCCTCGCATCTTTTAAAGGCGTTAAACGGAGGCAGGAAACTATACTTAACACCGAAAAAATCATAGCCGTAGAGGACTTTGGACACCACCCCACAGCCCTGAGGCTCACAATAGAATCCATGCGGCAGAAATATCCCGGCAGAAAAATATTTGTCGCCTTTGAACCGCGCAGCAACACCGCAAAAACAAACGTTCTTCAGGACGCTTTCGGAGAGGCGCTCGAGCTTGCCGACGCCGCATATATAGGCAGGGCCGACACATCGAAAACCGATCCGTCTCGCAGAATGAATACGGCAGAAATGGCGCGCGCGCACAATCCGAAAAAATTGCGCGCATTCGAGTCAAACGCGGCCCTGCTTGAAGCGCTATCCGACGACGCCTCCTCCGAAAACGGCAAAATTGTTTGCATATTTTTCAGCAACGGCTCGTTCGACGGCGTGCATAGGGAGTTTGCAAAGCGTTTTTCCCGCTAAAGGACTCGCCTTTTTATAACGCGCATAATCGCGGGCTAGCGCAAGTTTTGCGCATGGTATTTGCATGTCCCAATATTTTTTACCGCGCACAATTATGCTGGCACCGCTGCGGGCGCTCCGATATGTTTCACACTCCCCTAATATCCCAGAAGCGTTAAGAAAAAATCCATTGCAAGAATACGCCACACAATAACTAAACGGTGTCTTCCCCCCCCCCGAAAAAAAAGCTGGTATCCGGCGCCTCATACGGAGGGCGCATACCACGCATGGGGCGGAATGCAAAAAAACGGAATGCCGAAATTAAGCCGGCACTCCGCATAAAATACGCAACGCAAAAAAATACGCGCTTAAAAATTAATCGCTCTATTTTTGCGAATAATATTCGTTAATTTTTGCGGCGACATCTTTATATGATATGTCCGCAGAATATATTTCCTTAAATTCGTTAAACGCCTGCTCAGCCTTGCCCATAAGAGAATATGCCGTGCCGAGTTCGTAGATAATCTCCTTTTTCGAATCGTTCATTATCTTGGACTCTTTTTTTGCCGTTTCAAGCTGGTCCACCGCAAGGTCGTATTTCTTTCCGAGGGTAAACGCCCTTCCCAAACCGAGCAGCGACTGCGTGCGGACTTTGGGGCTGCGCTGCGATATCTGGAACTGCATAATCGCCTCGTCGAGATTGCCGTCCTCGAAAAGAAGCATGCCGAGTTCGTAGCGGTAATTGAAGTCGTTCGGATAGCGCTCAACCATCTGTTTTGCGTTTTCGAGCTTGACGTCGTGCTCTTTCTTTTGAAGCTCCGAAAGCTCGGCCTTGACGGCCTCGTCCGAAGGATTCTCCTCCAATTTTTTCTTCAGGTCGGAAATGCGCTTATCCATCGAGGATATCATGAAGCTCTGCTCGAGTTTTTCAAAGGTCGTGTCGCCCTTTCCAAGCGGCTGCTGGCGCGCTTTTCTGACATACTCGAGGGCCTCGTCAAAACGCTTTAGGCTGCGCAAATGCCCGCAAATTTCGCGGTAGAGATTGATGTTCTCCGGGTCCGTCTCTATCTGCGCGGAAAGGCGCTCCACCATTCTGTTCAGTGTTTCCTCGTCGTTTACCGAGCTTGTCTCCTTTTGGCGGTTGAGCGTTTCTTCCGCGTCCTTGACTTTTTTGGTCGCGCTGACGTCGGTATTTTCCCAATCGCCCTTTGTCATTGTCTTAATTACCGAAGCGCTGCGCGCCAGCGCCTGAGCGTCGCCGTTGGACGGATTCTTTTTAAGTATCCGCTCGCAAACCTGCATCGCGGAATCCGGCTGCTTGCTTTTGACGAGCGCGTCGGCAAGGGCTAAGAGAACCTTTTCGCTGTCCGGCTTAAACTGGGCTATTGCCTGATAGGCTTCGGCCGCAGTTCCCCAATACTGAAGACTTGCCGCGGCTGACGCAAGCGTGTTTAACGCCGGCTCGTTTTTGGGACATTCCGACAACAACTTTTCAGCCTCAGCCATAACCTCAACGCTCTGCCCTTTTTTAATTTTGGCTCCGGCCTGCATGGAAAACACGATTCCCTTTAGCGTAGCTACGAACTTTGCTATCGGATTGCCTTTGCCGAACTTTCTGAACTGCGCCTGGCGCAAAATTTTTCTGACTTCGACGCACGACGGATGTTTTGCAAGGATCGTGCAGCATATGTCGATTACGTAGGCGGGATTTTTATCGATGGATTTCTCCGCCTTTTCTATCTGTCTGATAAAGCGCGGATCCAAATCCTTAATTTGATCCTCAATTACTTCTGCCGGTGTATTTTCTGTATTTTCGTCTGACATACAAATATTTGGAGTTAAAAGTTGGAAAGCATTTAAAGCCAAACGCAGATTACTGCAAGTCAAATTCTACTGCTTTTTCCAGTATTTTCATACATTTTTCTATTTTTGCGCGGTCCTTGCCCTCTACAAGCAGCCTGATTTTCTTCTCAGTACCGGAATAGCGAATCAACATTCTGCCTTCGCTTCCCAAATCTGCCTCGCATTCCGCAATGGCCTTTGAAAGGGTTTCGGTTTCCGGTATAGGCGTTTTGCGCGATACGGCAATCGCTTTCGAAATTTGCGGATACATTTTAATTCCGCCGCGCAGCTCCGAAAGTTTGCGGCCCCTTGCCGACATCACCGACAATACCGCAAGCGCGGCCGCCAAGCCGTCTCCGCAGGGGGAAATCTCGGAAAATATGAAGTGCCCCGAATTTTCTCCGCCTATGGAGCAATTGTTGGCAAGCATTTCCCTCATTACGAGCCTGTCGCCTATTCCGCTCCTGAATACGCGTATGCCGTTTTCGCCGAGCGATTCGTCGAGACCCATATTGCTCTGAAGCGTGGTGACGATGGCGTCCGACTTTAAAACGCCGCGAGCTTTTGCGTCTAAGGCTATCAAGCCGAGAATCTCCTCGCCTTCGAGTATGGAGCCCCTCTCGTCCGCCACGACCACGCGGTCGCCGTCGCCGTCGTGCGCGAATCCCACGTCGGCTCCGCACTCGCGGCAAAGGGCGGCCATTCCCTCCGGGTGTTGGCTGCCTACTCCGTCGTTTATATTAAAGCCGTCGGGAGCGCAGCCCGTTTCAAAAACCTCCGCGCCGTAAGCGGCAAAAACTTCCGACGAAACTTTGCTCGTCGCCCCGTTTGCCATATCGACGGCCACTTTGATTCCGGAGAGAAACCCTTGTGGAAAAATAGAGAGCATCTTGCGCGCGTACTCGGAGCGCGCGAATGCCCCGGGCAATATTTCGCGGGGCTTAAAAACCGCCGTTTCAGGCTGCGAGCGGTTTTCCAAATATTTTTCAAGGCGATCCTCAAGCCACTCCTGAACGTCGTCCTCAACCTTTCTTGCCGCCGAATCGAAAAACTTTATGCCGTTGTCGGAATACGGATTGTGAGAGGCCGTAATCATGGCACCCATTTTTGCACCGCGTGCCAACACGCCGTACGCGAGCGCCGGAGTCGGCAAAACGCCCAAATCCTCAAACGCCGCCCCTCCTTTTCTCAATCCGGAGCAAAACGCCGCCTTTAGGCGGTCGGTTGAGGCGCGCGTGTCTCCGCCGACGACCAATTTTCCGCCGCCGCTTGCTGCCGTCCAGTCGGCAGCCGCAGTGCCAAGCGCCTCAAAAAAAGGTTCGCTTATTTCCAATTCGCCGTATGTTCCGCGTATGCCGTCGGTACCAAAATACTTCATGTCATTCACCCCTTTTGCGCGCGTGTTTTTGTATAATGTCGGAAAGTTCCTCCGGTGAGGCGTCCTCAAGTTCCTTGCCGCGCCTTTTTAAATCCTCAAAAGTTTTTATAACGGTTTCCGTCATGGCGTCGTGCGTTTCCTCTGTTCCGCCGACAAGCAGAAACTTCTCGGCCTGCGTAATCCGCTTTTGGCCGTCGGAATCAAGGCCTATTCCCAACAGGTGGGCTTTTTTATCGTTCGGTCGCATGTCGTTATTCTTTTGCGTTTTCAGATTCGCCGTCCGCGCCGGAATTTTCGGGCGGAAAAGCGTTTATCTTTTGGCAGTAAATCTCTCCGAAAGACTCGTCCTGCGAAATCAACAGGCGCTTAAGGCGGGTGAGCTCGAGCATTGCCAAGAATGTCGCCGTAAGCGACAAAAGGTCGGTTTTGCGCCCCTCAAAAAGGGACGAAAACGAAAATTTCTCGGCTCCGAAAGAAAGTATGTATTCCATTCTGTCTGCAACGGTCACGTTTTCCCCAGTTATCTCCCCCTCGACAAGCTTTTCTGCAAGGCGCCTAAGTATGAGGTTGAATGTCGTCCAAATCTCCATTCTGTCAGACGGCCTAAGCGGACGGTCCGGAACTGCGCCCTTGTCGGATATCTTACGTTCCCCGAAATTTTGGCGCAATTCAATCATGTCTTCGAGTGAATCGGCCGCCGCTTTTATCTTCTTGTATTCCAAAAGCTGCTCGACAAGCTGCCAACGCGGGTCGATATCGGCGTCGGAGTCCTCCTCTGCGGCCTGCGCGACGCGCTCGTCCGTAGGCAAAAGCATGCGGCTTTTTATATACATCAGGGTTGCCGCCATTACAAAAAACTCTCCGGCTATATCAAGCGACATTTTCTCCATGGAGCGCAAAACGTCCATATATTGGCGCGTCACTTCCGCAATCGGAATATCGTATATGTCTATTTCGTTCTTTTTAATGAGAAACAAAAGCAAATCGAGCGGCCCCTCGAACACGTTGAGCTTTACGGACATTTCAAATCCGCCTACAAGAGCGTCCTCGATATTTTGCGTCTGGGATTCCATTTAGAAAATCATCATTGTCACGCGCGCCCCGAAAGAAAAATTATTTTGGCGCGTCGAACCCGAACGCTCTGTTATCATGTATTCTATAATCCAGGAATTTCCCATGCGCGTCCAAAGCCCGTAGGTTTGGTTGGTAAACATTGAAAGCCTTTGGTCGTAGCTCCACCGCCCGAATACCTTGTAACGCTCGCTTATGCGGTATTCCGCAAGGGCTGTATATTGCGTTATGGCGCCGTCGAGGTAGCTTGCTATAAAATAAACCGAAAACGCGTCGCCGTCGAGAAGCCCCACATATCCGTTTGTCTCGGGAAGCTCGAGCCGGTCGAGGTTCAGGCGCGTAAACGAGCCTATCGTAAGCCAGCGCGCGGGTGAAACCGACGCGTTTACAAAAAGGTCGGAAAACGACTCCAATCCGTCACCCTGCGGAATCGGCCGTTTGTCGAAATTGACGTCCTGGTAAATGTCGAGCCTTGCTATCTCCCTCGATCCGTACTCTTCGTCGCGCGTCTCAAAAATGTTTTGAAGCCCGAAGCGCATGGTATTTGTAGGCAGAATCTGGTCGACGTTGCGGAGCGTGCCCAAATCCAAAATTGGCGGATAAGTAGTCAAGTAGTCCGTGTCTATCTGCGGAATCCGCCCGTTTCCCTGGTCGGCCGCCGGAATGTAGCGGTAGCTTATCTGGGGTATCATGTGGTGGCGCAATCCGTCTATGCCCATCGTTTTGCTTTCGTAATCCCAAGTGCCCCAAATGTCCATTTGGGCATCGAAGCCTATCTGACCCAAAAACCTTACATAATCGCCGCGCCCGTTGAGCGCGTCCGCGTAATAGGTGGCGCGCCCCCCTATTACCGGAGTAATTTTGCTCCACGGGCTAAGCTCTATCGGGCGGGATATTCCGTAATAGGCGTCTGCCCTGTTGCTGTAAAGGTAGTCGGCGCTCGAAAGCGGGTCTATCTGGCGCAAGTATGCGTACGACACGAACCCCGTCTGATATGCGCCCGTATTGAAAATCTCGACCGGCTGAATGTCGAGCCTCACCTCCGGAAGGCGCTGCTGCACATACTCCCAACTGTTCGGGGCAAAGCGCGCAAACACCGACCCTGTGAAAAAATCCCCGTAATACACGGCCTCCCCGAAATTGTCGGGAACCTGGTTGTCGTAAAACAGTTCGGGACGAAAATCACGCGTGACAAACTCGTCGCTCCAATAGCTCAGATTTCCCGTAATGCCGATTCTATCGTCGATAATCTGCTTGTGGCGCATTTCGATAAAGAACCTGTCGCTTCCTATCGCCCTCCCCTGGGAATCGACGCCGCGTATGTCGGCGCTGCCGTGGTCGTTTATATAGGCTCCCTGGGCCCAGCCTTCCAAAATAGTTTTCGACAACTCCATTTGGTAGTTGGCGGCGGGGCCGAAAAGCACGGAACGCTCGGTGTAATAGTCGAGCAATACACCCGGAGAGACGTCGCCGAGCCCGTTATAATAAAGGTCGTTTCTTATAAATGCGCCGTAATCGCCGTTGTATCCCACGCGCGTGTTTATGTCGAAAGGAGGCTTTTGCAGGCCGTGCTGGGAGTATTCCGGTATGTAGAAAAACGGAACCGGGCCTATCGAAAGAAGGGCGTCCTCCATGTCGAGGATGTCGGTTTTTCTGTCGTAAGACAGCGATGAAACCGTAGCGTTCATAGACGCGTAGCACGGTTCGCCGAAATACATCACCGACTCCCCAAGCTTGACATTCGTGCGGCTCCCCTCAAGAGACGAAGACTCCACAAACACCGGCGACGACCCGAAACGGATATATTTCGTTTTCATATCGTCGTCCCTAAAATTCAAATATATGTCGTTTGCGGTAATGCGGGACCCCGAAGCCGTGACCCTTACGTCGCCCGATGCCTTAGCGTATCCCTCCTTTTGGGAAAACTCCACCTTGTCGGCCGACAACTCGTAATTTTTGTCGTAAATTCTCGCGTTGCCGGTAGCCGACAGCTTTCCGGAACCGTCGTCGGCGTATTCGAATTTATCGGCCGACAACTCGGGAGCGGCGTCTTTTGTCAGTTTGGAGATGTACCCCATCCCTCCGGTTTCGTTTTTATCCGCGTCTATTTTTACCGTCTGTCTGCCTTCAGCCAAATCCCTGAGTGCGCGCTGGTGCGAGAGAGACACCCATGGAACGTCCCTACGAGCGCGCTTCAACTCTGGCCCGGACGCGCCGCCGCCCTGCGTTCCGTCCGTCCCGGCTTCGGATGCGTTTGCGGAATGTGCGGACAACCCGAAGGCGACCGCGCAAAAAGCGGCGAAAATTGGCAATAAAAATTTCACAAGACACGTTTTTTAGAAACAAGCCCCGAAAACACAAGAATAAAACCCGCGCCCGCAAAAAAAACCTCCCGCAAACGGTTTCGCTTTGCTTGACGCAAACCGCATTTATCCGGACAGGGCAAAAAAAAACGGATGCCGGGAAAAGCCGGCATCCGCCATGTAAAAAAACCGCTTCCTATTCGCCGTCGTCGCCGATGGCCTGAACCGGGCACGATTCCATCGCTTCCGTGCAAAGCGCCGCCTCGCTGTCGTTAGACGGCTGCTTTTCCACAAACGCGCAACCGCTGTCGCTCATGGAGAAAAAGCCCTCCGCCGTAGTGGTGCAAAGGGCGCATCCGATACACTGCGAGTCAACGTAAAATTTTCCCGCAACATTAAATTCGTTTTTTTCTGATTTGTCTGCCATAATGTTTAAAACCCTACCCCTCAAGAAGCTTTCGTCAAGTTTTTTTACATGTTTCAAAAAGCGCCACTTCGCGAAGCGCGCCGTTTTTTTCGGGCGCCCGACGCGGGCAATAATCCGCAGAAGCGCGCGGCGAAGCGCTCCGCGCGGAACCCTCAAAAGAGGCTATCTTGCCATATTGTAAAGGAGCTCGCCTACGCCCTGTATTTCCGAACAATACTTCAGCCCGTCGATATAGTTGCGCGGAATATGAGACAGCCCGCATTGCGCGCCCGCCAGCATTCCGATAAGCGCGCCTCGCCCGGTGGATTCTCCGCCGATGTTTGCGTTTACAGTCACGGCGGTAATCACGTCGGTCCCGTACTTGAGGGCTATGTATATCGTCAGCGGAATGGCCTCCTCTATGGCAGCGTATTTTCCCGTAGCGTTTACGGCGTCCTCGTCGCCCTTGTTTTTTATCCAGCGCCTATATGGAAAAGCAAGGCTTACATGCCGGTCGGGCGTCATGTTTTTATAGATGGCGTCCTCTATTGTCGACCCCCCAAGCACCTTTGCGAGAATCTCTGAAAGGAAAAACGCCCCGGACGACGCACCCTCGCCTATGGTGAACTTTTTCAGCGCCTTCGATATGTCCATCTGGTTTCTGCCCGCATTTTTAAAAGTTAAAAAAAGCAGCGGGACAAATATTGCTATATCGCTCATGTGCGCGTCCGAGCACCCGTTAAGCTCGGGGTTTTTGCCCGCCGCAAGGTTTTCAAAATAGCGCCGGTGGATGGAGGGTATGAAAGTGTCCGAATGCGCGCCGGGAGTCGTCATTATTGCGGAGTACCGCTCCATCCACGCATTGACGTCGAAAGAGTTCGACGATGCCATCGACACTACGAGATGCAGCGCCAAAAACAGAGGCAGAGTATTTTCCCCTGACGACATTCCGAAATGCGGATGCGTTCCGCGGCGCCGCCACAATTTCGCGCGCTCTTTGCCTATGTAGTCGAACTCCGCCGGAAGCTCCGGAATCGGGAGCGTATGCAGCACGCTCTCGGGATGGACGTCGCGCGGCGCCATGTAGTCGGAAATATTTCCGTAGTCGGAAAAAATCATCTGCCTTGAAGAATACCCGTGCGTCGGCATCGACATCGCATCGCCTATAAAAGCGCCCCACCAAGCGCCGTAAAACCTGTCAAAAAACTCTCTGCTATTCATATTTAACGCCACCTTTCTGTTTTCGAATCCAGTTTATTTTTTTAATTTTGAGATGTCAAGAATATACGAAAAGTATTTCAACATGCGCTCAAGAAAACCCCGAAGCCCAAATAATTTGCTTTAAAACCGCGGATAATGCGTTCAGTATCGGCGAAACATTTTTCCGTTTTCCTATGAAAGTAAATTTTAATAAAATTCCCCTAAGCGGACGAGAAGTAGAATACATAAAGGACGCAATCGCCTCCGGACACCTCCAGGGAGACGGGCATTTTCTAAAAAAATGCGAAAAGTCCATGCGCGAAATAACTGGCGCAAAAGCCGCGCTCGCCACAACGTCCTGCACCTCGGCTCTCGACATGGCGGCGCTGCTGTGCGACATCAAGCCCGGCGACGAAGTGATAATCCCGACCTTTACATTTGTATCGAGCGTAAACTCTTTCGTTCTCCGCGGCGCAAAACCCGTATTTTGCGACATACGAAGCGACACTCTCAACATCGACGAAACAAAAATTCCGCGCCTGATAACCGAGAGGACAAAAGCCGTAGTTCCCGTCCACTACGCTGGTGTGGCGTGCGAAATGGACGAAATTTTAAAGCTTGCAAAAAAATCCGGGATAAAAGTTGTCGAAGACGCCGCACAGGGATTTTGCGCATATTACCGCGGCAGGCATCTCGGGACCATCGGCGAAATGGGCGCTCTCAGTTTCCACGGGACAAAGAACGTCATAGCCGGCGAATGCGGGGCCCTGCTGTGCAACGACGAATCGCTAACCGACAGGGCGAATTTCATACGGGAAAAAGGAACAAACCGCATACATTTCGTGGAAGGCAAAATAGACAAATACACGTGGGTCGATTACGGGAGCAGCTACATTCCGTCGGAGCTTGTCACCGCCTTTCTCTGCGCGCAGCTCGAGATAGCCCACAAGCTGACCGCCGACAGAATCGCCGCATGGAACTACTATTTCGACAGGCTGAGACCCGCCGAACGCACCGGATGCTTAAGGCTCGCGTGCATACCTACGGAATGCAGGCACAATGCGCACATTTTTTTCATTTTGCCCGAAGACGAAAAGACAACAAAGTCGCTGTCTGATTTTTTGAAATCGAGAGAGATATCGACAGCGCAGCACTACGCCCCGCTGCACTTGTGCCCGATGGCAAAAAAGCTCGGATGCAAAATTGAACCTTTGCCCGTAGCAGAAAAGGCCGCAAAGACAATGCTAAGGCTTCCGATATATTCGAGCATAACCCCCGACGAGCAAGATTGGGTCGTGGAATCCATAGGCAGCTTTTTCGGAATCGACCTTTAACGTACCATCAAAAGTTCGCTTCCCGCGAAGATATTTTTATCGTCTTTATCGCAAGCGCCAGAGTCCTAACGTCGCCCCACCCAAATCGCCTCCCGACGCAAAGGCCGCATTATTGGCGCGCGCAACGTCCGGATGATATGGAGCGCAGCACATTTTCCGAGAAAGGCTTTTCCCGTTTTTTTGCAAAAGGCCGCAAAACCCGCGTAAAAATTTCATTTTAGCCGCGCCACATTTACATATCAGACGCGCGTTTATAAGCCCGCTGCGCCAAAAAAAACGCCGGCGCTTGCCGGCGTTTTTTTTGGGTCTCTTCCCCGCAGATAAATCCTTTTTAGGATTCAGTTCCACTTTTTTTGCGGATTTTTTTCCTTTTTGCTTCGTCACCGGAATATCCGGAATGCGAACCGCTGAAGGAGGCAAAAAACAGCAGAGTCGCAATTTTTAACTTCTCCATGATTGCCATTCAGAATATATAATATTTTTTGTAAAGCATTTTTTCATTTATTTTTTTTAGTATTTTTTTCGATTTCTTTTACGCTTGCAACGGTGCCCGCCCCTAATGGCCGCGCCGCATGCAAACGCCAAGGAAAACGCCCCAAAAAACAAACAAGAGCGCTTTCCCTCAAATTTTTCGAAAGCGCCGCCTCAGGCTGCGAAGGTGCCAGCCGGGTCAAAAAAAATGCGCCATCCCTCCAATGCGGCTCTATCGCGCCGCGCGCATCCAAAAAGCGCCTTTTCCAAAGCTCGGCCAAAGGCGACATAATTTGCAATGCCGACAGAACGCTCGGCATTCGAGAAGCGCCCACCTAAAGCTTGGCCAAAGTCTGCCTAAGGGAATTTGCCGAATTGGAAAGCGCCTGCGCTTCCCTCGGCCAAAGCTCCAGCTCCACATGCTTTAAAACGCCGCCCGAACCGAGCATCGTCGGAACGCTCAATGCGACGTCGCGCAAACCGTACGCCCCGGTCTGCACCGTCGATACGGGAAGAACCTCGCGCGTATCCAAAAGTATGGCGCGGACGGTTTGGGCTATCGTGGCCCCGACCGCGTATCCCGCGCCGCCCTTGCGCTTTATCACCTCCGCGCCGCTTTGCTTTGTGCGCTCAAAAATCCTGTTCTGAAAACCGACGTCGAACCCCTCAAAGCCCTTTATAGGCATGCCGTTTATCGAAACGGAACTCCACACAGGGAACATGCTGTCACCGTGTTCGCCCAAAATTGCGGCGTTTACCTGCGAAGCGGGAACCTTGAGCTCTTTGGCGATAAGCGCGCGAAATCTTGAAGTGTCGAGCATTGTGCCCAAACCGATAATGCGCTCCGCTGGTATGCCGAGCTCGCGTGAAGCTATATAAGTAAGAATATCCACCGGATTGGAAACCACAAACACGAAGGCGTCGCGCTTAAAGCCTGCCTCCCTTATCGACGCCAATATCTGGCGGAAAAGTGACACATTTCTGTTTACCAGATCCAAGCGGCTCTCGTCGGGTTTGCGGCGGAGGCCGGCCGTGATTATATACATGTCGCTGTCGGCGGCGCGCTTGTAGCAACCAGCATATATGCGCTGCCCACCGAGAACGCTCGAGCCGTGAAGCAGGTCGAGCGCCTCTCCCTCGGCGGCCTCGACGTTGGCGTCCATTATCTGAATTTCGGAAACCAAGCCCATGCATTCGAGAGCGAAAGCCGCGCACGACCCCACTCTGCCTCCGCCGCCTATAATGGACACTTTCATTGTTTGTTTATCTCCGAGATTATGGTTTGTGTTATTTTAGCCACAAGCTTTTCTGCGTCGCAGTCGAACCCTGCCTCCTTCGGCTGTTTCGGAGACTTTGCGTCGCACACGACCCCCCTGAATTCGTCCTTAGAATCGCAAAGGCTGCATTCCGTAAGCCCCTGCTGATCGACCATGCCCATGGATTTGCGGATTTTTACGAGTTCCGCCGCGTCCGTATCCGAAAATTTTCTCGGGCCTCCTATTTGGAAAGCAAGCATCGACGTATAGCAGTGCGCCTCCACGTTTTCCATTTTCCAAAAAGCGGTTTCGACGTCGTTGGCCCAAGTCATTACCCCGTGGTTGACCATAAAGACACAATCGTGGTCAACTCCCACTTCGCCTACGGCGTTCGCCATATGAAGAGTTCCGGGCGTGCCGTAGCTTGCAAGGCCCACTTGGCCTATGAAAATCTCGGTTTCCGGATTTACGCATCTCGGAGGCGTTTTCCCTGCGAGGGCGAAAGCCGTAGCATGCGGAGGATGGGCGTGGCAGCAGGCTTTCGCCATCGGCTGGCGCTTCATAATGGCAAGATGCGCCAAAATCTCGCTCGTGCGCTTGCGCCT
This sequence comes from uncultured Opitutales bacterium, assembly GCA_944389195.1. Taxonomy (GTDB): domain Bacteria; phylum Verrucomicrobiota; class Verrucomicrobiia; order Opitutales; family Intestinicryptomonadaceae; genus Merdousia. The sequence continues at coordinate 23,446 of CALXLM010000053.1, forward strand.
GCCCGCAAGCTGGTTTCCGTCCATATCGACAAAACACATGTCATCGACCGACATCGAACCCTTTGAAATCATGGTTGGCGTGCACAAAACGATATTGTCGCCCACCCTCACGCTAAAATTCCCGCCGTTGCCGTCGTTGTAATTTTTACCGTACGAACGCCTGCCGAGATCCACAATGAGCTTTTTTAATTTCTCAATTTCCGGAGAGTGGAAAAATTTTTCTATTTCCGCCGGAGTCTTGGGGTCGTTTCCGGGAACCCACTTGTATTCCTTTTCGGGAACCTTGTACTCCTTTTTGGCCGGCGTTTCCGCCGCGCGCGGGCTGAACGCGCCGCCGCCAAGCATCTCCTTAGCCTGCGGGGTGAGAATGGCGTCCTGCGGCACCGAGCCGCCGTTGCGCTTTATTTCCTCTATATCCTTTGCAGTATATACTCTTTTCATACCTTTATTTATAAATTCCTATTGTAATTGTAAAAGTCCACAATGCCTACATTGTATGCGTCCACCGCCGCGGGAGAATCGAACGGAGCGGTCGCCTCGGCGCCCTCCACATACGATATCAAATCGCCCTGCCGCGCTCCCAGCGCGTCGAACACCACCAAATTCGGCTGTTCGGACGATACCCCCGAGCCGGCGCATTTTCCGGAAACTATTTCCGACCGGCACAGCGGAGAGGCAATCAATAAAAATCCGTCGGGAAGATTCCCGTCTTTCTTTGAAAGCACCACCCTGCCTATGACGCGCGCTATTTTCATAAAAATTCAGTCGTCCAAAACGCATATTGCCGAGTTGCGAATGGGGCTGTGTTTGTCACCCACATATTCCCTCGCAGCGCTTCCGTCGGTTGATATGAGGACGCGCGACCCCACCCCGCCCCCGAAGGGGCTGATGGCCACGATTATCCCGCCGCACTCGGCGCCGTTTTCGTCTATCGGCTGGCACAGGAACAGCGCGTTGCCCGACACGCTCGAATGTGCGTGGGTCATAACCATGTTCCCGACTATTTTTGCAATTTGCATTTCCTGTTTAAGCATTTTCCGCACACTTTCCGAGCGCGGAAAAATCCTTTAAAATATGTTTAGGTTGTCCACCATTACGCACCTGCGGCGGCGCGTGAATGTCTTCGGGTTCGATATGCCTTCTCCGGTTGCCGTCGCAATCGAATACGACAAATAGCCCTCTCCTCCGAGGCCGAGCCCGCATGTTGACGGGCCGTTCTTTACAAACAGCGTCGTGTTGAGGGCGCGCGCCATCTGAGTCATTCTGCTTACGTCGAGCGAATGTATTATGGCGCTATGCTTGTAGTTGTGCTCGGCTTTCATCGCCGCGTCCACCGCTTCGTCGAAGTTTTTAACTGCGACAACCGGAATCATCGGCATCATCTGCTCCTCGACGACAAAAGGATGGCCGGCGTCCGTGAGCGCGTAAAGCATCGGAGCGGAATCGGGAATTGAAACGCCCGCGGCCTGCGCCAAAACCCCCGGATCCTTGCCGACAAGGTCGCGCTTGAGAACGTAATGCCCGTCCTTTTTTGAAAAAACGGCGTCGGTAAGCCTGTCGAGAGCGCTGCCGCCTATTTTCACGGCCCCGTGGGAATCGAGCGCGCGCATAAAAGCGTCGGCCACGCTTTCAAGCACGAAAATCTCCTTTTCCCCGATGCAAAGCAGGTTGTTGTCGAAACACCCGCCCGCTATGATGTCGGCCGCAGCTTTTCCCAAATCGACCGTATCGTCCACAATTACCGGCGGATTTCCGGGACCCGCGCATATAGATTTTTTGCCCGACAACATCGCCGCGCGCACCACCGCGGGGCCTCCCGTAATGCACATGACCGACACCAAATCGCTCTTGCAAATTCCGTCGAAAGACTCGAGCGTGGGGTTTCCCATGCAGCATATCAGGTTGCGTATCCCCAAACGTTTTTCTATTTCGGCGTTGTACGCTGAAATTGCCATAACGGCGCTCTTTACCCCGCCGGGATGGGGATTGAAAACAACCGCGTTGCCGGCCGCAACCATGTTTATTATGTTGCCGGCTATCGTGGGAATGGAATGGGTGACAGGTGTAATGGCGCCTATTACGCCGTACGGCGTGTATTCCTCAAGCATGATGCCGTGGTCTCCGCTGTACGCGTCGGGCTTTATCCATTCAACGCCTGGAACGAGCTTTACAATCTCAAGCTTGCCTATTTTGTGTTCGAGCTTTCCTATTTTAGTTTCGTTGTATTCGAACGTTCCCCATTCGCGCGCGTTCGCGACCGTCATCGATTTGACGATGTCAACAACGGCCTTTCGCGCCTCGAAACCTCCCTTGCAAAGCTGTTTGTAGCCGTCGTAAGCCGCGGCAACTGCGGATTTTACGTCCGAAAATATGCCCTTTTCGGAAGTCGGGCGCGCCGTCGCGGGCGCCACGGCTGCCTTTTGCGGCGATGCCGCAGAAGACGGCGACGTGCCGTCCATCTGGCGTATCACTCCGCGGACGATTTGCCTGAGCTTTTCCTCATCCAAACTAATGTTCATTGTCTCTTAACTTGAAATTTTATGGCGCCCCCGGCGACCCCCGCCGTTTTAGCGCCGTTATTTTCCGGCCTTGTAAAGCTCCTTGGAAAAGACCTCGACTTTGTCAACAAGGCCCACAACCGCCGCGTCTATCGGCAGCTCTTTCATGCCGCTTGTCTGGCGCGCGCTGGAGCCCTGGCAGAACAAAACGACCTGTCCCACGCCCGCCCCGCAGTTGTCAACGGCCACCACCGAGTTTTTGCCGTCCACGAGTGAGGCGGGGCTTCCGCCGTCAACCTGCAGGGGGCGCAATACAAGAAGCCTGCTTCCCTTTAGCTTGTCGTCCTTTTGCGTGGCGACAACCTGTCCGATTACTTTTGCAAGAAACATGCCGAACCTCCGATGCGCCTAAAAACGCTTTATTTTTTCGAGGGAACCTTCGGCGCCAGAATGGCTTCGGTATTCTCGTGCGGGCGAGCTATGACGTGCACGCTGCAAACGGTGCCGACCTCGCCGGCCGCCGTAGCGCCCGCCTCCACAGCCGCCTTTACGGACGCCACGTCGCCGACGACCGCCGCGCTCATATAGGCGCTGCCAACGTCCTTATACTGTCCGGCCAAGCTCACGCTCGCAGCCTTAAGCATGGCGTCCACGCCCTTGACGAGCGCAACCATTCCCTTTGTTTCCAATACTCCTATTGCATTTGCCATAATTGTGTCCTTCCGTTTATATTTAAATGTTATTTTTCAAGATACCTCGCGGCTTCGCGCGCTATGACGACTTCCTCGTTCGCCACCACCGCCACCGCCTTAACTTTCGAATCCTCCGCCGAAAAAACCCCCTCGGCCTTTACGAGTTTCGAGTTTTTAGCGAAATCGATTTTAACTCCCAAAGGCTCCAACGGCTCGAGAATCTTCTTCCTGAGCCACGGGTTGTTTTCCGCTATTCCCCCGCTGAACCCTATCGCGTCAAGCCCTCCCATTTGGGCCATAAACTGACCTATGTAGGAGCGCGCCGAATATGCCAAAACCTCTATGGCCAGCTCCGCGTCCGGATTTCCGGCGTCGGCGGCTGCCCGTATGTCGCGCATGTCGTTCGACACCCCGCTGATTCCGAGAAGTCCGCCGTTTTTCGACAAATCAGCCATAATACCATCGGCGTCCGCGCCCAATGCCTTCATTGCAAAGGGTATTGCCATGGAATCCAAGTCTCCGACGCGGTTGTTTTGGGGAAGTCCGCTCTGCGGGCTGAAGCCCATGCTCGAGCCTATCGCCGCGCCGTTAAGGATCCCGCACACCGACGACGACCCCCCCAAATGGCAATTCACCATTCTGAAAGGCTTGTCGAGCCTCATCGGCCCGCCGTTGACGTACAACATGCGCGCGCTTTCGGCCGCATCGGACGCCCCGCAAAGTTCCGCGACGCGTTCCGCCGCAAATTTGTGGCTCGCCCCGTGGAAGCCGTTCCTCCGTATGCCGATTTCGTCCCATTTTTTCGGGACAGCATAGCGCTTCCAAGCCCTGTCCGCCCACTGGTAGAATGAAGTCTCAAACAAAACCACTCCCCTTGCCGACGGCAATACCTTCGCAAACGCCCTTATGGCCGCCGCGTAGGGGGGATTGTGCGCTGGCGCGACAAAACTCATATCGTCAAGCGCCTTTAGAACCTCTGCGTCGGCGTCGCGCAACCCAGACAGGTTTTTGCCCAAAACCGTTTTGAACGCGACCGCGTCTATCGAGGACTTTTCTATGCCCGAAACCTCCAGATCGGAAAGCGATTTTGCAATGGCCGACTCGTAGTCCGACACCCTCTCCACACCTCCGCGCGCGAGTTCGACGCACGCGCCGTCGGAAGAAATGCCGAAAGCCGTATACTTGTAGCTCGTAGAGCCGACGTTTGCTATCAAAATCCTTTTCATTCAGAAGAATCCGAAAGCCGAAATATCCGCTTAAAATGAGAAACAGCCGAGTTTCGACAGGTCGTCGTGCGGACGCGCTATGACGTCTGCGGCGGTGACTTCGCCCACTTTGCCGACGGACTCCACGGCGGAATCGAGAGCCGCCTTCGCCGAAGCCACGTCCCCGGTAAAGAACACGGCCACAAGACCGGTCCCGACTTTTTTCCAGCCTAAAAGAGTGACGTTCGCTGCCTTCACGGCTGCGTCGGCGGCCTGCATAGCGGCCACAAAACCCTTTGTCTCAACCATTGCCAATGCCTGTTTCATATAAAATCCTTTTTGCAACGTTAAAATTTTAAAGCCCCATTTTCTCGAGAAGCGTCGGGTGCGGGCTGGCTATCACGTTCACGCTGACAAGCTCTCCGACCGCCTGCGCGGCCTGCCTGCCCGCCTCAACCGCCGCTTTCACGCTGCCCACGTCGCCGCGCACTATCGCCGTGACGTATCCGCCGCCTATCTGAACCTGCTTTACAAGTTCCACGTCCGCCGCCTTTACCATGGCGTCGGTCGCTTCGACGCAACCGGTAAACCCGCGCGTTTCTATCATTCCCAATGACTGACTCATATTGATTGCCTTTCGTATTTAATAATATGTCTTTTAGATTGAAATTATTTCACAAGCTCGCAAAGCGAATACTGGCTTAGGTCGCATGCGTTTCCCTCGTCGGTGTCTATGTGAACCTCAAGCTTCAACGCCGGATCCACCCTGCAGAGCAGATTTTCAAAGATAGTGGAATTCTCGCCATATACGCGCATCTTAAGCCGGTCTTTGTCCTTCACTCCGTAAAATTCGGCGTCGGCCGGGCTCATGTGCACATGCCGCGCCGCGCGGATAACGCCGTGCGACATCTCGTAAAAACCGGCCGGCCCCATCAGCATGCACCCGGGGGTTCCCTTTAAATCCCCGCTGTTTCTAAGCGGAACGTCGAAACCGAGCGCACGGGCGTCCGTCAGGGCAAGCTCCACCTGGCATTCTTTTCTGCATGGGCCAAGAATTCTCAGATTCGATATTATCCTGCTTCGCGGCCCGATAAGCGTCACCGACTCTTTCGCCGCAAACTGCCCCTCTTGGTACAGCCATTTGTGCACATTGAGCTGGTATCCCTTGCCGAAAAGAATTTCAACAGCCTCCTGTGTAAGGTGCACATGCCGCGCGCTGACGTTTACCACAAGCGGATTCGGCCCCTCGACAGGCTGGGGCACGGGCAAATTAAGCTCCTTATAAACAGCCTCACGCACGAATTGCTCGATGCGCGCCCTCGGTGTTTTTTCGTCAAAATCCATATATGTTTCCGTTTAAAAGCTTCAACCATACTTAGCGATTCAAGAAACTTTTCAAGAAAAAAATTTAAAAAAATCCCAAAAATACGCAAAAAACCCAAAATTACAGACATTCAACGAATATGCGGCAATTTCCCGATACCAAAATGGGAACATACCCGCGTGTATCCGCCTCTTTCAATGGCAAAAAACAAAAAACGCGACATGCCAAGTTTGCTATAAAAATATGCGCAAATGCGGGCTTTTCGAATAAGAAATCGACATTATAATTTATAATGGCAAGCCGTTTATGCGCAACCTTAAGCGTCTGCCCGTCCGGAATTTTCAAGGGCAAATAAATATTTGCCAAAGATTCAACGCACATGCACGCCAGTCGGAAAGACAACCGCATTAAAAAAACGGCCGCCATGCGCAAACGGCGGCCGTTTTTCACTAAAGGCTCGCGCCTATCTTTTGCGCCGATAAGCCGCAACAGCCAAGGCCGCAACTCCGAAAACAACCGCCCAATCAGCTGGTTCCGGAACGACCGCAACAACCCAACCGTCGGAATTCAGCGTGAGGTTGTTTACCCAGCTTGTTCCGTCATAAGTGTAAAACTGGTTTTCCACGACTGTTTTAAGCTCGTCGCTATACTTGATATGAAAGGAATTTGCCCTGAAGTTTGTTATTCTGATTTCCGCGCTACTACCGGCAATTATGCCTTCCAAAGAATCGTTTCCCGTAAAATCCACCAAAGAATTTTCGCCAACTAAATCGAAGGATATTACATTGTTCATTATGCCCTGCGTAATAATCATAGAACCCTCGACGGTAAAGCCCGTATCATAATAAAGCCCAAGCTGATAGCCGGAGAATGTGGAATTCGCCCCGATTACAATATCTCTGTGCGACGTGTCGCCGGAACCCCTTAAATTAATTCTTCCCTGAAAATTAAAATTGCCGCCGTCGTAAAGTTGTATTGATCCTGGAACGCCACCCCCGTTATTTAAGAGCTCCACGGTATCGTCCGTAAAAGTCAGGGTGGTATTCTTGCCTATGCCAATCACAAACGGATTATTGCCTGCATCCGTGTTGAGTGATATTTGTTTTCCGCTAACATACGACAACTGTCCGGTATTTCCGTCGGCGGCGTAAAAGTTAAATCTGCAACCGCGCCCCAGCGTCTCTATCATATCGGAAACTTTCATCGTGTGCGACACCGCTCCGTCAAGGCCGGTGTCGAATATAAAATTCGCCACCGTGTTCGAACCGGAAGAAGCCACCTGAAGACGCGCGAACGTGGTGTCGGTATTCACCTTCACATATCCGACATTTCCGGAGCTTGCCCCCTTCCATGCGACATAATCGACTTCAGTCGGTTGCGCTCCGTTCCCCCACGGCTGATTGGCAGTGTTGTCAGTCCATTTGTAAGCCGATTCAGGAGAAGCGGCGCCCCACAGTAAATAATCAACAGCAGCAAAGCACTGTGTTGAAAAAAACGCAACTGCAAGCGTGCAAAACAATTTCGACATTTTCATATCCATACACTCCCGAGAATAATTAATAATGCTATATTATCTGAAACGCGTCTATTCTAATGGAAATGCTTGACTTGCTCAATATAAAAAATAGACTAAATTCGTTAAAATTGGACATTTTTTTAATAAACCAAAACGTTATGAGCCACAAGTATCTTTGGTCGTACACAAACGATAGTAAAGCGCAATTTTGGAGCAAAGGAAGCTCACAGTGCTATCTGTCGTACGAATGCAAAAACGAATACATGCCGGACAACCTCATAAACAATGAAAAGCTTGCCGATATCACCCTGCCGAAAAAAACACCCGTTGACATTTTTAACGAATACTCCATACTCGCCGCCGGAATCCTGAACGCCAAAGCCAACTATTACCACAGCAGGCCGAAATACCCATACCACATTATTCTGCTTGTGTCCGGCGGTACACTTTCATGCGCGTTCGACAATAAAAAAGAGTCTGTAAAGCGCGGAAATATAATCGCCATACCGTCCGGGCAAATTTTTGAGGAAAATGTAAAATGCAGGCAATGCAAAGTGTTATGGATTCATGTAAAGACCTCCCCAGAATGGAACTTGATGCTCGGGAATAAAATTTCCGTAAAAAAGTCGAAAAACTTCGAGGATATTATGGGCATAGTCCAAATAATAAAAAACGAGATTTACAAACATACGCGCTCCATTTTTTTTCTAAAGAACGCAACCGCCATATTTGCCGAACTTCTAAAGCGCGAATTTTCGGAAACGAGCGGAAATAAGGACAAGTTAATAATAGAAAACCTGTCGAAAGAAATCAGCAATTTTCCCGAAATGGATTGGAAGCGCAGCTTGGCTGCAAAACGCACGGGATACAGCGAAAGCAAAATAGACAATCTCTTCGAAAGGTACAAATACTGTTCGTTCGCAAAATTCGTACTGCGCACGCGCATGGAAAAAGCCCTAAAGGCATTGTGCGAAAATAAGGCAAACCTCAAAGAGCTGGCAAAAACGGTTGGATATTCCGACAACTCCTCGTTTTCCAAGGCGTTTAAAAAATATTACGGTAGAACTCCGAAAGCCTGCGACAAAATATCGACATGCCAGACATGACAACCATGTATCGCGCGGAAAAATAGCGCTAAAAAAACGGGTGAGAACACTCCCGTTATTTTCCCATAAAAAAATTCTCCGCCCCGCAAACGCGCTTGCCGCGCACCCATTGTCAGCGCGCTTAAGGCGCGAACACGCGAACAAACGAGCAATCCCCCTCCCGGTACGCGTTAAGGTTGCTCACCGCGCGGCATGCGCTCCGGCATGCAAGACGTCCAATAGACGTGAAAAAAGCAGGATTTTTTAAGTAAACAAACACGCAATAAGCTAATCTCAAAAAGCGCACCAAACGCACGGTATAAACACAGTGGCGAAGTCTGCGAACGCTTAAATTAGCTACAAAATAAGCCCGCCAACCTTGAAAGTTGGCGGACCCTAAAATGGTCGAGGTGAGTGGATTCGAACCATTTAGCATTAATTTTAATTTGTTTATTTTCTGCGAGTTAATCAATTAGATTTCTTCTTGTCGCAAAAATATCGCAAATTTTTAGCTTCAACTTTGCCGAGTTTTACTCCAACTGTCGAATAAGCGTTCTGGCTTTTTTGGAATCCTTTTTCTCGACGGCGGAACGTGAAATACGTTTTGCAACTTCGCGTAAATCGCGCCCTCGGTATTCGCCGTTTTCGATTCTTTCAATAAGCCTGTCAACTTTATCGAGCAGCCTATTACGTTCGGCAATCAATCCGTTGTCAAGCCCAATAAGTTCCTCGGTCGAATACGTTTTGGTCTCGGCAAGCTTGCGTCGTTTTGTTGCAATCTCGCGTAGGCGTGTGTTTATGGCGTTTACCAATTCGTAGTTGCCAAATTCTGCTTCGTGTTCCGACATCAATTTGTCCAGCTTCTCGAACTGCTCGCTCTGCCTATACATTCTTGCGCTCGCGTAAAGTTCGTCCATACGGACTTTCAATTCTTAGAACTTTTCCGCATTCCGCAAACGCATAGTTTTTGTGTCGCGAATAGCCCAGTCGTAGGTTCGCGTTATGGGCGACATTCTGCCATACCTGCTTGTCGGGCGTTCAATGTCGGTAAAATACTGAACCGCCGAATCGGTTATAAACGTTCCGTATTGCGACAACGAACCCAACAAATTGTCGAGCGCATTCTGAACCCGCGCGGGCTACGGCGTATTCGCGCTTTGTGCCGTCGAACTTAGCCGACGGAAGCACTGTTTCGAACTTCGAAGCCGTTATCTTCCGCCCGAGGTATATTTCCTTTGCAAGAACAATCGAAGCCCAGATTACAGGATTCTCCGTGCGCTCCTGCCGAAGTAAAAAGCGCAACCGCGAAGAATTTTCCCCGTCGTTTTCCTTGACATTCCAAATATCGTTATAGAGTATTCCGTTTAAAGCTCGATAATGCTTATTTGCTTCAGATGCGCGGGGATACAAATCCTCTACACTGTGAACGGCATCGTCGAGCCTTTTTATTTCCGTCAGTTCGTGATTGTAGAAACGCTTCCCGTTTTTGTCTTTGAGAATAACCGAAGTCATAGCGTACGGAACTTTGTTCCATTCGATTACGCGCGACATCGGATAGGACAGCTGCCCGTCGTTTCTGGCAATCGGTTCTTTTGTTATCGGTATGGAATCCGAAATTATCTCTTCCAGTTGCGGCAATACCTGTATTTTCAATGCGCCTCGGGAATGGTGCAACGCGCTTTTTATCAAACCGTTTGAAATCGAAACTTCGCCGATTCTCGACATAACCGACTTCGGCAAAATTCCCGACAAGATTTTTACGACACGACCAACCCAACCTTTTTCTTGAGCGGAAAACTCGCCGAGAATCCTGTTTGTATTTTCGTCGGATTTTATGACGATTTTCTTTTGAGCCAACAGTTCCCGCTTTACCTCAATCGGCGAAAATCCCGTATCGTCTTTCCACCTCATATCGGGATTGCCCGAATCGAATCTTTCCGAAAGGGGAATAAGCTCGCCGTTGTCGTCGAAAGTAAACGGATCTTGAAGCTTGACCGCCGCGCCGCCGCCCAGACAATAGAAATACGCAGTAATAGCGCAAAATTAAGACTTTACAAACAATCTTCAATATAGAAAATATATGCAACAAGGTTTATTTTTATTACGTGAAACAAAAAGTATTGTGTAAGACAAAATTATTATCATGAGATTTAAGTTTTTGAAAAATGCACTGGTGGGATTTGCTTTGCTTGCAGGAATTGAACTAAACGGAGCCGATTTGGCTAAAATGCCCGCCGATGAAAACCCTCTAATCTTGATGTTTGCCATAAATGGGAAGCCGGAAAATTCATACCTTGGCAAATATCTAAAAATTTTTCGCGATGCAGGCATTACCCAGTTCATGATATATGCGCGTTCGGGTTGCGAATTCAATTATATGCAGGAAGACTGGTACAATATAGTTAAGTATATGGTTGACGAAGCAAAGCGGCTGAAATTCTCGTCCGTATGGCTGTACGATGAATTTAATTGGCCGAGCGGCACAGCCAATAAAAAGGTAATGCAGCTCAATCCGGAACATGCGCTTCATCAACTTTCAGCTTACAGAGATGAAAATGGAGAAATCAAGTTTAAGGTTGTAAAAAATCCGCAAATGTCCAACTTGCTTGATACGGACGCAGTTCAAAGCTTCATAAATCTTACACATGAAAAATACTATCCATTCTTAAGAGAAGATTTTGGCGGAATCATCAGGGGCATATTTACCGACGAACCGGCATTGTCTTATTTTTTGAACAATCCCAAATATATAAAATCAATAGCGTATTACGACGGCATAGAGCAAGATTACAAAAAGTTAACAGGCAATGACCTGCGCTCAGATATTGTTTCCGGCATTACTACAAACAGCGCGCCTTATAGAGCCGCACTTTCAAAATTGCTGGCAAAGCGTTTCAGGGAATCATACATAGATAAAATTACCCGATGGGCAACCAATCACAATATATATGCCACCGGACACCTTCTCAATGAAAACGCGCCGTCGGCGTCGCATCTGGCGTCAGGTCATATTCTCGATGTCCTGCCTGGGCTTTCTTTTCCCGCTATCGACGACATCTACACGCATGAATCCATGCCGAATATTGAGTGGCTTACATATTCAAGCGGAGAATATGCCATCGATAAAAACGGCCGTAAAGGCGGCATGGTTGAATTGTTTGCCCTCGGACCTTGCGACATCGACATTTCCAGAGTCCGCCGCAATATTTGGCTTTCCGCAATGTTTGGCATGAACAGATATTTGCTTGCAATCAGCCAGTCAGATTTGCGCACAAAAATTTCTAATTCCAAGAATGGCAACCAATCGCTGACATACTGGTTAAGTTCATTCTCTCCTTCGCAACCATGGTTTGAAAAAATTGCAGTTCTGGGTGAAGACGCAAAAAAGGCTGCAAAGTTTGCATTAAAAGAACCTGATGCGAAAGTTTCGGTTGAATATCCGTATGAGGTAAAAAATATCCCTGCTTTCATCAGAATGCTGGCTAACAATCAAATCACATGGAAACTTTTTAAAGAAGGCGATAAAACCGATGCGCCGTATCCAATTACTTTTAGCGGAAAAGGCATGCGCATAGGAAATTCACCACAGCTTGACGCCCCTAAAATTGTGAAAATATTGAAAGAGCGATTAGCCGATCGCCCTGTTGTAATCAATGAGAATGGCGGGCTTGCAAAAGATATTTTCATTCGCTCATATAAAGATGGCTCTGTTGTCGTTATTAATTTCACCAAAGAAAAACGCAATTTGCATCTTGTTCGAAACGGCAAAAAAGAGCCTATCACAATTTATCCCGAAGGCGTTGTTGCATTGGAAAAAAATGAACCTGCGCCTTTTGAAAAAGGCGAAGTTTTAAAAACTGAATGCGATTGGAAAGTTGAATTAAATAAACACAATACAATCCGTCCTGTATTCAAAGAGTCAAAAACATACACATTTGAATTGACCTCGCCAATGCAGTTGACGTTCTCAGTGCGCAATTTGGGGCTTGTTCCGGAGTTTGAAGTTGATGGAAAAAAACTCGCGGCAGATTCTTTGTGCACAGAGATTCCGATCGGCTTCAAGCCGGTCTTTAAACAGGGTTCATTAAAGCTTGAAACGGGGAAACACACAATCACAATGACTAACGCTGTCGCCGATTATGCCTATCTGCCTTTGTTGATTATTTCCGGAGACTTTTCCTATGAAGGAAATGTTATTTCACCTTATAAAAACGACGGCAAAGGACTATATGGCTACATTGGAAAAGTTTCCCAGACTGCGCATGTTGAAATTCCCAAAGACATAAATTCTCTTGCATTTGATACAAATGGGTTGTCCGCCGAACTTTTTATAAATGGAAAGTCCTGCGGAACAAAAATGTGGGCTCCATTTGAATGGAATATGCCAAACGATGCAAAAGGTGCAAAAGTTGAAGTAAAACTTGTCCGTTATACTACACTCGGAAGAATCTTTGGTTTAAATCCGTTAGACCATGATAAAATGCCTAAAAATTGGGCAAAGCATTTCTTCATAAGATTATTCCCAAAAAATAAAACACCTGTTGATGCAACATCACCAATGCTATTAAGAAAATAATTATTGCAAACTAACAAGGGGCTGGCAACAGAGCTGCAAGTGAAATTCAATGCCATCTAACCATTAATATGGTATTGAAATTTCACAAGCACGCGCAGATGAACCCAAAGAAAAGAATATTCTAAAAGATAAATCAAAGCATCGATATTTTCATGCTTGGAAGTTAAATATTTTATAATGCCTTGCGGAAAATTATTTTATTTCGATGCTTCTGAAAATCTAAGTTCCTTATTAGGATAAATTACGGCTTTACAATCGTTGCAGGCGTAAACACAAGCGAGCCAACGACAATTAAACCGAGCGCGACAATTAAAAGCGCAATCCACTTATTGTTATTTGCCCCTACTTTCAATATCCAAAGACGATTCACAATAAAGTGAATCAATAGCGAAAAGAATATAAACACGCCGACCCATACATGCAGGGTTTCCCAGTCGTGCTTGGACAAGCCCATTACCGTTTGGGGACCGAGCCCTTTTACAAAAGAAAGTTTCATCATTAGCCCTGTGCCAAAAAGGAAACAGAAGCAAAAATATAGTATCAGGTCGTTGATTCTTCTTATAACGTTCATATAGATAAAAAAATCAATTAAGTTGAGAATACCGCAATCGAAATAAAAAAAAACGCCGATTTTCAATAAAAATTTCCGCCCTCTGTACAGCCATAAGATACAGCCTGAAAAAAAGCGCGGCTATTTTGTATGAAAAGTATAAAGGAGCTTAACATATGGAATCGCCAGTTTTCGGAAAACAAGACGAACAAACCGCCCCCCCACTTGACATTAACTACGGAGATATTTCTGATTCCATTAAAATTATCCTTTTATCCTTTTTATAACAAAAAACAAAGTGCATTTTAATGGCATTAGTCACTCAAAAAAAAATGCGTTTTAGACGCACACGTTCCGAGCGGAACCAACGCCCGCAAACCCTGAAACCGCCTAATCAAGAAGCCCCCAATCCTCGAAGAATTGGGGGCTTACAAATGGTCGAGGTGAGTGGATTCGAACCACCGGCCTCTACGTCCCGAACGTAGCGCTCTACCAGGCTAAGCTACACCTCGATAATATTGAAGTTCTTTTTTATGTATCAGCCTTTTCTTTATTCAAGCATTTTTTAATTTTTAACTGCCTTTTTTTCGGAATATTTATAGAAAGCCAGCGGCAACACGAGCAATTGCGAAAATACGAATGCTATAAACCACATCCAACCGCCCTCTATAAAGCCGTAAGCATGCAGACCAACTCCCATGAGGTTCACCCCGAACCACGCCCACGCCCCGACAATGTTCCCCACGACAGCCATGGCCAAAAAGATTCTGTCGGAACAAATTCTCAAAGCTCTTGCGTGTATGGCCGCCGCCGTCCACAACACCACCATGAGCGCGCCGTTTTCCTTCGGATCCCAGCCCCAAAAGCGCCCCCAGCTCATATCGGCCCATATCCCGCCGAGCATTGTCCCCGCGAACGAAAATACCAGCGAAAAGCAAAGCACCGCATACACATTGCGCGCCGCCTCTCCCGTTAGCATGCCGAAGTTTCCCCTCGAAAACGGATTTGCTGCAAGCCTAAACGCCGCGAGAAACCCGCCGAGAAACAATCCGCAATACCCCACCATTATCGTAACGACGTGCATCGTAAGCCAAAAGTTCGAGTTCAGAACCGCCCTCATCATTCCCATTGTGTCGCCGCTATACGGCAGATTCATGGCGACAAGCAGAGATAAAAACCCCACCGCAGCCGCCGATATCCCGAAAGATGAAGACCCGCGCCTGAGTTGAAACACCAAACCGATTAGCGCCGCAACCGCGCCCGTAAACACGACCGACGAATACAGATTGGTGACGGGCGGGCGCATCTGAATGTACATTCTTGCGCAAATTCCAAAAAAATGCTCCCCCACCGCAACCGACAAAAATACCGCAGCCATCGCCGCAAACGCCTCCGACCTGCTTTTCCAAAAAGCAGACAGTGCGAAACATAAAAGCGAAAATCCGTACAAGACAAACCCGCCGAAAAACGGATCGAGCGCGTTCGCAAAATTTTCGAATTTTACCTTGAACATGTTAAGCTTTGCAGACTTTTTAATTTCCGACGCCAAAAGGCCAAGTTCAACTCCGGCTCCGGCCTTGTCTCCGGCGGCTATAAAATCGCGTATGCGCGCGTAGTGCGCCAATATGCGCTCCCCGGAGGCGGAAAGGCCCCTGTCGAGCATTGCTGCGGTCGCGCTTTCAAATTTCCCGTCCGAAGGCACAGTCCTAACGGAAGAGTCAGGGCTCTCGAACTCGTATCCCCTGCGGAGCCTTTGCAAATAGGCGCTTGCGGCCGCAAGTTTTGCGCGTTCGGGCTCGCGCTTTTGGAGCTTTGACTTCTCCAATTCGTCGGAAGCCTCCTTTATCGCCTTTTTCCAATTTTTTAAAGAGTCCTCAGCTTTCGCGTCGCCGTCGAATCTTACGCCGAAGGCGTTAGAGGCTGCCGCGTACTCCAACCCGGCGTCCATTGCTGAACCGCACGCCCTCGAATAAGGGGAATCGCCGCCCGAAGCCGAATACAGCGCCTCGTATTTCTTAGAAAAGTCGTCGTACGAATAGTTTCGCCCTTTTGCGGACAATAGCCTTTGAAGATCGCGGTTGTCAGTACGGAAGAATTTTTCCGAAGCCATGTCTTCAGGCTTTGAATTTATAGTCCAAAGCCATTTTGTGGCAGACGCCC
The DNA here is from genome assembly GCA_944389195.1 of uncultured Opitutales bacterium. Classification (GTDB taxonomy): domain Bacteria; phylum Verrucomicrobiota; class Verrucomicrobiia; order Opitutales; family Intestinicryptomonadaceae; genus Merdousia. Next base: position 39,052 of record CALXLM010000053.1, read on the forward strand.
TTTCTCCGCCAATCTTTGCGCTGTCCCTGCCGCTAATCGACCTAAGAATGTCGGAGGCTGCGCTCGACGTCGGCATTATGCGCCCCGCTCGCACCACGGGAAGCCCGCTTAGGCTGTCACCAAAAATTCCGTCGTAAAGTGGATCTCCGAGCCATATTTGCCAAACGGCCATGGGTGACAAAACCGCAACCGCCGACACGAACGCCGCAAAAGCCGCCGCAAACCTGTTATTTCCCATATTTTCCCCTCCCGGAAAAAACGCGCGGCAGAAAAACCGCAACCATGCCGAAGAACGCCGCCCCCACCGAAAGCCACGGAAGAAGGCGCGCAGGATTCTTCACCGCGCTCAATACGCTCGACCCGTCGCGGCCGTACGACATCTGATAAAAAGTCCACCCCCCGTAAGATGCCGGATTGTTCATCGACACCACGGTTTCCGTCTTTTTTCCACCGCGCTCAAATACTATGTCGCTGGAATAGCTTTTTGCTATCGAACTCCCCTCCCATTTCTCCTCGGTAAATTTCTTCAAGCGCACCGTAAACGGAAGTTTAAGGATTTTATTTTCCAAATTGCCCCCAGACAAGACAACCGAGTCGCTTTGGGTGGCGGGAAAAAGCCTCATGCTGCCCTCTATTCTAAGAAAGTATTGCAGCGCTCCGGACAATATTAAAAGAGCCAAAGCCATATGCGTCATCGACACCCCGAGCCCAGACAGCCCAAAACGAGAAAATCTTATTCCGCTGAGAAATATGTTAAAAAACGCGACTATCCCTACAAAAGCCCCACCCGGCAACGGCAATTTCGCCACGCCAAAATCCGCCAGCAATAAAAAACTTTCGAAATACTCAGACTGCACAGCCGAAATTCCAATTTCCCTCTGCGCCAGCGTTGCTACAAACACAAGTACCGTGGCGTATATAAGAAGCGCCACCGTGAGCCTTGGAGACGACAAAAGCAAATAAAGCCTGTTAAAAAATCTCGACCTCATCTTTTAAACGTTAAAACGGAAGAGCGCCACGTCTCCGTCTTTAAAAAGGTAATCGCGCCCCTCGAGCCGGTACTTTCCCGCCTCCTTTGCATGCGCCACGCTGCCTGCCGCAACCAAGTCCTCGTACGATACGACTTCCGCCTTTATAAAGCCCTTTTCAAAATCGGTGTGTATCACGCCCGCGCATTGCGGAGCCGTCATTCCCTTTACAAACGTCCAAGCCCTTACCTCCTTTTCGCCCGCCGTAAAATAACTCGCAAGGCCGAGCAAGTCGTATGTCTGGCGTATCAGTTCCGACACCCCGCTGCCGTCAACGCCCAACTCCCTCAGGTATTCCGCAGCCTCCTCGGGAGAAAGCGACGAAAGCTCCTCCTCAAGGCGCGCGCAAATTACGCAGACGCCGGCGTTGTGCTCCTTTTTCGCAAATTCCATCACCGACTTCACGTACTTATTTGCACCGCCTCCGATATCCGATTCGCCGACATTGCAGGCGTATATCACCGGCTTGTATGTGAGCAAGAAAAACGACCTTATCCTCGCCGCGTCCTCTTCGGAAACGTCAGGAAGCGTGAACGCGGGTTTCCCGCCGTCCAAATGCGCCACGAGCCTCTCCAAAAGTTCGACGTTTTTTATGGCGTTCTTATCCATGCCCTTTGCCTTGCGCACGTTGTTTTCCAACTGCTTCTGGCAGCTTTGAAGGTCGCTTAAAACGAGTTCAGTGGATATAACCTCAATGTCGCGCACTGGGTCCACGCTTCCCATGCTGTGGAGTATGTCGTCGTCGTCGAAACAGCGCACCACCTGGACTATCGCGTCAACTTCGCGTATGTTTGCCAGAAACTTGTTGCCCAAGCCTTCGCCCTTGCTGGCTCCCGCGACAAGCCCGGCTATGTCAACGAACTCGACCGCCGCCGGAATTATCACGCTTGTCTTGGCTATTTTCGCAAGCGGCGCAAGGCGTTCGTCGGGAACCTCCACAACCCCTATATTGGGTTCTATCGTGCAAAACGGATAATTTGCGGCCTCGGCCTTTCTGGACCTTGTCAGAGCGTTAAACAAAGTGCTCTTGCCTACGTTCGGCAAACCTACAATACCTGCCTTTAACATTTTCTTACTCCAAATCTACGATCTCGGCCCGTATTCCAATATTTTTTTCCCGGACTTAATTGAGAGCGTGTTGCCTCCGCCTGCTTTCCGTGATTTTTCCGTATGGCCGACGACCTGCGCCTCTATCCCGAAGGAACCGGCAATTTCGACCACTTTTTTAGCGTCCGACGGCCTGCAATAAACCTCCATTCTGTGCCCCATATTGTAAACCTCGTACATCTCCCTGTCCGTCGTTCCGCTCGCCTTCTGAATTGCCTTAAAAATAGGCGGCACCGGCATAAGATTGTCTTTTACAAAATGCACGCCCCTCCCGAAGCGCAGGCATTTTGTCTGCCCCCCGCCTGAACAATGCACCAACCCCCTTATCAATCCGGGATATTTTTTCATTATTTTCATCACCACCGGCGCATACGTGCGCGTCGGCGACAAAAGCGCCTCGCCCACGGTCATTGGCGAGCCTTCGAGGGGATCGTCGAGCCTGTACGGCCCGCAATATACGAGGCTTTTGTCGGTATTGGAATCGTAGGTTTCCGGATATTCGTCGCGGTAGTACGGGCAAAGAAGATCGTGCCTTGCGCTTGTAAGCCCGTTTGAGCCTATGCCGCTGTTTTCGAAATCCTCGTACGAGGCGCGTCCGCTCGATGAAAGTCCGACTATTGCAAGGTTGGGTTTTATTTCGTCCCCGCTAATGACGCCTTTGCGCGGCATCACCGCAACCGCGCAAGTGTCCACCACAACCGCCCCGGTCAAATCGCCGACATCGGCGGTTTCGCCCCCGCCCGAATAGATTTTAACGCCGAGTTTTCTAAGTTTTTCCAAAAAGTCTTCGGAACCCGCTATGAGCTCAGCGAGCGCCGCGCCGGGAAAGTTCTTGGCGTTTCGGTTGACCGTATTTGAAATCAGTATTCTCCCCACCGCCCCGACGCAAAGCAGATCGTCAATATTCATAACGATGGAATCCTGCGAGATTCCGCGAAACACCGACGCGTCGCCAGTCTCCCTGTAATGCAGATACGCTATTATTGATTTTGTTCCGCTGCCGTCGGAATGTATCACGTTGCATCTGGATTTAGAGCCCGTAAGGTAATCCTCGGTTATTTTGCAGAACGCTCCCGCAAACAGCCCCCTGTCGAGCTTGTCCACAGCGGCGTGAACCTCCTCCTTGCCGGAGGACACTCCGCGCGCCGCATAGCGGCCGGTGTTTTTTTTAGATGCCATATTTATGAGATTGCGATTGTTTTGATTTTTATAAAAAACGGTTTCCGCGCCCGGCGGGAACTCTCCGGCTCTTTCGTCCGACTACCCCTCCAGCAGCTTGGAAAACTCGCGTTTTAAATCGCCGTAGTCGCGGGCGACGGGCAGGTCGGGATTTTCGCCCGCAAAGCGGTCGGTCGGCCGGTATAAAACCGCGCTGTCGGCGGCTCTCAACATCGAGAGGTCATTGTACGAATCACCGGCGGAAATAACTTTAAAATTTAGAGACTTGAACGCCTCGACAGCCCTTCTTTTCTGGTCGGGCATTCTCAGGCGGTAGTCCGAAAGCGCCCCGTCGGGCGCTATTACAAGCTCGTGGCAAAACAATGTCGGATAACCGAGCTTCGCCATAAGCGGAGCCGCAAACTGTTCGAACGTGTCCGAAAGTATTACCACCCTTGTGCGCGATCTCAACCAGTCCATGAACTCGGCCGCCCCGGGAAGCGGCTCGAGGGTTGAAATGATTTTCGAGATGTCGGCAAGGCGCACACCGCGTTTGGAGAGTATTTCGAGCCGATATCTCATAAGCTTGTCGTAATTGGGCTCGTCGCGCGTTGTGCGGCGCAATTCGGGTATTCCCGCGGCCTCCGAAAAGGCGATCCAAATTTCAGGTATTAAAACGCCTTCAAGATCGAGTGTGGCAATGGTCATATCGTAGCGCCCTTTCAATCGCCTGTTAAACCCTATCTCGGATTATATACGAAATCCGGCTCTTTCGCCGAGCCGAACGATGTCGTGTGAAGCGGCGCCTGCCTTTTCGTTTCAGTGTCGATAATATAAAGTTGGCGTATTTTTCCCTTTGCCTTCGCGCAAATTATATGGCGGCCGTCGTTGAGCCATTTTGGAGTGGAAGTACTTTCTCCCGCGCTTACGACCTCCGAAACTCCCTTTGAAAAATCGTAAACTGCAACTTGAAATCCGCGTCCCTGTGCTATTGTAAATGCTATTTTATTGGGATCCTTCGGGTTCCATGTAGGCTCGGAACAATAACGGCTTATGTTTGTTCTGACCACCCTCGGAGTCCCCCCCGTAGAGGGCATGGTATAGATCTGGGGCGACCCGCGCGTGTCGCTTGCGAAAAGTATTTTCGAGCCGTCGGGCGAAAAGCTGGCTGTTGATTCCGTCGCCGGAGTCCTCGTGAGGCGCCTAAATCCCGAACCGTCGGCATTCGCGGTCCATATTTCGGCGTTTCCCGTCGCGGTGAGAATCATGGCGACCTTCGAGCCGTCGGGCGAAAATTCCCCACCCGTATTGCTGCCCTTGTACGAAGCGAACGCCCTGCGCGAATTTGTGTCGAGATTGATCTGGAACAAATCCATAAAACCCGACCTGTAATACCCGGTATACATTACCTTGCGCCCGTCGGGAGAGAAATGGGGCATCAAAGAGTCCGACTTGTCGTTGGTAATGGCCCTGACGTTCTTAAACACCATGTCGGAAACGCATATTTCGGAATTTTCATCTCCTCCCCGAGAATATGAAAACACTATTTTGCCCGCAAAGAACCCCGGAGTCTTAAGCGTCCGCAAAACAGCGACATCGCAGGCCTTCATAAGCGCGGCCGTAAGGTTTTCGCCGGTACAGAGCTGTTCGTACACAGTTCCGCCGCGTATGGACACCTTGACGGCGCTAGCGCCGGCCTGCGTGAACGAGAACGTAAACTGCGCTTTTTCGGGGGTGGTAAGGACATAACTTCCGTGGAGTCCGAAGGCGCGCTTGGCGCTCGTCAACAAAGCCGGGTTGTCGGAAGTGACGGCCACCCTGTAAACGGGCACGTTAAGCCTCTGCCCCTTGTCCACAATCCTGATGTTGATGTCCTGTTGGGCCAACGCGGACGCGCATCCGGCGGCAGCCAATAAAATACCGATAAAAGCCTTTCTCGTCATATGCGCCAAAATATTCTACAAATCCGCGCCGTTTTCAACTCTTTTCACCTACTGCCGCGCAATTTTCGGACATTGTAAAATTCAAAATGCGCATTTCGCGCAAAAGCACCGCCATCGTAAACAGGAAAGCCATGAAGTCGGACGCCGCAAAACTGGCCCATATTCCGTTTATGCCGATAAATTTCGGCAGCAAAAACAAAAAAGGAACAAGGAACACAACCTGCCTTACCACGGTTATCATTATCGACATGGCGGGCCGTTTTACCGACTGAAAATACCCCGACGTTATGATGTTTGCGGCTACAAGCGGAAACGAAAGCGTAAGCAAACGCAACGCGTTGTCGCCCATCGCAATCAGCGGGGAATCCGCCGGAAGGAAGATTGAAAATATGGCGTCGGGAAAAATCTGCGCCACGCAGAAACCGAACGCGCATATTCCCGTTCCCATCCACAGCGCGTTCAAAAACGCCTCCCTTACCCTGGAGTAGTTTCCTGCTCCCCAATTGAACCCTATAATCGGCTGCACACCCATCGACAATCCGACAACCGGAAGAAATATGAACGTAGTCACGGTCATTGAAATGCCGATTACCGCTATCGCCGACTCCGAACCGTAAAAACGGGCCTGCCTTACGAACATCATGGTCACAAAACTCGACAAACCCTGGATTATCAGGCTCGGCGAGCCTGCGTAAAGCATCGAAAGCACTATTGGCAAACGGACCCTTATGTTTTTCAAGCGCACCTTCAGGTAGCTGTGGCCTCCGAAATAAAAATAAAACACCCATAGCGAAGCGCACGCCTGCGCCGAAATCGTCGCCAAAGCCGCCCCCCTTATACCCCAGCCGAAACGGCACAAAAACAGCCAGTCGAGAAACACGTTCACGCATCCGCCGATTATTATCGTGGCCATCGAATATGCGGGCCTGCCTTCCGCCCTGATAAGATTGTTTATTCCGAAAGATATCTTTTCAAATATCAGCCCGCAAATTATTATGGAATAATACGCCGCAGCGTCCGGCAAAATTTTCTCTGTCGCGCCGAAAAAAGTCAGGAGGTCGTCCATAAAGGCGAGCACTATAGAAGCCGCCGCCGCATAAAACGCAAAAAACAAGAATATTGCCTGCCCCAAAACCTTTTCGGCTCCCGGCCTGTCGCCTTCGCCGAGCTTTATCGACACGAGCGTGCTGCTGCCTTGCCCGACCGTCATTGCCAGCGCCAAAAGAAAAAGATTCGGGGAAAAGCACACGGTTATGGCCGCAAGGGCGTCCTCGCCGCAGACGCGTCCTACAAAAATCCGGTCCACAACGTTGTATGTCGCGCTCACAACCGTCGACACGATTGTCGGGGCCGAATACCGGAGAATCAGCCCCCTTATGCCGGCTTCGCCGAGTGCCTTTACCGACTGCTCGTTCATATAAAACAAAAAAATCTAATCGCCAACTATCCGAAAAAACGCTTCACCAAACTGCGCCATGCCCCGCCCCGGCGGCGGAACAGGGCTGTACAAAAAATAAAAACGCCGCCGCGCGCCCGACCGCCGCGCCAAGCCAAAAGCGCGACGCATTACGGAACTATCCTGAAAAACACGCGCTTGCCAGCCTGCAAAACGATGGGCGCCGTGGGGCGCTGAATCGCCAGAAAAGCGTCCGTCACGCGCTCGGAATCCATCTTGACCGCGCCCTGTTCGATAAGACGGCGGATTTCCTTTTTGCTCGGGAAAAGCTTCGTTTCGGCCATAATGTTCACGAGCGCGTCGTCATCGCCCCTGCTCAGGGCGTCCCAACCGAACTCCTGCATTTCGTCGGGAAGTTCGTTCCTCGAAAAAACCTTTTCAAAGGTTTCAAGCTCGGATTTGCCGACATCTACGCCGTAAAACCTCGAAACAAGCAGGCACGCCAGATCTTTTTTGACCTTCATGGGATGCTCCGACTTCATGCGGCCGATTTGCTCGGGGGTATAGAGCATAAGATACTGGTAATACTTCCACATTGTTTCGTCGCTGATAGACATTATCTTGCCGAACATCTCGCGCGGAGTGTCGTTAAACGCTATATAGTTGCCGTAGCTTTTGGACATTTTTTTCTCGCCGTCCAGCCCCACTAACAGCGGCATTGTCAGGACCGCCTGCCCGCTCTGGCCGGCATCGCGCTGAAGGTCGCGCCCCACGAGATTGTTGAAAAGCTGGTCCGCTCCGCCAAGCTCTACATCGGACTCGACCATTATGGAATCGTATCCCTGAACCAGCGGGTACAGAAATTCAACTATGGATATGGGAGTCTTTTCAGCGTATCTCTTTGAAAAATCGTCCCTTTCAAGCATTCTGGCAACAGTCATTTTTCTCGAAAGGTTGAGCAAGTCGCCGAACGACATTCCGCCGAACCAATCGCTGTTGTAGTGTATTTCCGTCTGCTCCTTATTGAGAACTTTAAAGGCCTGCTCCAAATACGACTTTGCGTTCGCCATTACCTCGTCGTGTGTGAGGACGGGGCGCAGCGCGCTCCTGCCGCTCGGATCCCCTATGCACGCGGTGTAGTCGCCTATAATGAGAACCGCCTGGTGCCCGAGATCCTGAAACTGGCGGAGCTTGTTGAACACAACCATGTGCCCGAAAGTGAGGTCGGGGCGCGTCGGATCCACGCCGAGTTTGGCGCGCAGCCTTTTTCCCGCAGCCAGCTTTTCCCTGAGATCGTCGGCGCCGATGAATACTTCGGCGTTTTGTGCAAAGATGTCTATCTGGTCCATACAATAAAAAAATACGCCCCGATTTTTCCGCGAAGAAAAATAAAGGCAACCATTTTTTGACGCGCGCCACCGCTATGCAAATGCGCAGCCGCGCATCTACACCACAGTTCCCGATTTTATCACAGCATTTTTAGTGACTATAAGCACGCCGTCGCGGACATACAGCCCTTCGGATTCCCATTTGTCGGGCTTGCCGTAGGGATTTAAAACGCAGCAGTCCCCTATTCTGGCGTTCTTGTCTATTATGGCGTTTTCTATTGCGCACTCCCGGCCTATGCCTATCGTCGGAATCCCCGCGGAAAGGCTTGCGGCGCGCTCGCCCTCCGACTCGTAATAGTCGGCGCCCATCATGACGACGTTTTTAAGAACCGCGCCGCGGTCTATTATGGAACGTATGCCTATCATGCACCTTTCGAGAGACTTCGCACGTATGACGGACCCGTCTGCTATGTTAGACCTGTCTATGCTCGTGCCGAAAATCTTGGCCCCCGGAAGAAAGCGGCAATGCGTATATATCGGCTTGTCCTGCCTGTGGAAATCGAAATCGGGGGCGGGTTCCGCAAGGGCGAGATTCGCCTCGAAAAACGCCCCCACAGTGCCTATGTCCTCCCAGTAGCCGTCAAAAATGTACGCGCACAGTTTCTTTTTGCCGAGGAGTCCGGGAATTATCTCCTTGCCGAAATCCATTTCGTTCCCGGACATGGCCTCCTCCAAAACCTTTTGGGAAAATATGTATATGCCCATCGACGCCAAACAATATTCGGCATTGGGATCCTTCAGGTTGCGCTTCAAATCGCCGCCCACAAGGAATGAGTTTATCACGGCCTCGTCCTTCGGCTTTTCGGCAAATTCCACTATCTCCAAATTCTTGTTGACACGCATCACCCCGAGGCTGCTCGCCTCGGATTTAGGCATCGGCTTTGCGGCTATCGTGATGTCGGCGTCGGAGGCCATGTGGCTTTCGAGCATCTTGGCGAAATTCATCTGATAGAGCTGGTCGCCCGACAAAATCAAATAATGGCAGACGTTTCCGTGCCGCTCGAAATGGTGCATGTTCTTGCGAACGGCATCGGCGGTTCCCTGGTACCAATCGCCACCGGCGTCAGTCTGTTCCGCAGCAAGAATATCGACAAAACCGTTTCCGAAAGAATCAAACTTATACGTCTGCTGTATGTGTTTGTGAAGCGACGCCGTATTAAACTGGGACAGCAGATATATGCTGTTAAATCCCGAGTTTATGCAGTTGCTAATCGGAATATCCACAAGCCTATATTTGCCGGCCAACGGAACTGCGGGCTTGCAGCGGTACTTTGTAAGCGGGTATAGGCGCGTGCCGCGCCCTCCACCCATGATTATGCTAATTACGTTCTTTGTCATGCGAACTGTTTTGTATATTTTCCAATATTTGCGCCGCGCATTCGGACGCAATATCGCGCGGCACACATTTTCGCCGCACAATCGCATTGTCCAAGTTTCCGCGCAAAAATCCAGCTTTTTTTATCGGTAGCGCCCATTTCTTCGCCGAATTTTGAAATGCAAAAATTGATAAAGCCCCGTCAGACAGAAAACCCTGCGGCGCAATGGCCCAAAAAAGGAAGCTCTACTATTTCGGAGCTTTCGGGGAGAATTTAGAAACGTCTATTTTAAACGGGAGCCGGGTTTCGTCGAACGGCGCCAAATATTCGCTCTCCCCGAATATTAAAAGTTCCCCGCGAAGTACAAGCCTTCCTTTTGAAGCCTCGTACCAGACTTTGCACTTATAGACCCTGCCGTCGTCCGGATTTATCACGCGGCCCGCAAGCTTGCCGTCGGCGGCCGGAGTCAGATCCCAAACGAAATCCATTCCGCAAAGAGGCGGATTGCCAGCAATGCCCTTGGCCCTTTCCACGGGCTTTTCAATGGTGTCGTCGATTTTTCCGTTGTGGTAGATTGCCAACATTCTAAAAAAACGCTTCCCGCCGCGCTCGTATACGGCAACAATGCTTTCGGGCTCGTTTTTATTGCTGCGGTCAAACATCAGCCAAACACCGTCAACGCCTGAAGCCTCCCTGCAAACATAATTTTCCTTCGGGACGCCATCGTCGGCGCCGATGCTTTTAAGGCAGCCGGCAAGCGGCAACGCCGAAAGAAAAGCCGCCAAAGCGAAAGCCCATGCGCCGCGCATCAGGAATCCTCCCCGTAAAGAACCGACAAAACGGCCTCCGACACAGCCTCCGGAGACGGATTTGAAGCCTGCCGCGCAACCGGCATGCCGAACTTTTTTACCGCCTCGGAAGTTTTTTCGCCTATCGTCACGATTTTCGGGCAGACAGCCGAAGACGACAACGCCAAATTCGCCGCGTTTTTGGCAAACCCCTCCACGGCCGAAGGACTCGAAAAAACAACCGCATCGGCTCCTTCGGCCCTAAAATCCTCGGCGACCTTGCAGTTTCGGTCAACCGACACAATCTCCGTTTTATAAACCTCCACCGCGTCGACTATCGCGTTGTTTTTCTCGAGAATGTCGCACAGCGCGCTTCCGGCGAGATTGCCTACAACGCACAAAATTTTCAGATTCTCGAGCGACTCGTACTCGGCCATCGAATTTGCCATGTTTTCGCCGGTGGATATTTCCGGAACTACGTCGGCCCTGAGGTAGTACTTTTTGAGTTCGCGCCTCGTGGCCTCCCCGACGCAAGCTATGCGGGCAATGCCGAGGGCGCGTATGTCGTCGAAAACCTTGAAAAACTCCCTAAAAAACCCCCTTACTCCGTTCGCGCTCGAAAACGTAATCCAATCGTAGCGCCCCATTTCGGCGAACACGTCGGCTATTTCGTCGGGATCCGCCAGCAGCGAAATTCTAATCATGGGAAGCTCCGCGACTTCCACGCCCTCTGACTTCAATATCTCCGCAACGGCTTCGTTGTCCTCGCGCGTCAGCAAAACTTTTTTGACTTTTTCCCGGGCCATTTAAAACGTGAAGTCGTCGGTGTTTTTAAGGGAGAGCGCAAACGACTGCAGGAGCCTTACGCAATTGTCGATGTCGTTCAAATCGGCTACCTCCGCGGGCGTGTGCATATAGCGCAAAGGTATTCCGACCAGTCCCGTCGCCACGCCCCCGCGCGTTGTTTGAATAATCCGCGCGTCGGTGCCCGTCGGGCGGCTTTCCGCTCCGACCTGATAGCTTATGCCCTCCATTTTAGCGCATTCGACAAGGCGCTCGAAAACCTTGGGGTTTATGTTGGGACCGCGCGATATCACGGGGCCGCCGCCAAGTTTTATGCTGCCGAAACGGTGTTTGTCGCATCCGGGAAAGTCGGTGGCGTGATCGACATCGACGGCTATCGCCACGTCGGGATTTACCGAAAACGCGGAAGTCCACGCCCCCCTCGTGCCGATTTCCTCCTGCGTCGTGGCTACGCTCACCACCCTGTATTCGGGCCGCTCCTTAAGCTTAGAAAGTTTTCTCAAAACCTCGAAAACGCAATAGCAACCTGCCCTGTCGTCGAACGCGCGCGCGGCGCAACAGGTGTTGGAAAGCTTGTGGACCATGGTGTCGTAAACGACGGCGTCGCCAATTTCCACCATGCTTTCTGCCTCCGCGCGCGAGGCCGCGCCTATGTCTATCCATACGCCGTGCGTTTCCGGAACCTCTTTGCGCTCCTTTGCGTCCATAAGGTGCACAGCCTTTTTCCCCGTCACGCCGTAAACATATCCGTTGCGCGTCATGATGGTCACCCTGCGGCCCGACAGCATCACGTTGTCGTGCCCGCCGAGCGTCTCAAAAAAGATAAAGCCGTTGTCGTCTATGTACGAAACGATAAAGCCTATTTCGTCCATGTGCCCGGCGAGCATGAGAGTTTTTTTGCCGTCCCCGAGAGACGCGATCCTGTTTCCGAGAACGTCGCGCCTGACGCTGTCGGCGTATGGAAGAACGTGTTTTTCCACGACGTCGGCAGCCTCCCTTTCAGAGCCGGTCGGAGAGCGCGACCTAAGCAGTTCAAGCAGAAATTCGTCAATCTCGAAATGTGTGGCCATTTTATTTATATTGTTATAATCTTTTTTAAAAGCGGTATTTAAATGCGCGCGCTGCAAACATGTCATCTTTGTTTTTCACCGCGAAGCTGTCCTATGGCTATGCCCGTAAGCTTGTAAGATATCAGCCCCAAATCGTACTCTGACCCCCCGAAATGAAACGTGCGCTGAAGGTGGAATTGGCTTTTGCCGGGCGCCAAACTAAGCGCCGGAGAGTGAGTGGATATTTCGTAGAACGGATCCGCCGCAACCGACGTTCTTGCGAGGGGACCATTGTTGTAAACGCTTATGGCATCGCCGTCAAAACGCCCGACTCCGCTACGGCGCCATGCATTCTGCAAGTAGCCGCGCACGCCAGAAGGTTTTATGTACAAAATGACAGTGAGAATGTTATTGCTGTCGTCGAACGAAAGCGCTATGCCTTCGCTTCGCCGTCCCGACACCCCTATGCCCGACATGTTTCTTCCGTCAACCTTAAACGATATATACGACGGATCTACAAGTAGCGAACCGTCTCCGGAAGTTCCGCCCTCAAAATAGTTGTCGCGAACTATGTCGCCTAACTTTGACGAGTCTCCCGGCCTGTACGGAATAAACACGCGGACTTTTCTGTTGGCGTTGAAACACGACTGCACGCTTATGTTAAGCAGCCCGCTTTCAGGAGCCCACGCCGAGTCTCCCATATTCGTAAGCTTGTTGAACGACTGGAACGCCACAAGCTTAACTGCGTCGGGAATTTCTATGCCGAGTATTTCCGAAACCTGTTCCCTGTTTAAAACCGTCACTTCGCGTTCGGCCTTTATCTTAAAGCGCTTGCCTTTTGCATTCTCAAAATCCGCGACTTTTTCAAAGCGGGCCTGCGTTTTCGAATGAGCCAACATTCTCCACGGCTCCACAGACAGCGCTTCGGGGGCGCGCCAATTTTCGTCGGAATATATGGATCCGGCAGGGAAAAATATCGAAAAATCCCCGCCCTGAGGACCTATCCAAAAACGATCCTCCCCGCCTATCTGGTACGTTTGAAGGCCTATTTTATTGTCGGAAAGCAGTTCGTGGTTAATCCAACCGAGCGAAGGCCCCTCGGCTCCGCCGAAAGTGGAAGTCATTACCCTGCCCTGATATTTCGGAGACACGGCAACGATGCTTTCCCCTTCGCCGAGAAGCAGAACTTCGGCGTTGTACTTTGAAAAGAAGGACAGATCCTGTCCAAACGCAAGCAGGTTAGTGCCGGAAGACTCGAGCGCGGCATCTTTTATAAGTCCGCATGCCCCCACGAACGCCGCCGTCGCGGCAAACGCCAGTATTTGAAAATTTTTCATTTATTATTGATTGCCATATTGACCCGTTTACTTCAACACTTTTTTCTCTACGAAACCATTAAAAGCGGTTTGCAACCTGATTTGCAAGCTTACCGAAGCATTCCGAAATAGCACCCCCGCACTTGCAAAGCATGAGCACGCCCTTTATACCCTGCCAGCCGATGTACCCCGCAACCGGGAGACAACGCTGGTGCTTGAAACCTCTCATGAAATCGGAGGCGGAACCGCGCTGAGAACCCTCCGCCAAATTTGGCGCCATGAAACGCGGGGCTTCCCACCCACAAACGTCGCTTCGCGCATGCGAAACTTCGCCAAAAGTAAATTAGGAAACAAAAAATATAATCAGCAACTGGGCTGTCAAAACGCGCATAAACATCGTTAGTGGATAAACCGTCGCATAGGCTACCGCGGGGGAATCGTCACCGCTGGCGCTTGTGGCGTAGGCGAGAGCCGGAGGGTTTGTCACGCTTCCGGCGAGCACCCCGATGAGGGTGAAATAGTCGGTCTTAAGTAAAAGGCGCGCGCCGGCGCCAACAAACAGCAGCGGTAAAACCGTGATTGCAAAGCCATAAGCTATCCATTTATAGCCCCCGCCGCAAACGACGGTTGAAACGAAATCGCCGCCCGCCCCTATTCCCACACTCGCAAGAAACAACGCTATGCCTACCTCGCGGAGCATAAGGCTTGCGCTGACAGTCGTATAGGTGACCATTTTAAAATGTGGGCCGAATCTGCTCAACAGTATCGACACTATAAGTGGACCGCCAGCCAACCCGAGTTTTACAGGCTGCGGAATTCCTGGAAAGGAAACGGGCAAAGAACCGATGAGAACGCCGAGAAATATGCCCAAGAATATCGGCACAAGATTCGGCTGCCTGAGCTTCATCATTGAATTTCCCAAAATTTTCTCGACGCCGCCGATAGCGCCCGACGAACCCACGACAGTCACTCTGTCGCCCACTTGAAGCTGAAGGTTGGAATGGGCTACGAGATCTATCCCCGCCCTGTTTACACGGGTAATGTTAAATGAATACCCCCCGAAAAGGCCGAGTTTGCCGAGAGTTTCCCCGTTAACGCTGTGGTTTGTAATCATTATGCGCCTCGCCTCGAGTCCAGTATCGAGTTTTTGCCACTCCATTTCGATTTTTTCTCCGAGAAAAGCCGCAATAAAATCGGTGTCCTTTTTGTCGCAGACTACAAGGATTTTGTCTCCGCGCTCCAGCACGGTTTCCGGAGAGGCTATCGCAATGCGGCCGTCCGGCCCGCAAACACGCGATATAACAAAATATTTTCCCGCAAGCCTGACGATATCGTCTATTTTCTTTCCGAATAGCGAAGGATTTACCAGAGAAATTGAAATTCTGTTTGCACCCTCTCTGACGCCGCGCCGTTTTTTCGTTTCAGAATCTCCGCCGGCTGAAAACATTCCCGGAAGAAACTTCAGCGCCGTCATCGACAATATCGCGCCGATGACCCCGAGCGGATATGCCACGGCGTATCCGAGTGATATTGAAGGATCTTCTTTTGCGAACATGTCAAGATATGCCTGCGACGCCGCACCGAGCCCCGGGGTGTTTGTCACAGCCCCCGACAATATTCCTACCATAGTTGACATGGGGACGCCGAATGCGAAACTTAAAAAACATGCCGTAGCCACCCCCAAAAACACCACACACATCGCGACAGCATTGAGTTTTATTCCCGCCTTTTTGAAAGATGAAAAGAACCCCGGCCCGACCTGCAAGCCTATCGAATACACAAAAAGTATTAATCCGAACTCCTTTGCAAAGTTAAGCACCCCAGGCTCGACATCCATGCCGAAGTGCCCGAATGCGAGACCGACAAACAGCACCCAGGTGATTCCGAGCGAAACTCCCGCTATGCGCACTTTTCCCAAAGCCACGCCCGCAGTTATGGCGAGCGCAAGAACAAGAACGCAATGCGCCACTCCGGATCCGAAAAATAAATTCGACAGCCAATTCATAAACGTACTTAAAAAGCCGCAAAGCGCAGGTTTGTCCCGCGCATAGTCACTTTAAGTTGGGGCGGTTTAGACTTCTTTCGAATAAAATCAAGCCTTTTGTTTGGCAATATGGCTAATCAAAGCGCCCTAATAATTATAAAAACCCCAGTAGGAAAAATAAACGCGCACGGCAGTACCCGCCCAAATGCGAACGGAAATCCCCCGCATTTCAAAACGCGCCGGCATGCATAAAAAGAACGGGAAAATTTCAATGCCTTATCTACGCGGCAATCCCGGACAATCAGCATCCCGGGACGACAACGGAGCCGGCGGCCGACGCGGCGCCAAATGCGCCGCGGACGGCCGGAAATCGCCGACTATCTGCCGAGCTTAAACGCCTTGCGCGTTATGCCCGCCCCGATATATGCGGAAATTAGATTCGCCATAAGCTCTTTCCATACGTCGGCCAAATAAAACCCGTTTATATAGGCCACGCCGAAAGTTTCCCTTTCTGGTATCAATCCCCATAGCCAGCCCCCTGTTTGCTCGACAGTCTCGACGGCCACGGGAACGTCGGCGAAAAACGCAAAAATCATCGGGCAAATTCCGAGCATAAAAAACGCCATAAGCAACATTATGCGGCGCGCCCACACTCCGCCGTCGCCGGATCGCGCAAACGCGGCGTCGTGCGCGGCGCTGTCGGACGACTGCTGCTTTTGAAAAGCCTCCATTACGCTTGTGAACTTCTGGCTGTTCAAGGCGGAAAGCTGTCCGAAAAACGTCACGAGGGTCGTAAACACCCCGCCGAGTATTCCGCTGTCCCACAGTTCTGCCAGCGAATTCAACGCAGTTTCCCCCGCGCGGCGGACGCCCCAACCGCATTTCCATAGAGCGCTTGCACGGCGAAAACGCCTGTTATTAATTTTTCCATAGTTAAAAACTCCTTTTTTTTATGTTAACGAACGCGCCGAAGAAATCGGCGCATAATGCGCAATATTAGCGCACATCTCCCAAATGCGCAAAAAAACTTTGGATATTTTTGGAAAACTGAAAATATTGACAAAGCGCACGCGAATTATTTTCTTTGTTCGGTATGGCTAAAGTAGATATAGAATTAGTTCAGATGATACTCCAGAGAGCCGATCTGGACGCGCGTAAAATATCGCAGATTATGGAGGATTTGAAATTCGAGTCCAAACAAAAGGACTCCGACGCCGAAAAAACGCCTCCGGTAAAAAAACAGTTTGTAATAGTTGTAAACGACCCATACGGCAAAATCGGTGACACTGGGTTTGAATATCAAGGCTGGGTCGTGCAAATTCCAGAAGACGACGCTCCGACCGACGCTGTAAATAGAATACACAAGGGTGTGTACGATTTCAATATCACGCCGAAGGGCAGGCGCATGCCCATAAAGACAGTAGCAGAAGCGTGCGAATTTTGCCCGCAAAAACTTTACAAGGAGCACAATGTGTGGGTTAAAACAAAAGAGCCTGTGCTCGTGCTGTTGTCGAACGGAAAAATACCGCGCGAAAGCGCGGGGGAATAGCGGTTTAAGATGCTAAAGCGCGTCACAAAATTCGGAGAGCCCATACTGAAGGCGAAAGCCGAAAAAATCGAGACTTTCGACGAATCGGTCGAGCGTCTCGCAAAAGACCTTATCGACACAATGTACGAAGAAAACGGGCTCGGTTTGGCGGCACCCCAAATTGACGTTCAAAAACGCGCATTTGCAATAGACATGCGCCGCCGCGCTGATCCTAACTCGCCGTGCGTATTTTCCCTTGACGGCAAAAGGCTTCCGCTCGACTTGGCCATGCCGCTGGTAGCGATAAACCCGGAGGTCGAAGAAATCGGGAACTATGTTGAAATATCGGAGGAGGGCTGCCTCTCATTTCCCGGAATATTCGCGGAAGTCGAGCGCAGCGCCGCCGTTAGGCTTAAATATTTCGACACGGCGGGCGTACCGCACGAACTGATATGCGAGGGGCTTTTTGCAAGATGCGTCCAGCATGAAAACGACCATCTTGACGGTATATGTTTTATAGACCACCTCGCCCCGCGTCAACTTTTCAAGATAGAGCCAAAGCTCAAGAAGCTGCGCCGCCAAACACGCGACTTTCTTAAGGGGAAAAAAGTCTCCGAGTAGCAAAATCTTCTCTGCCGAATTTTCCTGAACGCCGAAACAATGCGGCGTTTTTATTTGGTTATCGTCACGTCCGCGCGCCGTTTTTAATTCAACCCCTAAAGACATAATATGGCAACGACAATCGCATTGACAGGAGGAATGGGCTGCGGGAAATCCGCAGCTGCAGAAGCCTTCAAAGAACTTGGAGCAAAAGTTATGGACGCGGACTCGCTTTCGCATTTTGTCCTCGAGAACGACCCTTATGTAATCGGGACGGTAAAACGCGTCGCAGGCGAAAGCGCATACGGCGCGGACGGCAAAGCCCTGAGGGAAAACATCGCAAAAGCCGTGTTTTCAGACGCCAAAAAGCTCGCCGAAATAGAGAATGCCATACATCCGGCTGTCGAGAAAATGTGGAGGGAGGAACTCAAGAAATGCGACAGTTCAGCCGACATGTGTTTTGCGGTAGTCGAAATTCCGCTTCTTTTCGAGAAAAGGCTTGAAAACAAATTCGATATATGCGTTAGTGTTTTTTGTAGCGAGGCGCTGCGCAAAGAGCGCCTGTTGTCGAGGGGAATGACGGCCGAAGAGATTTTGCGGCGCGATGTGTTTCAAATGTCCCCTCTGGAAAAAGCCAAGCTTGCGGATATAGTGCTTTTCAACGAAAGCCACAGAAATTTTCTAAAAAGGCAAGTGGAACTTGTATTATCACGTTTAAAATAAGCGACCATGGACGACAAAGAAAACAATCTGCCCGGCGAAATACCGGCGGAAGCACCAAAAAAGCGCGGGCGAAAGCCGAAAGCGCAAAAAACGGACGAGAATCCCGAACCCGTAAAAAAAAGGCGCGGAAGGCCGCGTAAAAACCCCGAAATTCCGCCGCAGACGAATGTTTCATCGGAATCCGCAAAAGCAGAAAACGGCCCGGCCGGTACGCTGGCAGACGGTGATACCCCACCCTCTCCCCTCGACGAAACGCTCGACAGCGCGGTAAAGCAAAGAAAGTCGCGCAGAATCCGCGGTCCGAAGATTCCGCGCGAAGACGGGCCCCAATGGAGGGACGCCCCCGTTTCGGACCCGGAACCGGAAAGACACGAGGAATCCCCGGAAATTCCGGAGACCGAAATCTTCGTCCACAGAGACAGCTCGGACGATTTTGCGTACGGCTCGCCTGTTGAAACCGACGTTGAAAAAGATGAAAGGAACGACGACGGCGAAAACGTTCCGACTTCGTTTTCCACCACAGACGACGATCTTGACCCCGAAGGGTACCGCGCACAGGCCGAAACCACAGAAGACGACGATGAACGCAGGATAGCCGAAGCACGGGAATACGAAAATGCCGTGGACGACGCCGTGCTTTCCAGCCACCGCCAAGGCGACGGCAGAAACAAATGGCAAAAGAGGGACCGCGACAACCGTTATAACGGAAACGGAAGAGCCGCCCAACAGAACAGACAGGGAGGCGGAAACGGCCAACAAAACAGGCAAAACCAGCCGAACGGGCGCTTCGACAGAAATGCAAAAAACGGACGCCTCAACCAACAGAACAGGCAGGGAGGCGGAAACGGCCAACAAAACAGGCAAAACCAACAAAATCTGAGACAGCAGCAAAACGCTCAAAAACAAAAAAAACCGCGTTGGATGCAAAACCAAAATAGCGAAGATGACACTATAAACCCGGCCGATCTTCCTGAATGGTTTGCGCTAAAAAGCCAAAAGTCCCTTGACGAATATCTCGCCCAAACGTTTTTCGATAAAAAGCCGGAGCAAAACCCCGAACCGTTTTTATCGGAATCGTTTGAAACGGCGACTCCGATAGAATTGGACGATCTTGAAAAAATGCGGGCTGAACGCCAAGAAGACGCAGCAACAGCCCCTTTGATGAACGAAATAGCTGAGCCGCCGGCCACCCAACAGGGCGAAGATCCGGACGCCGAAACAACTCCCGGCAGCGCTCCGGAACAATCCGGGAAAAACATATCCGACATGGGATATTGGGAATTGATGGCAAACGCCAACGATTCAGCTGCAAAAAAATACGGACTTGCAAAAAAAGCGGATACTTCCGACTCTGATGATAAAACAGAGCCCGAAGCGGAGGCATTGCAAAGCGACGCCCAGTCCGATGCCAAACCGTTTGAGGAACCGTCATCAGTAAACGTTCCCGCGTGCGGCCAGATTGATTCCATCGGCGGGCTTGATGAAATAAGGCGCCTCGGGATACGCGATATACGCGACAAATACGACGAAACCGGCATACCCTACCGCGCCGGAGCCGGAAAATCCGAACTGATATCCGACTATTTCAAATTCGCCAAAAACAATAAAAAGCTCGTGAAGGCAAAGGGCACTCTCGACGTTTTTGAAGACGGATTCGGCGGGGCTATCGCCTTTGCCGACGACAATTACAGGCTGAAAAGAAACTCGATATATGTCCCCCAAATGTTCATAGACAAATACGGGCTTAAAAGGGGACACACTGTCGGGGTATTGGCCATGCCTCCCCGTGATTTCGGCCGCGAAACATGCCCGATTGCCGTATCCGTGACGTCGGTTATGGATGCGGATCCGGAAACCGCAAAAAACATCACTCCTTTCACCGACTTGATTCCCTATTACCCGACAAGGCGCATAATCATGGAAGCAGACGCATCGTCGGGCTGGGACAACCTATCGATGAGAGCCGTAGATCTTCTGACTCCGATAGGATTCGGACAGCGCGCATTAATTGTCGCCCCTCCGCGAACCGGAAAAACCGTTTTAATGCAGGGAATGGCAAAGTCCATACGCCGAAACGCCCCGCACGCGCACCTGATGATTCTGCTTGTCGATGAACGTCCGGAAGAAGTGACCGATTTCAAAAGAAATGTGGACGCAGAAGTAATAGCGTCAACATTTGACGAGGAAGCCTCAAACCATGTACATGCCGCCGAAATGATCATAAGCCGCGCCCGCAGACTGGTTGAGGAGGGACGCGACGTGGTAATACTGCTCGATTCCATAACACGGCTTGCGCGCGCCTATAACGCGCTTATGCCGAACGGAGGCAGAACAATGTCGGGAGGCGTGGAGGCAAACGCACTTCAGAAGCCAAAAAAATTCTTCGGATCGGCAAGAAACATCGAGGGAGGTGGCTCGCTAACAATAATCGGGACGGCGCTCATCGAAACCGGAAGCAAAATGGACGAAGTAATATTCGAGGAGTTTAAAGGAACCGGGAACCTCGAGCTGCATCTCGACCGCGGGCTGTCGGATAAGCGCATTTTCCCGGCAATCAATATTGAAAAGAGCGGAACGCGCAAAGAGGAGCTTCTATACCACCCGGACGAAATGTCCAAAATATATGCATTGAGGCGAGCGATGAAGGGCGTCCCAGCAACCGACGCGATGGAAATGCTCGTCCAAAGGCTCAAAAAGGTGCCTACAAACATAGAATTTCTGCTCGGAATAAACAGATAAGCTACTACTGCGCACGCAAAAAGATATCGCCCCGCGCGAACCGCGAAAACCTTAAACTGTCTTCGCGCTTTTGCGACTTTCCGACTGACAACCTTAAATTGGCCGACAACGCGAAAACGGCTTTCGGTGACCGCCGAAAGCCGTTTTAATTAATAGCCAAAATCGGAGTGTCCGCCGGTTTTGCGCCGCTCGGCCGCAAAATCAAAGCCGGACTCTAAAGCAGAATTTATTCCGCCACAATCTCGAACATCGGCACAGCTCCGCTTTTAAGCTTTCCGTTGTCAATATTGAGTTTCATGACGCCGTCTTTAAACTCTACGTCAATCTTTTCTCGCCGTTCGCCGTTGAGCGCTATCGGATACACCGAATACTTTTTCGACGGGTCGAGTTTCAGCTCCGCCTTTACCCTGCCCCTGCGCATTACGACGGGACCCTTGCCGCTACGGAAAGACAAAACTCCGTCGACGCTCGTAATTGAATCCATATTGTTTTCCTCGGTGACATAAGCGAATATCAGGCGAGAACTTTCTATAATCTTCTTCCCGTCAAGAGAAGCCACCCCCACAGACGCCGGAACTGACGTAGAAATCAGCTTTAAAGCCCCCACGTCAAGAGTGCGGTTTTTATGCACCGTGGCCGCGCAGGAATAATCCGTGACGACCTTCATAACCATATTCTTGGAATCCAGCGTAATTTGTCCGGTATCCGTCTGGTAGATTCCGTTGTCGGGGTCGCTTACATTGTCGGCTGGCAACATTCCGTTTTTCTTCATTTCATCTACAAACTTCGACAAGCGGAAAGTGCCGTCATTTGAATCTAAAACCTGCTGGAACCAACCTTGAGTAATAACCTCTGATGTGCCGTTCGGCAAAATTTCAATATCGGCCTTAGCGGGCTTAACATGCTTTAAAGCCTCCGGAGTAGGAGCATCGGCCTTTATCGAAAATCCGACTATCAGCGGTATGCGCATCTGCTGCCCGCCCAATCCGGACAGCGCATTCGGGCTGTTCTTGACAAAGCTCTCCGAAATGAGCATGTCAACCCTGTGCTTAAACGGCTTGACGTCTCCGCGCATGAAAAAACACTGGTTGAAAAGCTCAGCCGTTCTAATCGCCGGAGAATCGCTAACATTGAAGGGCGAAAGATGTTTCGTCTTGCGCGGATTCCATTCAACGGCGCTTGCATGTATAATAAGCGACGAAAAGTTCTGGAAAGCCGAATACGGCGAAAACAGCGACATCATCTCGAACCTGTGCTTGTTCCAATACGCATGGTTGTACTCGGTCGCCGTTATCGGTCTGTCAAAAGACTTTGAAGTCGCTATTGTCCGCCAATAGTCCGCTTCGCGAGCTATCGAACTACTTTGGTTGCAGGTGTGGTCGGCGCCGGGAACGTAAATGCCGTCCGGATGCTCGTAATACGAGTTCGTTATGATGGACTCGGACGTTTTATGGCGCGCCCATGCGTCGTACGGAGACCTGCCCAGATTGCGCTGCACGATAATGCCCTTATAGCCCGTGCCGCGGACTATCTTTTCGCAAAATTCCATGAATTCGTCGGTGGCCTCCTGGCAGAAGCGATTCCAGTCAAAACCCGATGTTAGGCCGGGAATCTCGTCAAAAGATTTAAATGGATACTTTTCCGCGTTCCTGGCCCAATATTGCCCTTTCCACGCATTGTTAAGCTTTTCGATGTCGCCGTTGTAGCGTTTCTGAAGCCAAGTGCGCCAACGTTTCAGCAAGAATTCCTTTGTAGCCGGCTCAAATTCGACAAACTTGTTGAAACAAATGACAAGCTCGTTGTAAAATTCTATGACTTGGAATACGGGATCGTCTTTCCATGCGAGCTTTGTATAGGGATTGTAGTGGTTCAGCTGCTCTTCCGCAGTCTCTTTCCATATTGCCCTCACCTCTGGATCCCCGAAAATCGCGCGTATCTTAACGTCGTTGCGCTTGTAAAAATTGTAATTTTTAAGCCCGATGTCGTACCACGCAAGAGGCAGATGAATATACACCCCGTTTTTCTTCAACTCCGAAATTAAAAAGTCGATGGTGTCGTATTGAGCCGCGCGCTGGTCGCGCTTTTTGTCACTTTTTATATAGTCGAAACCTATCCGCACGAGATTATAGCCGTTCACGGGCATCAGGGCGGCGTATTTCCTGATATTTTCACGCGCGGTTTCATTGTCGTATTTTAATATCAAATGCTGCGGATAGAATGTAAAGCCCTTAAAGCGAACGTCTTTGTCCGGCTCCTTCTCAAACGCCATAGTGCCGCGCTCCGAAACTATTACGCGCCCAAGCGAGCCGGATTCCTTCAGTTCCGAAAAACCAGAAACGTCGAGCGCGCTACCGCGGAGCGTCGTCAAATCCAACGGCATGTCAACCAAAACCCAATCGGGGTTATTCTCGGGCGTCACGGTTTCGCATGTGATGACCTTTCTGTCCGAGAGTGTCGCCGCAACCACAACCCACGGTATCCTTCCGGACGTCTGAAATTCCACCTTGCTTACGGCGCGATTGTTGTCGAGCGTGACATGCGTCATATAGAGCGCGCCTCGGTTGCGCTTCTTTGAAGTCATGTAAACAATCTTGCCGTTGCGCAGTATTTCGGGCGCCCAGCAGTCGCCTGCGGAAATCCCGTAGCGGACAGGATGCGCGCTCCGCTTGCCGTCGTCGTAATAGACAACAACATAGCCCACTATGTCGTTCTGCTTAAGATTGGCCTTGTTTGACGCCGTGTGCAGCATGTAAATGTATTTACCCAACAACGGCTTCTCCGACAAATCGACAACGGCTGAATTTAAAATCGTCGGCGACTTCGGCGATTTAAACGTCAAGACAGACGCCCCCGAATTTTTTTCGGGATCAATAATCCTAAATTTTACGCCTTCAAATTCCGTATCCCCAACCTTGGAAAGAAACTTTTTAAAACTTTTATTTTTACCCTCGTCGGTCCAACCGCCCGCGCCGTCTGACGGCGTTTCGTCAATAAAACCCATATTGGCATATTTTTCGAGAGGAAGGGGGTACTCGTCGTCCATATCCGCAGGAAGAGCGCAGCGGGCGTCAAAGGAGATTTCGAAAACCTCCCCCCCCTTTACCTGAAAGGCGCTTCTTACCGCAGCATACGAATTGGCGCGCGCCACCCACTTTCCGTGCGCCGCCTGCTCTTTAGGAAGCGCATATACGGATTTTGCCGGATAGTTTCCGCCGTTCACAAAATTCCAGCCGTTTTTTCCGTCTTCAAAATCGCCGTTTAAAAGCAGTTTGCCGTTTACGGAAACATTATCGTAAAATGCGGCGCGCTTCGGATATCCGCTTTTTGTCTTCTCGTTTTCTCCTCCGAAAGAGATATAAACTTCGCCGTCTTTTTCCGCTTTCAGCTTGAAGGATACGCGCTTCCATTGGTCCGAGGATATGGGCGAATATACGCGCACCGAAAATTTGCGTTCGCTCTCCGGGCCCCAAGTGCGGTAAAGCATCTTGGCGTCCTTGGGCGCCTCCACTATCTCGAGAGACGAGCTGCTCCCCACAACCAAATAAGTCTCCGAAAGCGCACCTTCCGGAAGAGCGTCACCTCGAAGCATCGCGGGTATAATAACGAAAATGAATAAAGGTAAAAATTTTTTCATATTCATTTTGTAAACAACTAAAAAATTATGGTTCTTTTATATAGACCCAAAAAACATAAAAAATGCGCTGCGGAGTGTCAACATTATAAACAAATTCCATAAAGCGAAGAATTGTTTATAAAAAAGAAATTGACAAAAGCTTGGGTAAAATGCTTTACTTAATGTTTCAATTACGGTGGTAGTAGCTCAGTTGGTTAGAGCATCGGATTGTGGTTCCGAGGGTCGCGCGTTCAAGTCGCGTTTACCACCCCAAAATTTAAAAAAGACGCGAAATAGCGGCAAAACGCAGGCAATATTTTCGCGTTTTTTTGTATCCGGCCCCCTCGCTTTGCCAATATTTGCGGATTCCAATTTCGACCGAGCGGATAGCCCGCTTTTCTAATTACAAGATTCCAAATCTCCCGTTTTTCGCATTAAGATGCTTCAGCCGTAACAGTCGGCAGGGTAATCGCAATTTTTTTACCTTGTTTAAAAAGAATTTTTATTAGCCTCGGCGGCTTTGGCGTAATCGCGCTCGTACAAAAATTTGTAGATAAACATTAATACCAAACCGAAGAAAATCCATACAGTGGAAAGCATCGCAATTCCGTGCGACAATCCGAATATCGGTTTCATAACTCCGAGAATCCACGGCGCAAACGACCCAAGAATAAACCCTATAAAAAGCATTATGCCCGCAGCCGACCCCCTATATTTTTCGGGAATTACGTCGTAAAGCGTGACGTATATGTTGGAATCGTAAAATCCCCTAAAGAATCCGAATCCCACAAAACCTATAAATACGACGAGCAACTCTTCTCCCAAACCCATCAATACGATAAACGGAGACGCCAGCAAATATCCCAGGCTTTGCAAGAGAACGCGATACTTCGGCTTTCTTGCTGCAAGATTGTCGGAAAGCCGACCTGCCAACAGTATCCCGACAAACGAACCGATGTGCGCGTAGAATACCGAATTAAAACCAGCTTCAACGTTATTCATTGCGAATTTTTCCTGAAGGAAAAGTGTCGACCATGTCAGATATCCCTGCACGACAAATATGACCCCGCTAAAGCACAAAGTTAAAAGCACCGCGGACGGCACGCTGAAAAACACCTTGATGGATTCCCATGCCGAAGGGGCATTTCTTGCCTTTGCGGAAGGCGAAACGCCAACGTGGACCTTGTCTTTGAGGCGCCACATAATAATAAACGCCAATATTACGCCTACCGATCCGAAAATATAAAACGCAGGCCTCCAACCGTAATTGTCGCCAATCCAGCCCGCGATAATCCCGCTGACTATAATTCCAAAGTATTGCGACGTCGTGTAAATGCTCATGGCGGTCGCCCTCGTATCGGAATCGTGGTAGTCGCATATTGTCGCGTAATTTGACGGCGCAAAACAGCCCTCGCCTACTCCGGTTGCGATGCTCCTGAAAATTATGAACATCAAAAACCCCGCTGCACCGCCAGAAATCATCGTTGCCGCGCTCCATAAGAAGACGCTGCCGCAGATTATCCATTTCTTGCTGAATCTATCGGCGGCAAATCCGGCCAGCGGGAAGCAAATAGCAAGCACCCAGCAAAAGACGGTCGCAACGAGCCCCGCCTCGGCGGAAGTCATGCTGAGGGAGTCCGATATTTTTTCTAAAAGGGTATTGTAAAGCTGCCTGTCTGCCTGGTTAAACCAAAATGCGAACCAGAGAAGCATTAAAACTTCCCATTTATAGAAAGCGTTTTCCTTTTGTTTCCCGAGTTTCATATAGAATACTTTTTATTCTCGGTAATTTTTTGCAAACGCTTTTAAAGCATTTTCAAAACATTGCAACGGAATTCTCGCACTACCCGCACCTATAAGCCCGCCTTGGCGGTTAAACATGCCTCCGTGAATTTCGGGGCTAATGCCAGTCTTTACCACTTTGCGGATATCTATACCGCACGGAAGGAAATCAAAATCAAGATTGGGTATGGGATAATTGCGATTTTTAGATATGCAAATACCGTACATCTCCCGAGTGAGAGAGATTGCGTCCCTGAGTTTCATTCCGCGAAGGCTGCAAACTATAGGGCTTGCCGCCGCCGCGATGCCGCCCAAGCCCGCGCATTCCACAACGCAACTGTCGCCGAGCCACGGAAGCTGGTCCTTTTCGGAATACTGCGACGACGTATATCTGCCTTTCATCATCATCGCCGGAGCGGTGAACCACTCGTCTCCCATGCCCGCGATTTTAATGCCGAACTCGACTCCGTTGCCGCCGAATGCCACGGCCATTGTCGAATACGGAGTGCCCTTTGCCGACAGCAAAGCCGACTGGCTCGCGCCCTGCCCGAAGCAGTGGAAAAATCGGGGCGTCTTGACTATATAGTCCATAACCTTTCCAAGCAGCGCCTTGTCGATGTCCATTCTGAAAAGGTCGGGCAGTATTTGCGTATTAAAAATGAGGTCCGCCGCCGACTGGCGTGTGTGGTTCTCGTCGCCCATCTGCATGCCTTCCGCAAGAATCGGCTTGATTGGCAAGCCGCCGCGCTTGTGTACGAGTTCGCGCATCACGGGGAAAAGCTCGTCGCGCATATAGCGCAAATTGGCCGCGATTTCTTCGGTGTACAAGCCCCAGCCGCAAAGCCCCCCCTGGAACGGCCCTTCCGCGGGGAAGGTGGCGGCGCGCACGCCCGTCTTTTTATTTTCGATTACAATCATGGCCATCGACGACGTGATAATACCGGTTCCGGCGCCGACAGTATTGTGGTCGAGCGCGCTGCTGATTTTAATTTCACCGCTCTCAAGTTTTGCGACGGCTTCCGCCTCGGTCTTTGCAAGGCCCTCAAAGAGCGCGCCGCTTACCATGCCGCGTTTGTGCAGAAACACCATGTCTTTGTATTCGATTGGCGGCCCGGAATGGAGAATCATATTCGGCTCAAGCCCGTCGACAACTTCGCCGGCCGGCAGAATATCGACCCATACGGGATTGGCGTCTATAATATGGTTTACGGCAATGTCGTTGGCCTGTTCTATTTTTTCTTTTATCGTCATAAAACCAATTATTTATCAAAGGAGTTCGTCGAGCAAATTTTTTATTTCACTGTCGAGCTTGCGCGGCGGGCGCCAATTCACTTGCGCAACTTTTACGCCCTGCTTGCGCAGGGATTCGGCAAAGCCCTGCAAACCGATATTCACAACTTTTAGCCTCCTTACTTTGCAACAACGCTTCTTTTCCATAAAGCTACCTTCTTTCATCCAAGGATTTCATGAACGCGCTGGCCAGCTGCGCGCTTTGGTAATTGCTTGCCGCCAATATCACGCCAGCGTCCTCGAGTTCCCTGGCGCACCTGACGATGTCCTGCGGGTCGTTTTTCGAGCCGCAAATGGAAGCAACCACACTCAATTTTCCTTTCCTGTCGGAGATGGCCTTGGCGCAAGCCTTTGCAAACGGCAATATCGGGTTCTCGTGAACCCCGGGCGCCGTTATAAAATCTAAAAGGATCACTGCAACTTCGGGGTCGCTCGCCTCCTGTCTAAAGCGCTTTAGCCTCAGCTCCGGGTCAAACACCGGATGCGGAGCGTCCAAGGTAAATTCTTCGGCCCCCATATCCACAATTGAGTGGGCTTCGCTTTTCCATGAATCGGCAAGCCTTGCGGCGTAGCGCGTTTTCAGGTTGCATCGCAAATCCGCTCCGGGATTGTTTTTATTCAGGAAAATCAAGGTTTCCTCTGCGAAAGTTCCGCCGCAATAGACGCCGCGTATGTATTTTTGGGAAGCGTCAAACTTTTGCATTTCGCGCCCGACAAGCGAATCTATCTTAGATTTGCCAAACGCAAAACCACCGCAATCGATTCCGCACAGCGCAAGCGCCTTCAGCGCCGCTTCTTCAAGGCTGAACGATGCCACCGTCTTGCGGTTTGCAAAGAGCTCCTCGTCCGCGCCAAGAAAGATTGCGACAGCCGGTTTTGAGAGTTTGTCGGCTTCGTCCAATACCTTTTTCATGACACCCCGGTCTGCGAGTTTTGAAACCAAAACTATGACTTTCGTAGCGCCGTCGGCATCAAGCCTTTTCATTCCTTTTATCATCGTCAAGCCGCCTATTTGCGGGTAAAGGTCGCGGCCGCCGGTTCCGATTAGCGCCGAAATTCCCGAACCGGCTTTTTCCACAATGCATGCAACTTCCTGCGCCCCGCTTCCGGACGCGCCGACAATTCCGACTGGACCTCCGCCTACAAGGCTCATTGTGGCAAGCGATACCCCGTCCAGCATGCCGACCCCGCAGTCCGGCCCCATGACGAGAACGCCGCGCTCCTCACCGAGCCTTTTCAATTCAAGCTCGTCCTCGATGGAAACATTGTCGCTAAAAATAAAAACGTCCATGCCTTTGCCGATGGCCTTCTTCGCCTCTTCTGCAACGTATTCGCTCGGGAGGGAAATCTGGCAGAGGTTCCAACCGTCGGCGGCATCGACATCGTCTATGGAGTTAAAAGTTTCGCCGTCTTCGCCGCGTTTGCGGTCGAGCCGGTCGATGGCGTCCTGCTCGGCCGATTTGAGGGCGGCTTCGTCGCGGGCGGCTATCGCCACAACCAGATCGTTCGGCGAAGCTTCAGGCGGCACGTTAAACCCCAGCCCCCTTATGACCTCAAGATTGGCAGGCGTAGCCATCTGCACCTCCGCAAACAGCACGCCGTCATTTTTTTTTACGGCGTCCGCAATCCCCATTAAAGTGACTGAGTCTGCGTAGCGGTTCTCGTATATCCTTACGGTCTGTATTGACATCTTCCTGCTTTTTTTAAAGTTTTGGCTTGATTTAAATTATCTATGATTTAATTTGTTGTTTAGTTAGATTTTATTTAGCAATTGTCAAGCGAATTTAAAATATGGAAACATTCAAAGAAGTCGCCACCGGCATAAAGCTTTTGAAAACGCCATTCTGCGGGGAATGGAGCGGCGTTGTCTTATTAAAGGGCAATAAGAATATTTTAATAGACAGCGGGGCAAGCGGGGAAGTAGTGGACAGCGTAATAGTTCCGGCGCTTGAACGGGAGGGGCTGGCCCCGGGCGACATATCATTGCTTCTATGCACCCACACGCACGGCGACCACATCGGCGGGCACTTCAGATTCAGGGAAATCTCGGCGGCAAAAATCGGGGCGTTTGAGGGCTCTCTCGACAAACTCCGCTCCCCGCTTAAATACAACATTAAAATCCGCCAGGCATTTCCCGAGTACAGCCCCCCCCCGTCGGACGGCTTAAAAGGGGTTGAACCGGACTTTCTTGTTGGCGACGGCGAAATTATCGCAAACCGCCTAAAGCTTGTCCACACAGCGGGGCACGACGACGACTGCGTCTGTTGGCTCGATATTCAGACAGGAACGTTAATAACCGGAGACTCACTGCAGGCAAACGGGACAACTTTGCAGGGAATAGGCTTTTATCAAGACCTGCAGGCATATCGCAATTCGATTAAAAAACTTTTGGAATTGGGCCCCGAAAATCTGGTGCCGGGGCACCGTTATCTTCCGCTTGACGAGGTCGCATTCGGAGCCGGAAATGTCAAAAATTATTTGGAAAGTTGTCTTTACTTGACCGACACTTACACCATAATGCTGAAAGAATTTTTGCATAAAGGCATATCCGAACTTCCAGAATTGGCAATTTCTTTGATAAAACACCTCGGTGGGCGCGTTCCGGATTTTCTCTTTTTGCCTCTATATACAGTAAGCCAACACCTAAAAGAAATTAAAGATGCGCAACCGAGTTTCAATTCTTGACGCCGTCCGGGAGGGAAAGAATAGTTTTTCAAAAAAAGAAATAGCGCAAGCCACTAAAATCCCCTGGGGAACGGTATGCAAATGTGTAGATTCCCTGCTGAAAGAGGAACATTTATTTATCCGCCGCTTTGAGCCCACAAAACGCGGCAGGCCGATGATTCCAATGGGAATTGACCCCGATTCGGCGTTTTTTGCGGGTTTTGACGTCGGCGCGTCGTCAACAAGGCTTGTTTTTTGCGATTTGCTCTTCAATGTCAAATACCGCCACGAAATAAGGACGCCCTACTACAAAAACAACAGCGCCTTCTTCAAGTGGGTTCTCAAAATGTTCAGCGACTCTTTAAAAGAAGCCGGCATCGACAAAAAAAAGCTAATGGGAATAGGCTTTTCCATGTCGGGAAACGTCGATACCGAAAGGGGAATATTGGTTTCCGGCAGAAACTGGGGCGTAAAATGGGGCGCCAATATCCCCGTTGCGGACATTCTATCTGAACATACAGGCATCCCCGTTTTTGCCGTCCCTGCGACGGCGGCGGGCGTGCTGGCCGAATATCATTTCGGAAAATGGAAAGGATACAGCAACATAGTCACCGTAGGGCTTGGAGCTGGCATAGGTTCCGGAATCATCTCAAACGGAGAGCTTTTAATTACCCAGCCCCACCGCCCTATCGGATATATAGGCCACATGCTTATTCCAGACAACAACCATATATGCAGTTGCGGCTTTAAAGGCTGCCTTGAATCATATTCGGGCGGGATATACCTGCCATTAATTGGCAAAGAGGAGATTCCCGAACAACCCGAACTCCACAGCGCTGCGGCACTCGACTTGGCCGCGGCAAGCGGGCATGCAAAAGCCGTGGCGATTATGAAAAAAGCCGCATCGTACAATGCGGTGGGGATTGCGAGCATGATCCAGCTGTATGGCCCGGATGTCCTGATATTCTACGGCGGACAATGCAAAAAAGACGGTTTCCTCTTTAACCAAACCCTGAAGCATGTCCGCGAAATCCTGCCCCAAGAGCGCCTCAACCTATTTGAAATAGGCCTTACCACGCTCGGGGACTATCAAGCCGCCATGGGCGCCGCAAGATTGGCCTACGAAAGATTTTTTTAACGCGCTCCCGTTTTCTGGCGGGCAAAAGCGTTTACCTTGCAATAAAAAACTGGCCGCTGGCATGCATAAAGTATTGACAATATAAATCAACATTGATTTTAATCTTTTTAAATTCGTGTTTTGACTATGGGAAAAAACATTATCATCACAGGGGCGTCCCACGGCATCGGCGCCGCGTCGGCGGTTGCATTCGCAAAAAGCGGATACAACGTGGGGATAAATTATTTTAAAGACGAACTCGGGGCAAAGGCGACCGCCGAAAAAGTCATGGCTCTCGGAGCGAAGGCGGAAATATACCGGGCAGACGTAGCCGACTGCGCGCAATGCGAATCTATGATGGAAAGATTCATATCCGACTTCGGGCACATAGACGCCCTATTAAACAACGCCGGCGGCGCCTTAAAAATTCCGGAAGGAGAGTTTGTCGATATGCCGATGGATTACTGGGACTATCAGATCAAGCTCAATCTCAACGCCGCAGCATACTGCTCGCGTGTGGCGATAAAAGACATGCTTAAAAATAAAATAGAGGGGCGCATAATAAACGTAAGCTCGGTTCACAGCATAGTGACATGGGTAAAGCGCAAGATGCTTCCATATTGCGCGGCAAAGGCGGGCTTAAACATGTTCACAAAATCGCTCGCCGCTGAAGTGGCAAAGTACGGCATCAACGTAAACTGCGTCGCCCCCGGGTTCATTATGACAAAACTTTCCGACAGGTACGCCCAAGAGGAGATGGACGCTTTCAAGCGCAAAATTCCGGTCCGCCGATTAGGCACGGTGGACGACATTACGCCTATGATTGTATTTCTCGCCGATGTTGAAAAAACGCGTTTTATCACGGGTCAGACATTCGCTGTCGATGGGGGACAGAGCATCGACGGGGTGATAGACATGATGATTAAAGATTAAAAAGGGGACCTTGACGTGAGCGATATTCTAAAATCCTGCCGAAGCAGATGGGAATACGGCGTAGCGCGCGAATGCCGGAGGGGTCTCGTGAGGGGCATGGGCTATACCGAGGAGGAATTCAACCGCCCGATCGTCGCGGTTGTAAATTCATGGAACGAATACAATCCCGGCCATATACACCTCAAGAGCCTTAGCGAACGCGTAAAGCAAGGCATCAGGGAAGCCGGCGGCCTTCCATTTGAAATGATGACAACCGGCATCTGCGACGGCATGGTTTTGGGAAACGAAAAGTACATCGAACTGCCAAGCCGCAATTCGATCGCAGACGAAGTGGAACTCATAGTTGAAAGCAACATGTTCGACGCCATGGTGATGCTTTCCACCTGCGATTCAATCGTGCCCGGGCATTTGATGGCGGCCGGCCGCCTAAACATTCCGACGATTTTTGTCACGGGCGGATATATGCCCATGCCCTATCTCGACGGCAAGTGCGCGAACTACGGAGAACTCACCGACAACGTCGGGAAAAGCATGCGCGGCGACTACGATATGGAAAGGGCGAAACGCGAAGTTTCGCGCATGTATTCGCCGTGCGGAGCGTGCGGAATAATGACGACGGCAAACAGCATGTGCCTCGTGGCCGAAGCGCTCGGCTTGTCTCTCCCCGGAAATTCGACGATGTCGGCCACAAGTTCCGAACTTTTGCAATGCGCGTACCAGGCAGGCAAACAGATAATGGCGCTTTTGGAAAAGAATATTTGCGCGCGCGACATCATAACAAAAGAGGCTGTCGAAAACGCGATAATAGCGTCGATGGCGATGGCGGGCTCGGTTAATCTATTGATGCACATTCCCGCCGTAGCGACGGAGGCCGGGCTTGAAGGAGATTGGTGGAGGCTTTTCGATAAGGCTTCCAGGGAAATCCCGCAGCTTGTCGGAGCCTCGCCAAGCGGGCCCTGGCACTTGCAAGATATCGACCGCGCCGGCGGTTCGCGCGGGGTATTCAAAGAGCTTTTGCCGAAACTAAACGCAGGTTGCCTAACCGCTACCGGGAAAACCATAGGCGAAAATTACGCCGGCGCGAAGGTGTATGACAAAGGCGTTATAAAAACTCTCGAAGACCCTTTCTCGAAAAACGGCGCCCTTTACGTGCTCTACGGTTCCCTTGCGCCCGAAGGGGGAATCATCAAGGCGGGCGCTGTCGATGCAAGCATGAGAAAATTCTCCGGAAGGGCAAAAGTGTACGACTCTCTTGAAGACGCGATGGCCGCGCTGAGAAACGACGAAATACAGCCAGGCGACGCCGCTGTTCTAAGATACCTTGGGCCGAAAGCCCGCTTTGGAACAACCGCGTATGCATTCCAAAAAGAGCTGAAAGGCAGAGGTCTTGACAAGAGCACTGCAATTATCACGGACGGCAGATATTCGGGCGCCTCAAGCGGCCTAAGCATTGGATACGTCTCGCCCGAAGCGGGCCTCGGGGGACCCCTTGCGCTTGTAAAAAACGGCGACATTATCGAGATAGACTTGGACGCCCGCAAGCTCGACCTGCTTGTTTCCGAGCGTGAGCTTGCAGAACGCAAAAAAGGCTGGAAATGGGAATTTCCAAAAGAAAAATATCCGCCATTCCTGCGCTTGTTTTCCAAATGCGTCGGATCTCTCGCCAAGGGAGCAGTATGGGAATAACATCTGCAAACTGCGATTTTCTGGTCGTCGGCATGGGGATAGCCGGGCTCCGCGCCGCGCACGCGTTTTCAAGGGAGAGACCTGAAGGAAAAATAATTATCGCCGACCTTGGAGGGGGAGCCTCGTCGGAAGTAATGGGATTTTGCGCGCCAATGGGCGGCGACGACTCTCCCGAGATTTTCATAGCCGACACAATGCGGGCAGGCGCACAAGAAAATTGCCGAGAACTTGTAGAACAGCTTTGCAACAGCGCCGCCGATGCCGTAAACGACCTCGAAAGTCTCGGAGTCCGCTTCGACAAAAAAGCCGATGGAACCTACGACATGCTGCGCCCTCTCGGCGCTACCCGCAACAGGGTCGTGCACTGCAAAACGACAACAGGCAAAGCGGCAATGGCAATATACCGAAAGATTTTAAGCGCAAACGAAAATGTCGAATTTAGAACTTCGAGAATAGTAAAGCTGTTTAAAAAAGAAAACCGTATTTGCGGAGCCTTGGGATTTGAGCGCGGAAAACCGGTTTTATACAACACGCCGCGCGTCGCGCTCTGCTGCGGCGGCGCAGCGGGGCTATACGGATTTTCAACCTGGACAAAAGTCTTGCAGGGCTCCGCTTACGCAATGGCGTCGGACGCGGGCGCGGAACTTATTGGAATGAACCGCGTGCAATTCGAGCCTTGCGTGGCGGTATTCCCAGCTGAAATTTACAATTTTCCGATTATCACAACCATGCTCTTTGAAGGAGCCAAGCTCATAGACGCAAGAGGGAAATCGCTGTTGGAAAACTCGCAAGGCAAGCCTAACAAGCGGGAACTTGCAGAAATTATTGCTCGCGCGGCGGCAAACGGAGGCGATTGCGGACACGGCGGCGTTTGGTTCGATTTTTCTGGGGTCGAAGAATCCCTTTTTAAGGGCAAATATCCTGAATACTACAAGAAACTGCGCCCACTTGTTTCCGATTATTCAAACTTTAAGGTAGAAGTAAAACCCGCCGCGCATACGACACTCGGCGGAGTAAAAATCGACACCTGCGCAAGGACAAACATCGGCGGGCTTTTTGCCGCCGGAGAAGCCGCAGGAGGCATACATGGGCGGGACAGAATCGGCGGCAACGCCGGACTGGAAATTTTTGTATTCGGAAAAATCGCCGGTGAATCGGCAGCCAGATACGACGCCTCTTCATGCGACGCCTCAAACGAAGCAAACATGTTTGTAAAATCGTTAAAAACCGGCGGCAAAGACCGCTCGGACACCTTAAAAAAAATCGGAGAAATACTCGATTCCCATGCGGGATTGCCCCGGACAAAATCCGGCGTAAAAGAAGGTCTCGACCGCATTAATATTTTGAAGAACAGCCTGCTTGAAAACCCTCCCTCGGGACTCGAACAAATTTGCAGCTTGCAAAACGCATTGCGGGCCGCCGAGCTTCTGCTAACAATATAACAACAGCCATGAATTCCATGAGATATAAATCCTCCACCTTTGCCTGTATTGCAGCACTGTTTTCGGTTTCGTGCAGCTCGTACGAGCTTGAAGACTTCCCCAAAACGACAATTTCAAACGGATTAATTACCGCATCAGTTGCAACCGAAACCCACCGCAAAGACAATTTCTATCAGGGCCAGCGTTTTGATTGGTCGGGAATTGTTTACGATTTGCATTGCGGCGGTCACTCATATTTCGGGAAATGGTTCGAAGGCATCGACCCCGAATTCCATGACAACATTAGCGGCCCAGTAAACGAGTTCGGGCAAATCGGATACGATGATGCGGCAGTCGGCGGAGAATTCCTTAAAATAGGCGTCGGGGTGTTAAAAAAAGACAATGCCAGTCCATACAATTTCCGCGCGAACTATAAAATAGTTGACGGCGGCAGGTGGGAATGTTCATACGGCGCTAATTGGATTTCGTATCAGCAAACCGTAAATAGCAAGATAGCCTCATACCAGTACAAGAAAACCATAGAGCTTGTGCCCGGCAAACCGACAATGAAAATTAGGCACAGCCTCAAAAACACCGGCACCACTAAAATCGACACAACGGTTTATTGCCACAACTTCTTTATGCTCGACAGCGAACCCGCCGGCAAAAACATAGAAATGTTATTCGCCTACAATCCGTCAGGCGCCGAAGTATTGGCGGATTCAAGAGAGTTTTCGGAGGCCGTAGGAAACAAAATCGCATTTAAAGACACCCTGCCCCCGGAAAAATTCGTTTTATACCGCGGCTTTGACGGCGGGAACAAGATTGAAAACTACGACTTTACGCTTAAAAACAAAAAGACGGGCGCCGCCGTTAGAATCACATGCGACAAGCCACTTTTAAAAGCCACGTTCTGGAGCTGCACGGACACTTATTGCATCGAACCGTTCAATAAAATTGAAATATCCCCCGGCGAAGAATTTTCTTGGACTACCGTTTACAGGTTTTCCTCCGGGCAGATTCAATGAAGGGCCCGGCACGAAACACCTCTTGCCCTCAACCATTTCAACGGCATACCAAGCAATATGATTTTAGAGCAACCCCGCCGCCATCTGCGGAAGTTCAACTTAAACATAACAAAGAAAAAATAAAAGCATTATGAAAATATTAGGTTTCGGAGAAGTAATGTTGAGGTTTATGCCTCAGAACAACAAAATGCTGATGCAGTCCCTGCCGGGAAGCCTCGACGTGACATTCGGCGGCGCCGAAGCCAATGTTATGTGGAATATCTCGATGCTTGGCGGCAATGCGTCGTATATAACGGCCCTTCCCGACAATCCCCTCGGGCATGCGTGTGCGAATCAACTGCGCTCCATCGGAGTGGATATATCGGGCATAGTTTTCGACAACGGCAGAATCGGCACCTATTATGTGGAGAGCGGCGCAAACCAGCGCGCAAGCAAAGTCGTTTACGACCGGGCGAATTCCTCGGTTTCAAAAACTCCGTTTGAAGCCTACAATTTTGAAGAGAAGCTCGCCGGGGTAACCCGCGTGCACCTTACCGGCATCACTCCCGCAATTTCTGAAACAGCCGCGGACGCCTGCGTGAAACTTGCAAAGCTTGCGCATTCGAAAGGCATAGCCGTTTCGTGCGACCTAAATTTCAGGGGAAAATTGTGGAATTGGCGTCCCTCTAAAAATGCCCGCGAACTCGCGCGCGAAATAATGCCGAAAATTTTAGAATATGCCGATTTGGTAATCGGCAACGAAGAAGACGCTTTCGATGTTCTGGGAATTAAATCGGGATCCAGCAACGTATATTTAGGGAAACTCGATATTGAGGCCTACAAAGAAACCGCCCGCAAGGTCGCAAAGCGTTTCGCCTGCATAAAGAAAGTTGCCTTCACTTTGCGCGAAAGCATTTCCGCCACCCACAACAACTGGGGCGCGATGCTTTTTGACGTCTCATCTAATTCGGCAGTTTTAGCTCCCACCGACAAAGACGGGAACTATTCAGCATACGCCATCAGGAATATCATCGACAGGGTCGGCGGCGGAGACTCGTTCGCGGCGGGTTTGCTATACGGATTGGACAGCGGCGAATTTGAACGCGACTCCGACGCCCTTGCGTTCGCCGTGGCAAACTCTTGCCTGTGCCACTCCGTCTTGGGTGACTACAGCTTCGTTCCAAAATCGGACGCTGTGGCGCTGATGGGGGGAGCCGCCTCAGGCAGGGTCCAACGCTAAAAGATGCCCCCCAAACCGGAAATACGCGCCCGCCGCACGTTTCTTAGCCGGGATTTTTTGGATACTTCCCAATCGGGAAGAGTCCACTCTGTTTTTAAACATTCCGCAAATATTGAAGCGGGCAACAGGCTGATAACGGTAAGCTCGCACGAATCCGCTGAAAATCCGGATTCGATTGAAATCGGACGGCACGACACCGGCCTGCTGTCGCTATTGGAAATCGGGAGTTCCGCAAAGTGGGACTTAAACAGATTTACCTTCGATAAATTTTCAATCTTAGTCCGCAATGGCAAATACGCCGCGCCGAATTTTGACAATAAGTTCCCTCCAAAAAAAATTGCCTCGCCTACGGAAGTTCGAAAACGTTTGAAAGGTCTCAAGTTTGTCCATGAATTAAACGCCCGCGAGGAAAGCCTGCTTAGAGAGCTGATCGGCGCAGCCGGAAGCGGAAACGATAGCGAATGCGCTTCGGTTTTAAGAAAGGCGATAGGACTTGGCGGCGGCATGACACCATCGATGGACGACGCCATCGCGGGAGTCATGGCGGTAGTGAAATTCTTCGAGGTTTGCGGAAAAAACCTTGCCGGCAATTTTATCGAATCCGTTTGCCGCGAATCGGAAAATAGAACGACTGATATCAGCAGAAAATATTTTTTTTGCGCCGCGGAGGGAAGGTTTTCAATGCCGATAATAAAGACGGTAATGTCGATATTTACTGAAGGCGAAAAATTGGACACCGCGTCCGTTCAAAGGCTTTTGGAATTCGGACACACCTCGGGCAGAGACACTTTAAGAGGAATTTTTTTAGCGGCGGAAAAATTTAAATAGCGTTTTAATGCTTCGTGCGCGCATTCATTTTGGCCCTAAAGTTTGTGAATCCTGTTTCCCTTAGCTTGCGCACTCACTCAGCATTTACATTTAGCTATTTGCGCGTTGCCTGCCAATGGCAATCTCAAGTCGTGCAATATTCGCAAAACAGGCAGCCCTTTCTCCTGAATGCCCGCGGAACGGCGATATCTACGCGGGCGCAACGCAGGCTTCGCATAAAATAAGACAGCATATAAGCCGGAGCGAAACGCCCTCATGTAAAATAAAAGTTTCCGCCGATATTTGTTGACGGCGGATAAAGAATCATAAAAATAAATTGCGACCAGCAGGACTATTCCTCGGAACGGTTGGCGCAACGGTAGAATATCATGAAAGTTTTTGCTGCATGACCTCTTTGCCAGTATGCAACGCCTTCAACATCTGAGGGGAGACCCAAATCGGAAATGTTTATCTTACAGCATGAGAAACAATCCTATACGACAACCGTTTTATGCTATGGCAAGCTTATGAAAATTATACCATGTTTTCCAGCTTACAAAAAAATTCTAAAATCCGCAAGATTTGCCTTATGCGCATTTTGTCTGGCGCTTCCCACTTGCTTGTTTGCCGGCTATGAACGAATGGATATAGACGGCATAGAATTCGTGTACCGCCTGCCCGAAAATATCGGGCAAAACACCCGCATAATGGTTTTGTTCGGCGGAAGAAACTGTCCGGGCGACAAGACATTAGACACCTTTAATTTCAGTGAACTTGCCGACAAATATTCGCTCGTTTTGCTATCACCATCATTTAGGGACAACGATTATTGGGAGCCGGAGGCGTGGTCTGGGAAGGTTCTGAAATCGGCGTTGAAATCTCTGACAAAAAAATACAAATTGAAACAACAAAAGCTGCTGTTTTACGGATACTCCGCGGGTGGGCAATGCTCAAATCTCTTTTACAATTACATGCCGTCGCGCGTGGAGGCATGGGGGCTTCATGCTTGCGGCGTATATCCGGAATCGCCTGTAAAGCGCGGGGTAAAAGCGTTTATCACATGCGGGCAAAAAGACGCGTTAAGAGTTGTCATAAGCAGTATATTCATACGCAACTACCGTGAAAACGGCGGGAAAATTATATGGAAGTCATACAAAGGCGGCCACGAGCTAAACAAAGAAGCTTTGGAATTCGCACGCCAATTTTTTATCGATATTCTCGAAAACCGCAAAGTGCAATTTGTAGGGAAAGACGACAGCGGAATTGCTCTTCCCATAAACAAGGTTTCCGAAATAGATTTGAAATATCGCAATTATCTTACCTCTGAAAACCTTAAAAAACTTTGGGAAACACCTTAACGGAACAGCCGTAGCCTCCGGCCGGCGCTTTTAAGGCCGCTTAGGCGCGTCCGAATATGCATTGCAAGAATTTCAGGCGCCCCGCATTGCCTCCATTCCACAGCATGCCCATTACAAAGATTATTTTACCCGACTAATATAGATTCTCAGCCACACCCGCGATGCGGAGCTTTCAAAAACAAACCTCTAAACTTTTTCAGTCCCAAATACCATGCCGGCATGTTGTTTTGCGGCGGTAGAACCCGGCTTAAACCCAATCCTCCGAATCCCGCCACCCGCATAAGTCTTAGGTTTCGACAAGGCGCGCCCCGAAACCAACGTATATATTTGTTGAAAATTGCGCTGGCTGGTGTACATTCGGCGCAATGAAGTCATCTACGGTTATTCTATTGGCACTTTTGCAAACAACTTGCGCTCTTGCAAACGTCGGCGCATTTGGAGGGAACGCGTCCGATATCACACTTGTAAACGATGCAAACATTCAGATGGTTTCGGAAGACGTGCGCATAAAATTGGTACCTTGCGACAAACCCGTCACGGGGGATCTGAAAAATTGGGACGAAGCCCGCTTTGATTGCGAATTCACCATGAAAAACCTAAGTTCGAAAAGCGCGGAAGTTCAAGTCGGATTTCCACTTTCTTCGAGCGACAACTTCATGCTGAGGGACGCAAAAAATATAATAGAAAAACACAATTTTAAGGCTTTTGTTGACGGCCGCGAAGTTCAGGTCCGGTATGTGGATAAATCGTCCGACTCAAAATTCAAGTGCATATTCGTGTGGAAAATGCTCTTTGCTCCTAAAGGCGTGTCAAAGCTAAAAATCACATATAAGATGTTGGGATACAATGGATTGGGAATAACCCAAAATCCGCCATATAATTGGGAGCTAACCCCCAAAGAGGTGGATATATTGCAATCGAGCATACTGCAGTCCTACCAATATGTGACCATTACGGGAAATTCGTGGAAAGGAAAAATTGAAAGTGCAAAATTTTCCTTAGACATAGGCGAATTTGAACGCTATCTGGTTCGCCGCGGTTTTTTTGCCTACGACGATTCTCATCCATACGCCGATAAACGAAAAAGCTCTCCTTATAATTTTGGAATGCTATACAGGTATATAAGTCCCGACGGATGGAAATTATCGGCGGACGGAGAAAGAATAGAATGGCGATACGAAAACTTTTCCCCCAAAGAGAACATAAAAATTCAATACCATTTTACAACTTTCCCACGCGACACAAACGCATTGAAAAAACTTTTAGATTTCATATGCGCGTCGGATTCAAGACCTCCAAAACACATAAAAATCTTATCTCCTAACGAAAAGAAAAACATAGCCGACACAATATTGGAATACTACGGAATAAACACCGGAAACGCCGAATTGAAAAATTTTCTAAAACATCAGATTTGGTATCCGGTAAAAAATCCTCCTAAAATAGACGGCAACCTAAAATCGGAACTTTTAAAGCTAAGCGGCATTAAATAGAAAATGGCTGCCAAAAAATTTTACATAAAATATTTCATGCTGCTAATGCCGGGAACGCTGCTGGCGTGCTTGGCATATTATTCTGCGTGGTCTTATTTTTGGAGCGGCTTTAAATGGTCCCCTTTCGGCTATGAAGAATGCGGGCTGGAAAGCCTCGCATGGCCTTTCTTTATTTTCCCGGCTTTAGGATTGTCGTTTTTATCCAAGGCGGCTTTGGTAAAATTTTTCGGATATCCGAAAATACTGTGGCAATTTCATTTATCCACCGTTGTCCTAACCAGCCTGTTCGTATTTGATAAAGGATTCGGACAGGGACTTATGGAGGCGCTGTTTATAATGCTCGAAATTGCAGTGGCGGTAATAACATCATTTT
Organism: uncultured Opitutales bacterium; assembly: GCA_944389195.1. Classification (GTDB taxonomy): domain Bacteria; phylum Verrucomicrobiota; class Verrucomicrobiia; order Opitutales; family Intestinicryptomonadaceae; genus Merdousia. The sequence continues at coordinate 80,703 of CALXLM010000053.1, forward strand.
GCGCAAACAACAGCGCGAAACAAGCGGCGCCATAAAAGGTCGCGGCGCGCCCGTTCATAAATGTACCTAATGTTATGAAATCGATCAAAAATCCGCGCTTTGACTGGCATTACCGCTCAACTTGGCGCGCGGCAAAATGCGGAGGAACCGAAGCTACTTGCAGCGCCGCGCCCGCATTTCAGCAAGGACGTTCCCCGGCACAAATTCTCCGATGCGCTCTGGAGCATACGCGGCAACCTGCTTGATTATTGTGGAACTCGTGTAGAAATATTTGTGCGACGGCATTAGAAAAATCGTCTCCACATCTCCAGCCAAATGGCGGTTCATTTGGGCGAGTTGAAACTCGAACTCAAAGTCGGAAACTGCGCGCAACCCGCGTATGATGGCTATGGCATTGCTTTGACGCGCAAAATCCACGGTAAGGTCGTCAAACTTGCAGACGCTTACGTTCGGCATGCCCTTTAGGTTTTCCGAAATGAGGCGCACGCGAGTATCGACGTCGAAAAGCGGGCTCTTGCCTAAGTTCGGAGCGACCGCAACGACGATTTTGTCGAAAAGTTTTGCGGCTCTGTTTAGGACGTCGAGATGCCCGTTCGTGACGGGGTCGAAAGTTCCTGGATATATTGCCGTTTTCTGTTCCATTGAGGATTTTTTTTTAATATGTTAATAGTCTTGTAAAATGAAAAATTCTATCAACACTATTTTGCAATGAATTTCCCCAATACACTCACCGTTTTGAGAATACTGTTAACGTTCTGCGCCGTGGTTCTAATATGCATAGACCAGCCGTATTGCGCGCTCGTCGGATTTATTGTATATGTTATAGCAGGCTCCACAGACTGGTTCGACGGATATATCGCAAGAAAATACAACTCCGTCACCGTATTCGGAAAATTTATGGACGCCCTGTGCGATAAGATAATGGTAGTCACCATGTTCATGACGCTTTTTGCATTCGGCATGTACCGCGAATGGACGCTTGCGGCGCTCATTTGCGCCATACTGTCGGTCACGCGTGAATTTGCCGTAAGCGGAATACGCATGATTGCCTCAAACGCAGGAGTAGTTTTGGCGGCAGAAAAGATGGGAAAGTACAAGGCGGCTTTGCAAATGTATTCCGTGGGTGCAATAATTCTTTCATTCTCCCTGCGTGTGGATTTTAACTCCACAAGCGGAATCCTTTTTTATTTTGCGTATTATTCCGGAATAGCTACGCTCATAATATCGACATTCCTTTCGTTGTGTTCCGGAGTGGGATACCTCGCCAGATACGGACATCTTTTAAAGGGTTAAAATGACTATTCGTAAAAAATTCTATCCATGGGCTGCAAGCATTCCCAAAGGCGTGTCGATAAAAATTGCCACGCTTTTCGGTTTGGGAAATCTAAAAGCTCCCGGAACATGGGGGTCTGCGATGGGCGTTTTATTTTACGCCTTCCTGTTTTCGGGATTGGATTCCGGCAGCGGCTTGGGTTTTTTTAGGTACGTTTTCTTTGCCAGCCTCATGGCGTACCTTGCCGTAGGAATATGCGATTCGGCCGAACGCACCTTGGGGGTACGCGATCCGGGTAAAATCATTCTCGACGAATTTGTAGCGGTAAATTTTTGCTTTCTTCCCGTCTCGGGAGAACCGTACAGCATTCTTGGAATGTTTGTCGGCTTTGTTCTTTTTAGATTTTTTGATATAAAAAAACCTATCGGCATATATCGTTTGCAATCTCTTGAAGGCGGACTCGGATGCGTTTGCGACGACATCGCTGCGGCCCTGATTTCGTGCGCGTGCCTAAACCTGATCGGCTGCGTTGTGCCGTCCGTTTTTGCGTAGATGCGGCGACGGCGGCTCCTTTAAAGCTGCTACCCAAATAGCGCCAAGGTTTTTAAAAAAAAAGCTTGCCAACACATATTCAAAACATAGATTGTGCGCTTTAATTTCGTTAAGGGCCGATAGCTCAACGGTAGAGCAGTTGCCTTTTAAGCAATTGGTTCCGAGTTCGAATCTCGGTCGGCCTATGT
>CALXLM010000054.1 GCA_944389195.1 uncultured Opitutales bacterium
CGATGTTAAACTGACTGTTATGCCTCCGGCATTCGTGGCGTTGAAAGTCACAGCGGTTCCGTCTTTAGACTCCAGATAATATCCGGCAGAAGACCTGCCAATATTGTTTGAATTTGTATTGAATGAAATCGGCGTTGACGAAGAACTTTCAACCACGCTGTTGGAGGCGTCGAGCATAATGTGGTAATTGGCGTGGTAGCCTTTACTGCCAGTGTTGTAAACGACATTGTCTATGGAGGCGCGGTCCATATACAAATAATAGTCAACCCACGGAACCATATCTGAACGCGACGTAGTAAGAACGTAGGCGTCTCCGTTTGCTCCCCCAAATGCGAGAGGATTATCCTTATCGGTTGCCGATGTGACATTTAACGATACCGAAGCACCGTAAGAAGCATACGAACAAAACGCTACAGCAACCGCTGAAAGAATTGGCCTAATAATAATCTTCATAACAAATTACTCCTTACACTCAAAAATTTACAAGGGGGGGGGATCCTTTCGTTTTTTTTTCTTAACAATTAAAATTTTTAACAAAGCTTTCATGAAAATCAAGAGGCTATTTCCACTTTTTTTTTAAACTGTTTACCATTCGCGGTTTACAGGAGGAACAGATTACAATTAAAATTTAACGCACGGAATTCCGTATATTGGCGCACAGATTAAAATAAAAGATAAAAACAAAAACGTTTTGACACGTTTTAACGCGCCAGACGCGCATCTCAAACGCGCGTTTTTATCATAAAAAAGCCATAAAAGAAGGGATTTCCCCAGCTATTTGCGTCTTTGAAACGAGTTCCATTTATTTTCCCTCTCCGGCACCGGACGGACTTTATACATCGACCTTACGAGAGCCGGTTCGTTTTCAAGGCGCCTGAACAACTCCGGACAAAACGAAGTGCACATAACCCTCTCGGGACTCATCTCGATATAATCCGAATCTGAAACCCTTATTTTTATGTTGTGGGAAATGTCGCCACCCTTTGCGTTTTCATAAACGCCGTGAGAAAGTATCTTAACAAAGCGCTCCGCACGCGAATCGGAATCTATCAGCCAATCGATGCTTTCGCAAAAAGAAGATATCGCCGACTCCATGCTTCTTACGTCCTCCCCGTTAAACCTGATTTCCGATCCGTCCTTGCTCTGGCACTCTCCCACCACGCACAGGCATTCGCCTTCGCGCACGCGCGGAAAGCACTCCTCATAAGCAGCCGGGAAAAGATTTATCTGCCACACTTTAGAGTTGTCCCTGCCGGAAAGCATGAAATAACACCACGGCTTGTTGTCTTTCTTTGTGAGTTTTTTTACAACGTTGGAAACGACACCGCACGCGCGAAAGCGAACCTTCTTTTGGCGCTTTACGGCATCGGCGTCCGGAATACAGTCTAGGGCATCGTCAAATCCGGCGTATTCGTTCATTGGATGTCCGGAAACGTAAAAACTCAAAAGCTCCTTTTCGGCAAAGAGTTTTTCTGACAAAGGCATTGGCGGTTTAGATGTGTCGATATCCGAGCCGGGCATTGTACCCGCCCCGTCCATTTCAAGCATGTCGAACAAATTTGTCTGCCCAGTTTTTGCATCTTCCTCGGCCTCAGCAGAGCGCATTAGAACGGCCTCCATCGAATTGAGAAGATGTCCGCGGTCTATTCCGAAAGAGTCGAACGCGCCCGTTTTTATGAGATTTTCAAGCACCCTTCTGTTAAGAGATTTCGCGCCCATGCGGCTGACGAAGTCGTAAATATCCTTAAATTCCCCGCGTGCGTCGCGCTCTTTTACGATGGCGTCTGCCGCAGCTCCGCCTATTCCCTTGATGGCCGCCAACCCAAAACGTATCGAACCTGCAGATTTTTCAAACATCGAACCGTCAATATCGGGTTTCCATGATGGATCTATTATCGGTGTGAAATTCTGCCGCGACACGTTTATGTCGGGGCCAAGAACCTTGATATTTATAGCCTCGGCCGACTCTATAAACTTTGAAACTTTGTCCATGTTTCCGAGTTCGCTCGAAAGCAAAGCCGCCATGAATTCGACCGGATAGTTCGCCTTTAAATACGCTGTCCGGTAGCTCAACATGGCGTATGCGGCCGAATGTGACTTGTTAAAGCCGTACTGGGCGAACTTTTCGAGAACGGCAAATATCTCGCCGGCCTCCTTCTCGGACATTTTATTGAACTCCTTGGCTTTTGCCACAAATATCGCCCTCTGCTGGGCCATGACTTCGGGCTTCTTCTTGCCCATCGCCCTCCTTAAAATATCGGCCTCCCCGAGAGTATATCCGGCAATAATCCTCGCCGCCATCATGACCTGCTCCTGGTACACCAAAACTCCGTAGGTCTCCTTGACCAAGTCTTTCAACAGCGGGTGCGGAACATGCATTTTTGACGGATCCTTTTTTGCCTCCACAAACTGGTCTATGAATTGCATAGGGCCCGGCCGATAAAGCGCAATGAGCGCTATAATCTCTTCAAATGCGCTGAGGCCTATCCGCCGGCAAAGGTTCTGCATGCCCTCGCTTTCAAGCTGGAACACGCCCGTAGTTATGCCGCTGTTCAAAAGCTTGTAGGTGGCAGGATCGTCGAGCGAAACCTCCTCGATATCGAAAGCTGTGCGGCGCGTGCGGCGCACGTTATCCTGCGCGTCGGAAATTACAGTGAGAGTCTTTAACCCGAGAAAGTCCGCCTTCAGGAGCCCAAGCTCCTCTACCGGATTTTTCGCGAACTGGGTTGTCAGTGTCCTTTCCTGAACCATCATCGGTACGACATTATCGAGCTTTTGGTCTCCGATTATGATTCCGCATGCGTGTTTTCCAAGCTGGCGTATCATGCCCTCGATTACCTCGCCCTGCTCGAATATGTGCCTTATTTCGGGATCGCCCTCAACCTCTGCCCGGAGTTCAGCCGACATTTCAAGGGCCTTTTTGAGCGTCATTTTCAGCTCATCGGGAACCATTTTGGCGATTGCGTTCGCGCGGTCGAAGGGAATGCCGTTTACGCGCGCCAGATCGCGCACGACAGCCTTGGCGCCGAGCTTTCCGTACGTGACGATGTTCGCAACCCTGTCTGTGCCGTACTTTCTGCGAACATACTCTATGACGTCGCCGCGCCGGCGCTCGCAGAAGTCAACGTCGAAATCTGGTGGGGAAACCCTCTCAAGCGACAACATGCGCTCGAAAAGCAGATTGAAGCGTATCGGCTCTATGTCGGTTATCTTTATAAGATAGGCAATCATGCACCCAGCGCCGCTGCCGCGGCCTGGTCCGACAGGTATGCCGTTGCTTCTGGCCCAGTTTATAAAGTCGTAAACTATCAGAAAATAGTCAACAAAACCCGCGCCGACTATGATTGAAAGTTCGTAGTCGAGTTTGTCGCGCAAAAATTTAGCGCGGTCGGCCGCCTCACCCGGTTTCGGAACGTAAAGCTCGGGGTGGTCGTAATCAACCCCGTACCGCTTCATCAGGCCTTTTTTCGAAAGGTCGAAAAGCAAAAGGCCGTTTTTCATAAGTTCGGCGCGGCGCTCGGCGGACAGCGTAAAATCTCCGTTTTTTCCGTTTTGCACAAGCACCTCGTTTTTCTTTGACACATACAGGTCGAGAATCCTGTTAAAATTTGCCTCGTCGCGGTTGAAGCTTAAGTCAACCGGCTGCTCGTACTTCGGATAATGGTTTATCCCCATCGGGATTTTTATGTCGATTTCCCCAGCCAGCTCCACCGTGTTGTCGAGAGCCTCCGGAAGTTCCGGAAACAGCTCCTCCATTTCTTCGCGGCTTTTTATATAAAATTCGCTGTTGGGATAGCGCATTCTTTTCGCGTCCGAAACGAGAGCTCCTGTGTTGATGCACAGCATTGCGTCGTGCGCGTCGGCGTCTTTTTTATAAACATAGTGGCTGTCGTTTGTCGCCACCATTTTCAGGCCGAACTCGCGCGCAAGCTTTACAAGGCCCGGCAAAACCTTTTTATCTGCGGCCAAAAAATGGTTTTGCAGCTCTATATAATAATTCTCGCGCCCGAATATGTCCACAAAGCGCGCAGTCACGCGGCGCGCGTTTTCGTAGTCGGAATAGAGCAAATATTGCGACGCCACGCCGTTTATGCACCCGCTGAGAGCGACTATGCCCTTGGAATATTTCGCCAAAGTATCGAAGTCAATGCGGGGTTTGCGGTAATATCCGCGCTCGTAAGACTCGCTCGTAAGCTTTGCCAGATTCAAAAAGCCCTCGTAATTGCGCGCCAACAGCGTCTTGTGGTGTATTTGGTATTTTGGATAATTTTGGGGGTTTAGCATGGAGGGATCGCTTTCGATACCGTCTATGTCGTCCGACTTCTCGCGGTCGCGCACCGATTTCAAAAGCTCCTTTATGTCGTCGTTAAGGGTATGGTCGCCTATAAAATAAGCCTCCATTCCGATAATCGGCTTTATGCCGGCCTTGTTTGCGGCCTGGTAAAAGTCTATGGCCCCGCACATATTTCCGTGGTCTGTCATTGCCACGGCAGGCATTCCGAGCTCCTTGACGCGGTTTACAAGAACGGGAACTTTTGCGCAGCCGTCGAGAACGGAATAGTCGGTGTGGACGTGGAGATGTACGAAACTTGCCATTTAAAAAAATATTACCGCGATAAAAAACGCCGCAGCCGTTATTTGCAACAAAATCATTTTTCGAAGCAAAAACCGCAAGCGCAAGAAAATTATAATCAAAAACTAACATCTAAAAAAATCCTTTCCCTGCACCTTTGGCTCGCGCGCGCCCGAAATCCCCAAATTTCAACAAATCCAAAAATGCTTGACGAACACTCTTAATGGTATGATATTTGCAAAGATGAGCCGTTCGCGGCTCCGATATTAAAAACGAAGCCCATTAGCAAATACACTGTCCGATTTTTGTTTAAATTTCGGCTTTTTGTTTTTGCCTTCGTTTTTTGTGTCGGTGTTGCGCGCGCGAGTTTATAAAAACGAACGACATATCGGGAAATTGAATTTCCAACAAGAAAACACGACTGATGAAAAACGAAAAAAATCTGTTCGCAGAGTTCAAACCGTCAACTTACGAAGAGTGGCATGAGGAGGCAGTAAAGCTTCTCAAGGGAGCGCCCTTCGAAAAGAAGATGTTCACGCAAACTCCCGAAGGCATCACGCTCAAGCCGATATATAACAAGGAGGATATGACTTTCGACGTATCTCTTCCCGGCTTCGACGACTATGTCCGCGGCACATGTGCTGCCGGAAACAAGGCGTCTCCTTGGAAAATATCGCAGGAGCTGTGCGCCGGCACGCCGGAAGAATTCAACAAAAAGATTCTCGAGGCGCTCAACAAGGGGCAAACTTCGATAGAAATAGTTCTAGACAAGGCGAGCGCCAACGGCGTTGACGCCGACAAATCCGAAAAGGGAAGCGTGGGATGCAAAGGACTCTCTGTTTCGACGGCGAAAGATTTCGACGCGGCCCTCAAGGGCGTGGAAACCGACTGCGTTGACGTAAACATACATACCGGTTCCGCGGCCGCCGACATAGCGGCAATACTGTACGCCTCGCAAAAGGGCAAAAACCTGCGCGGCGGAATATTTTTCGACCCGTTGGGCGAGCTTGCAAAAGCCGGCAAAATAGACAGGTCGCTCGAATGCGCCTTCGACGAAATGTTCGCAATGGCCTCCTACAATGCAAAGAACATGCCTAATTTCACGGCGATAGGAATCGACACCATGCCGTATTCGTCCGCCGGCGCAAGCGCGGTAGAAGAGCTTGGAGCGGCGTTTGCAACCGCAGTTGCGTACATTAGGGCAATGCTCGAACGCGGAATGCAGATAGATGGCATAGCCTCGCAAATACGTTTCCGCGTAAGCCTTTCCGGAAACTTCTTTATGGAAATCGCAAAGATTCGCGCCGCGCGCATGCTTTGGGCTAAAATCATCGGCGAATTCGGCGGAAGCGATGAATCACGCAAGATAAAGATTTCCGCAAGGACCGCAATTTACAACAAGACTGTTTTTGACCCGTATGTAAACATGCTCCGCACCGCAACAGAGGCGTTTTCCGGAGTTGTCGGCGGCGTGGATTCCATGACGGTAGGCGCTTTCGACGAAATCATACGCAAGCCCGACGAATTTTCTGAAAGGATAGCCCGCAACCAGCAGATAATACTTCAGGAAGAGTGCAATCTCACCGACGTAATCGATCCTGCCGGCGGTTCATACTATGTGGAAAACCTCACGCGCGAACTTGCCGCAAAATCGTGGGATTTCTTTGTGGAAATAGAAAAGCTTGGAGGAATGGCAAAGGCTCTCGAAGCTGGATTCCCGCAAGAGGCGATAGCAAAAACGGCAGCCGGCAAAAAGAAGCTCTACGATACCCGCAGAAGCTCGGTAGTTGGCACGAACAACTACGCCAACATGACCGAAACTCCGCTCGAAAAGGGAAAGTGCAATTGCGCTGCTACGTTTGAAGAGCGTTCGAAGAAAGTTGCCGCCGACCGCAAAGAGGCGAAAATAGACGTTGGCGGCGCCCGTGGCGTGGATCTGCTTGAAAAACTCGTGGCCGCAGCGGAGGCTGGAGCGTCTATTTCGGCGCTTCGCGGAGCCGTATGCAAATGCGCATCGTCCACAGAGGTAAAGCCTCTCGACATTCACCGAGCCGTTGAGCACTTTGAAGCGTTGCGCATTGCAAGCGCCGAATACAAAAAGGCTCACGGATACGGCCCGAAGGTCTTTTTGGCTACGATGGGGCCGCTCGTTCAGCACAAGATACGCGCAGACTTCATACGCGGATTCTTTGAAGTCGGGGGTTTCGACGTAATATATCCGAACGGATTCCAATCCGGAGAAGATGCTGCGAAGGCATTTGCGGAAAGCGGCGCAAGATACGCCGTGGTCTGCTCGACCGATGACACTTATCCTGCGCTCGTTCCGGAGGTGACGAAAGCCATAAAGGCTGTAAAGTCCGACGCCACGGTGTTCATGGCTGGCATTCCCGCGCCCGAAGCCGAGCCTTCGTACAAAGAGGCCGGATACGACGGCAGCATAAGCATAAAGAGCAACAACTACGAGACGCTCAAAACAATGCTGTCGGAATTGGGAGTCCTATAACGGGGTTTCAACAAGAAAAATTTGCAAAAAGGGAAAATTTATCATGAGCAAAAACCCAGATTTCTCAAAGATAGCTTTTGAAAATCCGAAGGCCAAAATGACGATGAACGAATGGAAGGCCGATGTGGAAAAGAAAACGGGGAAGAGCGTTGACGAGCTCGTCGTGGAAACGATGGAGCAGATACCCGTCAAGCCCCTATACACCGCGGCCGACACCGACGGTCTCGAGCATACCGGGTTCACTGCCGGCATAGCGCCGAACCTGCGCGGGCCGTACGCGACCATGTATGTAATCCGCCCGTGGACCGTGCGCCAATACGCCGGGTTCTCGACGGCGGAGGAATCGAACGCCTTTTACCGCCGCAATCTCGCGGCCGGGCAAAAGGGCCTTTCGATAGCCTTCGACCTGGCGACCCACCGCGGATACGACTCGGACCATCCGCGGGTAGTCGGAGACGTCGGCAAGGCGGGCGTCGCGGTAGACTCCATCATGGACATGCAGGTGCTTTTCGACAAAATTCCACTTTCGCAGGTGTCGGTGTCGATGACAATGAACGGGGCAGTGCTTCCGATATTGGCCTTCTACATAGTGGCTGGGCTCGAACAGGGCGCGAAGCTCGAACAGCTTGCCGGAACCATTCAGAACGATATTTTAAAGGAGTTCATGGTCCGCAACACCTACATTTATCCGCCGACGCCGTCGATGAAAATCATAGGCGACATTTTCGCCTACACGTCGAAGAATATGCCGAAGTTCAACAGCATATCGATATCGGGCTATCACATGCAGGAGGCGGGTGCGACGGCGGACCTCGAAATGGCGTACACGCTCGCGGACGGCCTCGAATATCTGCGCGAGGGTGAAAAAGCCGGCCTGAAGGTCGACCAGTTTGCGCCGCGCCTTTCGTTCTTCTGGGCGATAGGCAAAAACTACTTTATGGAAGTCGCCAAAATGCGCGCCGCGCGCATGCTTTGGGCCAAGATCGTAAAGGGGTTCGATCCGCAAAACCCGAAGAGCCTTGCTTTGCGCACGCACTCCCAGACGAGCGGATGGTCGCTTACCGAGCAGGACCCCTTCAACAACGTCACCCGCACGGCAATCGAAGCTATGGGCGCTGCTCTCGGCCACACCCAGAGCCTGCACACAAACGCCCTCGACGAAGCTATAGCCCTGCCGACAGACTTCTCGGCGCGCATAGCCCGCAACACGCAGCTCTACCTCCAGGACGAGACGAACATCTGCCGCGTAATAGACCCGTGGGCGGGTTCGTACTATGTGGAGGCGCTTACCGATGCTCTCGTAAAACGCGCATGGGGACACATTCAGGAGGTCGAATCCCACGGCGGCATGACCAAGGCAATCGAAGCCGGATTGCCGAAGCTGAGAATCGAAGAGGCTTCGGCGCGCAGGCAGGCCCGCATAGACAGCGGGCGGGAAACGATTGTCGGACTGACAAAATACCGCCTCGACAAGGAGGAGCCGCTCGACATTCTCGACATCGACAACACCGCCGTGCGCGAAGCGCAGATTAAGAAACTTGAAACGCTGCGCAAGAACCGCGACAACACGAAGGTTCGCCAGCTGCTCGAGGAAATCACCAAATGCGCCGAAACCGGCAAGGGCAATCTGCTCGAACTGAGCGTGGAAGCTGCAAAAGCGCGCGCGAGCCTCGGAGAAATATCGAGCGCATGCGAAAAGGTATTCGGGCGCTACAAGGCGGTAATCCGCTCCATCAGCGGTGTTTACGAAAAAGAATTCGCAAAAGACGGCAAGCATATGGAAATCGTCAACGAAATATCGAAACTCATCAAGGACTTCGAAACCGAAGAAGGCAGAAAACCGCGCATACTCATCGCCAAGATGGGACAGGACGGACACGACCGCGGCGCGAAAGTCGTGGCTACGGCGTATGCCGACCTCGGTTTTGACGTCGATATGGGTCCCCTATTCCAAACGCCCGAAGAAACCGCAAAAATGGCGGTTGAAAATGACGTGCATATCGTTGCTATGAGTTCGCTTGCAGCCGGCCACAAAACGCTTCTGCCGCAACTCGTGGAAGAGCTTAAGAAGCTCGGACGCGAGGACATCATGGTTGTCGTCGGCGGAGTAATCCCGGCGCAAGACTACGACTTCCTGCTCAAGCACGGAGCAAGCGCGATTTTCGGCCCTGGAACGGTAATTCCGGAAGCGGCAAAGAAAATGCTTCTTCTTCTGAAGGCTTAAGGCGTTCTATTTTTTACGGAGCGCGCACCTTTTAGGTGCGCGCTTTTTTTGTATAATACGAACGGCGTCAGAAACACGGGCGTAAAAAGACGCGCGCAAAAAAGACCTGCACTATAAAAATCTCCGAATCGGGATTTTTTTTATTGCGGGGTGGCGCGGCGCATTTAACCTTTGGTACGCAGATGAGCGAATCGTTTGAAAATTTAAAATCCGCCTTGAGAAAACTTCCCGGCACAGGCATAAAAAGCGCCGAAAGAATGGCATTGCATCTCGCGCTCGAAAACCAATCCGACGCGAGGGATTTGGCCGGCGCAATAATCCGGGCGATAGATAAGATTACACCGTGCCCAATTTGCGGAGGGTTGTCGGAAGACGGCGAAATTTGCGACATCTGCAAAAACCCGGCGCGCGACGGCGTGTCGATATGCGTCGTCGAACGTGCAAGCGACATAGACGCCATCGAAAAATCGGGCGCGTGGCGCGGGAAGTACCATGTTTTAGGCGGAAAGTTATCGCCCATAAAACGGATAGGAGCCGATAGCCTCAATATGGCGTCACTTGCAAGGCGGATAGAAAGCGAAAGCGTCGAAGAAATAATGCTTGCGCTATCAAACGACATTGAGGGAAAAGCCACATGCCTGTTCATTCAGGAGCATATCGTGGGAAACAGGCCTGTGCGCCTGACGCGCATAGGATTCGGTCTTCCGAGCGGAAGCCAGCTGGGTTTCGCAGACTCAGAAACCATAAAGAACGCCCTCGACTCCAGAAAGACATTTTGAACCGCACAAATACCCACCAATGAAAACAGTATCTGCAATAATATTGATTCTTGCTTTTCTCAGCGCGGAAGCCCAACTTAAGCCGATAGAAATAGGAGCCGACGGGATAGCCTCGGAGATTCATGCGGCAAACGCGCAAACGTGCGCCGGGAAAACCGACATCAGCTATCTTGACGCGGCTGTGCTCGGAATAGTCGAAGGCGTCACTGAATACCTTCCCGTTTCGTCAACCGGGCATCTCATATTGGCGAACGCTTTTTTAAATCTCGATTCCAATACGCCTCTCCTCAATGGCAGCGGAAGGGCTGTTCTGGGCGACGACCTTGAACCCTACACAATGAAAGCCGCCGCCGACGCCTATGTGATAGTAATACAATTCGGCGCAATACTTGCGGTTGCCATTTTGTATTGGGAATATATTTTAAAAATGCTCATGGGTCTTCTCGGAAGAAACCCGGTTGGCTTTAGGCTGCTTAGAAACCTTGTGATAGCCTTTCTTCCGGCGGCGGCAGTGGGGCTTCTTTTCCACGACGCCATAGAATGCCATTTGTTCGGCGTAAAGCCGGTTATTTTCGCGCTCGCAGCCGGAGCCGTTTTAATGTTTGCGGTTCAGCGCTTCTACATGGCAAAAGAAAAAAGGCGTGCGCAATTTGTAAAGATGGAGGATCTTTCGGCGAAAAAAGCGATTCTTGTGGGAGTGTTGCAGTGCGTTGCGATGTGGCCCGGCACAAGCAGATCGATGATGACCATTCTCGGAGGATATATCGCCGGAATGAAACCCGCAGATTCGGCGCGCTTCAGCTTTCTGCTCGGGCTGATAACGCTTTCGGCGGCGTCCATGTACAAAACGTACAGCGACGGAAGCGCCATGCTTGAGGCGCTCTCGGCCGGCCCGCTGGCTTTCGGGCTCGCGGTGGCATTTGTAAGCGCGGCGGTATCGGTAAAATGGATGGTAGGCTTTTTGACAAAACGCGGATTGGCGCCGTTCGCATGGTACAGGCTCGCCCTTGCGGCGGTTCTATGCGCTATGATATTCTTCGGCGCAATATAAAGCCCGCCATGATAGACGCCCACACACATTTTTATCCGGAATACGTTTCCGAAAACCCGTCCAAATGGGCTGCGGAACGCGGGGAGACGTATTGGGCGGCGCTCGTGGGGCCGCGCCCGGACGGAAAACGATCCCTTCAGGGCTTCCCGGACGAAAAAAAATTTTTGGACGACATGGACGCCGCGGGCGTCGAACGCGCGGTAATACAGGGGTGGTATTGGGAAAACCCCGACACTTGCGACGAAATAAACCGAGCCGTATCGTCGTTTGCCGCCGGGCATAGCGACAGGATTTCCGCGTTTGCCGCCGTGCAGCCGGCGTTCGGTGACAGGGCCGCGCAAACGGCGAAACGCGCCCGCGAAGCGGGTTTTTGCGGGATAGGGGAGATACACGACGGCGTGCAGAAATTCAAATACGGCGCCGGCGGATTCGAAAAGCTTGCCGAGGCGTGCTTAAGCGAGGGGCTTCCCCTGTGCGTTCACCTCACGGAAAGAGGCGGGAGAAACTACCACGGGAAAGTGGCAACGGACTCGCTCGCCGCATTTGAAGCCGCTAAAAAATTCCGCGGGCTAAACTTCATATTCGCCCACTGGCTCGGCAACGCCCTGTTCGACGACGCCGCAGCAGCCGCGGAATTATGCTCGCAAAATAACGTGTTTTTCGACTCCGCCGCAAGCCCTTTGATATCGCCTCATAACGCATGGGAAGCCGCCGTATCGGCGTTTCCGGATTCTGCCGTTTACGGTTCGGACTACCCGCTCCGCCTGTATCCCAAAAAGTTTATAGCGGAAGAAATGAAAACCATAGCCGACGAGTCGCGCGAAAATGTACCCAGAAAACATAAAAAGGCTTTTTTCGAAGAAAATATAAAAATCGCGCTGAAACGGCGGAACGAAAAATCTTAGGCTCGCATAAAAGGCAAGATTTGTAGAAATGTGAAAATCTTTAGCGTTCCCAGCAGAGTTCCGTTTGCGCAAAGGCAGCAAACACATCCAAACGCGAATGTGCTCTCTGCGAAATAAACCGCCGCAACAGCGCAGCGGACAACGCAATAAAAACGCCGCCGATACGAGAACACGGCAGGCCGCGAAATGTCTAAATAAAATACTCATATTTTCAGCGCGGAAACCGAATGTCATGGAAATCGGTTTTTTGCCGAAAAATAACTGTTGAGAAATCTGAAAAAAATATGAAGATTTACAAATACGATGAAAAAGGGAATATTCATTACGTTTGAGGGCGGCGAAGGGTGCGGCAAGACCTCCCATATAAACGCGCTTGCCGAATATTTTGAGAGCGTAGGGCGCGAATGCGTCGTGACCCGCGAGCCGGGCGGAACGTCCCTTTCCGAAAAAATACGCGATATCCTGCTAAAAAACGGCCCCGAGAAAACAATGTCCCCGAGAGCCGAGCTTTTGCTTTTTGAAGCAGCGCGCGCCCAGCATGTCGATGAACTCATCATACCCGCCCTCGAGAACGGGAAGGTGGTTCTTTGCGACAGGTTCGCCGACTCGTCCTCGGCCTATCAGGGAGCCGCTCGAAACCTCGGCGAGGACGCCGTTGAACGCCTTAACAGATTTGCCGTCAACGGGGCGGTTCCCGATCTTACCGTGCTTTTAGACTTGCCCGCAAGGGAGGGCCTCGCGAGGGCCAATTCGCGCGACAACAACGCTCCAGACAGAATGGGCTCGGAAAAAATCGCCTTTTACGAGGCCGTGCGCGGCGCATTTTTGAAAATAGCTGCGCTCAATCCGGGAAGATTCGCGGTTATAGACTCGTCCGGGCCAAAGGAAGAAACTTTTTCAAAAATACTCGAAACGGTGAAAGACAAATTCAATGTCTAACCCAAAGGCGCTCGACATACTTCTAAAGGCGCTGCAAGCCGGCAGGCTGCACCACGCCATCCTCCTATTCGGGCCTTCGATGGACGCGCTCGAAAACGTCGCCAAAGAAGTGGCGCAAAGGCTTCTCGGCCCATGCCGCGGCAGGCACCCCGACCTGTTTGAACTCAGGCCGCAGGGAAAAATGCGCTTTATAAAAATCGGCAGCGAATCGGACAAAATCGGCGCAGACTGGCCCCCAAACACCATGAGAAGGCTGCTGCGCGACATATCGCAAACGTCGAGCATGGGCGGAAACAAAGTGGCGCTAATCTATGAGGCCGACAGAATGAATGCTTCCGCCGCCAACGCGTTTTTAAAAACGCTCGAAGAGCCGCCAAAGGGCACAACCATATTTATGCTCACGGCGCGCCCCAACGACCTTCTCGACACGATCAGAAGCCGCTGCATAAGCCTGCGCGTCGAATCGGATCCCGAACCCGTAAGGGACGAACAGTGGCGCGCCTGGCTGGACGACTTTAGGGATTGGCAGAAAAAATTGTCCGGGGGCATAAAAGGGCAATCCGCCCTCGCCGAAACCGTAATGCGCTGCTACGGCCTTCTGGCGAGGTTCGACAGCATACTCTCGCGCCTCACGGATGAAAGCTCCGACATAGGCGAAAGCGAATCGGAGGAACTCGACGACGACGTCATAGACGCCATAGTGGCGGGTGAAAGGCGCTCGCTGCGCAAGCGCCTGTTCGGGGAAATAGAGGACGCATGCGCCGCGTGCGCGCTGGGCGGCGACGGCGTGCCGGCAGTCAAGCTATACCGAACAGTCGAGGCGCTCGAAAAGGCGTCGGGGTTAACCGAACTTAACATGCCCGACACGTCCGCCCTCGAATATTTCATGCTTACGTCCATTAGGATATGGGGAAGATAGAATCATGAGCGGAAACCCCGTAATATCCCTTTCCACAAGCTACCTTCAAAGCAAATTCGGCGGCGACGGATACGCCATGCTCGCGCGGGCGGCCGAAATGGGTTTTGAATATGTCGAATTGGGCCATTCCACCACCGCGACATCCATGGAGGGCGCAATAAGGGCTGTCGAAGAGGGTGTCGTTAAAATATCGTCGCTTCACAATTTCTGCCCTGTTCCGCCTTTTGTAAAAGGCCCGGCGCCGAATCTTTTTTCGCCTGCCACCGCGTCAAAAAGGGAGTCGGAACAGTGGATGCGCCATACGAAAACAACTTTGGAATTTGCCGAAAAATTCGGCGCAAAGGCGATTGTCTGCCACTGCGGATTCCTCTCATATTTTTTTAGAAGGCCGGACGCCGCCTTGGAAAAGCTGATAAACTCCATACCGGGAGAAGATCTTTTGGAAAACCCGGACTATAAAAAGGCCCTTCCGAAATTCATGGCGAAAGCGAAAAGACGCGCGGAGCGTTCCGACTACAAAAACATAGCAAAAAACATCGGCGAGATTTCCGATTTTGCAAAATCCGGAAACGTGTTCATAGGAATCGAAAACCGGGAGTCGCCATGCGAACTGCCGCTTGATTGGAATTTCGAGGCGCTCATCGACGCCCTAAAAGACACGACGCAGGCGAGAACGTGGCACGATGTCGGGCACTCCATGCGCAAGCAGCTTCTTGGCATGGGAAAGCAGTCCGACCTGATTGAAAGGACCCAAGATTCGATAGTGGGGTGGCATCTTCACGACTGCACGAAAGACGGCAAAGACCATGTGGCAATCGGAAAGGGTTGCATAGATTTCAACGCCATTGCAAAGTATTTCAATTCTGAAAAGCACATTTTCACCCTTGAGCTGAACAGGGCGGTTAGCGAGGGCGATGCCGAAGACTCGCTAAAACGCGTGCAGGACATGCTTCAATGAAAAGACAAACCGACATATCCGACATGAGCGGAGGATTAATTTCGTTCGACAGGCGTCGGCTGCGGCGATTTATCGACAAGCTTGACGCCCTGCTCCCCAGGGAACTCAAGGCTCCCGAAGGAACGCTGTCTATCGCAATATTCAACGACTCCGACCTTGCCAAAATCCACGCCCAATTTCTTGACGATCCAGCCGAAACCGACGTCATCACATTTGGAGGCGACTCTGAGGACTCTTTCGCCGGGGAAATATGCGCGAGCGCGGAACGAGCCTTAAAATGCGCAAAAAATTACTCCTCCACGCCGTCTCGCGAATTGTGCCTTTATATTGCGCACGGATATCTGCACCTTGCCGGACTCGACGACGTATCATGCGATGACGCCGCCGCCATGCGCAAGGCTGAAGCGTTGGCAATGGAAATTTTGGATAAAAATTTTAAAAAACCCATCTTTAAATACAATGCTTAAACGTCTCGGAAACTACCTTCTAACAGGCACAATAATCGCGCTGCCCATAGCTGTGACAGTGTTCGTGTTTATGTTTCTTATCAGAAATATCGGTACACCCGTATCCCAACTGATTTTTGTGCCGATATTCCATCACCTCGACGCCTCCCTGCCAAATTCCGGCGCGGGAAAAATACTCATCGATATATTGTCCACGGTAATTGTGCTGCTTATGATAATCTCCCTCGGCGTAGTGTCAAAATTCTTCTTTGCCCGATGGATAATCAACGCCTCCGAAATGGCTATTAACAAAATACCCGGAGTGGGGATGGTCTACAGAACTGTTAAACAGATTGTAGATACTTTTTCGAAGCAAAACAAAGCCGTATTCCAGGCGGTGGTAATGCTCGAATTTCCCCGCACGGGTCTTTATGCGGTCGGGTTTGTCACAAGCAAGGCAAAGGGGGAAATACAGGAGCGCACAGGCGAGGTAGTCGTAAACGTGTTTGTGCCGACAACGCCCAATCCCACAAGCGGATTTCTAATAATGGTTCCGCAGGAAAGCCTTACATATCTAGACATGACGGTCGGCGAAGCCATGAAGCTGATCATATCCGGCGGAGCCGTAGTGCCCGAATACGCCCCAAAACCTGGCGAACAAAAAGAACCGGCGTGAGCGCTTTGGCAAATATAAACTGCGCCACCGTACTAAACAGGGAAACGAGGGGCGAAAATTCGCTGTATATTGTGGCGTTTTCGCCAGAGCATGCGATAGTACAGGCGATTAAAAAAATTCCGGCAAAAAGAACAGGCACCCTGCCCGACATTTTCGACGACATTTCGGCCATATGCGATTCTGCATCTCCGACGGCGCTTAAATTCATAAGGGAATTTTCCGTGCTAAAACGCCGCCACGAAATAGCCTCCGACTACAACTCCTTTGCACAGGCAGCGCTCATAACCCAGACCGTCTTAAAAAACGGAAGGCATATAGAGGACTCCGAAACCCTTTCAAAACGCCTCCGCGCCTCCCTCGACAGCATTGTTGCCGGAGCTCCCGCAGAAGCCGTCCGCCTAAAGTTCATGTACCTACTCGCCAGGGACGAAGGGTATCCGGTTCACGAGGATTTCCTAAGAAGATTAACTCAAAAGGAAATAAATACATTCTCTACCATTATTAAGACTCCATCGCGCGAACTCGCAGCGCTAAAGGCGGAAGCCTCGAATCTGCTGGAAGCCCTGTGCGGCTGGATATGCTCCAATACGGACATCGCATAAAAACGCGCAAAGCCGTTGAACCGTCGCCTGCCTCCCCAAGAGCTATATCTTCGCCTGCGACAGCGCGTCGCGAGTCTTATTGACAACCAAAGACGCATTCTTTGAAAAAGCAGCAAATTCGGAAAGCGCCTCGCCGACCTTCGCCAGATTTTCCTGGGCTTCGCGCATTGACATGTCGGAAGTTGCCCTCTCGCGCAGCGAAACGGATATGGCGTTTGTAGAAACCGAAATATTGGAAAGCGACGACGTTAAATCAGAAAGGGCAGAGTCAACTTCGTCGAGAATTTTGGAGTCTGACTCCAGCGAAGCCAAAAACTTGTCGGTATCTGTCGCCCCGGCCTCGAGCGTCTCCAGAATCGAATCCCTTATTGACTCGATGTCTATGACCGAAACCACAGTGCGCTTCGACAAAATTTTGATCTGTTCGGCAAGCGTCCCGAGCCCCGACCCCTTAATGCCCGCCTTAGCGGTCTCTATTGAAAGATTTAAACTTAATATGTTCGCCTGGTCGGCAACACCCGTGAAAGTTTCGGCTATCACGCTCATCTTTGAAGCCATGTCTCTGAGCGCATCAAAATTCGATATGATTTTGGCGGCAGTCGAAAGCGTATCCTTTATGTGAGATGACACGTCCAGAACAGATTTGCTCTGCGAGCGCGCAAGCTGCTCCACAATGTTGAGTCTGTCGCGCAACGACTGCGCCGACGCAGCCAGCGCGGCGTCGGACTTGTCGCGCAGGTTTATCTTCGCATCCACGCGCAACAAACTGTTTGAAACTCCGTTTAATCTCGGTTTTTGCGTGGAAAGTATCTCCTGCGCGTCGTCGTTCAGCTGCGAAGACGAATCCAATATGGATTTTGCAGATCCAACCATGCCTGCGTAATTGTCCAAAAGTTTTAACACTCCGGCATCGATATCCGAAAAAACGCCTATCCGCTGAGGAGAATTTTCATTAAAATCCCTCGCGTCCGAAACGCCGGAATCTACCGCCAAAGAGACAAGTGTTTTTGTTTTTCTGGCGGCATTAGTTATCGAACGCGCGACAAATAAAGCCAATATGAAAATTACAAACAACGCGGCAGACACTTGGATAAGAGCCATCTTCAACGCATCTTCCGCCGTGCCGATACGCAGCAATATGGACTCGGAAAGAGACTTTCCGGACAGCAACCATAAGTCGAATGCGGACTTTTCCAAAGTGGAAAGGGTTGCCCGCACCTGTAAAACGTCTATTCCCCTGCCGTGCCATACCCTTGAAATAGCCGCGTTAAGCTCCCCAAGAGCGGAATTAAGCTTGGCGATATCTGCAACAATCAAAACCGACTTTTCAGGCGGACAAAGCGAACACGCCTTTCTTAATTCAGAAACTGCCTCTTTGGCGTACTCTGAAAGCAGGACATGCGAAGACGACAATTCGTTTATCTGCGATTTGTCGGGCGTGGGGGCACATGTCTTTAAAGCCGCCGAAAACCTTAGTATGCCGGAATAAAGTTTAGGAAAAACGTCGGACGATACGCCCATGAACAAATGCACGCCGACATTTTGATCGGTAAAAAGCCCGCTGTGGATTGTTATATATTCGGCCATATCGGCAACGATTTCGCCGGAGTCGGGCGTTTTTACAAACGCTTCAAGCACCGCCGAAGAAAAAGCCGCCTGCATGCGCGGATTATTTTTTAAGTCGGCATTATAATCCAGTTTTGAGGCTATGCCGGAAAGCGAAGCAAAAGTTTTTTTCAATCCGGCTTCGTCAACGCTTTCCCCGTTTGACGAATGATACGCCGAATGCGTCAAATATGACAAAGACGAAAGCATACCCGCGCCGGAAAGCTCCAACTTGAACAATTTTATTTCCCGCAAAAGACCCGTAAAATATAAAAATGCCGGCAACAGCGCCGCGGAAACACACACTGCACAAAGTAAAAGCAGCCTGACGCCAAGACTTCTCAGTTTTAAAAATTTCATCTTTTAGTATGATAATCTATCTATGCCGAAATTAATGGCAACATATTTTTTGACGCTTGTACCGAACAACGCCGCATAACAAAAAAAACAATAAAAAACCGGAAAGGCATTTGCCTTTCCGGTTTTTTTATTGATATTAAATTTAAATCTTAGTTTTCAGCGGACGTCACAATCGTGTTGTCGGGGAGGTTGTTCGTACCCTGAGTCGCCGATTCCTGCAGCGACGTGGGAACTACCAGTGTGTTCGGGACAACCTGTCCGGATACGCTGTCAACAACCGCTGTATCGCCTACAGAACCCTTAACAACGTCGTTTGCGTCAACGGAGAGGATGACGGGCATTGAAACTTCCTTGCCGTCCTGACCCTTAACCGTCACATTGCCTTCGGTTCTTGCAACCTGCGTTTCGGGATTATACCTCGTTTCGGTGTTGGCGACATACGATTCTCCCGCAACGGACACCGACGTCTTCACTTGGGCGATATTATCGGCTCCCTGAACTTTATTCATAATTTGGAAGGCAACTACTATGGAACCTTTTGCAGGAGCGTTCTTATCAGCCAAAGCCGACTTGATTGCCATCATTGCAGAGCTTATGGCCTTGCCGTTGAGAGATTCGGCGCCCACAGAAGCCAACGCTTTTGTAAGAACTTCTTTCAAAGCGTCGGAACAGGATACCGTGGGATCCTTGACATCAAAACTTATATTAACGGTAAGCGCTCCGTTCTCGTTATTTACCGTGACCTTCATGGGATCAACCGAAGAATCGTCCGCAGCATACGTTGCGCAGGCGAGCATTGCCGTAGCCAAAACCGCTATGTATTTTAAGATTTTCATATCAACTCTTTCTTTTGCTTAAAAATGGATTACTTTTTTTAAATTGTGTAAAGCACGTTAAAAAGCGACAGCCATGTTTACAAGCTTTTTTTTTATTTTTTTTAACATACCAAATCCTTTCCATTTCAGCTGTCCGATTCGCATTCTTTTCATTTAGTTGGAAATTTTTGTTTTGCAATAAAGATAAATTTGATTCTAATCGACTAACTGTAAAACATCATACGCGCACACCTCAAAGACGGCGAGCGCTTTTATAAAATCAAGCACATAAAAAGCATGTCCGAAGAAAACAAAGAGACGGAAAATCCCCAAGAAGTTGATTTGAGTCAGCTTTCCAATATAGAATTTGCAACAGCTTGGACACCAAGTTCTTCAATACGAAAGGATTTTGGCGACAAAAAACGCGAAAAAACGGGAAATCCGCGCCACTTCCACAAAAAAGGAAAACTCTCCGACTTTGTCCGTGAAACAAGGGACGGAAATTTTGACCGTCCGCGCCAACGCCAAAAGCCCGACGGCGGCCGCGAATCCCTTGGCGGAAAACCGCGCGCGTTTGCAAAATCCCCGCATGCCCGTAAGCAGCAGCCGTTTGTTTTCACAATGGAAGTGCTTTTCTATCCGGACGACACTCCCTTCAACAAGCTGTCCGACATCATGAAAAACTCAAAGCGCACATACCAGCTCTTCGACATAGCGGAACTTGTGCTTGAAAAAAACGATAGATTTATAGTCCTTGCCAAAAACCTTCCCGACGAATCCGGCGCGGTGAAGCCTCTATATTGTGCGCAGCCGCTTAACCTCCCGTTTGAGGACGAAGCCGCCGCAAAAGCCGCTGCAGTCGAATATTATATCGACGAAATGTTTGAAAAATGCCAAGTGCAGGTGGATCCTCCAAAGGGCAATTTCCAAGTTGTAAACCGCTGCAAACCCACCGGAGATCTTCTCGGCCCTCCGAATTGGCACAAATATAACGAATATCTGCGCGAATACCACAGGCTGCATTTCCCCAAAATGCCGTTCGGAGAGTTTGCCTCCTCTATAGAATCGACGCGTGACCCGGAACTTGTAGCGGCATGGACGGAACAGATGAAAATGCGCGATGTTTACAAGCTCAAGAATCCCCAGGAAGGCGAGAACGACACTTTTGATACGCGCGAAGCCGCGTCTAATTATGTGCTGCACAAAATGGGCGCAGAGCTTGTAAAAACCTACGAACAGGTAAGAATGAGGGGGGTAAATCTTTCAAAGCTTCCCTTTGGGCGCATACGCCGCAACATCGAAGAAGCTTGGCGCAAGCAAAAGCGTTTCCCGATAGTGACGGCCAACAATCTGCGCGGCCGTTTGCGCCGTTCGGGATTCTCGGTTTACAAGCGCGGCAGCAAAGGATTCGCTTTTGTGTCCATAGTAAAGCGGAAATTCCTGTTTGAAGGCGACAAGCTTGCCGACACTCCACAGCGCATATTCGACTTTATTTCGGAAAATCCGGGTACGATCGCCGCAGATCTCCCCTACAAATTTTTGGGACTAACCCCTCCCGACGAAAAGCCCAAAACAAAAACCCTCGCCGAAGAAAACAAGGACGGCGGCAACGAATCCGATAAGGAACCCGCAACCGCGCCGAATGAAATTTCCGAAGACCAAAAAGCCAAACTGAGTTCCGTATGGAGCGAGCTTTTATGGTTGGTATCCGAAGGCTATGTGGTGGAATACGCAGACTCCACGCTTCAGGCAAATCCGTATCTGCCGCGCCCGAAGGATAAATCATCAAAAGCCGCAGAAGGCGCGGAAAATTCCCCGGCAGACGACGAACCAATCGAAACTCAAACCAACTCCGCATCGGACGCCGAAAAGAGCGAAGAAAACTGCGCCGCCCATGTCCAACAGGAACCGGACACCAGCGAAGTTTCCGATACGCCAAAGATTTCCAATGCGCTCGAAACTTCTTGCGCGGGCGAACAGAGGGAAAATATCCCGAACGAATCAGCAATACAAAAATCCGACGCCGCAGCAAATCCGGACGACGCTCCGAAAACGCCATTAAACGGTATTCAAGGCGAAGGTGCCGAACTTTCGGCAACTTGCGGGTTGGACGCAGTTCAGGAGGGAAAGGAACAGACTACGGACGGCGCGGCACATTGCGTTGCCGATTCAGATTCAAACTCTACTCCTACGGACGGCGCGCTTCAAAACGACAAAGACATAAAATAAAATTCTAAAATTTTTATTTGCAAACGCTCGCGGTGTCCAGCGAGCGTTTTTTTATTTTCTTTCCAAAATAACGGAAATTTACGAACTCCGCCAATAATGTAAATAATCGCGGCGAATATTTCAACCGAAACTTTGAAATGAAAAAACTGCAAAATAAAAAATCGTATAACAAAAATCCGTTATTTATTTCTTATTCGCTCCGAACGAACACCCGTTCGAAACTCCAGAATTTTTTTCAATTCAGCAATGGCCTTTCCGCTCGCCGGCTTTCCTCCTATCGATATTTTTGTATTGCTCTGTGAGCCGTCTTTCAATTTTCCGCCATCTCCCATACCGGTGATTTTTTTACTGCAATGCGCTCCGCCCTTTCCGTCCGCTCCGCCCTTTCCGCCCGATTTGCGCATTTTTTTTCTGAGCCTTTTAGACACGAGGGGCGGATTTTTAAAAGCCGACTCGATGTCGCTTGCAAGCTCGTCGAGCTTGGAAAACGGATTCTCTTTCGACCACTCCGCATCGGACGCCGCCTTGTTTAACGCCGCGCGCTTGCGAACGGCTTCTTCCGTCTCTGACGCGCGCTCGAAAAAGCTTTCGGGAGAAAGCGACGAAACTCCGAAGCTTGAGGCAGTAAGTCTCAAAAGGTTGTCGCGCGACACCACAAGCAATTCCTGGGGGCGCTTTGAAGCCGCGCAAAACTGCTCTATGAACTCGTCTGCCGTCATAAACGAAGGCGTATAAACTTCGGAAAACGTCAGAGATTCCCCGCGGCGAACAATTGAAATATCATCTCCGACGCCGTCGTACACTACGGTTATTCGGACGCAGTACCAGTCGTGTACAGATTCAAGCATGGCAGACAGCTCCGACTGAGCCGCCTCGGCACGCCCGGAACAGAGCTTGCGCGCCAATTTCGGGTGGGCATGCAACGCATTCCACCCGTCGACAAGTATGTGCCTTAATTTATCCACACCTCCCAGCAAAAACATATCGGAAGATTGGTCAAAACATTTTGAAAACACAATTTTCCAAAAGCTGCCCCAAAGCTCCCTTTTAATTGGGAATAAATTTTCCCGCAGGCATGATACCGACGGAAGCGGTTATAAAACTGGTTTTGCTACCAATGGACTGCCGCGGACGGCATACCGAATATGCGCGGGGCAAACCCGCGCGGCAAAAAACAAGCGCGCAGCGCCCTTTGGCGATGCGCGCTTGCTCCATAAAACGGTTTGGTTATTTCCGGCGGCGCAACAATGCTGCCGCCAATGCGAACGCCCCGAGTGCAACCGCAAAATCAGACGCTTCGGGAACAACCCCGGTTGTCAGCCAATATCCGCCCGCCACAGCGTCATAGGCGCTAAATTTCAAGTCGTTGTTAACTTGCCCGGCAACGCGTATCGAGTCGAGAAATGCCTGGTTTTCCTCGTCGGTGCCTATTTCCTTAAACAGAATTGTTTTCTCGTAAAATTCGGTGAGGTTCAATATGGATCCCATATCCTGCTGCCCGTAACCGACAAAGGTTTTCTCTTCGTTGCCATTCGTATGCGTGACGCTTCCGTTAATCGACCCCAAAATAAGTTTGGCGCCGTCTGCAACCGACAATTCAAAAGTCTTTTGCAAATCAGAAACCACTAAAATGCCGTTTAATTCAAACGTGCCCGAACTTACCGCAAGCAGCGTGCGGCCGCCGCGG
>CALXLM010000055.1 GCA_944389195.1 uncultured Opitutales bacterium
GCAATAAACGCCGGGCTCGGCGGCATAACCTCATGGGGAGCCCTTCCGGAAAAGAGCGCGCGCATTACATGCGGCAAGTCTTACAAATTCGCCTTCTCCATAAGTGGAGAAAACGACTGATGACCAAACGCAAAAAAGCGGAAATTGTAATGGAAACGCTCGGTGCGCTATATCCGCATCCGGGCATACCTCTCAACCATGCAGACCCGTTTACATTTTTAATAGCCGTGGTGCTTTCGGCGCAATGCACCGACAAGCGCGTAAACGAAACTACGCCAGAACTTTTCGCGAAGGCCGGATCCGCGGAAAAAATGGCGCTTCTTTCGGAAGGCGAAATACTCCGGATAATCCGGCCGTGCGGGCTTGCCCCTACTAAGGCAAAAAACATAAAAAGGTTGTCCGAAATAATAGCGGGAAAATACGGCGGCAGGGTGCCTGACACTTTTGAGGATTTGGAGTCTCTGCCGGGGGTCGGGCATAAGACGGCGTCGGTCTTAATGTCGCAGGCATTTGGCGTGCCCGCGTTTCCGGTAGATACGCACATACACAGGCTCGCCGCAAGATGGGGCCTCAGTTCGGGTTTGAACGTGAAACAAACCGAAGCCGACTTGAAAAAAATATTCCCGCCCGAAAAATGGAATGACCTTCACCTGCAAATGATACGCTACGGCCGCGAATACTGCAGGGCACATCTTTGCAAAACACCCGACAAATACTGTCAACTCTGCAAAATTTTCCGCGCGTGAAACTCGACGTAAAAATAATAACAGGCCCCACATGCTCGGGAAAAACGCAGGCGGCCATAGATTACGCCAACAGGTTCGGAGCTGAAATAATATCGTGCGACAGCGTTCAGGTGTATCGCGGTATGGATATAGGATCGGCGAAGCCCTCAAAAAACCAGCTTGCGCAGACTAAGCATTATCTGATAGACGTCGCCGAGCCTTCCAACAGGTTTGACGTGTCGCAATATGTGGAAATGGCTCAAGAAGCGATAAGAGAAATCGTCGGCAGAGGCGCAAAAATAGTCGTCGCCGGCGGCAGCGGATTTTATCTTAAGGCGTGGTTTTCGGCAGTCACCGACAATTTAAAAATTCCGGACAGTATAAAGGAAATCTCCGAAAGCATAGAAAAAGACGGGGGGGCAGAGGCTCTGTCCGGCGCGCTTTTAAAGCTGGATCCGCTCGCGGGGAAATTTGTGGACCTGAAAAATCCGCGCCGAACAAAAAAAGCACTGGAGCGCTGCATGGCGTCGGGGAAATCCGTTGGGGAACTCCTCGCAGAATTCAAAAAACTTCCCTGCCCCTTCGGCGAGCTCAACAGAGACGTAGAAATACTCGACGCCGAAAACAGCACTCTTTTAAGGCGCATAGAGGCGCGCGCAAAATCCATGATCGACGAAGGCCTCGTAGATGAAACGCGAACTCTAATCTCCAACGGAATCCTAAAAAACGAATCCGCAAGATCCGCCATAGGATACCGCGAAACTATTGACTGGATAATGCGCGGCGAAAAAAACACCGAATGCCTGCGGCAAACCATTGTGGCAAACACCTTCGCGCTCGCAAAAAAACAAAGGAAATATTTTAGAAACAGCCTGCGATAAGTCCAAATTTCACGGGCCCCGCAAACGGGGCGCAAAACAAAATGCAAGCGCGCCCCCAAACGCTGCGAAGCGGCGGCGCGTTTTTTTTGCAAATTTTTTAGCCCCGCCACTATCAACCGGCATGGAACTTTACAGCGCATGCGACCGCAAATCCGGCCTTAAAGGCGCGGCGGGAAACGCTTAGAAAATATTGCAAACTTTTCTTGAATACCGCTGAGAGTTTCGCAAAACGCCGCTTTTTTCCCAGAAGAAATGCAGATTTTTAGGATAGGAACTCCCATAAAAAACAGGGCGTAGGCGCGTAAAAACCGCCCTTGCCGACAAACGCCCGGCGATGCGAAAAAAATTTTATGCGCCGCGCAGCAGGGTTGCCGGCACGCTTGCAAAAAACTATTTACGGCTTGCGCCCGAAAAACGGTTTTTAACTGCAAAAACCGCAAAGCAAACTTTTATAGCCCGCGCGCATAGGCAGACAAAACTTTTACAAAATGCCCGGGCATGCGCATTCCCGACCAACTTAAATGCCGATTGCTATGCGCGCCTCGCCGGCTTGCACGCCAAAGCTATTTTAAACTGTAAAAATCGTAATGCAGGTTCCACTCGAACTCTTCGCCGGGCCCTACGGAAATTTTCACAAACGGCTCCGGACATACCGATTTTTTGTCGCTCCAAAATACCGCCTTCATAATGGGCGCGTCTCCCGCCACCCTCACTCCCGCGCCGACCTTGGCGTTTTCGACGCACATGACATTCTTGGAGCCCTGCGGGCACGGTATATTGTCGATGCTCACCCGCTCGTCGCCGCACATTCTCCGCAAAAACCTTATCGAATTCCCTTCTATTTTTGCTATTTCCCCCAAACCGAACTTGTCGCAATTCAAATCGAAGCCGAACCTTACAGAAACCGATTCGTCAACAACCGCGTTGTCGATTACAAAAAAATTGTGGTTGTAAACGTTAGACTCTATCTTTTTGGAGCCGGTGTTTTTCAAGCGGTGTCGTATTGCCAAACGGTTCGAATTTTTCTCAAGGACAAGCGTTTTTACAAGTACGTACGCATAGCCGCTGGTGTCGTCCAACTTGTGCACATACTCCACGGAATCCGGAAAAACCTTCACCGAACGCTCGCCGCCGTTTGTTAACTTGTAGGGAAGCCTGAAATTGTAAGGAGCATCGGAAAGCTTCTCGAGCATGCCGACCCCTATTTTAAGGAATGTCCCCCCCGCGGCAGCTTCGTCATAGCCCACAACAAGGTATTCTTCCACCGGACCGGTAATGCAGTCGTGCCAGTCGGGCCTGTGTATATCGTGGCGGCTTCCGAAATAAACGTGGCCGCCCGCCTTCAGGGAAAAAATTATACCGCTTGGGTCAAACCTTACGCCGCGGTAGTATCCGTTTAAACCAGTATCGGTGCACACGTCCGCCTCGATAACCCCGTTGGAAATCTTGGCGGCCCTATATTCGGTACCGAAAGCGCAAAGACACGCCGCGGAAAAAATCGCAGCAGAAAATATTTTCATAAACATATCAGAAGATAAAAAGAGCCCGCAGGTTATTGCGGACTCTCACGTTAAATTTCAAAACAATCCCCTATTTGGAGCGACGGCGCAAAACTGCGGCAAGCAGGGAAAGCCCGGCAAATATCGCCGCCCACTCCGCAGGTTCGGGAATGGCAGAATTGAAGAGGTACCCGTTTTGGTCCACGCTCCAAGTTCCGTTAAGCTTGTTGCCCATATAGTCGTACGCGACAAGATTTAACGTCAGACCGCCTATCGTGCATGTTCCGGTTGAAATCATATCGGTTGTAAAATTCTCAACCTTGACGACCCCTGCGGCAAAATCGTTGAAAATCAAGGTTCCCAGCGCGGCGCCGCCAAGCTCCTTTACGCTTCCGATTACAACTTCTTTGGCGCCGTTCAAATCGAAAGTAATATCGTTATATTGACCCTCCACATAGCCCGAAACATCGTGAAATTTTACAGACGAAAACATGTAGGATTCCCCAGAAGAAAGCTCCACGATATTGTTTTGCGTGCGGACAGCCACTATCTCAGCATTATATACGCTGCCAGCCCCAAGTACTAATTTTTTTTGCTCATTATAATCTGTCGCATCTATAGATGTGGCAAATACGATTTTTGTGGCATCAATCTTTGAAGTGCTGTCCGCCATAAGAGTGCCGCCGGCTGTAATTCCTATGTAAGCGCTGGAATTTGACGAGACGACGGCGCCGTTAAGGAGCGAAAGAGTCCCATTTACGTTGGCCGAATACGAAGTGTCAATTTTTGAACTTAGCGAAAGAGTCCCGCCGTCAACCACCAACTGGTTTCCCAATTTCGGCGCATATATAATGCCCCAGCTGCCGCCGTCAGACGTAGATATGTTTAATTGCGCGCCTTTGCTTACCGTTAAAGTTCCTCTGTTGGTAAACGACGTACTCGCCAAGGGACCGACAGTCATCGTTCCGCTTTTAACAGTAAACGTATCGCCTACAAAGTAGAAAGTTTTGGTTATATTCAAATTCCCGTTTACGGTAGTGTTGCTTCCGGTGTTAAAATTAGTTGACTCCGTAGTATAAGTCTTGCCTTCCGCAATATTTAAAACAGCCTCCTTGCCTTCATTAGTGCGCAAAACGCCTATAGATACGTCGGATTCCACATTCAGCGTACCGCCTCTCAGTTCCAAAGCGTAAACTGACGAAAGATCAGCCGTGTCTCCCACAATAAGCGTGCCGTTTGTCGCGCCTAAATTAACAGTGCCCGTGCCTCTATAAGCAATAAGTTTCCCATTTACAATGAGAGTTCCGCCCTGCAATACCATCACGCCGCCGATGGCCCCAGTGGACTCGACTGTCACGGTCGAACCGCTGTTAATGTATCCGCCAGCCTTCGACTTTAAGACGCCGGCCACACTCAAATTAGAAGAATTCACATTCAAATTGCCGGGAGTTGTAGCATCTATATTTAAATCAATAGTACCGCCCTCGGCTATTGTGACGTTTGACGACGATATCGTAAGAGGCTTATAAGTGGCCAAAGTACCCTTTACTTCAAGATCGGAATTTGACGACACTTGAATCTTGCCGTTGCTTGTCACAACCCCAGTCGTATCTATAAGGGCGTTGGTTCCGTTGAAAGTAAGCGCCGGATCGGCGTCGGCATTTAAAAGGTTCAAATTGCCGGCGACTGTAAAGATGGAGTCAACATAATCGGTCTGGTCGGTCGTAAGCCTTCCATTCACGACAAGGCTTTGTGCGTTAAATGTAAAATTCTGTCCTATATAAAATGTGTTGCCGTGCGTTCCGTAAACAACGTCTGAACCGGAGATTCCGTTCGTGTCCGCCGATGTTAAACTGACTGTTATGCCTCCGGCATTCGTGGCGTTGAAAGTCACAGCGGTTCCGTCTTTAGACTCCAGATAATATCCGGCAGAAGACCTGCCAATATTGTTTGAATTTGTATTGAATGAA